>JANLTH010000087.1:0-32659 GCA_031362865.1 Burkholderiales bacterium | reverse complement strand
GGGGAGAGGGCGGGGGTCAGGGAAGGCCCTCCCAGTCACGCCGAACCACTCACCTCACGCACCCTAACCCCCGACCAAGCCGCTGCCGCCGCCGCCTTCTGCGCCGCGTTTGGCACGTTTAAGCCGCACTTGCTCTACGGCATTACTGGTAGCGGCAAAACCGAGGTCTACCTGCAAGTGATCGCCCAGGTGGTAGCCCAAGGCCGCCAGGCGTTGGTGCTGGTGCCCGAAATCAACCTCACGCCGCGCCTGCTGGAAACCTTCACGGCGCGTTTCCCGACATTGCCCATCGCCACGCTGCACAGCAGCCTCTCTGACACCGAGCGCTTGCATCAATGGTTGATGGCAGCGTCGGGGGCCGCGCCGATTGTGATCGCCACACGGCTGGGCATTTTGGTACCACTCCCCAAATTGGCGCTGATCGTGGTGGACGAGGAGCACGACCCTTCGTTCAAGCAAATGGAAGGGATGCGCTACTCAGCGCGCGATGTCGCGGTATGGCGCGCCAAAGACTTGCGGATTCCCATTGTGCTGGGCTCGGCGACGCCTTCGCTCGAGACCTGGGCGAATGCTGAAGAAGGCCGCTACGCGCGGCTCTCCATGACATCGCGCGCGGTGGCCAGCGCCACGCTGCCGAAAGTGCGGCTGATCCCGCTGACCGAAAACAAGCTGCGCGATGGCCTGGCCGAGCCGGTGTGGTCAGCACTTGGCGAACGGCTTGAACGGCGCGAACAATCACTCGTTTTCTTGAATCGGCGCGGCTATTCGCCGGTGCTTTCGTGCGCTGCCTGCCACTGGATCAGTGACTGCAAACGCTGCACCGCCTACCTAGTCTGGCATAAAAACGACCAATGCCTGCGCTGCCACCACTGCGGCTGGGAAGAGCGCGTGCCGCGCACCTGCCCGACCTGCGGCAATGTCGATTTGCACGCTTACGGGCAAGGCACGCAGCGGCTTGAAGCGCACCTTGAAGCCGCCTTTCCGCAAGCGCGCGTGCTGCGCATCGACCGCGACTCGACGCGCACTAAAGGCAGCGCTGAGGAGCTGCTAGGGCGCGCCTACGCGGGCGAGGTTGATATTTTGGTGGGTACGCAAATGCTCGCCAAGGGCCACGACTTCAAGCAACTCACCCTAGTGGCGGTGGCGAATGCCGATGCAGCGCTGTTCTCCGCCGACTTTCGCGCCAGCGAGCGCCTGTTTGCGCAACTCATGCAGGTGGCCGGACGCGCCGGGCGCGACACCCTGCCTGGCGAAGTGTTAATCCAAACCAAGCACCCTGAGCATCCGCTCTATCGCGCACTGCAAAAACATGATTTCAAGAGCTTTGCCAAAGCTTTGATGCAAGAGCGCCGCGCGGCCGGGCTGCCGCCCTTCGGCTTTCAAGCCATCCTGCGCGCCGAGAGCGATACGCTGGAGAAGGCACTCGATTTCTTGAAGCAAGCGCGCCGCACCAGCGTGGCGGAAATGGCAGGAAAAGCCGACGTGATGCTCTACGACCCGGTGCCAATGACCCTGACTCGCCTGAGGAACAAAGAGCGCGCCCAGTTGCTGCTCGAAAGTGCCTCAAGAGCCGCGCTACAAGCCTTTCTTGGAGCATGGCTCGCGCAACTGCATGCGCTCAAGGTTCGGCAAGTGCGCTGGTATTTGGAAGTGGATCCGTTGGGGATTTAGGGCGCGAACCCGTGCATTCTTCGATGAAAGGCCAAATACGCTTTTTGCGCGATATTTAATCGCCCGCTTGGCAGCACAGATGTACGTAAACCCGTTAAACCAAGTAGTAGACGTTCAAGCACACGCCTATTCTCGGCGGTCACGAGAGTTGAAATATCGATTTCCCCCGACATCTTGAACGAAATCAACCCGACGTCGAAAAGTCGGTCAAGCGTTGCAACTAGTATCAAACAATTGTCGGGCGACACACGATCTTTGGGACTGGAACTGGGATTACTCCAAGGTTTTATGTGCGACGCTATCAGCACTTGCTTGACCGGTATGCCCGTGACTGAACATGCAGATTTCCACAACCTCAATCCCTTTGCACGAAACACTCCTTGGCCTATCCGCGCCAACGTCTGCGCTTTTCGTTCTGTGCCGTTCAAATTCTTGTCCGAAGCAATGCTATCCAGAGCAGCCAGCTCGTCAGCGGTCAGCCCGAGGTTCGGGTCACTGGGCAAAGATCGTCGAGAAAGCTCCAATCGCGCAGTATTGTTTCTTTGTGGATATCCGCCGTATGGAAGGATGTATTCCTTGAAGCCAGAGTCAATCTCGTCGATCAATCGCAGCCCGCTAAGCAAGAACTTGCAGCCAGAGCCCCTTGGTGGATCGAGTGCCTTGAGCCAGCCAGCATATATAAGCTTTGGGTAGACAGCAGCCTGAGACTTGGGCAACGCAAGAACAACTAGGTCTCCGATAGAAATGGCATTGTCAGTTCCAATATCCCAATAGGCAGTCGTGTTAGCTTTCAGGTGCTTGCGATTTCTGGCAAAGCTTTCCGTATCCCGCTTGGGTGCATTGATGAGATACGCGTGATCCGCCGTAAAGCCGGATTTCCTCAACGCATTGACCAGCGAAGCTTGCTTTTCGTTATTCATACAAAATTCCTTCGCTAACGAGAGTTACTCTTGCATAGCTTTCTCGGAAAATTTAAATGATCTGAGAGCCGGACACCGTACTGCGGTCGTACTTTTTGTGCGTCGGCAGCTTACCCGAAAATTCGACCTTGCCTACCTGCCTCAGCCCCAAGCTCCGGCCAAATATCAACAAACGATCTCGCCGAAACCCGCGCCAGTTCGCTCGGTTCAATCTTGTTCAGCCCTCCACCATAAACCCGGCCCTCGCCGCGTAACTCGTGCCCCGTGACTCCACCTAGCAAAGTGTGAACCATCTGCGCACGTTCAGGATGCTGGCTCAGCATCGCTGCCAAGCCGTTTTGTGGATACAGCATCAGATAGAGATTCGTGCCAATCGCTTGCGAGCGGTTCCAGATGAAACGGAACGGCTGCTTGTCGTCCGTGCCGCGCCCCATATAGGTACACAGAAAAGGTGCCGGCGCGCGCTGTTCCTGCTTGTACCAAGGGCTGCGCTTGTTAATCAGATAGCCTTCCATGACACCGAGCGACCGGGCCGATTGCAGATAGTCCCAGAGCGCGGGGTACTTGGTTTCGACAATCGCCGCGGGCAGATTGCAATCAATCACGCACAGTTGTTGATCGAGCAGCGGATAACCATCCTCGGCCGCATCAACACGCGTGGTCTTGAGATGGCGTGGGCTAGGCAGGATGGGACGCAAGTAGAGGTTCGGAAGATCGAGGCGCAGAGCCTCCACCCGATCCAGTACGAAAAACTTGTTGCAGCCGGTGGCGATGCCTCGCTGCACCCGAAAGAAATCACCCAACTTGGGACCATGACCATCACCCCGCGTATGCCGGTCATTTTTAGCGTGGTTGGGGTAGGCGGTCCATTTGCGCGAAGCGCGCAAGCGTTCGAGGGAAACCATTTCGCGCGCCTGTGGCTCGTCCAGCGTGCCGCCAAAGGTGAATTCGACGGCGTGCGCAGCGGCGGGCCGCGTTTTTTTGAACACGAGTACAACGGAGGACACAAGGGCATCACCAAACTGTGCATCGTCGGGGTCAAAGCGGTGTACACGGATCAGCGTGACCCGATCAGCGAGGAAGCCCTTCAGTGCCGCGCCATAGTTGACATCCATGAACTCGGAAGGGATCAGCCAAGCGGCGATACCACCTTCTTCCATCCAGGCGCTAGCGAGCAGTAGAAAGTAGACGTACAGGCCTGCAAGGCCGCTCACTTGAACCCCGGTCAGCTTGGCTGCGAGATGTTGCAAGCGCTCCTTATCTTCGCGGCTCAGGTGATGATGCCGGACGTAGGGCGGATTCGCAAAGATTACATTCGGCGCGGGCGGGCATGAGTCGCTCGCGACGACTCGTGTGAAATCTCCATGCACCACTTCAAGACCGGCCTTGGCCCAAAGGGCGCGGGCAGCATCGGCGAATGCAGGATCGAGCTCAATACCGACCGCACTGCCGATTCGCTTGGAGCCAAATACGGAAAGCGCAGCCGAAAAGAAACTGCCCGAGCCCAGTGCAGGGTCTGCAAAGCGAATAGTGCTGCGATCTCGGTCAATGAATGATTCAGCGTAGCGCACAATCTCAACAGCAAGGGCGTTGGGCGTGGCGAACTGGCCGAGGCGATTTCGCTCGCCGGCGGACTTTTGGGTGTCGATGTCGGCTTGCAGGGTCTGCCGTCGCGTTTCAATCGCATGGTCTTCCAAAGTGAACATGAGATTCACAGCCCCAGCTTCACGAGGTCGTCGATGCGGTGCTCCCAGACCCAGTCGATGCCCTCGGCAGCCTCGTAACCCAAGTAGTCACTACCAAAGTAGCCGCAAAGAAACAGGACAAATGGCACTCCTTTGCCATACGACGCTTGAAGCTGGTGGATCTTTGTGGCCTCTTCCTTGCGCCGCTTGTTGGTGTTGGCGAAGTCACCCGCAGATTTGGCTTCGATTAGGATCGGCAGCCGGTCACGGCGCAACTTTTTGGGTTGAATCACTACGTCAACCGGAATGTTCACTTTCAGCGCCCTGCCGACTGCAAGGTTCATGCGGAACGTGTAGGTCGCGGCCTGCATTTCAGTCAGCGGTTTCCCACTAGGGTGCGCTTGCTTCGCATAGCCCCGCGCGTCGAGCCAAGCACCGATCAGCTTGAGTTGCCGCTGTTCCTGCGCATTACGGACAATCGGGTTTGCTACTGCACTGCAGAGACGGTCAGCAACGATTGTAGACGCCCGGTCGCGCTCGTGCTCGGTGGGGGCCTTCGCGGCGTTCAGCCAAGGAAAAATGTCACGATCCAGAAGCCTTGAAATGATGTGGCACAGCTTGGCCAACTCCACATTCAGCTCAGCGCCACTCATCCGGATCGGAAGCTTGCCAGCTTCCATTCGCCCGACGAGATTCTTGCTTGCGTCAGCCAGGCCGATCAGGCGGTCGACGGCAAGCGGCGGAGCTGTGCACATGCGCAGGGTCGCCAGCGCAGCCGGATGTTCTTTGAGCGTGGCCGCATCGATTGCGCGCAGATCGTTCGTGGCGCGCAACGCAGCTTTGACATCCTCGGTAGTCTTGACGCGCGTCGAGCGGAACGCCTCGGGGGCGAAGCGCATGAACCACTGGTTGAATTGGTCAACCGAGGCGGCGATGTCGCGCTTCCAAAGGTGTGGCTTGTCGGCGTTGATCCTTCGGGGCATCATGAGTCCTATTTTGCTTGGCTTGCACTCCCGCTGTCACGGTTGACAGTAGCGAATTGACCGGCGGCAAGTCGAGATATGCGTTTCAAGCTATACCACTGTACATATTACCTGTTTGTGGTTGCAGCAGTCTCAGAATCGATCCGAATTTCACGCGCTTAGGCCATCAAAGTGCACCAGGCTTGAGCAGCACCGCTGCCGCATCCACAATCTTCGTTCCCGACAAGCGCGACTCGTTCTCCAGCGCTTGCGCATATCCCACCGGGATGCGCGGCGCGCCTAGGCGCTTGACGCGCACGCCGGGCAGCGCTTCTGCGACGCTCGCCGCGACTTCAGCGCCGAATCCGGCGGCCTGAATCGACTCATGCGCCACCAGCAGCCGGCCGGTTTTGCCGACCGATCGCAACACCGCTTCACGATCCCATGGCCAAATCGAGCGCAGGTTGATAACTTCGGCTGAAGAGCCTTGCGCAGCAAGGGTCTTCGCGGCATCCAGCGCGTACTGCACGCCGCGCGACCAGGTCACGATGGTGAGATCAGCGCCTTCGCGCTCGATCTTGGCTTTGCCAATCGGCGCGGCCTCGCTGGTATCAACTGGTGCCTTGCTGCCCCACAACTCCTTGTGCTCCATGTAGATCACGGGGTCGCCGGATTGCAGGGCTGATTTGAGCAGCGCGTAGTTGTCGTGCGGCGTGGCCGGGCACAGCACCACCAGGCCTGGCACATGGGCGAACCAGCTCTCGAACGATTGCGAATGCTGCGCGGCTGAAGCCGACCAGATGCCGATGGGCATGCGCATCACCAGTGGCACACGGCCTTGGCCGCCAAACATGAAGCGGTTTTTTGCTGCTTGGTTGATGATCTCGTCCATCGCGCAGAGCGCGAAATCGACCACGCGCATCTCGCATACCGGGCGCAAACCAGCCAGCGCCATACCGACCCCGGCCCCAAGAATATTGGCTTCAGAAATTGGCGTGTCGATGATGCGCTCGGGCCCGAACTCCTCCGGCAAACCACGGTATTGGCCGAAGATGCCGCCCCGGCCTAAATCTTCACCGAGTGCAACCACGTTGGCATCGGCTTGCATCGCCTCACGCAGGGCGGCGCAAGCAGCTTCGGCGTAGGTGAGTTCCTTGGTGATGGTGCTATTCGTGGTGCTCATCGCCACATCCCTTGGTGCGAATTCATGACATCGGTATAGGCCGCGCTTAACTGCGGCCAGGGTGCTGCCTCGGCGACGGCCAGCGCCGCGTCTACTTCGGCGCGGGCGGCTTGGTCGATTGCATCGAGGTCGGCGAGCGCTGCGCCCTGCCCTTGCAACTGTGCGCGGGCGATCAATAGCGGGTCGTTTTTCAACGCCGCGGCGACTTCATTCGCGTCGCGGTAAGTGCCAGGGTCCACCGATACATGGCCCTTGAAGCGGTAGGTGACGGCGTGCAGCAAAGCCGGGCCGCCACCGGCACGCACCCCGGCAATCAGCCGCGCGCTGGCGGCATCGACCGCACTCACGTCGTTGCCATCGACCTTGGTAGCAGCAATGCCCATGCTTTGGGCGCGCACCGAAACGCCCTCGCCGCCGGTCATCGGGCCGGTGGCCGTAGTGGCCGAAATGCGATTGTCTTCACAGACGAAGAGCATCGGCAGGTGGTAGACCTTGGCCCAATTCATGCCTTCTAAAAACGGCCCGCGATTGGCTGCGCCATCGCCAAAAAAACACACGGCAATCGCATCCGTCTTCTTCAATTTCAGCGCGTGAGCGGCACCAGTGGCGATCGGAATGCCTGCCGCCACCACGCCATTCGCGCCCAGCATGCCGACCGAAAAATCAGCGATATGCATCGAGCCGCCCTTGCCGCCGTTAAAGCCTGGCGCGCGCCCAAACAGCTCGCACATCATGCGCGTGAGGTCGGCCCCTTTTGCCAAGGTGTGGCCATGCCCGCGATGGGTGGAGGTGAGCAGGTCAGCGCGCTTCAAGTTCGCGCACACACCCGCAGCCACCGCTTCTTGCCCGGTCGAAAGGTGCAGCGGGCCGCGCACCAAGGCAGGCTTGGCAGCCGCTTCCATACCCCAGGCTTGCACACCGCCCTGGCTGGCAATTTCGGCGGCATTTTCAAGGGCTCGGATGCGCGCCATCATGCGATACAAGTCGATCAGTTGCGCCATGGTCACGCCGCCTTTGCAATTTCGACAGCGACCACTGCCGCGAGCGCCTGGGCTTCACGCGCCACGGCAACACCATCCTCCCCTTCCACCATCACCCGCAGCACGGGTTCGGTGCCTGATGCGCGCAACAGCACGCGGCCCTTGCCTTGAAGAGCCGCTTCTGAAGCCGCGCTTGCAGCACTAATGCCTGAAGAAGCACGCCAGTCAAAGCTCTTCGGGCATGGCACATTGATCATTTTCTGCGGGAAGAGTGGCAGCGCCGTTTTGAGCGTCACCAAATCAGTGCCGCTGCGCAAACCCGCAGCCAGCACCTGCAAGGCGGCTACCGTGCCGTCGCCGGTGCTGTGGCAATCGAGAGCCAAGATATGCCCGGAGTTTTCTCCGCCGTAAAGCCAGCCTTGTTCTCTCAGCATTTCGAGCACATAGCGGTCGCCCACTTTGGCCCGCCCGAAGGGAATTTTCAGGCGCTGCATCGCTTGCTCAAAGCCCAGGTTGGTCATCAGTGTGCCCGCCACGCCGCTCACCGGGCCGCGCGCGGCACGCTCGTTCACAATCGCGTAGAGCAGTTGGTCGCCATCAAGCACGCTGCCTTCGCGGTCAACCATGATGATGCGGTCGGCATCGCCGTCCAGCGCGATCCCGGCATCGGCATCGGCTGCCACCACGGCACGCACCAAGGCTTGCGGGTGGGTGGCCCCAAATCCTTCGTTGATGTTGAGGCCATCGGGTTGATTACCGATAACCGTCACATCCGCGCCCAATTCGTGGAACACCGCAGGCGCAGTCTGGTAGGCCGCGCCATGGGCGCAATCGACCACCAGTTTCATGCCTTTGAGCGACAAATCAGGGGGGAAGGTGCTCTTGCAAAATTCGATGTAGCGCCCCGAGGCATCGCTCACACGGCGGGCACGGCCCAGCTTGGCCGAATCGACGCAGCCCACCGTCTTGTTTGCGGCAATCTCGGCTTCGACCGCGATTTCCCATGCGTCGGGCAGCTTGGTACCGGCGCTGGAAAAAAACTTGATGCCGTTGTCGTGAAACGGGTTGTGCGAGGCGCTGATAACCACACCGGCCTGAGCGCGCAGCACACGCGTGAGGTAGGCAATCGCCGGGGTTGGCAGGGGCCCCACCATGCGCACATCGACCCCGGCGGCGGTGAAGCCAGCTTCGAGCGCGGCTTCAAACATGTAACCCGACACGCGCGTGTCTTTGCCCACAATCACGGTGGGCTTGGTCGAGCCATTCTGCGCGGCCAATACCCGGCCTGCGGCATAGCCCAAACGCAGTACAAAATCTGGCGTAATCGGGGCCGTGCCAACCCTGCCCCGAATGCCATCTGTTCCAAAGTATGTTCGACTCAACTCAGTCTCCAGCAAAGCGGAATCCATCGGAATTAAATAGGGACTGTCCCTATTTAATTTGATTTCAGGTGGCTACGACGGCGCGCCAGATTGCCAGGGCATCGCGCGTTGCCGCCACATCATGAACCCGCAAAATTCTAGCCCCGCGCTGCGCCGCCAATAGAGCGGCTGCGACGCTGCCGTGCAATCGGTCAGATGCAGTTTTCTCAGGGCCGTGGCCCAGTAGTTTGGCGATCGTGGATTTGCGCGAGAGGCCTACCAGCACGGGCACTGCAAGCGCTTCGAGCGCGGTCAGATTACGCAGCAGGGCCAGGTTGTGTGCCACCGTTTTGCCGAAGCCAAAGCCTGGGTCGATCACGATGCGGCCGCGCGCCACACCCGCAGCTTGCAGCGCGGTAATACGTGCAGCGAGAAAGTCGCACACCTCGGTGACCACATCGTGGTACCGCGGCGCTTCTTGCATGCTTTGCGGATCGCGCTGCATGTGCATCACGCACAGTTGCACATCGGCGTGCGCCACTGCATCGAGTGCGCCGGGTTGGCGAAATCCCCAAATGTCGTTAATCATCGCCGCACCTTCAGCAATGGCGGCGCGCATCACGCCGGGCTTGTAGGTATCGACAGAAACTGGCACGCCAAGCTTGGCGCAGGCACGCAATACGGGCAAGAGCCGCGCCAGCTCTTGTTCTTCAGGCAGTGGTGCAGCACCGGGGCGAGACGACTCGGCCCCCAAATCAAGCCAATCGGCCCCTTCGTCAATCAGCCGCTTGGCATGGGCTATGGCAGCATCAGGCTTGAGAAACAAGCCGCCGTCAGAAAACGAATCAGGTGTCAGGTTGACGATGCCCATGAGAAGCGGCAAGGCCGCCGCTCCCTCACCCCTCACCCCTGACTCCCTTACGCCGCCGGAGCAGGCGTGGTCGGTGTGGCAGGTGCAGTCGCGTTGCCCGCAGGCGGCGTAGCTGCCGGTGGCGGCGTGGCCTGCACGGGTGCGGGCGGCTTGGGTGGGCGCGGTGAGCGGCCTTGCATGATGTCTTCAATCTGCTCCGCGTCGATGGTTTCCCACTCAAGCAGTGCTTTCGCCATCGCGTGCATTTTGTCGCTGTGTTGTTCAATCAGCTTGCGCGCCAGAGTGTATTGCTCGTCAATGATGCGGCGGATTTCGAGGTCAACCTTTTGCATCGTCGCTTCCGACACATTGGTAGTTTTAGTGACCGAGCGGCCGAGGAATACTTCGCCTTCATTTTCGGCATAGACCATCGGCCCGAGCGCGTCGCTCATGCCATAGCGGGTCACCATGTCACGTGCCATTTGGGTGGCCCGCTCGAAATCGTTTGAGGCACCGGTGGTCATCTGATTCATGAACACTTCTTCGGCGATGCGCCCGCCAAACAGCATGGCAATTTTCGAGAGCAGATAAATCCGGTCGTAGGAATACTTGTCGCGCTCGGGCAGGCTCATGGTCACACCCAAGGCACGGCCGCGCGGGATGATGGTGACTTTGTGTACGGGGTCGCTCTTGGGCATCAATTTGCCGATTAGTGCGTGGCCCGCTTCGTGGTAGGCGGTGTTGCGCTTTTCCTCGTCGTCCATCACCATGCTGCGGCGCTCCGCGCCCATCATGATTTTGTCTTTCGCCATTTCAAAGTCGTCCATGTCTACCAGGCGCTTGTTGCGGCGCGCTGCAAAGAGGGCAGCTTCGTTGACCAGATTGGCCAGGTCCGCACCAGACATGCCGGGCGTACCACGGGCCAGAATGTCAGCCTTGACATCCGGTGCCATCGGCACTTTGCGCATGTGCACATTGAGAATCTGCTCACGGCCACGTACATCTGGCAGCGGCACGATCACTTGGCGGTCGAAGCGACCGGGGCGCAACAGCGCCGGGTCAAGTACGTCGGGCCGATTGGTAGCGGCGATCACGATCACGCCTTGGCCGGTCTCAAAGCCGTCCATCTCGACCAGCATCTGGTTCAGCGTTTGTTCGCGCTCGTCGTTGCCGCCGCCCAAACCGGCCCCGCGTTGACGGCCCACCGCGTCAATTTCGTCGATGAAGATGATGCAAGGCGACTGCTTTTTGGCCTGCTCAAACATGTCGCGCACGCGCGCCGCACCCACGCCGACAAACATCTCCACAAAATCGGAACCGGAAATTGCGAAGAACGGCACCTTGGCTTCGCCCGCAATCGAGCGCGCCAGCAAAGTTTTACCGGTGCCAGGTGAACCCACCATCAAAATACCGCGCGGAATGCGCCCGCCCAGCTTTTGAAATTTGGTCGGGTCTTTAAGGAAGTCGACTACTTCGGTGACTTCTTCTTTGGCTTCATCACAGCCCGCCACGTCGGCAAAGGTGACAAGGTTGCTGTTTTCGTCCATCAAGCGGGCGCGCGATTTGCCAAATGAGAAGGCACCGCCACGACCGCCGCCTTGCATCTGCCGCATCACATAAAACCACAGGCCGATGAAGAGCAGCATCGGGAACCATGAAATCAAAATTTGCATCAGGAGCGACTGCTCTTCGGCTGGCTTGATGTCAAACTTGATGCCACTGGCGACCAAGTCGCCGATCAACCCGCGATCAAGATAAGTGACCGTGGTTTTGATGCGTTTGTCTTCCAGCGTGGTGGCAAAAATGGTGCGGTCGTCGATGGTGACTGACTTGACGCGCTTATTCTTGATCTCTTCAAGAAACTCGGAGTAAGGCATGTGCGATGCAGCCGCCGCGCCAGTCTTGCCTTCAAACTGCTTGAAGGTCATGAAAAGGACGAGCGCAATCACCATCCAGATTGCAAATTTGCCGAAGTTACCGTTCAAAGCCACACTCCCTGATGATCCGAAAGGACCAAGACTGCGTAATCACCACGTCAACATTGACGCAAGCTGTTGATTCTAAACCTTAACACTCTGCTTGAAACCACGCCCCAGCAGGTACAACTCCGCGCTGCGGTCCCGCGAGGCTTCCGGTTTGAGCGAAACCACTTTGACAAACTGCCCGCGCATTGCCTGCAAAAACTCGGTGAAACCGACACCCTGAAAGCTCTTGACCAAAAAATCGCCATTCGGTTTCAAATGCGCAGCGCAAAATTCGAGTGCCAGTTCGCACAGATACATCGTTTTTGCTGCATCCGATACCGGAATACCGCTGATATTGGGGGCCATGTCTGACAAAACAAGGTCTACCGCACGCCCATTGAGTGCGGCCTCAAGCGCATGCAGGCCCGCCTCTTCGGTGAAGTCGGCTTGCAGAAATTTCACGTCTTTCAGCGGCTGCATCTCGATCAAGTCAATCGCGATGGTCATCCCGCTTGGGCCCACTTTGGGCGCAACTAGTTGCGACCAGCCGCCGGGTGTGGCCCCCAAATCGACCACGGTCATTCCGGCCTTCAGAATCTTGTACTTTTCGTCCACTTCAAGCAACTTGAAGGTGGAGCGGGAGCGATAGCCCAGTTTTTTTGCCTGCTGCACCCAATGGTCGGTGACGTGCTCATGCATCCACCGATTGGAAGAATTGCTGCGCGTCGGCTTGATATGGCCCTTGGCCCGTTTTTCAAGACCCAACTTAAGCAACCGCTGCAACGAACGGTTCGGCCAGAACCCGCGCCAAAAACTTGTCGCACTGCGCCAGTTGCTCGACCGCCACGAATTCGTCGGCCTGATGCGCCTGGGCAATATCTCCCGGCCCGATGATGATGGTCGGGATGTTGTACTTGCTGAACACGCCAGCCTCAGTGCCAAACCCCACCTTGATGCGCCGCGTGCTTTGCGCTTTTTGTTCCACGTAGCGCAGCAAAGGCGCGTCCAACTCGATGCCAAAGCCGGGTGAACTCGACTGGAATTCGATCTCAATGCCGGTGTCCGGCGACACCGCCTGCATCGCCGGTTCCAGGGTTTGCGCGTAATCGCGCACCTTCGCCAGAAGATGTTCGATCTCAGTGCCGGGCACGGTGCGCACGTCCACCTGTACGTTGCAATTGCGCGGCACAATGTTTTGCCCTGTGCCGCCGTCGATCATCGTCAGCGACAGGGTTGAGGTGGGATATTCAAACGCCGCGTCGGGCGTTTCGCGCGCGGCGATCGCGTCGCCTTCGTTGAGCAAAAAGGTCATCAACCGATGCGCCGCGTGGATCGCATTAACCCCCAAATGCGGCAACGCCGAATGCGCCTCTTGGCCGGTCACGCAGCAGCGAAAGCGATGCGTGCCTTTGTGCGCCACAATCGGCTGCATCGACGAAGGTTCGCCGACGATGCAGCCAGCTACACTGGCCCCACTGGCGAGAATCTCTTCGGCCAGGCTCCACACGCCCCGGCAGCCCACTTCTTCATCGTACGAGAGCGCGAGATGAAACGGCCGGTCGTGCGGGCGCGCTAGATAGGCAGGCACTTGCGCCAAGGCGCAGGCAATGAAGCCTTTCATGTCGGCACTGCCGCGCGCGTAGAGCTTGTCGCCCCGCTCGATCAATTGATAAGGGTCGCTGGTCCAGGGCTGCCCATCGACTGGCACCGTGTCAGTATGGCCAGAGAAGATCATCCCTGCGCCAGAGCCGCAGCCGACGGTGGCGAACAGATTGGCTTTTTGCCCGGAGGCATCGAATACCAGCTTGGATACCACGCCATGCGCTTGCAAGTAGTCGCGCACCCAGTGGATCAGCGGCAGGTTGGAATTGCGCGACGTGGTATCGAAAGCGATCAAGGTGCGCAGAATCTCAATCGAGGTCGAGGAATGCTTGGTGGCGAGGGGGGACAAGGGAGCGTTCATGGAAGAGCCTAAAATGCGAGCAAGTTCACCATGTTACGCGCCTTCAACGGTGCGCTCAAATTCTCCTCATGCTCCAGCTCACTCCCGCCGAACGTAAAGCCCTCAAAGCGCGCGCCCATCCACTGAACCCGGTTGTCATGATCGGCAACGATGGCGTGACCCCCGCTGTGGTGCTCGAAGCCAATGTTGCGCTGGGCGCACACGAGCTTATCAAGGTGCGCGTAGCCGGTGACGACCGTGCCGCCCGCGAAGCCGCCTACCAAACCCTGTGTCAGGAACTGCAAGCCGCACCGGTGCAGCATATCGGCAAAATTTTGGTGCTGTTCCGCCCCAAGCCGGAAGAGGCGGCGGCGGCCACGGCAAAACCGAGGCGGCGGCGCGCTTCCGAAGTACACCAGCCGAAGAAGCGCGCTCTGTCTAATTCTTCAAAGTAAGTGCCTGAAGAACCGCTACCAGAGCGGTTCTTCATGGCACAGTTTTTGGCTAGGATGATGGCAAAAGTCCCTCCTGCCGACCGCTCTATTTGAGAGAAAGCGCCGCTGCTTCTGCCGCGCAATCGACTGCCGGGTTGCCACCTTTCACACCCTTGGCGCGCGCGGCATCAACCTCCGCTTTGGCCGCCCGCAATTGCGCGTTAAAAAGCGCATCACTTTGCAAACGCGCCACGGCAGCAGCACCCACGGTGCGCCCGGCATCAACATCGCTTTGCCAATGCACATTACACACGACGCGGCTTTGCCCGAAGGCGTAACCACGCGAGAGTAGCGCATCGGTTCGCTCTGGTGCGACCTGGGTCAGAATCAACGCCCAGGCCCAGCCGAGCGCGGCGTGGCCCGATGGATAAGCACCGTCGGTGGACAAATGCTTTTCCTCTGCTGGGCTGCAACTGCTTTGCTTGAATTGTACAAATGGGCGCACGCGCTTGTAGTGGTCTTTTGCCGCGTACGTAGCCAGGCCCGCGTCGGCCAGGGTGCGGCGCAGCAGCATGTTCAAGTGCGGCGTGGCGGCTTCTGAAATGGGCAGGTCCAGCGAACAGGTAAACGTGTCGGCCGCTGCGGGAAATTTGAGAATCACATCGCGCGCGGCCAACTCGCCGCGTGCGGTGGCCCGCAAGGTTTGCGAAGCCCGCTGGGCTGCGTCGTCTGCTGCATGTGCGGGCGTGCCCGCAGGCGGCGGCGGTGGCAGCAGCTGCAAACTATTCGGCAAGCTTGCGCGTGGCAAGTAGCCATTCAGATAGCCGGAACCGGCGCGAATTTCGCCTACTTCAGCGGAGGATGTACTGGGCAAGGGTTTATCAGTCGGCGCGCTGGCGCAACCGGCGAGCAGGGCGATGAGCGTCAACGCGAACGTGTTTTTCATGCAAATCCTCCTCCATGGAAATTTGCATTGTGCCGCAGATCGGGCGACAAAATTTTTGACCGACGAGCACGGAGGCTCGTCCGAGTGGCGACGATTGGTAGGTACGGGCTTCCGTGCCTGTACTGGATGCCCGCAGGAAGCAGAGCTTGACGCAACTCAGCCAATTTCCTATAATTTCACTAATTACTGAAAATTCTGGAAGTCCATGAATCTCACCCCATTAGTGCAAAGCTTCGTCCTCCATTTCGGTGAAATGGGTAGCCGCTGGGGCATCAACCGCACGGTGGGGCAAATTTATGCGCTGCTCATCGCCACCGAGCGCCCGCTCAATGCGGATGAAATTGCCGATGCACTGGCGTTGTCGCGCTCTAACGTGAGCATGGGCTTAAAAGAACTGAGTTCTTGGAGCCTGGTGCGCTTGCAGCATTTGCCCGGCGATCGGCGCGAGTATTTTTCTGCGCCCGACGACGTGTGGGCGATCTTTCGCACCCTCGCCGAAGAGCGCCGCAAGCGCGAGGTAGACCCCACTCTGACGATGTTGCGCGATGCGCTGCTGGCAGCACCGGGCAACGAGGCCGACCGCTTCGCGCAGGAGCGCATGCGGGCGATGCACGAGTTGATCGAGCTGGTCACCGGATGGTTTACTGATGTGCAGCGCCTGGACGAGCCGACGCTCAAGCAATTGATGAAACTGGGCGCAACCGTCGGCAAATTCCTTGAATTCAAAGAGAAGCTCACCTTGGGCGCAGGCGGCAATCGCAAGCGCGCCGCGCATCCCGCATCGGAACCGTAAACGACCCCACCTGGAAAGAAGCAGCATCATGTCTGATGGCATCGATCCTCTGAGTTTGCACCGCATCCAGTTTGCGGCGAATATCACCTTTCACATCCTCTTCCCCACGATCACAATTGCGCTGGCCTGGGTGCTGCTTTTTTTCAAGCTGCGCTTTAACCACCGTGGCGATGCCAAATGGATGGATGCCTACGCATTCTGGGTCAAAGTGTTCGCACTGACCTTTGCGCTCGGCGTGGTCAGCGGCATCACGATGAGCTTTCAATTCGGCACGAATTGGCCAGGATTCATGAAGGTGGCGGGCAATATCGCGGGGCCTTTGCTGGCGTATGAAGTGTTGACCGCCTTCTTTCTTGAAGCCACTTTTTTGGGCATCATGCTCTTTGGCATGCGCCGTGTGAGCAACCGCGTACACACGCTGGCGACGCTCTTGGTAGCAGGTGGCACGAGCCTTTCCGCCTTCTGGATCCTCGCACTCAATTCGTGGATGCAAACGCCGACAGGCTTTGAGCTGCGTGACGGCGTGATGCACGCAGTGGACTGGTGGGCGATCATCTTCAACCCCTCATTCCCCTACCGCTTGGCGCACATGATGACCGCGTGTTTCATCACGGCGGCTTTCCTCGTGGCCGGCATCTCTGCCTACCGCTGGCTGCGTGGCGACCGTGTACCGGCGGTGCTCTCTGCTCTACGTACCGGCTTGGTGATGGCAGCGGTAGCTGTGCCCGTGCAAATCGTGCTGGGTGATTTGCATGGACTGAACACACTCAAACACCAGCCAGCCAAAATTGCGGCGATGGAAGGCATTTGGGAAACGCAGCGCGGCGCGCCCGCTGTGCTGTTTGCGCTGCCGGACGGCGAGAAACGCATCAACCGCTTCGAGATCGCGATCCCGAAGCTGGCGAGTGGCTATCTGCTGCATGACTTCGATGGCGAGGTTAAGGGTTTGAACGACTTCATCGGCAAGCATCCACCCGTGGCACCGGTGTTTTGGGCATTTCGAGTGATGGTGGGTATGGGCTTGCTGATGCTGGCAATCGGCTGGCTCGGCGCGTGGCAAATGCGCCGGCGCGCCGCACCGGCACCGTGGCTCGCGCGCGTGCTGGTGGCAATGAGTTTTTCAGGCTGGGTAGCCACGGTGGCAGGTTGGTATGTGACTGAGATGGGACGGCAGCCCTATTTGATCTATGGCGTGCTACGCACCGCAGACGCTGCTGCGCAAATTCCCACGCCGCTGCTCTGGACTACCTTGGCGCTTTACATCGCGCTTTATCTGGCGCTGCTGGTGGCCTATGTGACGGTGGTATTCCACTTGGCGCGCAAGGCGGGCGAACCTGCTAGTGTAGTGTTGCATGCTGTTTGCGACTTACAAAAATGATGGATTTTTTCCCGAATCTAGGCGCACAGCGCAGGCATGCCCGTAGGCATGACGAGCATTTGCAACGACGAGTCGGGGAAAAAGACGCATATTTAAGTCGCAAACAGCATGCAACACTGCACTAGTGCGTCCCCCGGGTCCGGCCAGTTTCCTTTGCAAGGAGCCGCATCATGATCCCCACCAACCTAGGCTTCAACGAATGGCTGCCCGTTATCTTCGCCGCCGTGATGGGCTTGGGAATGCTGGCCTACGTGGTGCTCGACGGCTTTGACCTCGGGGTCGGCATACTGCTGCGCCACGCCCATACGGCTGATCGTGATCGCATGATCGCCTCCATTGGCCCTTTTTGGGACGCGAACGAAACCTGGCTGGTGCTGGGCGTGGGCATTCTGCTGACCTGCTTTCCAGCGGCGCACGGCGTGATTCTCGGAGCGCTGTACTTACCGGTGGCGCTGATGTTGGCAGGCTTAATGTTGCGCGGTGTGGCCTTCGAATTTCGCGGCAAGGCACCAGCGTCCGCCCAGCCTTGGTGGAACAACTTGTTCCACGGTGGCTCTGTGCTCGCCGCACTCGCGCAAGGGTGGATGCTGGGCAGCTACATTCTCGGGTTCAGCACCACCTGGGCCGCGCTCGCCTTCGCCGCGTTGATCGCGGTGTGCCTGCTCGCCAGCTACACGCTGCTCGGGGCCACCTGGCTGGTGATGAAAACGGAGGGCAGCTTGCAATTGCGTGCCATCGGCTGGGCGCGGCGCGCGCTCTGGCTGACAGCGCTTGGTGTTCTCGCAATTTCGGTGGTTACGCCGCTGGTGAGCACACGGATTTTTGACAAATGGTTCACCTTGCCCTACCTCGCACTGCTGGCCCCCGTACCTATCGCCACCGCGCTGCTGTTCTTCGTGATCGAGCGCAGCTTGCGACGCTTGCCGACGCGCCTGGCGACCGGCAACCAGTATGGTGACTGGGTGCCATTCGCTGGTACCGTGGGCATTGTGCTGCTCGCTTTCTACGGCTTGGCTTACAGCCTGTTCCCGTATTTGGTGGTCGATCAACTCACGATTTGGGATGCTGCCAGCGCGCCTGAATCACTCAAGGTCATTTTGGTAGGCGCAGTGATCGTGCTGCCCGTCATCATCGCCTACTCGATCTACTCCTACCACGTGTTTCGCGGCAAATCGCGCGAGCTTACCTACACCGCTTGATGCGCTTGGCCGCTCTTTTTTCTGCACTCCCGCAAGACTGCCTGCTCTGCGCCGGAGTGAGCCGCGCCGGCGTGGTGTGCGCGGGATGCCAGGCTGATTTGCCCGTGGCCCCGCAACCCGCCTGCCCGCAATGCGCGCTAGCCACGCCCTTGGGCGCGGTGTGCGGGCGCTGCCTGACGCATAAACCGCACTACGACGCGACCATCGCGGCCTTCGCCTACGAAGCCCCGGCGGACGATTTGGTGCAACGCCTTAAGTACCGCAACGGCATCATTTTGGCCCCGCTACTGGCGCAAAAGATCGCCCACCAAGTCGCCCAGCGCTGCCGGGATATGCCTGAAGAGCCGCCACCAGATTGCCTCTTGGCGATGCCCTTGCATCCGCTGCGCTTACGCGAACGCGGATACAACCAGTCGCTGCTGCTGGCGCAATCGCTGCGCCAAGCGCTGCATCTGCCGCTGTGGGACGGCATCGTCGAACGCACCACCCACACGCCACCACAGGCTGAGTTGCCATGGAAAGAGCGCGCCCGTAACATCAAAGGCGCGTTTCGCACGACAGGCTTTGTTGAAGCTCGCCTCGCCGGACGCCATGTCGCGGTGGTCGATGACGTGATGACCACCGGTGCCACCCTGAACGAATTGGCCAAAGTGCTGAAGGAGGCCGGAGTTGCGCGGGTGACGAATTATGTGGTGGCGCGGACGCTGCCACGAGACTGAGGCGATCAGTTGGGGGAAAGGCGTTGCCGCGCGATCATCGCAACATTGCCTCCCCGAAAATCACTTATTTAATACTTATAATTCCAGGATGAACCAAATCGAGTGGCAGCCGAAAGCCAGGAAGCAGCTTTTCAAGCTCGACCGCCTCGCTCTGGTTCAGATTCGTGATGCCGTGGGAGAAAAGCTGGCGGAGTTTCCGTTTGGGGCAGGTGTCAAAGCGCTGACCGCCCACCAATTCCGCTATCGGCTGCGGGTTGGCGCGTATCGGGTACTTTTCGACTTTGAGGGTGGGGCCGCTCGCATTGTCAGCATTGAGGAAGTGAGCAAACGCGATGAACGCACGTATTGATTTCCAGACAATTTTGGGCGATGACGGCACACCCGCATTTGTCGTCGTGCCTTATGCACAGTTCCAGCGCATCACCGGAGGGTTTACGCGCGGCATGATTCCGCATGCTGTCGTCAGTGCGCAGGTTGATGGCGCGAGCGCCATCAAGGCCTGGCGCCAATACCTGCGGCTAACCCAGGCGGAAGCCGCGGCACGGATAGGTGTTTCGCAGGCTGCGTTTGCGCAGATGGAAGCCGTCAAGCGCCCACGCCGTGCAACGCTGGAAAAAGTTGCGCAAGCGTTCGGACTCTCGGCAGAACAGTTGGCATGACTGATTGCAAGATGCGATTCGTCCCGACCGCTAATCCGCTACGCATTTTGTCTTTCTAGAGGCTGAAAATGTCTGCGAGTAGCCGTTCCAAATCGCGCCAAGATTTCCTGAGGAAGCATCCGAAATGTTGCTTTTGCGGCGATCACATCAACGCAACCCAAGAGGACCATATTCCATCTCGGGCGCTATTTGATGATCGCCAATAGCCCGAAGGGTATGTATTCCCGGCCTGTGAACGGCCCAAAGGGCGTGCAGGCATCGGTCGGGCGTTCTACTGTTTCATGTCTGGCAGAAACATCATCGTGCTGCATGCGTTCGTCAAGAAGTCGCGGCAAACGCTTGATCGTGATCTGAAATTGGCGCACACGCGCTTGAAGGAGTTACTCCATGGCTGATCTGAAATACGCCCCTGTTCCCCATGACCACCAGGCCTTTCTCGCCAAGGCTCAGACACGTAAAGGCTTTGCGCAAGCCTACGAGGCGCTCGAACTCGAGTACACCGTTGCGGCGCAGATGCTCAAGGCGCGCTCCCGCGCCGGGCTGACGCTGGATGCCGTGGCGTAGCGGATGGGCACGACCAAGAGTGCTGCGTCGCGATTGGAGTCTGCGGGCAAACACGCACCGTCACTTGTGACCCTCAAGCGCTACGCGCGCGCCGTCGGCTGTGATTTGCAAGTGCGATTGGTGCGGCAGAGAAGTGCCTGACTTCCGCGCTCCGCTTCCTCAATCCCCACCCACCCCCAAGCGATCCGGCAGCCGCTTCTCAATCGCAAATTTGAGCAGCGCGGCTCCACGGTAAAAACCATGCGCGAATTTCCCGTAGGGAAAAGTTAAGAAGAGCGCCATCACCACGCCTAGGTGGATTGCGAGCAGCAGGCCCATTGCGCCGGTGTCGCGCAGGAAGAGCAGCAGCAGGCCCGTCAAACTGGTCAAAAACAGCAACGCGATAAAGCCCAAATCCATCGGCTTTTGCGCCATGTCGCCATGCGCCGGGTCGCGCCGCAGGTTGAGCCACCACAGGCCTGCCGGGCCCACTAGCAGCCCAACGCCGCCGACAATGCCGAGCAGCACAGGCAGGCTGGTCATTGGGTAGGGTGCGGGCCATTTGAGCAGGTAGTGGTAAAGCGTGGCCACGCTGGTTGCCGCAAAGCAGAGGCCAAACCCGTAAAAGGTGAAATGGTGAAAGATGCGCCGCGCGTGGCTGAAGCGGTCGTCTTCGTTGTTGCAGCCTTCACCGTGCCCACCGCCGAGATACTTCAGCTTGAGTGCCGCCAGTGTGGCTTCGCGCGCAGCGGCGCTGCTGCCGGTGGCCAACGATTCTCCAGGCCGCACGTCACGCCAAAAACGCGCAACGCCCAAAGCCAGCGCCAGCATCGCAAAACCAAACACGGTGCCAAACATCAGTACCAAGGTGTTGTGCGGAAAAACCTTGTAGAAATTGCCCGCCAGTGGCGCGTGCCACAGTCCGCCATTGCGGGCTACCAGCAGCACCAGAAAGAGCGCCAGGCCGAAGGCTAGGGCCACCGCCAGGGTCAGGCCATTGCGCTGATACAGACCACCCAGGGCGCTGGGCCAAGCGTAATCAGCGTAGGTGACGGCACGCACGCGGGCCATGGCTTGCGGCACATTGACGGCAAATTCGTGTGGTGGCGCATACTGGCAGGCGTGCAGGCAGGCCCCGCAGTTGTGGCACAGGTTGGCCAAGTAATGCACATCTGGCTTGTCAAAGGCCAAGCGGCGAGTCATCGCTGGAAAAACAGCGCAAAAGCCTTCACAATAGCGGCACGCGTTGCAGATTTGCAAAATACGAGCGACTTCGCTTTCTGCCGCGATGCCATCGCCCGAAGCGAGCGCACGGGCTTCTTGGGTGAGTGCGTTAAGCGTTTGCATGCCATTCCTTTCCCACCGCATGCGCTGCACTTTGCCCGGCGATCCGCCCAAACGCCGTGCCAATGGTCATGCCCACGCCGGCCGTGTAGCCTTTGCCCAGCACGTTGCCTGCCATCATTTCGCCCGCCACAAAAAGGTTCTCAGAAGATTTGCCGTTGAAATACACTGCCGCCCGTTCATCGGTTTTGAGCCCCAGGTAAGTGAAGGTGATGCCGGGCCGCAAGGGGTAGGCGGTGAACGGCGGCGTGTCGAGCGCTCGCGCCCAGTGGGTTTTGGCGGGAGTCACGCCTTGGGTGTGGCAGTCGTCCAGCGCGGTGTGGTCGAATTTGCCGACCCGGCAGGCGGCGTTGTAGTCGTTGATCGTTTTCACAAAGGTAGCTTGGTCCAGTTCCAGTTTTTGCGCCAGTTCAGCGACCGTGCTGCCGCTGATGCCGGGAAACACTGGCGGCATGAAGCGGCCCACTGCTTTGGCATCGATGATCGAGTGGGCAATCTGCCCGGGCTGCTGAGCGACCAGTCGCCCCCAAATGGCGTAACGCTTGGGCCAAAAATCTTCGCCTTCGTCGTAAAAACGCAGCGCGTCGCGATTCACTACCACGCCCAAAGAAACGCAGTCGATGCGCGTACAGATGCCACCATCGTAGAGTGGCGCTCGCGCGTCAATTGCGACGCAATGCGATTGGCTCGGGTCACCGATCATATCGGCCCCGGCATCCATCATCAGCTTCAAAACCACGCCAGTATTAAAGCGTGTGCCACGAATCAGAAAGTTTTCCGCCGGCCATTCACCTGCCTCGTTTTGCCCCCAAGATTCGCGCAGCCATTCGCGATTGGACTCGAACCCGCCGGCCGCGAGCACGCAGGTTTTTGCCGTCAAGCGCTCGCCCTTGCTCCATGCGGCAATGAACTCGCCGCTCTCAATCTCAAGCTTGTCCACCGGCGCTTCGTAGCGAATCTCAATGCCCAGGCGCTGGGCGCTGCGATAGTAGGCATTGACCAGCGCCTTGCCACCGCCCATGAAAAAAGCATTGGTGCGCGCGGTGTGCAGGGCACCTGAGAGCGAAGGCTGGAAATGTACGCCATGGCGGCGCATCCAATCGCGGCAGGTGGCGGAATGGCGGATCGCCAACCGGGCCAGCTTTTCATCGGTTAGGCCACCGGTGACTTTGAGCAAGTCTTGCCAGAATTCTTCTTCGGGGTAGGCCTCGACCAGCGTGTCTTGCGGCGCTTCATGCATGCAGCGCAGGTTGCGGGTGTGCTGCGTATTGCCGCCGCGCCACACTTTAGGCGCGGCTTCAAGCAATCGCACTGATGCGCCCGCTTCGCGCGCCATCAACGCGGCGCACAGGGCGGCGTTACCACCGCCAATCACCAAAACGTCAACCATGAACTTGGGAAGTCTTTGCACTAAGGGAAGAACCGGATTCTCGCCTTTGCATCTTGGTGTTGCGATTTGCTTGACAGAGATTTTATATTTCTATAATATTGGAAATATGGAAATTAAAGCTGCTGTTCAAACCTTAGGTGCGCTCGCCCAGGAAACTCGCTTGGGCATTTTTCGCTTGCTGGTCGAGGCGGGCCCCTCGGGCATGGCTGCCGGGGAGATCGGAGCGGAGTTGGGTTTGCCGCCCGCCACGCTTTCGTTTCACCTGAAAGAGCTCTCACGGGCGGCGCTGGTCACGCCAAAAAATGAGGGGCGCTTCATCTTCTACGCCGCTAATTTTTCACAGATGACCGATCTGCTGGATTTCATGATGACCAACTGCTGCGCGCGCGATGGAAACACAGCGCCGTGCGCGCCAGCATCTGCTTGCAAACCGGCGCTGAAACCTGCCACTTTTGTCACTCTTGCCACTTCAAGGAGCACTCAATGAAACGCTTTCATCTCCACCTGGCGGTCGATGATCTTGCCGCCAATGTCCGCTTTTATTCCGCCATGTTTGGCGCGCCGCCCGCCGTGACCCAGCCCGACTACGCCAAGTGGATGCTTGATGACCCGCGGATCAATTTCGCAATCTCGGCGCGCGGCATGGCGGCCGGTATCGACCACATCGGCTTTCAAGTCGATTCAGCGAGCGAATTGCTGGCACTGCGCGCGCAGGTCGATGCCGCTGCCATCGCCGCCTCGCCAACCGACGCCGCCAACTGCTGCTACGCCAAGTCGGAAAAGTACTGGATCACCGATCCGCAAGGCATCGCCTGGGAGACCTATCACACGCTCAACAGCATCCCCACCTTTGGTGCTGATACCGCAAAGTCGGCAGCAGTAGAAGTCAAAGCTGCCAGCGCGTGCTGCGCCCCAGCCCCGGCCCAAGCGGCCATCTCCCAGCGCCCAGGCGCATGACGGCAGCCGCCTTCCCCTGGCAGGTACTGGTGCTATGTACCGGCAATTCAGCGCGCAGTGTTCTCGGTGAATGCACGTTCAACCACTTGGGGCAGGGGCGCGTGCGCGCCTTTAGCGCGGGCAGCCAACCCACCGGGCGCGTTCACCCGCAAGCGCTGGAGCGGCTGGCAGAGCAAGGGATCGCTACCGCAGGCGTTCGCAGCAAATCGTGGGATGAGTTTGCGCACAGCGACACCGCGCGGCTGGACCTGGTGATTACCGTTTGCGCTAGTGCAGCGGGCGAAGTGTGCCCGGTGTTTCGTTCAGCAACGACGCAGCAACCGCTACGCACCCATTGGGGGGTGGACGACCCAGCGCACGTAGAGCCACTGGCGGCGCGCCGTGCCGCCTTCGCCACCGCGCACGGCATTCTCACCCGGCGCGTCCAAGCCTTTCTTGCGTTGCCTTTCGAGGCCATGCCGCGTGCCGACCTGCAACACGCGCTCGACCAGATCGGCTCGCTGTCGTGAGCCGCAGGTTGTTCGCCGAATTTTTGGGCACTCTCATGCTGCTGGCGATCGTGGTTGGCTCCGGCATCATGGGTGAAAGTTTGGGCGGGGGCAATGCAGCGCTGGCGCTGCTTGGCAATTCGCTCGCAACCGGCGCTGGTCTGGTGGTGTTGATCGCACTCCTTGGGCCGATTTCGGGCGCGCATTTCAACCCGTTGGTGACCCTCTCTTCTTGTGTGACTGGTGAACAGCGCTGGCGCGAATTCGCCCCCTACGCGGCGGCCCAGCTTGCCGGGGCGCTCGCCGGTGTGTGGCTGGCGCATGTGATGTTCGACTTGGCTTGGTTACAAACCAGCACCAAAGTGCGCGTCAGCAGCGGCTTGCTGGTAGCCGAGGTGGTCGCCACCTTCGGTTTGATCCTCACGATTCGCCTAGGGTCGCGGCACGCCCGCGCCTGGCTTCCGGCGCTGGTGGCGCTCTACATCACGGCGGCCTACTGGTTCACCGCGTCCACCTCATTTGCGAACCCGGTCGTGACCGTGGCACGCAGCTTCACCAACACCTTTTCAGGTATCGCGCCAGGCGGCGTGGCCGCGTTCATCGCCGCGCAAGCGGTGGGTGCTCTGCTTGGTCTGGGTGCCGCGCAGTTGCTGAGCGCTAAACTCAATTCATAATGGCTCCAACAGAGGTCCCGAGAGGCAATACCAGAGCGCTTCTTGCGGCACTCTCGCTGACCGTTACCACCGCGTGGGGCGCACTTTTTTACACCTTTGCGGTGCTGCTCAAGCCACTGCAAACGGAGCTGGGCGCGAGCGCGCAGAGTCTGGCCGGTGCATTTTCACTGTGCTTGGTGATGTCAGGCGTGGCGGCCCCGTTTGCTGGGCGCTGGCTGGACCAGCACGGCGGGCGCGGCTTGATGACTTGGAGCGCAGTGCTCGCTGGACTGGGGTTGGCCATGTTTGGCGCGGCCAGCGCGCTTTGGCAGGTGTATGTGGCCTATGCCGTGATGGGCATCGCGATGGCAGGCACGCTCTACGACCCGGCCTTCACTGTGCTCACCCAAGCCGCGCGGGGCGATGCTGCTGCCGCACGCCGCGCGATCACCTGGCTCACGCTGGCAGGTGGCTTGGCCAGCACAATTTTCTGGCCCCTCACGCAGTGGCTAGTCACACAGTTTGGCTGGCGCAATGCGCTGTTTGTGCTGGCCGCCATTCACGTTGGCATCAGCGCGCCGCTCAATGCATGGCGTGTGCCAAAGGGCGTGCCAGCGGAAACCCCGCGCATCCGAAAACAGCGTCAAGAGATGCCTGAAGAAGCACACCAGTCCTTGTTCTTCAGCCCGGCCTTCGTCTTGCTCGCGATCTGGTTTTCAGTCAAAGCCTTGATGCTGGCGGGCGTTTCAGTGCAAATTCTGAATGTGCTGCAAGCCCAAGGCTTGACCGCGCAATTGGCAGCCACGGTGGCCGGTTTTATCGGCGTGGCGCAGGTGGCGGGGCGCGTGACCGAGCTCTTGAGCGGGGGCCGCCTGCACGTGATGAAACTGGCCCTGATCGTGAGTTTGCTCATGCCGTGCGGTATGGTGTTTCTCTATTTCGCGGACGGCAATTTGTTTCTGCTGGGCGGTTTCATCATCTGCTACGGTATCGCCAACGGCGTGCTCACCATCGTGCGCGGCGCGATTGTGACCGAACTGTTTGGCAGGGCGCGCTACGGGGCGATCATCGGGCAATTGGGCTTGATCGGGCAGTGTTTCAAAGCCGCTGGGCCACTCTTGGCGGCCTGGGTGTGGAGCGGCCAAGGCGCGCCCGATACGCTGATTTTGTGCGGCTTTGGCATCGGGCTGGTGGGCGTGACGGTGGTGCTTGGCATGCTGCATTTGCATCGCCGCAGTAGGCATCAAGTGTCTTCTGCGGGACAGTAGTATGGCGGCTCGCTTGGCTACAATCGGCGACTTATTCCATTTCTAAATCATTACGAGATTAGGCGCACCGACGACGACAGTGCGCGAAGCACGGCTAGGAAGGGGCAACGACTCAATCGTAATGATTTAGAAATGGAATTAATCCATCCCGTTCCACTCGCTACACACTACGGAGCTCTGCGCAATGACTGCTTTCTTCGATGACCTGGAAACTCGTCCGTCCGCCCTGCGCGAAGCGGCGCTGATGCAAGCGCTGCCCCGGCAAATCGCCAATGCGCAGCAAAACGCCAGCGGGTTCAGTGTCATTCTCAGCGGGATAGATGCCTCAAGAGTCAATACCAGAGCGGCTCTTGCGGCATTGCCCGTGACGCGCAAAGGCGAGCTTAAAGACTTGCAGCGCGCCAATCTGCCGCTGGGCGGCTTGAACGCCACGCCCTTACGCAAACTGGCGCGCATTTTCATGTCCCCCGGACCGATTTATGACCCCGAAGGGCGGCGTGAAGACTTTTGGCGCAGCGCGCGGCAAATGTATGCTGCTGGTTTTCGCGCGGGCGACTTGGTACACAACAGCTTCTCTTACCACCTGACCCCGGCAGGCTCGATGTTTGAATCTGGCGCGCAAAAAATCGGCTGCACCGTCATTCCCGCAGGCGTGGGCAACACCGAAATGCAATTACAGGCGATCGCTGATTTGCAGCCCGATGCCTACGTGGGAACGCCCTCCTTCCTCAAAATCATTCTCGACAAAGCGGAGGAATCGGGTGCGCCAGTCTCGTTCAAGCGCGCGCTCTGCGGCGGCGAAGCACTGCCACCTTCCCTACGTGCCTGGTTCAAAGAGCGTGGCATCGTGGTCTATCAAGGCTACGGCACGGCTGACTTGGGCAGCATTGCCTACGAGTCAGAAGCGCTGGAAGGCATGATTATTGATGAAGAACTGATCGTCGAAATTGTCCGCCCCGGCACGGGCGACCCGGTAGCAGAGGGCGAAGTGGGCGAGGTGGTAGTCACCACGCTCAACCCGGACTATCCGCTGATTCGCTTTGGCACGGGTGACATGTCGGCGGTGCTGGCCGGGCCATCACCCTGTGGCCGCACCAATATGCGCATCAAAGGCTGGCTGGGTAGAGCCGATCAAACCACCAAAGTACGCGGCATGTTCGTGCATCCGTCGCAAGTGGCCGACGTCGTGAAACGCCATGCCGAAATTCTGAAAGCGCGCTTGGTCGTAAGCGGCGAAATGGCGAATGACGCGATGACGCTCAAAGTCGAAATCGCCGACTGGACGCAAAGCGGGCTGAAAGAGCAGATTGCCGACAGCGTGCGCGATGTCACCAAGCTGCGCGCCGCTGTGCTGTTTGTGATGCCGGGCGAGTTGCCGAATGACGGCAAAGTGATTGAGGATGCGCGCAGTTATGCTTGATTGCCACCTACGGCAAACGGCGATCAATCGTTGTGCGCGCAAACGGGATCGCTAGATGTGTCGCAAACCCGTACTTTTTTGTCAACGCGATCAACTCGGGAGTGCTAACCTCCCCCCTGTTCTCAGATCTGTGAAAAGCCAAAACTATGAACCAGAAGTCCAAAATTCTCACCGCTGTTCTGCTTGCGATTCTCGTAGCCGTCGCGATCGCAAGTGCGTATCGTGCCGTCAACGTGTCCAAGACTTCCGCGTTCCGAATGGTAGCGATATTGCCACTGACAGGAAACTTGGCGGTTATCGGCACACCAAAACGAGAAGCAATGGAACTTGCACTTGAGCATGCCAAAAAGGCGAATCCCAGCTTGAAACTGGAAATCGAATACCAGGATAGTCAAGCAAGCGTCAGCAACGCGGTATCCGTTCTAAATCAGGTTTTGGCGACAAACGCACCGAACCTGTTGTTCATTGATATGACCACGATCGTGGACGCTTCAATACCCATTATTAACTCGAAGAAAATTCTTTCATTCGCCGGATCGGCCCAGGCCGGAATTACCAAACGTAGCGATCACCTTTACCGAATTTTTCCTGGGGGGGATCAAGAAGTTCAGGTCATTCTCGACCACCTGAAAAATCGCAAACCCAAAGGCGTGTTTGTTTTGCACGCCAACGAACTCTACGGGCGATCAATCAAAGATGCTATTTTGGCAAAGAAAGGTGACCTAGCCATTTTAGGCTTCGAAGAGTTTGGAGTGATCGACAAAGATTTTCGCGTGCAGTTGGCGAAAGCACGTGCATCGGGTGCGGACGTGGTGGCGATCTTTGGCTATGGGAACGAATACTCCACGTTGCTGAGGCAGGCACAAGAACTAGGTATTGGCCCCAACCGAATTGTCGCCAATATTGGGGCGGTCAACATTGGCGTAACGCAGCTTCCGGCGGAATCAACTGAGGGAATGGTGTTTGCTGCACCCGCATTCGCCCTTCGGAGCGGGACTCCGAGCGCGCAAAAGGAGCAGCAATTCCTGGAAACGGCTTACAAGGAAAAGTATGGGAAAGCGCCCGACTTTCGGGTGGCCTTCATCTATGACACTATCACACTCTTAGCCAGAGAAATGCAACAGGCGAAAGATGAGAACGCGCTAAGAGCCGCGTTAGCGCGGATTTCAGATTATCATGGTACTTCCGGCACAATCAGTATTGACAGTAATCGGGACGCGCGAACCGAAGTGGTCTTGGGGCACTACAAGAGCGGTAAGCCCATCGCACGCAGTGAGTGAGCAGCCATGAATTGCGCGTCGGCAAACTCAGGCAGCCAGGCTTTTGCACCTCTGAGAGATGTCTATCGTCGTCTGGTCAAATTGTTCATCCAGAGGACGCGCCCGGAGGTGCGCGACCTCTATTTGCGCCCCTTACTCACCTTGCCGAGGGGTGCTCGGATACTGGATGCGGGCGGCGGCACAGGACACGATTCTGTGGTGCTCGCACGCGAAGGCTACCAGGTAACTTGCGTTGACCTGAGTGAAGATATGTGTGCGGTTGCCAGAGAAGCCTTGGCGGCGCACGGCGCGACGGTTATTGAAGGGGACGTGAGCCGCTACAAACCACTAGAGCCTTTCTCTGCGGTGCTCTCGGCGATGGAAATCGTACACCACTCTGACCTGTTCGGCATTATTCGCCACTACTCGAACATGCTTCTGCCAGGTGGAATGCTGGTGTTGGTAACGCATCACCCTCTCAGAAATCTGATGGTCGACCAGACCCGATCCTATTTCGAAGAGGGGTTGGTTCAAGAGGATTGGGGCCCCTATGGCATAGTACCCAGCTACCGCCGGACACTAAAAAGTTATCTCGCTGCGATAAAAGAAGCGGGCTTGCGCTTGATCGACTTGGAGGAGCACATACCAACCACCGACTTGGCGGCCATCCAAGACCAATCGATTACCGCCAAAGCGGAATACCCTTCGCTGATGACTTTCATCTGCGTGAAATGACTACGGAGATCGACCATCTTTATCGCTGGCTCGTTTCGACGGACGAGCATCTGAAACGATTTACATCCTCCGAAAACGGAGAGGGCGTAGAAGCATTTCTCGAAGATCTCCTTTGGGAACACACAGTGGCGTTTGTCAATGGTCCGCTGAAAGGGATCATCAGCGATCGATCAAAAAATTTCATTCAGTATCTGAGTTACCCACTGTACTCCCACTTCAAAGCAGGTGAAGGCGAAAAGCTTAAGTGGATTCAGCAATGTCCTCTGTATTTCGGAGGCCAGGACGATCAACAGGCGGCGAGTGCGATCGCTCGCTACTCGATTCTTTATGACGGATTTTTGGAACAAACAACCGGGTTCTCGTTTGCTGGCTTTGCTGGAAACCAGGGCTGGGGTGCGAACCCAGACGATGCGCCACCGCGCTTTGTAGTCTTCGAATACTGCGACGAGGGAGAGACCCAACTGATCACCCAGTTCGAAAATGACGTACTGCATTTTCGGATTCCATCTGGCCAGGCAGGTGCCGACGTGCAGGCCTACGCGAAAGGGCTTGAGACGGCTATGAATCAGGAATTCATTCCTGTGATGTTCAAGGGGGCTGGTGCCCCAATCAAAGCCCAATTCTTTAAGTGGTTTCTGGCCCTCCGCACTACGCCAACGTTCGTTGCGGCGAAAGAGGCAGTGACCGGGTGGGTGAGTAGGCAAGCCTCATCTTTAGTTGAGCCTCTGACCGCCGCCTTGGCCGAACATTCGGCGCTCTCGGCACTGAGGGGTCAGATTGAGGACCTAAGCAAGTTCATGGCGGTGAACGCCGCGCTTGGATTTCGCAGACTAATCTATGTTCCTTACAGGACACTAGAGCCAACATTCGAGTCGCAAAGCGTACGGGTCATCTCGTGGGGTGGTGTCGTTCTCTCGATGGATGATTCCGTTGATCTTAGCTGGAACAATTTGCACTTTCTGCGCAGGCCGGATCGCGCGGCGGGCATTGATCCCAAGCTGGCCGCAACCCTGGCATCAACCAAAATGTTTGTTGATGTGTCAACGTCGAGGGCCAGTATCGGTGACTGGAAGCACTATCAGAACGCCTACCAAGTGCGCGTGCTGCGCGCAATCGAGCGCGAATTTCAAAAGCATGTGCTGAGCCGGGCGGCTGTGAAGAATTGGAAAGGCGTCTACGTTCTCGGATGCTTTGAAAAACGCAAGACGTTTTACTCGCAGCAAGTGCGGGCGCTTGACCTGTGTCGAGTGTTGGCGGAATCGGGCAAACTGGATGGCGTGAACGATGCCGCCATCGTGGGGGGGGGGGCGGGAGGAATGACAGCGGCACTAGCCTTGACGGTGCTGGGCATTAAAACCACACTCTTTGAGTCGGCAGCATCGCTGCTACACATGCAAAGTGCCGCCACGACTCGATATCTTCATCCACATATTTACGACTGGCCGGTATCGGGTTCCCTGGAGAAGAAGGCGGGCTTGCCTTTTTTGAACTGGGAGGCCGACATGGCCAATGCCGTCGCACGGCAATTGCTGAAACAATGGCACGAGTTCGATGACTGTCCAGGTCGTGAGGTAAAGCTAGGGCAGAAAGTATCGCGTATTTCCAAGGAGTCAGGAAAAATACGACTGCACGTCGCATCTGACCCCCTAACCCATCTATTCGACGTGGTGGTCGTTGCGTCCGGCTTTGGCGCAGAGGTCTCCAACCGCTACTGGGATAGTGATCAGTTAGATAACGCGTCGACTTCACCTACTAAAAAGGTAGTGGCAATTTCGGGCTCCGGTGATGGCGGGTTGATAGATCTCGCTCGCGCTTCCATCCGTAGCTCCCCAGACGTGAGCCACTGTCGGCACGATGATCTCGTGACGTGGTTAACGAAAGAAGGAGCTATTGCGGACATCGGAAACAGCATGCACCTCATTGACCAATCCATCAGTGATGGTGCGAATCTTTATAATGCTTACAACGAAATTGAGATATCTTGCTCCACACTTGAAAAAATCAGAGAGTTGCGTCGGCAGGACACAATCGTTCACTTCAGGTACAAACGAGACGGCATATTCAGGCTCGACACCGCTCTCATAAATCGGCTCATCGCATTATTGTTGATCCGTGGGGGCATGGTGCAATCGTACGAGGCGGATGCCGCTAGTTGGTTAGTCCTTAACGCACAAATTTCGCTAGAACATCATGGAGTGGTACCGCCAGTACTTCTTCAGGGCTTCCGGGACGATGATCTGGTCACGATCCGGCTGGTGTGCGAAGCGTTTCCTGATGTTCCCAAGCTTTCCGAATCCTCCAAGCGATTTTGGGAGGAACGACTGAAGATTCATCGCCTACACTGCCCACCCAAACCAGCCAGTTGAACTTATTCCTTCAGTTACTCGCAATTGGTGTCGTGAACGGTGCCGCGTACGCCGTGCTTGCGACTGGCTTTGGTTTAGTCTATCGAACTTTTGGCGTTTTCCACGTTGCGTATGGAGCGCTGACCGTACTAGCAGCTTTCTGCTTTTATGCACTAGTCACCCTCATTGGGCTTGCATGGTGGCCGGCAGCAGTAGCGACGCTGATATTCGGCATGCTGTTGGGCTGCTTGATAGAACTCGTATTTTATCGACCGTTCTTTTACAAGCGTTCCTCCCCAGGCACTACGTTGGTTGCGTCACTGGGGCTGGCATTGGTGCTACAGAACGCGTTAGCACTAATTTTTGGCAATGAGATCCACACTATTGCGCGACCTCCTTCGCAGGTAATTCTGTTTGGCTCTGTATCGCTTACCGCGATTCAGCTCTGGCAATTTGGGATATGTTCACTGGTGCTCTGCTTGCTCGCACTCGCTACGCGCTCGCCACTTTTTAAGCGTTTCCGCGCCCTTGAAGACAATCCGGAACTGCTGGAGATTCACGGCTGGTCGGTTCGCAAACATCGTCTGATAGTTTTTGCTTTGAGCGGGGCG
>JANLTH010000051.1:0-12645 GCA_031362865.1 Burkholderiales bacterium | reverse complement strand
GGTCGAGATCCGCTTTCCACTTGCACAGGTTGCATAAGAGAAGGCGCGCTATCCACGATGGGGACGAACCCTTCCATCGAGGGGGTACCCAAAAGGCTGCGCCTTTTGTGCACCCCTCATGTCAAACGTTAGACGTCATCTCCGCCAGCAATCGAGCCATGCACATTCCTCTTCGTGTCTCTCCTGATTTCCCGGCATCAAGTTTGCCGGTGCGAAATATCGGTGCTTCGTGACAATCGTCGGTCACTCTTGCAGGGGCACCTAGCGGGTCGTATCATTTAGCCTATGACAATCGATACCATTGTTGCGCTCCCCGATGACCTCAAGGCCGTCTTGGATCGTCGCGCCCCTAGTCCCCCGGAGCGAAACGAGCTCGTGGTCGCTGCGTTAAGGGCCTACTTTGCTTGGCCTCGCGCAGGTGAAGACGCATCCGATCTCGCAACCATCAACGCGCACGCCGATGAACTCAATGCGGAGGCCGAGGACGCACTGGCTTATCAGGTTCCCTTGGTAGGCGGGGCGAGCTTTACCTCGTTCAGCACCCATCGTCGCGTGATCCACGCAGGCAAAGGGTCTTTGTAATCGTAAGTCGGCAGTTACTTGTCGATTCGGCATTCTCGTCAGCTGTGTGCGCGCCCGTTTATTCGCGCCGCGACGGACTACACACCCAAGTCGACGTTGGGGTTGAAGAAGGACTCAAACACGAAAGCAGTATCCATTGCGATGAATTGATGAGCTTGCCAAAGTCGTCGCTCACGAATTTCATTGGCACCCTGTCGCCCGCCAAACAGGCGCAACTTGACCGCGCCCTCGCATTCGCAGTCGGACTCGGAGGCTTTCGTATTAACGATGACGCCTAACATTACGTCAAGCGGACAAGTCATAAGCTCCGCTTCGCTGCGCATATGATTTGCCGCATACGTTGACGTTGGGCGTCAACACCCGGAATGCGCGACAATCGAGTGATTCCCCCTCGCGAGGTGTCACCGTGGAGCTTACCGCCGTTCTTACTCCCGCCGAAGAAGGCGGCTATATCGCGCTTAACCCCGAGACGGGCACTACCACTCAGGGCGAAACGGTAGAGGAGGCAGTTGCCAATCTGAAAGAGGCTACGGCACTTTACCTGTCCGAGTTTCCGCTCACCGCTCCCGGGCATCCCGTAGTCACCATGTTCAGCCTGCCGGCGCATGCCTAAGCTGCCGCGCACCTCCGGGGCGGCAATCGTCAAAGCCCTTGAGCATCTCGGTTTCGCAAAGATTCGTCAGTCTGGCAGCCACGTCATCATGCGGCGCGGACCCAAAGGTTGTGTGGTGCCGATGCACAGCGAGGTCAAGGTCGGAACGCTCGCCGGCGTCTTGCGCCAGGCGGACATTTCTCCCGACGAGTTCACGAACGCCCTATGAAGACGCCCAACCGGCATCCGAGCGGACGCGCCAAAAGCGGCGTGCCGTTCAATTCTGACGTTGAGGCTGTAAAAAAACCTCTCACCGGAACTCTCAAATGCATCGCTCGAAAAATCAACGCATCAGAATGGCGCGTATGCGACGATCCCATCCAAGGGAAGGGATCGGGCATCCCCGAAATCGTGCCAGCACATCCTCTTCAATGGTATTTTTACAGCCTCGTTAGGCGTCACGAGGACAATGTGCAGGCCCTGGATCAACCGCAAATGAATCTCATAGCCATTGGCATCCTTCTTCTGGGGGCATTGTTACTAATGCCGTCCGCCAGAGCTGCCGAGTGCTACGTGCAGTACGACAGCAGCAAATGTCTAGCGCAGGAAGCAGCCCTTCAGATAAAGCTCACCGAGTTGTATGCACAGGAAGAGCAGGCAATGCTTCGCGCGCTGAAGAACTACGAAGCTGAATTTCAGGCCGAGGCACTGAAAAGCACGCGCGAGACAAACTCCGCTTTTGCAAGCTTCAAAGACTCGGAGTGCTATTCGAGCCCGCTGAAGGAGGGGATGAGTCTCAAAGATTCCGCAGTGCTTTCTGATTCGTGCAGAGTTCAGTGGCGCGAGAAAAGAATCAAAGAGTTAGCAAAGCGCCAAGCGAAGCGTGCCAAATAGCAGGTCAATGCGTAGCAGCGTGCCGCCTAGCCCTTCAATCGAGAGGACGTGCCCCGGCAAGCCGGGTCACGCCCCTCAGCTCGAACGTTGAGGCTGTAAAAAAACCTCTCACCGGAACTCTCAAATGCATCGCTCGAAAAATCAACGCATCAGAATGGCGCGTATGCGACGATCCCATCCAAGGGAAGGGTTCGGACACCCCCGAAATCGTGCCAGCACATCCTCTTCAATGGTATTTTTACAGCCTCGTTAGGCACCACAAAGTACCCTCCGCAGCTCTCGTTGCGTCTGTGTAGCCTTCGAGCTACAATCCGGCGATGCGAGTCGAGAAGACGGACGAATACCGCGACTGGATCGACGGCCTGAAGGACCAAGCGGGACGAGCACGGGTGCTAATGCGCGTTGATCGCCTGATCCACGGCAATCCTGGATCGCATCGCAATCTGACGGAAGGCATGTCTGAACTCAAAGTCGATGTAGGCCCCGGCTACAGGGTGTACTACTCCCAGCGCGGGAACAGACTGCTGCTCTTGATCGCAGGCGGCGACAAGTCAACCCAGGCCAAAGACCTAGCCAAGGCACTGGAACTCAACCGGAACTTCGTGGAGAAGTAGTCATGACCAAGTTGGCCACAAAGAGGTCTGCGAAAACGAAGACCACTGCATATGACGTATCTGAGCATCTGCGCACGCCCGAGGAGATGGCCGCCTACTTGGACGCATGGCTGGAGGAAGCACCCGAAGACGCAGCTGGCATCGCCCGCGCCTTGGGCGACATCGCACGAGCCAAGGGTATGTCTCAGGTAGCCAAAGACGCTGGCCTCAGCCGCGAGAGTCTCTACCGTGCTCTCGGTGCCGAAGGAAATCCGAGCTTTGCTACCGTCCTCAAGGTTGCCAAGGCACTAGGCGTAAGGCTTCACGCACAGGCCGTGCCGAGTGGTGCCCGCTGAGCTCAAACGTTGAGGCTGTAAAAAAACCTCTCACCGGAACTCTCAAATGCATCGCTCGAAAAATCAACGCATCAGAATGGCGCGTATGCGACGATCCCATCCCAGGGAAGGGTTCGGGCACCCCCGAAATCGCACCAGCACATCCTCTTCAATGGTATTTTTACGGCCTCGTTAGTCGTCTACCAGCCTCGACTCGTCGCCATTGACTTTGAGTACGTTTTAACGTACGCTATTAGCCAATAGGAGGATGCCATGCTCACACCCATCACCGCTAGCGAGGCGCGCGCCGATCTGTATCGACTGATCGACCAGACTTCTGAATCCCATCAGCCTATCTTGATTTCCGGCAAGCGCAGTAGCGCAGTCTTGGTTTCGGCCGAGGATTGGCAGGCCATTCAGGAGACTCTTTACCTACTGTCGGTTCCGGGCATGCGTGAGTCCATCAAGAAGGGTATGGCTGAGCCCCTGGGCAAGAGTGCGAAGGCGGTTGTCTGGTGAAATGGACTGTCGTCTACGCCAAGCACGCACTGAAGGATGCCAAGAAGCTCTCGGCCGCCGGGCTAAAGGAGCAGGCTCAAGAACTTCTCGAAGTCTTGGCCATCGATCCATTTCAGAATCCACCGGCCGATGAGAAGCTCGTAGGAGATCTCGACGGAACTTACTCGCGCCGAATCAACATCCAGCACCGTCTCGTCTACGAAGTGTTCAAGAAGGAGCGAACCGTGCGTGTACTGCGCATGTGGTCGCACTACGAATGATCCAGACCGCTTCAAGCGGCAGACACCCGGCTGCGCCCGGTGTCTGCCGCTTAAGTCAAACGTTATGCGTCATTTTCCGAACGCACAGCACCAAACCATCGCCATGTTTTTAACGATTAAGCGTGCAGTGCCAATGCCCGAAGACGTCCATTTGGCGCGCTTCTTGGGCCATTACCTAGCGGGGTGCAAATATCCGATTGATATCAGTTCGACGCGCACGTACAGAAGAGGTGGTGCTTTATGAAAGCTAAAAAGTTCGAGCAACAGTTTGACAAGGATGTCGACCTTACGGCTTCTTTGGACTTGTCCAAAGCAAAGCGTGTGCTGCAAGAGCAAAAACGGGTGAATGTCGACTTTCCAACGTGGATGATTGACTCACTGGATCGTGAAGCCAGCAAACTCGGTGTGACAAGGCAGTCTGTTATTAATTCCATTTCTAAATCATTACGAGATTAGGCGCACCGACGACGACAGTGCGCGTAGCACGGCTAGGAAGGGGCAACGACATATCGTAATGATTTAGAAATGGAATAAGGTCTGGCTAGCCGAACGTCTCGAAGCCACTACTTCCAGCTTGCCGTTCCAGCGGACGCGCGCAAATGCCGCGCACCGTTGAACTCTACGGTGGACCCCATGGATTTCCATTGCCAACCACTGCGGGCTCCAGCTGAGCGGTATTGACGCTTGACGTTATGCATGCTACGCGTTAAGCTTTGCCAATGGCGATTAAGAGCTTCAAGTGCAAGGACACGCAGGCGCTCTTCCTCGGAAAACGCGTTCGTCGCTGGGTGAATATTGAGCGGCCGACACTACGCAAGCTTGAACAGCTTGACTGGTCTGCGGTGCTGGATGATCTGCGTGTACCCCCTGGCAATCAACTGGAGACTCTGAAGGGAAATCGCAAGGGGCAGCACAGCATTCGCATCAACCATCAGTGGCGCGTGTGCTTCGCTTGGACCGCAGAGGGTCCGAAGGATGTTGAGATTGTGGATTACCACTGAAGGAGTTTGACCATGCGCACCGTTCCCCCTGTGTCTCCCGGCGAAATGCTGGATGAGGAGTTTCTGAAGCCGCTTGGACTGACGAAGTACCGCTTGGCCAAGGACATCGGCGTTCCCCCTCAAAGAATTGGGGACATCGTTGCGGGCAAGCGGGCCATTACGGCAGACACCGACCTGCGGCTGTGTCGGTACTTCGGACTCAGCGACGGGTGGTGGCTTCGGGGACAAGCCAATTACGACACAGCGATCGCTCGCGAGATCATGGGCGAAGCACTCGCACGCATTTCCCGGTGTCGACTGCTGGCTGCCTGAGCTGTCCATGCCGACGGCGCGGCCGAACCCTGCGGTCCACCGGACGCTGCGCGATAAAGCCGCGCAAAGCCGTGAAAGCGGACAAGTGCGCCGCATCGCGTGTACTTGTTGTCGATCAGGTCGGGGCAGTAGCGATACTCATGCCGCGCCTCAAGAGGTTCACAAAAGCGATGCTGCCCCCTTCGCGGGAACAGAGCTACGGTTTCGCGCAAACTCACCTCGTGTCGATGCTGCTAAGACTACCCGGCCACCAATCCCGCCGCCTCAACCCCGGCCTTGCAAATCAACTCATCTTCATCCCCCGTCCCGCCGCTGGCACCCGCCGCGCCGAGCACCTTGCCGCTGGCATCCTTAATCAACACCGCGCCGGTTTGCGGCAAAAATTTCCCTCCAGCGGTTGACGCGAGTGAGACGAAAAAATTCGGATTGTCCTTGGCGCGCTCAAACAGCACGCGGCTGGAAACGCCCATGCCGACGGCGGCGAAGGCTTTGCCGGTGGCGATGTCGATGCGGAACATGGTTGCGTTGTCTTCGCGTTGCGCGCTTTTGATGTGCCCCGCATCGTCGATCACGACGACGCCCATTGGTTTGAAGCCCAGCTCTTTCGATTTGGCGAAGGCTGCAGCGATGATCTGATTGGCTTGCGAAAGTGTGAGTGAAGACATGGTTTTCCTGAATGTGGCTAATGTTGGCAAGTGGAGCAAAAGTAGGTGGAGCGCTGGCCTTGCACGATCTGTTTGATCGGTGTTGCGCACAGCTTGCAGGGCAGGCCGGCGCGATCATACGCCATGTAGTCGAGCTGAAAATAGCCTGATGAACCGTCGCTGCGACGAAAGTCGCGCAGCGTGCTGCCGCCTTTGTCGAGCGCGGCTTGCAAGGTGGATTGAATCGCCGGAACCAGGCGCGCGCAGTCAGCGCGAGTCAGTCGCCCAGCTGCGCGAGTGGGGCGAATGCGCGCATGGAACAGCGACTCTGAGCAGTAAATATTTCCCACGCCCACTACCGCGTGCCCGGCTAACAGAAATTGCTTGACCGCAACCGTGCGCCCACGCGACTCGCGGAACAAATGTTCCGCAGTAAATGCCGTGGAGAATGGCTCTACGCCTAGTTCTTCGAGCAATGCATGGTGCTCGACCGGCCCTTGCGCAGCGTCGTGCCAAAGCACCGCACCAAATCGTCGTGGGTCGTGGTAGCGCATCAGCGTTGTTTTGCCAGATTTTCTGACCTCCATGTCCACGTGATCATGCAGTACCGAGGCTGTGCCCATCGGGAGCAAACGCAGGTTGCCGGTCATGCCTAAGTGAATCAGCAGCGTGCCCCGTGGCGCTTGATCTTGCGTGCAATGCAGTAGCAGATATTTGCCGCGCCGGGTGATCGCATTAATCTGCAAGCCGGGCAGGGCGGCGGTCAAACTTGCGGGAATCGGCCAGCGCAGGCCGCGCTCGGCGGCTACTTTTGAGAGCCGTACCGCGACGATGTGCGCGCCAGTCAAGGCTGGCAACAGCCCTAGTCGGGTGACTTCTACCTCGGGCAGTTCGGGCATAATTTGATCGACAGTCTAGCCATCGCCAGAGAACGTTGGATTCATCGGGTTGCGGCCCTTTAAAAGCCTCCAACGTCAGATTGAGATCGAGGCGGGCAGCGGCTGATTTTGATTTGGTTTGTGATTCCCTCAGAGATTACCGAAAAATGCGCTCCTCCACGCCTGCAAGCCCGCTAAAAACCCTCGTGGCTGCGCTGGCGTTAGCGTCGCTCACCGCATGTTCAACGCTGCCCCAACGCTTGTCGAGCGGGGCGGCCGAGTCGTCTGCCGCCCCGTCGCAGGCACGCAGCGCGCGTAGCGCAGCCGATGCCGCCAAGCCCGCACACGACAATCTGCCCAACATCGAGTTAACCGGTGAGCTGATGTTCCACCTGCTCACCGCAGAAATCGCCGGGCAACGTGGCGCCACAGCGCTGGCGTTGGGTAACTTTCTCAAATTGGCGCGCGATACCAAAGACCCGCGCTTGGCCAAGCGTGCGGCAGAAATCGCCCTGTTTGACCGGAATCAAGAAAGGGCGCTCGAAGCCGCGCAGTTGTGGGTGGAACTGGAACCCAAATCGCTACCCGCTCGGCAGATGCTGACCGGCTTGCTGGTCAACAACAATCGCGCGCCAGAAACCTTGCCGCATCTTGAAATGCTGCTCGCAGCCGAAGGCGAGAACGTGGCTAACGGCTTCTTGGAGCTCAACCGCTTGATGTCGCGCAATCAAGACAAGCTGGCCGTGCTGGAGGTCGTGAAAAAGCTGGCGGCACCCTACCTCAAGCTTGCCGAAGCGCGCGCCGCGATTGCGCAAGCCGCAGCCAACGCGAACGACAATGCGCTCGCTCTGACCGAAGTTCGCGCCGCGCGGCGCTTGCGCCCGGATTGGGAATTCACCGCGCTCTTCGCGGCGCAAATTCTGCAAAAACGCTCGAATGCACTTGCGGCTACGGAACTCAAGGAGTTCATTCAAGACAACCCCAAGGCGAAGGAGGCACGTCTTTCCTACGGCCGCTTGATGGCAGCCGAGCGCAATTTTGGCGAAGCGCGCGAGACGTTTCGCAAGCTTGAGGCCGATTTTCCGCAAGACGCAGAAGTGCTTTACCCGCTGGGCCTGATCGCTTTGCAATTGAAGGAGTGGAGCGAGGGGCGGCGCTACCTCGAAGCCGTGCTCAAAACCAATCATCGTGACAAAGGTGCGGTGTACCTGAATCTCGCGCAGGCCGAGGAGGAACAAAAGAACCTTGCAGCGGCAATTAAATGGCTTGGGCAAGTGCCCAATGGCGAACACTATTTGCAGGCGCAGTCGCGCATTGGCATCGTGTTGGCGAAAGACGGCAAATTGCGCGAAGCGCGGCAACATTTGAACCAAGTCGGCGCTACCACCAATGAGCAGCGGGTGCAATTGGTGCTGACTGAAGTGCAGATTCTGCGCGAGGCCAAGCAGCACAAAGAGGCGTTTGATTTGCTCGACAAAGGCTTGGAGCGCCTGCCCAACCACCCCGATTTGCTCTACGACCACGCGATGACGGCTGAGAAGATCAACCGTATCGATGTCATGGAGGCCAGCCTCAAAAAACTCATCAACACCAAGCCGGACCACGCGCACGCTTACAACGCGCTGGGCTATTCGCTCGCAGACCGTAACGAGCGCTTGCCCGAGGCCCGTGCGCTGATCGAAAAGGCGCTACAGATTTCGCCCGATGACGCCTTTATCATCGACAGCTTGGGCTGGGTTTTTTACCGCATGGGCGATCTGCCGCGTGCGCTCGAATTGCTTGCCAAAGCCTATGGCTTGCGGCCAGATGCTGAAATCGGCGCGCACTTGGGCGAAGTGCTTTGGAAGCTCGGGCGCAATGAAGAGGCGCGCAAAATTTGGCGCGAGGCGCGCGAAAAAACGCCAGAGAACGAAACACTGCTGGCGACCATCAAGCGGCTTGACAAGTAGGAAAAATGCTTCGTCAAACTGTTATTCGTTCGCCGGCCAAAAACTGGGCGGCGCGCTGAAAATCTGCCTCATTCCATTTCTAAATCATTACGATATGTCGTTGCCCCTTCCTAGCCGTGCTACGCGCACTGTCGTCGTCGGTGCGCCTAATCTCGTAATGATTTAGAAATGGAATCACTTCGATGCAACGGCTGACTCGATTTCTGCATACGCAGGAATGACAGCGGCGCGGGTTCACATTTACCTGGAGATCAACGAATGCTCAAAAAGATTTTTACCGCAGGCGCAACCTTGGCCTTGCTTGCCGCCACCAGCAGCGCCATGGCGCAAGCCTGGCCGAACAAACCGATCAAGTACATCGTGCCTTTCCCGCCCGGCGGTGCTACCGACATTTTGGCGCGCATCGTGGCCGACAAGCTGGGCCCGGCACTGGGTCAACCGGTGGTGGTGGAAAATCGTGCTGGCGCAGCGGGCAACGTCGGTACCGAGGCGGTAGTACGCTCGGCACCGGACGGTTACACCGTGCTGCAAGGCACGGTCGCGCAGTCGATTTCGGAAACGCTCTACACCAAGCTCAATCACTCGTTTGAACGCGATTTGCTGCCGGTTGCGAAGATTGCCGACGTGCCGAATGTGTTCGTCGTCCATCCTGCAATTCCGGCCAAAACCGTGCAGGAATTCATTGCTCTGGCCAAGCAAAATCCGGGTAAGTACAACTTTGCCTCGTCCGGCTCAGGTACCTCGATTCACATGTCGGGCGAGCTGTTCAAACTGCTGGCCAATATCGACATCAAGCACATCCCCTACAAAGGCAGCGCCCCGGCCTTGCAAGACCTGATCGGCGGACAGGTGGACATCATGTTTGACAACCTTACGCCGTCGCTGCCGCATATCCGCGCGGGCAAACTGCGTGCGCTGGCGATCACCACCGCCACGCGCTACCCTGGCACACCTGAACTTCCGACCATGATCGAGCAGGGCGTGGCAGGCTACGAGGCTGCCGCCTGGTTCGGCATGATGGCCCCCAAAGGCACGCCGCCTGAAATCGTGGCGCGTTTGAATACGGAAATCAACAAAATTCTGGCCCTGCCCGATGTGCGTGAAAAGCTCGTGCAGCAAGGGGCGGTGCCGGCCCCGGGTTCGCCGGCGGATTTTGGCCGCTTCATCAATGCCGAGGTCGTCAAATGGGGTAAGGTTGTCAAGGCTTCAGGTGCCAAGGTCGAGTAATTGTTAACAGATGAGTGCTCGAAGAAGCGCTACCAGAGCCATTCTTGGGGCATTCGTTCTCGCTTGTGGGGGATGTAGCTTACTGCCGCGCAGTACGCTCCCCCCCGACGCACAAGCCGCGGCACCGACCAGTGCCCAAGCGTTTTTCCTGCAAGGGCGGCTTGCGGTCAAGTACGGCGAGGAAAGTCTCACCGGCTCGCTCGATTGGAAGCATGCCCCGCTGCGCGACGAATTGACACTCGCTACCCCGCTGGGCAACGACATCGCGCGCATTGTGCGCACGCCACAGGAAGTGGAGTTGGTCACGGCGCGCCAGGAAATTCACCGTGCCGCCACGGTCGAAGCGCTCACCCAGCAAACACTGGGTTGGACCCTGCCATTGAGCGACCTGAGCGCATGGGTGCGCGGGCGAGCTGCGGCGGGCAGCGAAGCCACCGTAGCACGCGATGCCAGCCAGCGCGCCACGGAAATCCAGCAAAACGGCTGGCAGGTCAGCTACACCTATGCCGATGCGCAAAGCGTGCAGCCGCGCCGCATCGTGCTGCAATTGCCCGAGTCGGCCAGCAGACGACCCACGCTGGAGCTGCGCTTGGTGATCGACGATTGGAAGGAGCCGGGTCAATGAGCCAAACGGCATTCCCGGCCTGGGGAGAAGTTTGGCAAGCACCGGCCAAGCTCAATCTTTTTTTGCACGTTATCGGGAGGCGCGCGGACGGCTACCATCTGCTGCAAAGCGTATTTCAGCTGATCGACTGGTGCGATGAGCTGCGCTTTGAGCCGCGCACCGATGGGCAGATTGTGCGCGCCACGGTAGTCGATGGCGTGCCCGAGGCGAGCGATTTAATCATTCGTTCGGCGCATCAAATGCGAGCAAGGGCGGCAATATCGCAGGGAGTGAGCATTCACATTACCAAGCGCTTGCCGATCGGCGGCGGCTTGGGCGGCGGTAGTTCAGACGCTGCCACCACACTGATTGCACTCAATCACCTATGGCATTGCGGGCTCTCGCGTGCGGAGCTGGCGAAAATCGGGCTCACGCTGGGTGCGGATGTGCCGTTTTTCCTTTTCGGCAGCAACGCGTTCGCTGAAGGCATCGGCGAAGCCTTGCAGCCGATCAAATTAGACCGGGCTTGGTTTGTGGTGCTGACGCCGCAATGCCAAGTGCCGACTGCTGAAATTTTCCGATCCGGGGCTTTGACGCGTGACAGCAAATCTGTCATAATGTCGGGCTTTCCTGGGTCGATTGCTGGGTTTTTGGCTGAGCCTTACCACAATGACCTGGAAGCTGTAGCGACGGCGCTTTACCCGCCGGTGCAGCAGGCCTTGAGCTGGCTTTCGCGGTTTGGCCACGCGCGCATGTCTGGTTCAGGCGCTTGTGTGTTTGCCGCGTTTGCCACGCGTGAGCAAGCTCAAATGGTCGCGCAGCAGGCAGCGGCAGATTGTGGTGTTGAAGTCGTGTGCAGCTTGGCGCAGCATCCGCATCAAGTGGCGTAGTAATCGGGGTGGTAGGGCAGGGCAGGCGGCAATTCTGTTTGTAGCGTCGTAGGGTTTTCTGACGCTCTAAACAAAATTGGGGAATCGCCAAGCTGGTTAAGGCACCGGATTTTGATTCCGGCATGCGAAGGTTCGAATCCTTCTTCCCCAGCCAATTTGGTTGCTGATGGCCCGCAAGCAATCGCCCGGAGCGCTGGATGTTTCCATGCGCTCTTTTGTTTTTGCTGCCCGCTGTTTCCCGTCCTAGAGGTTCGAGATGGCCATGCCCAACCTGACCCTTTTCACCGGCAACGCCAACCCGCAATTGGCGCGTGAAGTGGGCAAACGTCTGGCGATCCCGATGGGGCGCGCCCAAGTCGGCAAATTTTCTGACGGTGAAGTTGCGGTTGAGTTGATGGAAAACGTGCGCGGCAAAGATGTCTTTATCCTGCAATCCACCTGCGCGCCCACCAACGACAATCTGATGGAAATCCTGGTGCTGGCCGATGCGCTCAAGCGCTCGTCTGCGGGGCGGATTACCGCCGCGATTCCCTACTTTGGCTATGCCCGGCAAGACCGCAGGCCGCGCTCGGCGCGGGTCGCGATTTCCGCCAAAGTGGTGGCGAATATGATCGAAGCGGCCGGGGTCAACCGCGTGCTCACGATGGATTTGCACGCCGACCAGATTCAAGGCTTTTTTGACATCCCGGTAGACAACATTTACGCCGCGCCGATTTTGCTGGGCGATGTCTGGAAGCACAATTACGAAGACCTGATCGTAGTTTCGCCCGACGTGGGTGGCGTGGTGCGTGCGCGTGCGCTCGCCAAGCGCTTGGACAGCGATCTGGCGATCATCGACAAGCGCCGCCCCAAAGCCAATGTCTCTGAGGTGATGAACATCATCGGCGAGGTAGACGGGCGCACCTGCGTCATCATGGACGACATGGTCGATACCGCTGGAACGCTGTGTAAAGCTGCCGAAGTTTTGAAGCAGCGTGGCGCGAAAAAAGTGCTCGCCTACTGCACCCACCCGGTTCTCTCAGGCCAAGCGGTTGAGCGCATTTCCAAGAGCGAGCTCGACGGCTTGGTGGTCACTGACACGATTCCGCTTTCGGAAGCGGCAAAAAAAGAGCCGCGCATTCGCCAATTGACGATTGCTGAATTACTGGCTGAAACGATTCGCCGCATTCACTCGGAAGACTCGGTGTCGAGCTTGTTTATCGAGTAGGCCTACCGCTTAAGTTTTTTCGGTCCCTGGTCGCGGGGACCGGTTTGCAACGCTGGATTCAATCCGGCATTTTTTGGAGTTCACCATGAAAATCGAAGTTATCGCCACCGCGCGTAAAGCACAGGGCACCGGAGCGAGCCGCCGCCTGCGCAACGCTG
>JANLTH010000037.1:0-13995 GCA_031362865.1 Burkholderiales bacterium | reverse complement strand
GTAGGGCGAGCCTTAAGTGCTCGCCAGAAATAAAAAGGCGAGCACTTAAGGCTCGCCCTACTTCAGACGATTCGCGATTTTTACTTCTTTGCCGCAGCGCCCTTGAGCACCCGAATCGTGATCTTCTCGCTCATTACGGGCGGGTTGTGGATCACGTGATTCTTGTCGCCGAAGGCCAACTGCAGCGTGTATTTGCCGGGCGGCAGGTCGAGCACGGCTTCGGTTTGGCCTTTGCCGAAATGGCGATGCTTTTCATCCATTGGGATCGGCAGGCTGTCATCAACCTTGTCAACATTGACCAAAATGTGATGATGCCCGGTGCTCTCGGCATCCGTGCCAGCCGGGGCGACGCCCATGCCGGACAAACCCATTACCACTTTGACCGGGCCTTTGACGGCCTGACCATTTTTCAGATTGATGAAGTAGACCTTAGCACCAGGCGTAGACGGCGACTTCGGGATTTGTGCCCCGGCGGTTGTAGCGAAAGCCAACATGGTTAAGGCTAAGAGAAATTGTTTTTTCATTGCGAAACGCCTTTAGGAAAAATCAAAAGATTACAGCGAGTGCTGTCGCAGCTTATTTCTTTGGCGCACCAGCTGCCGCCGCCGGGCCTGCGGCAGCTGGTGCGGCTACAGCGGCCGGAGCAGCAGTCGCAGCAGCAGGTGCAGCCGCTTCGGGTGCGACATAGGGTTTCAATTCCTTGCCCTCAGCCTTAAGCTTGGTAGCGTAATTCGCCACTGCCTTGTCTTCGTACTTCGCTTGCAAGGCAGCACCAGCTTTGGCAGTTTCAGCAGCTTTGGCTTTGGCTTCTTCAGCCTTGACGGGGTCCACCGGAGGTGGTGCGGGCAATTTTGCCAAAGCTACGCCCGAGAAAATCGCAAGCGCGGCGAGCAGGGCGGTGGAAGGGTGACTAAAGTTGGTTTTCATGGCGCGGTCTCCTGCAATTGTTTGACGATTCAACGATTCGATTATGCGTCATGCTTGGCTTGGGCTGCGGTGGCGGCAAGCGCCCCACCAGCTGCGGGTGCATGCGCGACCGCCTTGACATCGTTGTACCAGTACTCATGGTGCTCTTTGGCCCACACTTCATCTACGTAGCCGGTTTTCATCGCGTTGAATGCGCCTTCCATGCCCAAAGTGCCCATGTAGGCATGGCCCAGAAAAAGTGTCATGAATGCCATCGCGAAAATCAGGTGAAGGATGTTCATTTGCTGCATCGTGGCGCGGGTGTAGGCCATGCCGGGCACCAGCTCATTGAGCACAAAGCCGGTGATGGTGACTGCGGTGCCCAACACCAGCACACCGCCCCAGAACCACACTTTTTCACCCATGTTGAATTTACCGGAAGGAACGTGCTCACCATTGAGCAAACCGCCTCCTTTGAGCAGCCACTGCAAGTCGTAGCCCTTAGGCCAGTTGTCTTTGATGAAGGTGAAAAACATCACGATCAGCGCCACAGAAAACAGCGGGCCGACGAAGTTATGCACGTTCTTCAGCAGAATCGTCAGCCAAGCGAATAGCGTGTGGCCGATGATGGGTAGCAAGATCCATTTACCAAAAGCCATCACCAAGCCGCTGATAGCGAGCAGCACGAAGCTCCCGGCCACGGTCCAGTGAGTCATGCGCTCAAAGGTCGAAAAGCGCTGTACCGTGCGCCCGGTGGGCTTGCTATGCAGCTTGACCGTGCCTTTGAAGCAGTAGAAAGCGGCAATCAGCGCCAGCACGCCAGTGAAAATCCAGCCCGAAATCGGAATCACCCGACTGTTGCGCAGGCGTCGCCAAGTCTCGCCACCGGCCTGCACCAGCACGCCAGCCTCACGGCCTTTGTCGGTGGTGTAATGTTCTTTTTCCGAGCGAACTTCACGCCAGACCGGTGAATTATTGCCCGGCTGGGCTTTTTGCCGTTGTGCCTGCTCGCCAGTAATGGCTTGGTCAAATGTTTGGTTTTGTGCGCTTGCTGTGCTTGGTAAGCCCAGCAACATCGCGCCCGCCAGCAAACACCACGATGCGCCCTTGCGAATCGATTCCATTATCGAAACCCCTTATGCTGGTGGAAAGTACGCCCGCACCTATTCGGCGCGGGTGTACTCGTTTTGCGCCTGCTGGCGCTGCTTGATCGCCGTTTCCCAGCTTGCTTTGTCGCCCGCCGTCCACTTGCCTCCGGCATAGGGTCCAGGCGCATTTTCATAGGGGCGCGTATCAGGTTTGCCCTGATACTTGCCCTGTTTGTAGTTGACGACATCGCCTTTTTCGCCGCAGGCGGCGAGCATGCCCGCCGCTGCCAAAACACATAGAAGTCTGGTCATGCGCGTTGTCATCTTGCTAAGCCTTTGGCTGCGCCGCTGCCGGAGCCGGTGGCTGGCCGTAAGCTGAACCCCAACCCCAAGCTTCCGCGCCTTTGTTGCCGCGCTTCAACACGCGGTTGCGATAGATGTCGGCAATTACATCGCCGTCACCACCCAGCAAGGCCTTGGTTGAGCACATTTCAGCGCAAGCTGGGAGCTTGCCTTCGGCCAAACGATTGCGGCCATACTTTTGCCACTCGCTCTCCGAGTGATCTTTCTCCGGGCCACCGGCACAGAAGGTGCACTTGTCCATCTTGCCGCGCAGGCCAAAGGCACCTGCTTGCGGGAATTGCGGCGCGCCAAACGGGCAGGCATAGAAGCAATAGCCGCAGCCGATGCACAGGTCTTTATCGTGCAGCACCACACCTTCGTCGGTTTTGTAGAAGCAGTCAACCGGGCAAACCGCCATGCAGGGTGCATCAGAGCAGTGCATGCAGGCGACCGAGATCGATTTCTCGCCCGGTACGCCGTCATTGATGGTGACCACCCGGCGGCGGTTCACGCCCCAGGGCACTTCGTGCTCCTGTTTGCAGGCGGTAACGCAGCCGTTGCACTCGATGCAGCGCTCCGCATCACAGAGAAATTTCATTCTTGCCATATCAATCTCCTTCGGATCGGTGCGGTTAAGTGAACTTGACGATTTGGCAAATCGTAGTCTTGGTCTCTTGCATCATGGTCACGCGGTCATAGCCATAGGTGGTAGCAGTGTTCACGGCTTCACCCCGCACAATCGGAGCGGCCCCTTCCGGGTAGTGCTCCTTCATGTCCTTGCCCTGCCACCAGCCGGAGAAATGGAAAGGAATAAACGCCGTGTCCGCATCCACCCGCTCGGTAACCATGGCTTTAACCTTGATTTGCGCACCCGTAGGTGATTTCACCCAGACGTACTCGCCGTTTTTGATGCCACGGTCGTTGGCTGCTTTCGGGTTGATCTCGACAAAGTTGTCTTGCTGCAGCTCAGCCAACCACGGGTTGGAGCGCGTTTCTTCGCCGCCGCCTTCGTACTCCACCAAGCGCCCGGAAGTGAGCACGATGGGGAATTTTTCGTGGTTTTTGTCAGCAATGTTTTTGTCTTGAATCGACTTGAACAAGGTGGGCACGCGCCACAAGGTTTTCACGTCATCGTGAGTTGGATACTTCGCAACCAGCGCCGGTTTGGTGGAGTAGAGTGGCTCGCGGTGCTTTGGCACAGCGTCCGGGAAATTCCACACCACAGCGCGCGCCTTGGCGTTGCCGAAGGGGTGGCAGCCATGGCCTTTCATGAACACGCGAATCATGCCACCGGAAGGGTCTGTCTTCCAATTCTTGCCTTCAGCAGCTTTTTTCTCCGCTTCCGACAATTCGTCCCACCAGCCCAATTTCTTGAGTAGCACGTGGTCCAGTTCAGGGTAGCCAGTCGTGATGTCTGCGCCCTTGGAGTGCGAGCCGTCTTCAGCTAGCAGCGAAACACCTTCGCGCTCAACTCCGAAGTTAGCGCGGAAGTTGCCGCCGCCCTCCATCACGTGCTTGGAGGTGTCATACAAATTGGGCGAACCGGGGTGCTTCATTTCCGGCGTGCCGTAGCACGGCCATGGCAGACCGAAGTAGTCACCATCGCAAGGCCCGCCTTTGGCGCGCAGGGTCTTTACGTCGAAGGTGTGCATGTTCTTCATGTGCAGCTTCAGGCGCTCGGGCGATTGCCCGGTGTAACCAATGGTCCAAACGCTGCGATTGATTTCGCGCAGGATGTCTTCGACCACCGGCTCTTCCATGTTCATCTTGGCTTTGACAACCGCGATGTTTTGCTTGCCATTGCGCTTGCCGACCAGTTGATCCGCAAAGCCCAAGCGCTTGGCTAATTCGTACATGATCATGTGGTCATTGAGCGAATCAAACAGCGGTTCAATGATCTTTTCACGCCACTGGAGCGAGCGGTTCGAGGCCGTGGCCGAGCCAGCACATTCCATCTGAGTCGAAGCCGGCAGCAAATAGACAGCCTGCTTGGGATTGCGCTCGGTGGAGGGCATGGCGATCATCGCCGCAGTGGCGCTCGGATAGGGGTCGATCACCACCATCATCTCAAGCTTGTCCATCGCTTTTTTCATTTCTGGACCGCGCGTTTGCGAGTTCGGTGCGTGGCCCCAGTAAATCATTGCTTTGAGCGCTTTTTCTTGGTCAAGCTTGTCGTCCGACTCCATCACCGCGTCAATCCAGCGCGATACGGTCGTGCCGGAACGCTCCATCAGTGCTTGCGAGGCGTAGCGTCCTTTGATCCAATCATAATCGACATTCCAGGCGTTGGCGAAATGCTTCCATGAGCCAGTGGCCAGGCCGTAGTAGCCGGGCAACGAGTCAGGATTCGGGCCCACGTCGGTAGCACCTTGCACGTTGTCGTGGCCACGGAAAATGTTGGCACCGCCGCCAGATACGCCGATGTTGCCCAATGCCAGCTGCAAGATGCACGAGGCGCGCACCATCGCGTTGCCAATCGTGTGCTGGGTCTGGCCCATGCACCAGACGATGGTCGAGGGCTTGTTTTTGGCCAGCATTTCGGCCACTTTAACCATTTGCGCTTCGGGCACACCGCAGGCTTCTTCAACTTCTTTCGGGCCCCACTTGGCCATCACCTCTTCTTTGATCTTGTCCATGCCATAGACGCGATCATTGATGTATTTCTTGTCTTCCCAGCCGTTTTTGAAGATGTGGTGGATCAAACCGAAGAGGAAAGGAATGTCCGTGCCGGAGCGGATGCGCACATAGTCGTCGGCCTTGGCAGCCGTGCGGGTGAAGCGCGGATCGACCACGATCAGCTTGGCGCCGGTTTCTTTCGCGTGCAGCATGTGCAGCATCGAGACCGGGTGAGCCTCGGCCGCGTTCGAACCGATATACATCGCACACTTGGTGTTTTGCATATCGTTGTACGAATTGGTCATCGCGCCATAGCCCCAGGTGTTGGCAACGCCAGCGACCGTGGTCGAGTGGCAAATGCGCGCCTGGTGGTCGCAATTGTTCGTACCCAAGAGCGAAACCCACTTGCGCAGCAGGTAGGCTTGCTCGTTGTTGTGCTTGGAAGAGCCCACTACAAAAATCGAATCGGGCGTGTGGTCTTTGCGGATCTGCTCCATTTGGGCGGCAATTTCGTTCAGCGCCGTGTTCCAGTCGATGCGCTTGTATTTGCCGGTGGCGGTATCGAGCTTCATCGGATACTTCAGGCGATGCGAATGCTCCGTCATGCCGTGCTCGCGGATCGATGCGCCCTTGGCGCAGTGCGCGCCCAGATTGATTGGGGAATCAAACACTGGCTCATGGCGAATCCATACGCCATTTTTCACCGTGGCATCGAAGGCGCAACCCACCGAGCAGTGCGTGCAAATTGAGCGCTTGATCTCAATTTTGTCGCCCGCCGCAGCTTGCGCCTTGGCTTCTTTGGCCGTGCCGATCATGTTGAAGGGCAATTGTGCGGCGAATGCGCCTGCACCAACGCCCAAGCCGGAGCGCTTCAAAAAAGCCCGCCGGTCGATGGTGCGATTGAGGACGTGGCCCAGACTGCGTGACAGCGAATGCACGCCTGAAGCAGCGCGTGCGGCATCCGTGCCAGTGGATTTTCTGGTCAGCAACATGATAATTCCTTTGTCGAAAAAGGGAGACTAAACCTGGGCGGTGCGGTAGTAGTTCCGCACATGCGCCGACTCGTGATAGCCCAAGCCTTGAGGCACCGCCTTGGTGGTTTTGACCGGAGTACGCCCGACTTTGGAGGAACCCGCCGCGATCAGCGCGCCGCCGGCCACCGCTGTGGCACTCGCGCCGACCAAAAAGTTGCGCCGTGCGCTACGCGGTTGCGCCGCTGCGATACCGGTAATTTTGTTTGTCATGTCTCACTCCTTGGGTCTGGTCACTAAGCTACACCACACTACCTGATCCAAACTATGCGAATCTAGGCGCTTCACGTTTTACTACGCCCAAACGATTCCTTCAAGGTGGTAGCACAAGAAATTGAGCGAAACAGCCAAGACTAGTCCTGCCCAACGGTGCTGCGGCCGATGAATTTTTTAAGTGTGAGGCATTGCTGCGACGCAGCAAGCGCTTTACCCGGTCGGGCTTGCCGGGTTGGCTATCCTGCGTGGCCGACCTTCAGGCGCGCGCGAAATGCTGCCTGTAAAAAGTCATCGAGAATCGCCTGGTCGTTCAAAGTGCCAAGCTCGCTGCGATGAAACTCAGGATGCCATTGCACCGCAGCGACCCAGGCGTCGCCGGTGTGGCGAATGGCCTCGATGATGCCGTCGCTGGGGCAGCGCGCTTCGACCGTGAAGCCGGGGGCCAGATCTTTGATGCCCTGATGGTGAATGCTGTTGGTGATACGGCTGGTTTGTGCCACGAGCAACTGCGCCAAGTGCGAACCGGACACGCATTCAATCGGGTGCAAATTGCGATCATAAGTCGTCGCGTCACGGTGCTGCACCGCCAAGGGTTGCTGGGTGGCGATGTCTTGATAGAGCGTGCCGCCAAAAGCGACGTTAATCATCTGCAAGCCGCGGCAGACGCCAAATACCGGCTTGCCCGCTGCGACAAATGCCATCGTAAGCGCCTTTTCGTACTCGTCACGCACCCGGTCGCCGCCCCACTCCGGCTTCATCGGCGATTCGCCGTAGCTGCCGGGCCACACATCAGAGCCACCTTCAAGTAGCAGGCCGTCCAGCCAATGCGCGTAGTCGTCAACCGTTACGTCACCTCGCGCCGTGTCACCGACCGGGGAGGGAATCATCACCGGCAGTGCGCCACCCGACATGAGCCAGTGCGCAATCGACTGCTCGACGTACTGCAAAGTTTTGCCTTTGAAAATCGGGCGCTGCTCGTCGGCATGGAAAAAGCAGGCGCTGATGCCGATTTTGAGGCGATCTTGAGGCACGGTCATACTGCCAGCGCTGCCTTAAAGAGGCGCTCGAAGTCAGTTGAGGTGCAAGGGCGCGGATTGGTTTGGTGGCAAATGTCTGCGGTGGCGATTTCAACCAGACGCGGCAGATGCGCCGCAGTCACGCCCCGCGCCGCGATTCCGCCGACAATGCCAATCTGCACCTTCAATTGCGTAAGCCACGGCACAAACGCCGCGCCGCCGCCTGCGACTTTGCACACATGGGCCAATTCGGCAAATTTGTCGGGGGCGGCTTCATAGTTCCACGCCAGCACAGTGTCGATCATCAACGCATTGGCCAGGCCATGGTGCATGTCGTTCACCGCGCCCAAGGCATGTGCGCAGGAATGGACGGCACCCAAGTCTTTCTGAAAGGCAATCGCCCCCATCATCGAGGCCATCATCATGTCGCCGCGCGCCGCCAGATTGTTGGGCTCGCGTACCGCCATGGCCAAGCCCCGCGCCGCGATCCGCGTACCCTCAAGCGCGATGCCGTCACACAGCGGGTGGTAGGCAGGCGAGAGATAGCTTTCTACGTTGTGGGTCAGCGCATCCATGCCGGTCGCCGCAGTAATCGCGGGCGGCAGACCGAAAGTCAACTCAGGGTCGGCGAACACCATGCGCGCCAAAATTTTCGGCGAAAAAATCACCCGCTTGACATGCGTGTCGTTCTCAGAAACCACGCTCGAACGCCCCACCTCAGAGCCAGTACCGGAAGTTGTCGGCAATGCCACCATATAAGGTAGGGGCCGGTCAATCGCGCGCACCTGCGGGTGGTCCCACACGTATTCCAAAATGTCGCCAGCGTGCGTGGCCGCCACCCCCACCACCTTGGCGACATCGAGAGCCGCCCCGCCGCCAAAGCCGATGATGCAGTCAGCTTCATGGGCCTTGAACGCGGTGGCCCCCGCCATCACTTGCGAGCAGGTGGGGTTGCCGAAAACGCCATCAAACACAGCCAGCTGCAAGCCTGCGAGATGGGATTTGAACTCGGCCAAAACCGGCAGGGCGGCCAGGGCACGATCAGTCACGATCAGTGGGCGCTTGCAGCCCGCTTCACGCAGGTGGTCGGCCACTAGCTTGCGCGTACCTGCGCCGAATTTAATGGGGGTAGGAAAGGCGAAGGAGGAAAGGTTCATGATGAAATCAGTTGTTTAGAGTGGTCTGGTTACATGGCGCGCATGCCGTCAAGGCGAGCGTCAAATAATCTCAAAGTAGCGTTTCAATTCCCAATCGGTCACCGCGTCTTGCCATTGGCGGTGTTCCCAGTCACGAGTTGCTGCGAAATGGTCAACGAAGGTGTCGCCCAGCCAGTCGCGGGCAATATCGGAGGTGCGAAAGTTGCGCGTGGTTTCGGCCAGGTTGCGCGGCGCACGCGGAATGTTCTCGGCCCCCTGGTTAGTGCCGGTAATTGGCGGGGCGGTGAGCTTCAAGCCTTTCTCCACACCGTGCAGGCCAGCCGCGATTACTGCGGCCATCGCCAGATAGGGGTTCACATCGGCGCCAGGGCAGCGGGTTTCAAGGCGTGTCGCTTTGGGGCTGCCCGCAATCACCCGAAAGCTGGCGGTGCGGTTATCGATTCCCCAAGTGGGTTTGACTGGTGCCCAAAAGCCATCGACCAAGCGCTTGTAGCTGTTGATGGTGGGCCAAAACATCGGTGCAAACTCCATCAGGCAAGCCACTTGGCCGGCCAGATAGCTCTCGAACAACTTGCTCATCTTGCGCGGCGCTTTGGCATCGTAAAAGAGATTTTTCTTTCCATCCGACATGGATTGATGAATGTGTCCGCTACAGCCGGGATACTGCTGGCTCCACTTGGCCATAAAGCTGGGCATGACCCCGAAGCGCTTGCCGATTTCTTTCGCGCCGGTTTTAAAGAGGATCGCACGGTCTGCCGCTTCGAGCGCCTCTGAAAAAGTGATTGCTACCTCATACACGCCAGGGCCGGTCTCGGTATGCAAGCCTTCGATGGGCACTTTAAAGGCCAACATCTCGTCCATCAAAGCGTTGAAAAAGCCGCGCTGGTCAGCCATGCGCAAGAGCGAATAGCCAAACATGCCGGGAGTAATCGTTTCTGGCCCGACGCCTTTTTTGGCAGCCCACGATTGCGGTGTTTCAGAAAAATTGAACCATTCAAATTCCATCCCGGCCATCGGCAAAAGCCCGAGCTTCTCAGCGCGCTTGAGCACGCGCTTCAGGGTTTGGCGCGGGCACACTGGGTGGGGGCTGCCGTCAGGGTTGACGAATTCGCCCAAGAAAAAATCGACCCCGTTATCCCACGGCACCTGGCGGTGGGTTGAAAGATCGAGTCGCGCCAGTGCATCAGGAAAGCCATGCTGCCAGCCCGTAACCGTAGTGTTGTCATAGCAGTTGTCATGCGCGTCCCAACCGAGCACGACGTCGCAAAAGCCAAATCCGCCTTCGACTGCCCCAAAGAATTTGTCTTTGTGCAGATACTTGCCGCGCAAAATTCCGTCGATATCGCTCACCGCGACCTTGACCTTGCCGTGCGCCGATTGACGCACCACCGCTAACGGATCAATTTTCTTAGCCATTTGCTCACCTCGCTCCTGAAGCAATGCCCATGTCGCTCAATGCCAAGCCAACTGCCTGCACCGCTTGGCGCATTTCACTCACACCAATCGCGCCGATACAGCCGACACGAAAGGTTTCTGACTGCGTGAGTTTGCCCGGATAGAGCAAAAAGCCATGCTCGCGAGCACGCGCGTAAAAAGTTTTGAACTCGTAGCGCGCGTCGCCTGGAGCATGAAAAGTGACGATGATCGGGGCTTGAATCTCGGGTTTGAGAAAGGGCGTAAAACCAAGCGCCCACATGCCTTGCAGCAACGCCGCGCAATTGGCGGTGTAGCGCGTCAGCCGCGCGAGCTGCCCGCCTTCTTCTTCAAATTGCGCCACCGCCTCGTCCAGCGCGACCATCACATGCGTGGGTGGTGTAAAGCGCCATTGACCGGTTTTTTCCATGTAGACGTATTGGTCGTGTAAGTCCATCGCCAGCGATTGGCTACGCCCGGCGCATTGATCGAGTACCGCTTTACGGATGAACACAAAGCCCATCCCGGGCACACCTTCCAGGCATTTACCGCTGGCCGCAATGAGTGCGTCAAATGGCGTTTTGCGCGCATCAATCTCGATGGCCGCAAACGAGCTCATGGCATCAACGATCAAGCCCTTGCCGTGGCGCGCGCACACGTCGGCGACTGCTTGCAAGGGGTTGAGCACGCCAGCGCCAGTTTCGCAGTGAATCAATACAACATGGCTGATGCTTGGGTCGGCCTGCAACGCGGCTTCGAGAGTGGCGGGATCGACCGCCGCGTCATCCGCAAAGCCAATCGAGGTGGCACGCCGCCCCATCAAGCTGGTGAGTTTGGCGGCCCGTTTGCAATAAGCCCCGTTATCGAGCACCAGCACGTGGCCGTCGCGCGGCACAACTGTAGCCACCGCCGCTTCAACGCTAAAAGTGCCGCTGCCTTGCAAAGGCACGACCACATGGCTGCCTGCGCCGTGAATGATGGCGAGCAGGCGCTCCCGCAACCGCGCTGTGACGGCAATGAAATCGCTGTCCCACGAGCCCCAATCTTTGAGCATGGCAAGCTTGGTGCGCAGCGTGGTCGTGAGCGGCCCCGGCGTAAGAAGTATTTTGTCGCGATCCATTTCGAACTCCTCGAACTCCTCGAACTCCTGGTTATTCAGCGTGCCGTGGTGCGCCACGCCTGGGTGCGCTGGTCCACCCACCAGCCCAGCAAAGTAAAAAGCAGCGTGGCTAGCAGAGAAACAATGCCAATCAAAATCGCCATCGCCGCTGCCGCACCCATTTCTCCGGCTTCGTCGAGATTCAAAATCGCAATCGAGGCCACTTTGGTGGCGGGCGAATAAAGAAAGACTACGGCAGAAATGGTGGTCATTGCGTTGATAAAAAAGTAGCGCGCAATATCGACCAACGTCGGGGTTGAAATCGGCAGCGTAACGCGCCAAAAAGTTTTGTAAAAAGGTACTTTGAGTGAGGCTGACACCGACTCGAATTCACTGTCGAGCGCTTTGAGCGCGGTGACGGCGGTCAAATGCCCAGTGGTGTAGAAGTGCACGATGGTGCACAAAATCAACAGCGGCATGGTCTGATACATGCCATTCAAGGGGTTTTCGGCCATGTTGAAAAAGAAGATATAGCCCAAGCCCAGCACCAAGCCTGGCACGGCCATCGGCAGCATGGCGAGCAAGCGCACCGCAGGCCGCGCCCAATCGAGCCCGCGGGTTTTTTCCAGCAGATAAGCCCCAGCAAATACCAACGCGGTACCGAAAAAGGCGGTGCCCGCCGCCATCTTGATGCTGTTGACAAATGCCCCGCCTACCTCACCATCGACAATGCCGAACAGATAGTGTTTCAGGCTGGGGGTGAGGTTGTAGGGCCAGAAGCTGGCGAACGAGGCGAAGATCGCCATGCCCAACATCGCCAGCATCAGAGCAGCCACCACGGCGCAATAGCCACCCATCGCAAGATCAAAGCCTGGCGCGGGTTTTGGGCGATAGGGCACGGCGCGCGCGGTGAGCATGGCGGTTTGTTTGCGCTGCACGAACCAATCAACCACGAAGGTCAGTACGGCAGGGAACAGCAACAGAAAAGCCACCACTGCGCCCTTTTGGAAGTCTTGCTGGCCGATCACCAGCTTGAAGACATCGGTGGCCAGCACATTGAAATTGCCGCCAATCACCTTCGGAATCCCAAAGTCGGTCACCACTAAGGTGAAGGCAACCAATGCTGCAGAGACAATGCCGTACTTAGCGCCCGGCAGGGTGATGGTCCAAAATTTGCGGGCCGTGCTGGTGCCCAGCGCGTCAGCCGCTTCGTAGAGCCTGGCATCGGCGAGTGACAGCGCGGTCACCAAAATCATCAGCGCGTGCGGAAATACCGCAAACACTTCAGCTAACACAATGCCCGGTGCGCCATAAATGGAGCTAAAGCCTAGCGCCGTCCATAGCCCTTTGGCGGCGCCTTGGTTGCCAAACCAGTAGATCAATGAAATCGCCGCCAGCAACGACGGGGCCAACAGCGGAATCAGCGTGATGGTGCGAAACAGCGCCTTGAAAGGCATACAGCTGCGGGTTAACGCATAGGCCGCGCCAAACGCAATCGGCAGCGTAATCACGGTCACCAAGAGCGAGACCCAAATGCTGTTCCATAGCGATTGCAGCAAGGCTGGGGTGGCAAGATAGCTGGTGAAATTGGCCAGGCCCACAAACTGGCCCTCAGCATCGCCCTGGCCCTGAACCGCCTTGGCCAGAATTGCCAGCAATGGCAGCGCCAAAAACGCCACGAGCAGCAGCACGATCAACAGCAAGGCGGCGTGCGCGACGCGATCAGTCGCAGGTACACGCTGACGCACCACGCGCTGGGAGCGGACAAGGGTGGCTGTGCTCACGGCTAAGCGTTCGCCCTAGAAAAAGCGCATGCGATCCGGCAGGATGCGCAAGCGCAGCGTACTGCCCACGGCCAGCTCCTGCTCAGCCAAGTAGTTGAGTGATAGGTAGACGGTCAGTTTTTGTGTGCCCAACGCCGCGCTCGTGACCCGCACCAGCGAGTAAGAGCCGAGGAACTCCAGTTTCTCGATGGTGGCCTCAATCACGTTTGGATCACCTTCCGGCAATGGGCGGGCGAGCACGTCTTCGGGGCGCAAATACACCTTCACGGCACGCGGCATACCGGTCTCACCGCTAGCTGCAAAAGTGTGCTGCCCAATCCGCACGCGCCCCATCCCACTTTCGCTAGGTAGTACTTCGCCCTCCAGCACATTCACCTTGCCAACAAAATCGGCGACGAACGGCGAGGAGGGTTCGCGATAAACCTCCATTGGCGAGCCGATCTGCTCGATCACACCGTGGTTCATCACCACAATTCGGTCGGCAATCGAGAGCGCTTCTTCCTGGTCGTGCGTCACCATGATGGTGGTGACCCCGAGCTTTTTTTGCAGTGAGCGGATTTCTTGGCGTAGCCGCACTCGCTCCAGCGCATCGAGCGCCGAGAGCGGTTCGTCCAACAGCAGCAAGCCCGGCGCAGTGGCCAGCGCCCGCGCCAGTGCAATCCGTTGCTGCTGCCCACCGGAGAGTTGTGCAGGAAACTTGGCTTCACTGCCCGGCAAGCCCACCAGCTTGACCAACTCAGCTACCCGTGCCGCAATTTGCGCACGCGGCTGACGACGATTCACCAAACCGTAGGCCACATTGTCGGCCACGTTCAAATTGGGGAATAGCGCATACGACTGAAACACGATGCCGTAATCGCGTTGCGCTGGCGGTAGCAGAGAAATATCGCGCCCGGCTTGAGTAATGCGCCCACCGGTTTGCACTTCAAGCCCGGCGATGATGCGTAGCAGCGTGGTTTTGCCGCAGCCCGAAGGCCCTAGAAAGCACAAAAATTCTCCCTGCGTGATCTGCAAGTCAATATCTTTGAGTGCCTGAAAAGCACCGAAGGATTTTTGAATGCCGTCGAGCTGAAGATAGTCGGAAGCTGGCATGCGGCAAATAAGAGTAGGGCGAGCCTGCGTGCTCGCTGGCGGGGAGTGGCAAATCGCAAAGCAATCAAAGCGTACGGGCACGGAGGCCCGTACTTAGTGTAGTGTTGCACACTTAATGCGACTTAAAAATGCGTCTTTTCCGCCGACTCGTCGTTGCAAATGCTCGTCATAGTGGAACTATGACTGTGCTTTGCGCCTCGATTCGACGAAAAATCCATCATTTTTATAAGTCGCA
>JANLTH010000004.1:0-44242 GCA_031362865.1 Burkholderiales bacterium | reverse complement strand
GCCAAAGGCATCAAAGATGCCACGCTGATGCGCCAATTCGTTGCTGCGGTCCACGCCGCCGATCAGAGCTCAATATCTTGATCCGCACGTTCGCAGCCTCTAAACCTTAAGGACCTCCCGATGAAAATGAATGATCTGCCGACCGATTTTTCGGTCTACAACTTTCCCGATGCGCGCGGCCATTTCGGCCCCTATGGCGGCACCTTTGTCTCTGAAACGCTGATGCACGCCTTGGCGGAGCTCAACGCGGCCTATGATGCCGCCCGCCTCGCCCCTGAATTTGTGGCCGAGTTTGAGTACGAACTGAAGCATTATGTCGGCCGCCCTTCGCCGATTTATCACGCCAAGCGGCTCTCGCGCGACTGTGGCGGTGCGCAGATTTACCTCAAACGTGAAGACCTCAATCACACCGGTGCCCACAAGGTCAACAACACCGTGGGCCAAGCGCTGCTGGCGCGCCGCATGGGCAAAAAGCGCGTCATCGCTGAAACCGGGGCCGGGCAGCACGGCGTTGCCACCGCCACCGTGGCGGCCCGTTACGGCATGGAGTGCGTGGTTTACATGGGATCGGAAGACATCAAGCGCCAAGCGCAAAACGTCTACCGCATGAAGCTGCTGGGGGCAACGGTGGTGCCGGTTGAGAGTGGTTCAAAAACCCTCAAAGACGCTCTCAATGAAGCCATGCGCGACTGGGTCACCAACGTCGAACACACCTTCTACATTATCGGTACGGTGGCCGGGCCGCATCCCTACCCGATGATGGTGCGCGACTTCAATTCGGTTGTCGGCAAAGAATGCAAGCTGCAGATGCCCGAGCAGGCCGGTCGCCAGCCCGACGCGGTGATTGCCTGTGTCGGCGGGGGTTCCAATGCGATGGGCATTTTTCACCCCTACATTCGCGAAACCGGCGTGCGCCTGATCGGGGCTGAAGCCGCCGGTTCGGGCATTGCCAGTGGCAAGCATGCGGCCTCTTTGACGGCTGGCTCGCCGGGCGTGCTGCACGGCAACCGCACCTATTTGCTGCAAGACGAAAACGGCCAGATCATCGAAACCCATTCGATCTCCGCAGGTTTGGATTACCCGGGCGTTGGCCCCGAGCATGCGTGGCTCAAAGACACCGGTCGCGCTGAATACGTGCCGGTAACCGATGATGAAGCGCTCAAGGCATTTCATACGCTATGTCGTACCGAGGGAATCATCCCTGCACTCGAGTCTAGCCATGCCGTGGCTTACGCCATGCAGCTTGCGCCGACGCTGAGCGCCGATAAAATTCTGCTGGTCAATTTGTCTGGCCGGGGTGACAAAGACATGCATACCGTGGCTGAAAAGTCCGGTTTGACACTCTAGGAGTCGCGCCATGTCAAGAATCGCAGGCCGAATGGGGGCGCTCGCCGCTGCTGGCAGAAAAGCCCTAATTCCCTTTATTACGTCGGGCGACCCGGACCGCGCCATTACCGTCCCGCTAATGCATGCCATGGTCGCAGCCGGGGCCGACATCATCGAATTGGGCGTGCCTTTTTCAGACCCGATGGCGGACGGCCCGGTGATCCAGCGGGCCGGCGAGCGCGCGCTCAAAAACGGTGTGGGCTTGCGCGACGTGTTGGGTATGTGTGCCGAGTTTCGCAAAACGGATACGACGACCCCGGTAGTCTTGATGGGCTACGCCAATCCAATCGAACGGATGGGTGTCGACGCTTTCGCCGCCGAAGCGAGCGCCGCCGGGGCGGATGGCGTGATCGTGGTGGACTACCCGCCCGAAGAGTGCGAGGAGTTTGCAGCGCGAATGAAGGCGGTCGAGCTCGATCCGATCTTTTTGCTCGCACCGACCTCTACGCCTGAGCGAATCGTGCGTGTGTGCAAGGCCGCTTCGGGCTACATCTACTACGTCTCGCTCAAAGGTATTACCGGTGCCGGGCATTTGGATACCAGCGAAGTTGCTGCACGCATTCCGCTGATCCGCGCTCACGCGGGTGGCTTGCCGGTGGGAGTGGGCTTCGGCATTCGCGATGCCGCGACCGCGAAAGCGCTCGGGCGCATCGCCGACGCGGTCGTGATCGGCTCGCGCCTCGTGCAGGAAATTGAAGCCTCGCCGCGTGCCGATGCCATCGCCAATGTGGCGGCATTTCTGCGTGGCATTCGCACCGCGCTCGACGAGATCAAAGCATGAGCTGGCTTGACAAGCTTTTGCCGCCGCGCATCCAATCGCAAGGCGGTGCCAAGCTAAAAAGCGTGCCTGAAGGGCTGTGGCTCAAATGCCCGGCCTGCGAAGCTGTGCTGTATGCCGAAGATTTGGAAAAGAACTGCCACGTTTGCCCAAAGTGCAGCCACCACATGCGCATGGGCGCGCGTGCGCGGCTTGACCAACTGCTCGATGCCGAAGACCGCTTTGAGATTGGGGCCGAGGTGCGGCCGATTGACACCTTGCGTTTTAAAGACACTAAACGCTACAGCCAGCGCTTGAGCGATGCCGAAAAAACCAGTGGCGAAACCGAGGCCTTGGTGGTGATGCAAGGGGCGATTCAGGGAGTGGGCGTGGTGGTTGCTGCGCTGGATTTTGACTTTATGGCCGGCACCATGGGTTCAGCGGTTGGCGAGCGATTTGTGCGCGGCGTTCAGGTGGCGGTTGAGCAAAAGTTGGCGTTTGTATGTTTCACCGCTTCGGGCGGCGCACGCATGCAAGAGGGCTTGCTTTCGCTGATGCAAATGGCCAAGACCACCGCCTCGCTCGTCAAGCTGGCCGACCACAAACTGCCCTACATCAGCGTACTGACCGACCCCACCACCGGCGGTGTCTCGGCCAGTTTTGCCTTTTTAGGCGACGTAGTGATCGCCGAACCGGGCGCTTTGATCGGCTTTGCCGGGCAGCGGGTCATCGAGCAAACCGTGCGCGAAAAGCTGCCGGAAGGCTTTCAGCGTGCCGAATTTTTGCTCTCCAAAGGCGCGGTGGACATGATTGTTGACCGCCGCCAGCAGCGCGCAGAAATTGCCCAGTTGCTCGCATTGCTGCGCTCGCACCCGCTACCAACCCATTGACCGGCGCGGGCAGCGTCCGATGCCAGCGCGATCAGACGTAGCTAATCAGCATTTTGGTGGCGAGGATGTACAGAAAAGCGGCAAAGATGCGCTTGAGCATGTGAACCGGCAGTTTGTGCGAGAGCCGCGCGCCGAAGGGCGCGAGAACGACGCTGGCCGCCACCAACGGCAGCAACGCTGGCAAGTACACGAAGCCGATCGAGTAGGCCGGTAGCCCGCTCACGGTAGCGCCTGCAACAATCCAGCCGATCATCCCAGCGAAAGCCACAGGAATGCCGACCGCCGCCGCGGTGCCAATCGCGCGGGGCATGGCGATTCCGCAATAGAGCATGAGCGGCACGGTCAAAAACGCGCCACCCGCTGAGACTACCCCACAAATCAGGCCGATTACCAAGCCGATCACGCCAAGCACCCAAGTGCTTGGCAGGCCGCGCTGCGCAGACGGTTTTTTGCCCAGCCAAATTTGGGTCGCCCCCGCGTACACAATCACTGCGAAGGCCAGTGCCAGCCAGCGCTGGGCGACGAATGCGGAGCCGATGGTCGAAATCAAGCTACCCAGCACCATCGCAGGTGCGAGGCTTTTAACCAGCGCCCAATCCACCCCACCCAGCTTGTGATGCTCGCGCACCGAAGAGGAGGAGGTAAACACGACTGATGCCATCGACGTGGCCAGTGCCAAATGCACGATATGGTCTGCCGACAAGCCTTGCAGCTTGAACAAGGCCGCCAAAATGGGCACCAGCGTCATGCCACCGCCGATGCCGAGCAAGCCGGCCAAAAAGCCGACCAAGGCCCCCGCAGTCAGGTAGGCTAAACCATAGGCGACGACGACGGGGAGCGACTCGGTCACTCTAGTTGAGCACCGAGCTCAACGACTTGAGCAGGCGCTTGGTGATGAAATCCCAGTGCTGCTTTTCAACCGGCGTGATCGAGAGGCGGTTGCCGCGTTTCAGAATGGTGAGGTCTTCCAGTTCGGGTGTGTCGCGCAGCGTCTGCAGGCTGAGCAGCTTGGTCTTTTTGACGAATTTGACTTCCACGTTCCACCAGCGCGGGTTTTCCTGGGTGGCGGCGGCATCGTAGTATTTGCTTTTTTTGTCGAACTGGTAGGCATCCGGAAATGCCATCGCCGATACTTCTGCCAGCCCGGCAATGCCAGGCTCCGGGCAGCTCGAATGGTAGAAAAATACCTTGTCACCCAGGTTCATCTGGTCGCGCATGAAGTTGCGGGCCTGATAGTTGCGTACGCCAAACCAAGGCACCGCGCCCATGCGGGCAAGATCGTCAATCGAAATTTCGTCGGGTTCCGACTTCATCAACCAGTGATTCATCTTGCATGCTCCGTGCGTTTTAAAAAAACAAAAGGCGCGGTTTTAGGCGCGCCTTCAGACCACGGTTAGTTTCGTTAATCCTAAGGCCCCGAATGTGCCGTGACTACCGTGAGATCCTGAAAACCAGAGGGTATCAGGTCAGCCGCCTCGTGAAACCGCATCAGGATCATCCGGCAGGTTTTGACTTCTCTCGAAGTTGAAACAGGGGACGCGCACAACAGCAGTTTCGATATCCAGCAGCTTTAACTACAAAATTGGTTCAAGGAATAGCCGATAGCCTCGAACACTTCAGGGATTTCGCTTTAGTTCGTGCGAATCCCAACAATCAAATCGAGGATTCACACCAGCTAAAACAACTTCTCTTGCGACGCAATCGCGTTGTCGATCAACGAGTGCATGGAAGAAATTGTACGCTGGGCTTCGCCAATGTCAAACCCGCCAGGGGTCTTTGCGGTTAGAAGTTCGTGGGCCAGATTGAGCGCCACCATCACCGCGATGCGATCAGTGCCCGCGATTTTGCCCGCCTCTTTGACCTCCCGCATTTTCTTGTCGAGGTAGGCAGCGGCGATCAGCAGGCTGTCTTTCTCATCGTCGCGGCACGCGACCTTGTACTCACGGTCGAGAATTTTGATGTCGAGGTTTTTAAGCTGCGGCGCACTCGCTGCTGTGATGCCGGCTGACTTGACGGATTTGCTCGTTGCCATGGGGTGAAGTGGGCGCTATTGCGTTGGCAGCTTGGCGAGCAGGCCTTCGACCTTGTTGCGTGCAGCGGCAACCTTCTCGGTCAAGCCTTTGTTTTCGCCTTCCAGCGTGATGACCCGGGTGCGCAGCGACTGATTTTCGTCGCGCGCACGCGCGTACATCTCCACCAACTGCTGGACTTTGGATTCAAGGGCGGGCAAATCAGAAAACATCAAAGCATCTTCAGGGAATTTCCTTGAATCGTCAAGGGCTTGCGGTGTTTACATAAAGTTCTTTCTACGCAGCTTTGATGCTTTTTTGCAACCGCCGCAAGGGCGACGCACTGACGCGGCCACCAGGTTGACGTTAACGTCAACCTGGTTTGCTACAATTTGTATTAAGTTTCGGTGTCGCCGCGCCTTTCAACAGCGCGGCGGTGAAACGGGAAGCAGGAAGCTGCCACGGTCATCTAGCCGCCAAGCCAACCTGCGCTGCCCCCGCAACGGTAAGCGTTTTTTCGGAATTCCAGTAACGGCCACTGCGTGAGAAATCATGTGGGAAGGCCGGAGTTCCGCACAGCGCCAGCCCGGAGACCGGCCGAGACCATGCCGCGCGCCAAGGTGTAAACCTGCGCGCTCTTTGAACAGGGTGAAGCGGGGATGCTTCGCCCGACAATCTGGAAGGACTACCCCGCAATGAATTCGCTTATCCAACTGCGTCAATCAGGCGCTGCGCTTGTGATTGGTATTGCTTTTCTCGTGTACGCGAGTAACCCGGCAATTGCACAATCGGCATCACCAGCTGCCATCACGCCGGTCAACGAAGTGGTCGTCACCGCCACAAAAAATGAGCAAAAGGTGCGTGACGCAATCGCCCACACCACCGTTCTCACCGAAAAAGAGATTCGCGATTCGCAGTCGGCAGATTTAGCTTCGCTGCTCAGGCGCGAGGCTGGGTTTGAAATGAGTCAAAACGGTGGGCTTGGCTCGGTCACCAGCCTCTTTATGCGCGGCGGGCGGGGCAACCAAACGCTCGTGCTGGTGGACGGTGTGCGCATTCAAGATGCTGCCTTTGGTTCCACCGCGCTCCAGCACATCATGCTGGCCGAAGTTGAGCGCATTGAAATTGTGCGTGGCAACGTTTCATCGGTCCATGGCGCTGGCGCAATCGGTGGCGTCATCCAGATCTTCACCAAGCAGGGCCGTGGGCCGCTGGCGGTGAATGCGCAGGCCACGCTGGGCAGTCGCGGCACGGCAGCAGCGTCTGGCGGGGTGAGTGGTGCCGTCAACGAGGGCGCGACCCGCTTTTCGTTGGTCCTCTCTGGCTACAAAACCACCGGCTTTTCGGCGATCGACGCGACGCGGGCAGCAGCGGCCAACCCGGACGACGATGCTTATAAAAACACCAGCGCTGCGCTGTCGCTCTCGCACCACATCAATGCCGCGCACGAGATCGGCGGGCGGCTGTATGCGGCTCGCGGCAAAGCCGACTACGACTCTTCTTTTGGTCTGCGCACTGACCGCAATGCTCAGGCGCAAAACTTGGGCGCAGCCAGCGCCTTCTGGAGCGCGCGTTTCACCGATGCTTGGCGCAGCACGATTACCGTTTCGGAAGGCACTGACCGTGCTGCCGACTCACTCAACAGCAACGTGACTTCGCGCTCAAAAACGCGCAACCAAGAGTTGGGCTGGAGCAATCGCGTGGCCTTGAGTCCGCATCACACGCTATCGGGGGGTTATGACTTTTTGCGCCAAAACTTGACCAACAGCTTTCTTGCCAGCGACCGCACGCGCACCAACCACGCCTGGCGCGCAGGCTACGAAGGGCGGATCGAGCGGCATGCGCTACAAGCCAATTTGCGTACCGAGCGCTACAGCGACTTTGGTCGTGCCACCACCGGATTTCTGGGCTACGGCTACGACTTGACCAATGCTTGGCGACTCACCGCGTCGGTTTCCAACGCCTTTCGCGCACCGACTTTTTTTGACCTTTACGGCTTTGGCGGCGACGCGCTCCTGAAACCCGAGCGTTCGCGCTCTTGGGAAGCCGGTGTGCAGTACGCGGGTGCGCCCGGCCTGCTGCGTGCCGTGTGGTTCAATACCAAATATCAAGACGCGATTACCTTCAACGCCGGCCGAGTGCGCAACACCCGCAATGCCGAAAACCATGGGCTGGAGCTTTCTTACGCGGGCACATTGGCAGGGGTTGATCTGCGTGCCGCGCTTACCTTGCAAGACCCGGTGGAACAGGAACCCGGCGCGGTGGAGTTGCAGGGCGTGCGCCGTGCCAAGGCCTATGGCTCGTTTTCAGCCCACAAGAGTTTTGGTGCGTTGCGGGTGGGCGGCGAGTTTCAGGCCAGCGGGCAGCGGCCTGACACCGACATCAATCTTTTCACCCGAAAAATGTTGGGCTCGTATGAAGTTTTCAATCTTTTGGCGCGCTACGACTTGGCCAAAAATGTTTACGTGACCGCTAAGCTGGAAAATGCCTTCAACCGCAAGTACCAGCTGGTGGACGGCTACAACACCACCCCGCGCGGCCTCTTTTTCACCCTCGGCTGGAAGCCTGAATAAATGAGCCCACTGGTGGCGAACCTGCAATTCGAGTTGCAAGCCAAGCTGGACGGCAAAACCAAGCCGCTGGGCGCGCTGGGTCGCATCGAAGAGTTAGCCTTGCAGGTGGGCTTGATCCAACGCACGCTGAGCCCCAAAATCGAGCGCCCGCAGGTGCTCGTGTTCGCGGGCGATCACGGTGCGGCGATTGAAGGCATCTCCGCTTTTCCGCAAGAAGTCACCGCACAAATGGTCGCCAACTTTTTGGCCGGAGGGGCCGCGATCAACGTCTTTGCACGCACCTTCGGCTTGGGGCTTGCGGTGGTCGATGTTGGCGTGGCGATCCCTTTGCAGCCACACCCCAATTTGCGGGTGAGCAAGGTGGTATTTGGCACGCAAAATTACGTGCGTCAAGCCGCCATGCACCGCGACGTATGCAGCGCGGCTATGCAGGCGGGGCGGGACGCGGTGGCCCGTCATGTGGCGCGTGGCACCAACCTCTTCGTGTTGGGCGAAATGGGTATCGGCAACACCGCAAGCGCGGCGCTGCTGATGCACCGGCTCACTGATATTGCGCTTGAGCACTGCGTCGGACGCGGCACGGGCTTGGATGACGAGGGCCTGATCCACAAGCAGCACGTGCTCGCGCGGGCGAGTGCGCGGGTGCCGCAAGCCTTGGACGTGCTGGAGACTCTGGCCGAATTCGGCGGTACCGAAATTGCTGCCTTGGTAGGCGCGATCCTCGAAGCCTCCGCGCGCGGCTGTGTGTTGTTGATCGACGGCTTTATCGTCTCAGTCGCAGCACTCATCTCTATGAAGATCGATGAAGAGGCATGCCAGTCAATGGTCTTCAGCCATCTATCTGAAGAACAAGGCCACATAAGGCTCTTGGAGCATATTGGCGCGAAACCCTTGCTGCAATTAGGCCTTCGGCTGGGGGAGGGTAGTGGTGCGGCCTTGGCCTATCCACTGGTGCAAGCGGCGGTGGCAATGCTGAACGAAATGGCCTCGTTTGCCTCAGCCGGTGTCACCAACAAGGGCGGATGAGTCTCACACTCTCACGCCCTCACGCGGTCTTTTGTTCTTCCGCTTTGTGCAGCAAGATCACCTCGTCGTCTGACAGCTCCGTGCCCTCCCAGACGATCACTTTTGACGCACCCGCGCCGAGCGCCAATTCCGACAAAGCGCGATGCTCCAGAGCGGTCAAGCCGCCTTCGGCCAGCTCAATCGCGTGCATCACCGCGATTGGTCGGGTCAGCTTTTTGAGCGATTTCATGCCGCTTTTGAGCAGCTTGTCAGCCGCCGCAAAATCGCCGATCACCGAGCGCTGGTGTGAGAACGCTTCGGTCGCGTTCAAATCGACCTCGTCGCCCGACTCCGCACGCCGCAGGCGCATGCGGTTGGTGTAGATGCGCACGTAGATCGTGCCGCCCGACAGGCTTGCAAACATTGGCTTTCCTTGGAGACCGGCAGCGATATGCTACCCAAACAGCAGCGCTGCGGCTACTTTACGCGATTCGCCCAAGAGAATGTTGTAGGTGCGGCAAGCGGCCTGGGTATCCATGCATTCAACCCCGATGCGCTTCTCGGCGAGCGCGCGGGTTAGGCGCGGATGTACGAACCGCTGTTTCGCCCCCGTGCCGAGCAACACAATTTCAGCACCAGTTTCAGCGATGAGCGCGAAATGGGTTTCGTCGAGGCTCGCAAAATCGGCCACCCCCCAAGGCATGATGAGCCGCTCTGGCAGCACCACCAGCGGGGCTTTATGCTGCGTCTCGTTGACCTGAACATAGTCGATGCCATACGCAGTGATGGCATTGAGGCCGGTGAACTTGTCAGAGTGCAGTTTCATGGGGAAATGGGTGCGGATTGCGTTGCATGGCGCATGGCTTAAGAAGATACAATCGAGTTTTAGTCCAGCAGCTTGCTTAAGGGTTGGTGCGAGGTTCTAAAGACGCGATGCATTGCGCAAACCCAAGCCACAGTTTATCCATGACCGATTCCAAGCCCGATTCCACGCTCGATTCCAAGCTCGATACCAAGCCTGATTCCGTGAAGCGCGAATTTTCCCGCATCAAACGCCTGCCGCCCTACGTGTTCAACATCACGGCGGAACTGAAAATGGCGGCGCGGCGGCGCGGCGAAGACATCATCGACCTCTCAATGGGCAACCCAGACGGGCCAACGCCGAAGCACATTGTCGACAAATTGGTCGAAACCGCCCAGCGCGGCGACACCCATGGCTATTCGGCTTCCAAAGGCCTGCCGCGCCTGCGCCGCGCGATCTGCAATTGGTACAAGCTGCGCTACGACGTGAGCTTCGACCCTGAGTCTGAAGCCATCATGACGATCGGCTCGAAAGAGGGGTTGGCGCACCTGATGCTGGCCACGTTGGACCGCGGCGACACCGTCTTGGTGCCCAATCCTTCTTATCCGATCCACATTTATGGCGCGGTGATTGCCGGGGCCGATATCCGCTCGGTGCGCATGACCGACGATGTCGATTTTTTTGAAGAGCTGGAGCGCGCGATTCGCGAATCCTTCCCCAAGCCGAAAATGATTGTGTTGGGTTTTCCTTCGAACCCCACGGCCAGATGCGTTGATCTCGATTTTTTCGAGCGAGTGATCAAGCTTGCCAAAGAGCACGACATTCTGGTGGTGCACGATTTGGCCTACGCCGACATCGTGTTTGATGGCTACCAAGCGCCTTCGATCATGCAAGTGCCGGGCGCGCGCGATGTCGCGGTCGAGTTTTTCACCATGAGCAAAAGCTACAACATGGCGGGCTGGCGGGTGGGCTACTGCGTGGGCAACAAAGAGCTGGTGGGCGCACTGGCGCGCATCAAGAGCTATCACGATTACGGCACTTTTACGCCCATCGGCGTGGCATCGATCATCGCTCTTGAAGGCCCGACTGAGCCGGTAGCCGAGATTTGCGCGCAGTACCAACACCGCCGCGACGTAGCGGTAAAAGCGCTGCACGAGATCGGCTGGATGGTGGAAAAACCCAAGGCTTCGATGTATCTGTGGTGCAAGATTCCCGAGGTTTACGCCCACCTGGGCTCACTCGAATTTGCCAAGAAGCTGCTCGCCGACGCGAAGATCGCGGTCTCGCCAGGGATTGGCTTTGGCGAGTACGGTGATACCCACGTGCGTATCGCCTTGATTGAAAATGAGCAGCGGATTCGGCAGGCGATTCGCGGCATTAAAGAGATGTTTAAAAAAGACGGCCTGCTGCAAAAAGCCGCTTGAGTTAAAAAAAAGGAGACCCTGCAATGATGCGAAACAGCCCGGTTGATTTGCGCGGCTTGCGTTTTGTGGATGTCACCACCGCCGGCGGCAACGTGAGTGATGCCGCCATGCTCGCCCGGTGTGAACCTCTGCATCGCCAACTGCGCCCCGATATTCCGGCCGACTACGACGGTTTTATGCGCGCCGTATTTTCTGAAGGCGGGCGCATGTCGGCAGCGGTTGAAAACGGTGTGGTACAGGCGATGGCGGTATGGCGCGTCTACACCAATGCGGTCGATGGGCGCAAGATTCACATCGACGATATTGTGACCGACGAGCCAGTGCGCGGTGTCGGCGTGGGCAAAACCCTGCTCGACTACCTGCGCCTAAAAGCGCATCGCGACGGCTGCAAAACGATGACGCTTGACCCATCGGTCAAGCGCCAGTCGGCGCATCGCTTTTTTTTCGCGCATGGTTTAGTGGTGACCTCGTTTTCGTTCAAAAAGCATTTGTAGCCAGTCTGAAGAAGCGCACCAGTCAAGCTTCTTCAAGGCATCATTCGTAAAAACCGCGCCCCGCGCGCTTCTTCAAGCATCTATCGGCAATGAAACCCATCCAAGTTGGTCTCTTAGGCATCGGCACCGTCGGTTCCGGTACGTTCAAAGTGCTGGAGCGCAACGCGACTGAAATTTCGCGCCGCGCCGGGCGTGGCATCGCCATCACCATGGTGGCCGACCTCAATACAGAGCTTGCCGAGCGCATCGTCAAAGGCCGCGCGGTCGTCACCAACAACGCCGACGACATCATCAACAACCCCGAGATCGACATCGTCATCGAGTTGATCGGCGGCTACACGGTGGCTAAAACCTTGGTGCTCAAAGCCATCGCGGCGGGCAAGCACGTGGTAACTGCGAACAAAGCGCTGCTCGCCACCCACGGTAATGAAATTTTTGCAGCGGCACAAAAAGCCGGTGTGATGGTGGCCTTTGAAGCGGCAGTGGCCGGTGGCATTCCCATCATCAAAGCCTTGCGCGAAGGCTTGACTGCCAACCGTATCGAGTGGATCGCCGGCATCATCAACGGCACGTCCAACTTCATTTTGAGCGAAATGCGCGACAAGGGCGCGGCCTTCGACGATGTGCTCAAAGAAGCGCAGCGCTTAGGCTACGCCGAAGCCGACCCGACTTTCGACATCGAAGGCAACGACGCGGCGCACAAGCTCACCATCATGAGCGCGATTGCGTTTGGCATTCCGATGCAGCACGCCTCGGTCTACACCGAAGGCATTACCAAGTTGACCAAAGAAGACCTCGCCTACGCCGAGCAACTGGGCTACCGCATCAAGCTTCTCGGCATTACGCGGCGCACGCCCAAAGGCATCGAGCTACGAGTTCACCCAACTCTGATCCCCGAAAAGCGCCTGATCGCCAATGTGAATGGCGTGATGAATGCCGTGCTGGTGAAAGGCGACGCGGTCGGGCAAACCATGTACTACGGCGCTGGCGCGGGCAGCGAACCGACGGCATCGGCAGTGGTGGCTGACTTGGTGGACATCACCCGTATGCACACCGCCGACCCCGAGCACCGCGTGCCGCATCTGGCCTTTCAGCCCGATCAACTCGCTGACACGCCGATTCTCCCGATTGGCGAGGTCGAAACTAGCTACTACCTGCGCATGGCGGTAGCCGACCAGCCGGGCGTGCTGGCCGACATTACGCGCATCTTGGCCGACGACGCAATTTCGATTGACGCGATGGTGCAAAAAGAGCCCGCCGAGGGCCAATCGAAAGTCGATATCGTCATGCTCACCCATCGCGCAGTCGAAAAGCGCGTGAATCAAGCGATTGCGCGAATTGAGGCGCTGCCGGTGGTGCAGGGCAAGGTGACGCGGATTCGGCTGGAAGAATTAAACTGAATATTCCGTTCTAGATAATCGAAGCTTTCATGACCATTACTCCTGCGAATCGCAACGACGAGTTGGGCCGTTTCTTCAAGGCGCTCAAAGACAGATCGCTTGAGCCGGATGATCCCGTTTGCGTCAAAGGCCTGCACGCTGACGCGGGCGGCGACCCGATTGGCGAACTGGCGCGGCAAATTCTCTGGAATGAAGGTGGCGGTACCTATCTGTTCACCGGGCAGCGCGGCACGGGCAAGAGTACCGAGTTGCGTCGCCTGCGACGTGATTTGAAAGCGCTGGATTGCGCGGTATTTTTGCTCGACATGGGCGACTACATCCACGAAACCGAGCCGATTGAAATCGGCGATTTTCTAGTTTCACTAATGGGCGCGCTGTCGGATGCGCTAGAGGCGGGCGGCTACGCTTCCCCGGCCTACCAGTCTTACTGGGAACGGTTTTCCAACTTTATGCTGAAGACCGAAGTCAAGGTGGAGGCACTCGACGCAAAAGTCTCAGCTAAAGCAGGCGGGGTGGAATTGGGTTCCGCCGGAGTCAAGCTGGCATTGAAAGAGGATGTCAGCTTCAAAACGCGCGTGCAGACCGCGACCCGCGACAATCTGACAGCCTTGGTGCTTGAAGCGCGCACCTTTGCACAATCCGCCGTTGCAGCTGTGCGCGAGAAACACGGTATGGATGTCAGGATCGTCGTGATTGCCGACTCCGTTGAGCGCTTGCGCGGCGTGAATGCGGAACGCTCTAAGCAGGTGTTTGAAAGCGCAGTTGCGCTTTTTTCCGGCAACCCGGATCAGCTCAAATTCCCCAATGTGCACATGCTGTACTCGGTGCCGCCCTACCTATGCGCGCTCACGGCCAACCTGAGCGCACTCTATGGCAGCCAAATGGTGTCGCTTGCCAGCGCACATGTGTATGAGTCGCCTACGCCTAATCCGACAGATCCGGCCAAAGCGCGGCATCGCCAGCCCTCATCGCGTGGACTCGACGCCCTGCGTCAAATGATCCTGCTGCGTTATGCAGCCTGGGGTGAGGTGCTCACGAGCGCCCAGTTAGACCGGCTGGCGCTCTCCAGCGGCGGTGACCTGCGCGATTTCTTCCGGTTGGTCCAACAGGCCATCGTTAAGGCCGCCAGCCCCAGCTTGAACTTGCCATTGCCTGATTTGGTGCTCGACATGGTGGAAGACACCATGCGTCGCGAGATGATGCCGATCCCGGATGATGACAAGGGCTGGCTCAAGCGCATCGCCGTCTCGCACGAGCCGCATTTGCCCTCACTAGACAAACTACCCACCTTGGGGCGCTTTCTCGATACGCGTGTGGTGCTCAACTACCGCAATGGGCATGATTGGTACGACGTACACCCGTTGCTCTGGGAGGTGATCGATAGCTTCACCGAACCCGCCGCGTCGACCCTACCCGCGGCAACTCCGGCAGCAGACCCCACCTGATCCGCCCAGTGGAATCTCCTGCCTCCGCAACTAGGCTGGGTGCAGGCATCGTCCAGCCTGAGTTTCTTTCTCCCGCGCTTGAAGCGGAGTTCGGCGAGTTGCGCCTGCGCTTGGCTTGGGCGGAAGGCTTGGCGCTTTTTTTTCTGTTCGCAGCGGATTCGCGTGTGGCGGGCCAACTGCGCTGGCGGTTGGAAGAGTGGCTGCGCTTTCGCACCATGCCCTTGCATCAGATCGTTGGCCGCGGCCCCGAGCGCTTGGTCGAAGATGTCTTGGAACAACTGCTGGGCGGCGGGCGCATCCAGCGCGCGCCGCTATGGCTGGAATTGCTCGAATCGCCGGGGCTACCAGCGTGGGATGCGGCGCGCAACAATCTGTTGGCCCGAATGAACGAGCGCCGCGCGGCAATTGAGCGCCAAGTGAACGCGCCGCTGTTGATTGTGCTGCCCGATGCTGCGCTCACCGATGTGCGCACCTTGGCCCCAGACCTCTGGCATGTACGTGTGCATTCAGTGCAGTTGGCGGCTGCCGAAGTGTCGCCGCCTGAAATCGAGATTAGCCCAGGGATCATCCTGCCCACAATTACCTCGGACATCAGGCTAGAGGCCGCTGAACCCGGCATCTACGCAGACTGGCGTCGCCTGTTCGCGCTCCCAGACCAGCGTCGCATTAACCTTGAGGTTGGATTGCAAGCGTTTGACGAAGCGCTCGAACGCTTCGATTGGCAAGCGGCGAGCGATTTCGCCAGTCAGGCGGAAGAAATCGCACGTGGGCGCGTCGCGCGCAGCGACAGCCCGCAAGCGCTGCGCGATCTCTCGGTTTCGCTGGACAAAGTGGGCGGCATCGCCGAAGCGCTCGGGCGGCTCGAAGAAGCAAAGACTTTGCGCGCCGAAGCCCAGCAGGTGCGCGAGACTCTCAGAGTTCGTTACCCGGAAATGGCGGGGAGTCGATCATGATGCAAAAAGTAATGCTACTATCTAGTATTACTTTTTGTCCGCAAACTGCCTTTGCCAGCAAGAGCAGCGCGGGCTTTCAGATTCCCCCAACACCATGACCTACGCACTCACCAGCAAAGCCCAAGTCACCGTGCCCAAGGCGATTCGCCAGCATTTGGGTATCGGGCCGGGGAGCGAAATCGACTATGAAGCGCTGCCTGATGGTTCGGTGCGCATGGTGGCGGCGAAAAAGCCGCTGGCCGAAAACCGTTTTGCCAAGTATCGCGGCGTTGGTATTCTCAAAATGTCGACCGACGACATCATGCGCATCACGCGCGGTGACGATTGGAACAAGTAGTGCCACAGGTTTCAGCCGCCTCACCTGTGCTGGTTGATAGTTGCGTGCTAATTGACGTGATTGAGAACGATGCGCGCTGGGCTGAGTGGTCTACCGAGCAATTGCAAGTTTGTTCAGAAGCAGCGGGCGTTGCGATCAACCTGGTGATTTACGCCGAGATCGCCAAATCGTTTGCCACACTCCACGCATTGAATTCCTTTGTCGACCACACCGGGCTCGAGGTGCGCGCCGTGTCGCGAGAAGCCGCTTTTCGCGCGGCGAACGCGCACTTGGCCTACCGTCGCAACAAGGGCAGCTTAACCACCACCTTGCCTGATTTTTTTATCGGCGCGCAGGCGGCGGTGGAAGGCTTACGCATTTTGACGCGCGATAAAAAACGCTTTGCGCGCTACTTTCCTGAAGTCAAACTGATTACTCCATAATGCACTATCTCTCCACCCGTGGCGGCGCACTGCTGCCTGAAAACGCCCGCTCAGCTTACTTCTCCGACATTCTGTTAGGCGGCTTGGCTTCCGATGGTGGCTTGACGCTGTGCGCCAGCTACCCGCAAGTCACACCTACGCAGTTGGATGTCTGGCGGCACTTGCCCTACGCCGACTTGGCGTTCGAAGTGATGTCGCTTTTCATCACCGACATTCCGGCGGCTGATCTGAAGGCGCTGCTCAAAGCGGCTTACACACCAGAGATTTTTTGCAATGGCGAGCACGCGCATGAGATCACGCCGCTCAAACGGCTCGACGAGACGCTCTACCTACAAGCGCTCTCCAACGGCCCCACGCTTGCCTTCAAAGACATGGCGATGCAGTTTTTAGGGCAGGCTTTTCCCTACGTATTGGCCAAGCGTGGCGAGCGGCTGAATATTCTCGGGGCCACTTCTGGCGACACCGGTTCAGCGGCGGAATACGCGATGCGCGGCAAGCCGAATGTGAATGTGGTGATGCTCTCGCCACACGGGCGCATGAGCGCTTTTCAGCGTGCGCAAATGTTTTCGCTGGGGTTTTCGCCGGGCGATGCCAATATCCACAATATCGCGATTGAAGGCGTGTTTGACGACTGCCAAGACATCGTCAAGGCCGTGTCAAACGACTTGGCCTTCAAAGCGAAGCACAAAATTGGCGCGGTGAATTCGATCAACTGGGGCCGCATCGTCGCCCAGGTGGTGTACTACTTCCGCGGCTACTTAGCGGCTACCAAGGGATCAACCGAGCTGGTGGATTTCGCCGTGCCGTCGGGCAATTTCGGCAATATTTGCGCTGGGCATATCGCGCGGCAAATGGGTCTGCCGATTCGCCATTTGGTGCTGGCCACCAATGAGAACGACGTGCTCGATGAGTTTTTTCGCACCGGCGTGTACCGGGTGCGCAAGTCAGCGGAAACGCAGGCCACGTCCAGCCCGTCGATGGATATTTCCAAGGCATCCAATTTCGAGCGCTTTCTGTTCGACTTGGTGGGCCGCGAGGGGCAGCGCGTCAAGGCACTGATGGCCGATGTGGAGGGCAAGGGCGGCTTTGATCTCTCGGGCGACGCGGCCTTTAAAACCATGCGCGCGAAGTTTGGTTTCGTGTCTGGGCGCAGCACCCATGCCGACCGCCTGCGCACCATTCGTGAAGCGCAAGCGCGCTATGGCGTGTTGATCGACCCGCATACGGCAGATGGCCTGAAAGTGGCGCTTGAACAGCGTGACGCGGCCGTGCCGATGATCGTGCTGGAAACCGCATTGCCGGTGAAGTTTGGCGAAACCATGGTTGAAGCAACCGGTCAAGAGCCGCCGCGCCCGGCAGCCTTTGCCGGCATCGAAGCCCTGCCGCAGCGGGTGATGATGATGCCGCCTGATGTGTCCAAAGTCAAGGCTTTGATCGCGTCGTTGAGCGCATAATTTCGGCACGCTCAACCTTGAAGAAGCTTGCCAGATAAGCCTCTTCAGCCACTACAGCGTACGCCCAGCCTCGCCCTTCACCCTTCACCCTTCACCCTTCACCCTTCACCCTTCACCCTTCACCCCTCACCGACAATAGGGCATCCGTTGAAAGTATTTGGCTTCGCAGGTTTTTCCGGTGTCGGCAAGACCACGCTGATTGAGCAGTTGATCCCGCGCTTTGTGCTGCACGGCTTGAAAGTCTCGCTCATCAAGCATGCGCATCACAATTTCGATATCGACAAGCCGGGCAAAGATTCTTACCGCCATCGCGAGGCCGGGTGCAGCGAAGTGCTGGTCACTTCCGACAAGCGCTGGGTCTTGATGCATGAACTGAAGGACGAGGGCGAGCCCTCGCTGGAACAGCAACTCAAGCTCTTCTCGCGCTGCGATTTGATCTTAGTCGAAGGCTACAAGCGCGCCGTGATCCCAAAGTTGGAGCTGCACCGGCCCGCGCTCGGCCGTCCGCTGCTCTTTCCGGAAGACGCAAACATTGTGGCACTGGCAACGGATGCGCCCGATGCGATCACCTCGGCGTTGCCGAAACTCGACATCAACAACCCCGAACAAATCGCGACTTTTATAATCACGCGACTTGACTTGCAACGCTGATGAACGCCCCCAAAAACCCCATGCTCTCGATGGCCGACGCGCTGAGCCAGTTGCTCGCAGGCGCGCAGCCGGTCACTGAGATCGAGCAAATTTCAACGCTTCAAGCCAATGGCCGTGTGTTGGCGGCGGCGCAGCATTCGACGATTGACGTGCCGCCCGCTGACAATACCTCGATGGACGGCTACGCCGTGCGCGCAGCAGATACGTCGACCGGCGCGGCACAGTTGCGCGTCGCCCAGCGCATTCCCGCCGGGCACGTGGGTGTGCCGCTGGAGGCGGGCACAGCGGCGCGCATCTTCACCGGTGGCTTGATTCCGGCGGGGGCCGATGCGGTGGTGATGCAGGAGCAATGCGCGCTGGCGGAGGGCGTGGTCACGGTCAATCACGCACCCAAATCAGGTGAGTGGATTCGTCGAGCTGGTGAAGATATTCGCCGTGGCGCGCAGATTTTGCCGGCTGGCACGCGCCTTGACCCGCAACGCTGTGGTTTGGCGGCATCCGTGGGCCTGGCGCAATTGCCGGTGTTCCGGCAACTCAAGGTCGCGGTGTTTTTTACCGGCGACGAGCTGGTCATGCCCGGCGAGCCGCTACCCGCCGGCGCAATCTACAACTCGAATCGCTTCACCCTGCGTGGGCTGATTGAGAACTTGGGCTGCCACGTTACCGACTACGGCATCGTGCCCGACACCTTAGCCGCCACCCGCGCCACGCTGCGCGAAGCCGCGCAGGCACACGACGTGATCGTCACCTCTGGCGGCGTTTCGGTGGGCGAAGAAGATCACATCAAACCGGCGGTGGAAGCCGAAGGCCGCTTGAACTTATGGCAAATCGCCATCAAGCCCGGCAAGCCGCTTGCGTTTGGTGAAGTCGTGACAGCGAGCAACACGGCGAGCTTTCTTGGCCTGCCTGGCAATCCGGTGTCCAGCTTCGTCACTTTCCTGCTCTTTGTGCGCCCGTTTATCTTGAAGCGCCAGGGCACAGCACAGGTCGATGCTCGAAGAATCAAGCTCAGAGCCGATTTCGACTGGGTCAAGCCAGATCGTCGTCGCGAGTTTTTGCGCGCGCGCATGAACGCGGACGGCGGTCTCGATCTCTTCCCCAACCAAAGCTCAGGCGTGCTCACCTCCACTGTCTGGGGCGAGGGTTTGATCGACAACCCGCCCAATCAAGCAATCCACCGTGGCGATGTGGTCAACTTGCTGCCTTTTGCCGAGTTGCTGCACTAGCCATGAAGATCACGGTTCTCTATTTCGCCTCGCTGCGTGAAGCGCTGGGCATGGCGCGCGAAGAATTGCTGCTGCCCCCCAACATCGCCACGCTAGTCACCCTACGCGCCCATCTGCAGGCGCGCGGCGGTGCGTTTGCCACCGCAATCGCGCCCAATCGCGCGGTGCGTGCGGCGGTGAATCAAGACATGGTGCGCGGCGATTGCGCGATCAAGGCGGGTGATGAGATTGCGTTTTTCCCGCCGGTAACTGGTGGCTGAGCGAAGGCCGCACGTGAAAAAAATGGGGACAAACCCCTTTCAAGAACTTCAACGTTCCGTGATGCTCATGGGGTTTACCCCCAGTTTTTGCTGGAAGCGTAGCGGCGGTTCCACGCAGAAAACGGGGATAGACGTCATGCGCTACACGGCAGGTTTGATCGCCTCGAAAGATGTCCGTCCCCCTTTTCTGTGCCATTCCGCCAGGTGCGGAAAATGACGATTCGCGTTCAAACCGAAGACTTTGATGTTTCCGCCGAGATCGCGGCCCTCCGCCTCGGCAACCCCAAAGTCGGTGCCGTGGCCACCTTCGTAGGCACGGTGCGCGATTTAAACGAAGGTAGCGGCATCGCCACGATGACGCTGGAGCACTACCCTGGCATGACCGAGCGCGCGCTGGAAAAGATCGTTGCTACTGCCAAAACGCGCTTCGATATTTTCGATGTCACTGTGGTTCATCGAGTGGGCGAACTCAAACCGCAAGACCAGATTGTGCTGGTGGTGGTCACCTCAGCCCATCGCGGCGAGTCGTTCAAAGCCTGTGAGTTTGTGATGGACTACCTGAAAACGGAAGCGCCATTCTGGAAGAAAGAGGCAACCCCGCAAGGGGAACGTTGGGTTGAATCGCGCGGCAGTGACGAAGCGGCGGCGGCGCGCTGGAAAATCTGAACCTAGGAGTCTGGCGGACTTAACGGATTGAGCCAAAATTGTCGAAAATTGCGTAGCGTTTGGTGATGCTTTCTAGCCAATAGTTGTTCTATTGGCGACGGAAGTAGCGCCGAACGATACCAATTTCTCGGCGATTTGGGCCAATTCGCTTAAGTCCGACAGGCTCCTAGGCTTGCGGCTTAAGCTTGCTGCCCAGCCTTGAGCACCGCGAGCCGCGCATTCATTTGTGAGAGGCGGTCGATCAGCACGTGCATGCAGGCTTTGTTGAATTCGGCCTGCATGCCGTCGCCGGCTACGTCAATCGCTTTGGCCTTAATCTCAATCACGTCGCACTGCGTTTTCGCGGTGATGGTGGTGGAGCGCCGGGCATGGTGGTCAGAAAAATAGACCATCTCACCAAAGCAGCCGCCGCGCTTGATGGTGTTGATTTTGGTGCCGCGCAGGCTAACTTCAACCTCGCCATCGACCAATACAAACAGGCCGTCGCCGTCGCTGCCCTCGCGAATCAGCACGTCGCCAACTTGCACTTCCATCCAACTCGATAAGCGCACCACTTCCCACAGCTCAGCATCGTCAAAATTGCCGAAAAAGGGCAGGGCGCGCAGCGCTTCGAATTGTTCCGCATCTGAGGCTTCGTTGTCGTTGCCGCGCAGGTCAGCACGCAGATCGTCAAACGCGGCGGTCAGGTCTTTGCCAAATGCTACCCAGTCTTGGTAGCGCTCTTTCTTGCTGCGCGCCATGGCCTTCATGGTGATCAGGTCGAGAATCGGCGGCAGGTTGGGGCGATGGGTCGAAGGACGTGAGGCGTCCACGTTCAAAATCGCATACGACAAGCCCATTTGATTGGTCGCCATGAAAGGCAACTTGCCAGTTAGCAGGTGATACATCATCACGCCCAGCGAATAAATGTCGGTCTGGTGGGTGAGGTTTTCGCCAATAATTTGCTCGGGGCTCATGTAGGCTGGTGAGCCAATACGGTCTTCGTCGAGCTTGGCATCGACGGTGGTATCGCCCGACTTTTGTTGAATTGCCGCACCAAAGTCGGTGATTTTGATTTCGCCCTCGGTGGTGAGCAAAATATTGCCCGGCTTGATGTCGCGGTGGATGATGCCGCGCTGCATCGCAAACGAGAGCGCGCGCACGCACTTGAACACAATCTCGACCACTTTGCCCACGGGCAACAAGGACTGCACTTTGTTGTGCGCCTCCAGATTGCCGCCGTTGATGTAGTCCATCACGATGTAGCTTCTTTCGCCCTCATAGGCGGCATCGAGAATGTCGACGATGTGCGGGTGGGTCAACTTGCCCACCAGCGCCGCCTCAGCCAAAAAGCCCTTGCGTTGCAGCGAAATGGTCGCACCGTTTGCATTGGCGATCGGCTCAAAAACTTTGATCGCCACGTCACGATTCATGAACGGGTCAAACCCCAGATACACGACGCTGGTGGCCCCGCGCCCGATTTCCTGGCGAATCTCGTATTTGCCAATCCTCTCGACGACTTGAAACATCGTTAGTTGAGAAAGCGCTTGGGCGGTGGGGGTGCGCCGGGCTCAGCCGATGGTTCGCCAAACATCATCGCCTCGTCGCCGGTCGGGATCACCAGGCGAATGTCCCACTCGGCTTTGGCGACTGCTTGCTCCAACAGTTTGCAAAACGAGTGCATTAGCCGGTCGTCAAACGAGAGCGAAATGCCTTGGCCTTGTGCCGGGTTGAGCGTCACGGCATGGTTGCCTTGCGCGTCGCGCTGAATTCCGCCCTGGGTGACCACGAAGGGCGCATTGCCCAGCGGCAAAGCAGTTTCTTCTTTCGCCTCAAACGGCTTGGAAAAATCGGTTTCTTTGACCGCTTTTTCGTGCTCAAAGCCCATTACCGCACGGCGTGTTTCGGGCACGGGTGCCTTGACCGCCACCTTGCTCTCGATCGATTTCATCAAATGTGGCCAGAGCAGCTTGACAAAACGGCGCGTCAGCCAAGCCCGGAATTCCTGATTGGCGGTGGTCGAGACGCGGAACAAAAGGCGGTCTTCGCCCGCATCGAAAACGACTTGGAGTTGGTGCAGTTGCATGGCTTTGATGTTACCACCGGGGTTTAGGCACGCGGCATCCACGAAGCGCTTGAAAAACGGTTCCTGCACCTCAATTTATGACACATTCACCGAAATGGAAAGAGTGCATCATGCGCCAAGATAAATTCACTACCAAATTCCAGGAAGCCTTGGGCGAAGCCCAAAGCCTTGCCGCCGGGCGCGACCACCAATTCATCGAACCGGCCCATTTGCTGGCGGCTTTGCTGGGGCAAACGGATGGTACTTCCGCTTCGCTCCTGGAGCGTGCGGGCACGAATGTGAATGCCTTGAAAGCCGCGCTGGATAAGGCTCTTGAGGGCATGCCTCAGGTGAGCGGGCATGGTGGTGACACCCAGGTGTCGCGTACCCTGGCCAATCTGCTCAACCTGACGGACAAAGAGGCGCAGCAGCGCGGCGACCAATTCATCGCTTCTGAGATGTTCCTGCTTGCGCTGGCCGACGACAAAGGCGACGCGGGCCGCATGGCGCGCGCGGCGGGCTTAAGCAAGCGTGCGCTGGAAGCGGCGATTTTGGCGGTGCGCGGCGGTGAAAACGTCAACTCCGCGGCGGGTGAAAGCCAGCGTGAAGCGCTGAAAAAATACACCGTCGACTTAACCGAACGCGCCCGAGCCGGCAAGCTCGACCCGGTCATCGGCCGCGACGACGAAATCCGCCGCGCGATTCAAGTGTTGCAGCGCCGCACCAAAAACAACCCGGTATTGATCGGCGAGCCCGGCGTGGGAAAAACCGCGATTGTTGAAGGCTTGGCGCAGCGCATTGTGAATGGGGAGGTGCCCGATTCACTGCGCAACAAGCGCGTGCTCTCGCTTGATATGGCGTCGCTCCTGGCGGGGGCCAAGTTTCGTGGCGAATTAGAAGAGCGGCTCAAAGCGGTGCTGAGCGAACTCTCTAAAGATGAGGGCCAAACTATCGTCTTCATCGACGAGTTGCACACTATGGTAGGCGCGGGCAAGGCTGAAGGCGCGATTGACGCGGGCAATATGTTGAAGCCCGCGTTGGCGCGCGGCGAGCTGCATTGCGTGGGTGCCACCACGCTGGACGAATACCGCAAGTACATCGAGAAAGATGCCGCGCTTGAGCGGCGTTTTCAGAAGGTCCTAGTCGAGGAGCCGAGCGTTGAGTCGACCGTGGCGATTCTGCGCGGACTCAAAGGGCGCTACGAGTTGCACCACGGTGTTGACATCACTGACCCGGCCATTGTGGCGGCTGCCGAGCTTTCGCACCGCTACATTACCGACCGTTTTTTGCCCGACAAAGCGATTGATTTGATCGACGAGGCAGCGGCACGCATCAAGCTGGAAATCGATTCCAAACCCGAGGTGATGGACAAGCTGGACCGGCGGCTGATTCAGCTCAAAATCGAGCGCGAAGCGGTGAAACGCGAGAAAGACGATGCCTCGCAAAAGCGCTTAGGCCTGATTGAAGAAGAGATCAACAAGCTGGGCCGTGAGTACGCCGATCTTGAGGAAATCTGGAAGGCCGAGAAGTCGCAAGTGCAGGGCGTGCAAACCGTGAAAGAAGAGATTGATCGCTTGCGCGGCGAGATGGTCGAGTTTCAGCGCAGTGGGCAGTTGGACAAAGTGGCCGAGATTCAATACGGACGCATGCCGCTGCTCGAAAAACAGCTCAAGGCTGCTGAAACGGCGAATGCCAATTCCCCTGCCACCAAGCTCTTGCGCACGCAAGTGGGCGCGGAAGAAATCGCCGAAGTGGTGGCACGCTCAACTGGCATTCCGGTGGCGCGTTTGATTCAAGGCGAGCGCGAAAAATTGCTCAAGCTCGAAGACCGGCTGCACGAGCGCATCGTGGGGCAAAACGAAGCGGTGCGTGCGGTAGCCAACGCGATTCGCCGCTCCCGCGCCGGGCTATCCGATGAGGGCAAACCCTATGGTTCTTTTCTCTTTTTGGGGCCCACCGGGGTGGGCAAGACGGAGCTGTGCAAAGCGCTGGCGGCCCTGCTGTTTGATGCTGAAGACCATCTGATTCGCATCGACATGAGCGAATTCATGGAGAAGCATTCGGTCTCGCGCCTCATCGGCGCGCCGCCGGGCTACGTGGGCTATGACGAAGGCGGTTACCTCACCGAAGCGGTGCGGCGCAAACCCTACAGCGTAATTCTGTTGGACGAAGTTGAAAAGGCTCACCCGGACGTGTTCAACGTGCTGCTGCAAGTGCTGGACGACGGGCGCATGACCGATGGGCAGGGCCGCACCGTGGACTTCAAAAATACGGTGGTGGTGATGACCTCGAACATCGGCTCAGCGAGGATTCAGTCGATGATTGATGACGAACCGGAGTTGATGAAAATTGCGGTCATGGCGGAGGTGAAAGGCCATTTCCGCCCGGAATTTGTCAATCGGATCGACGAAATCGTGGTGTTCCACGCCTTGAGCGATGCGCATATTCAGGCGATTGCCAAGATTCAGTTGCAACGCCTGGTTAAGCGCGTGGCAGCGCTCGACATCACGCTCGATGTGAGTGAAGCAGCGTTAGCCGAGATCGCCAAGGCAGGCTTCGACCCGGTGTATGGGGCCAGGCCACTGAAGCGCGCGATTCAGGCGCAAATCGAAAGCCCGCTTGCCAAGCGGCTGTTGGATGGCAGTTTTGCGCCCAAGGACACAGTGCGGGTGACGGTGGAACAGGGCGGGTTTGGATTTGTGAAGGTGTAGGAGCCCACGCTATCGCCATCCCGCCACCCCGTCACCCCGTCAGCCGAGTGCCCTTCGGCTAGCAACCACACAACACCGCACGGCCTCGCTACTACAATTCAGCCATGCGCACATGGCTGCTCTTCTTCGCGATTGGCGTATCGGCAGTCCAGTTTTTAGCCGAGTTGCTGGCACTGCCTTGGGCCGTGGCGGCGCTCGTGGCAGGTCTTGGCGCAAGCTTGATTCTCTACTGGGTAACACCTGAAGAGCCTTTATGGAAGCGCTTCTTCGGGCATGGTATCGCGGCGCTTTTGGTGGGGTTCGGCTATGCCGCGTTGTGCGCTCACACTCGCTTAGCTGACCACTTACCCGACGAATGGGAAGGGCGCGATGTCGAGATTATCGGCACGGTGAATTCGTTGCCGCAGGTCGGGCCACGCAGCGTGCGATTTGAGTTTGAGACCGAAACGGTGCTGACTCTACAGGCGCGCGTGCCGGAGCGCATACAGCTTTCCTGGTACGGTTCGTTCGCCTATGAAGACGTGCTCACCGAAGTGCCAGAGGTTCATGCCGGGGAGCGTTGGCGGCTCACGGTGCGCCTCAAAAAGCCCCACGGCAGTGCCAACCCGCATGGTTTTGACTACGAAGCCTGGTTGCTCGAGCGTGGCGTGCGTGCCACTGGTTATGTGCGCGCCAAGGCGGGCAAAGGGGCGGCCACCAACCAACGCCTGCACGAGTTTGTGCGCACGCCGGGCAATCTGGTGCAGCGCACCCGCGAGAACCTGCGCGCTCGCATGGCGGCAGCGCTCGACGGTCACGCCCACGCCGGGATTCTGATTGCGCTGGTGGTAGGCGATCAGCGTGCGATTGAGCAGACTGACTGGCGTATGTTTTCGCGCACTGGCGTGGCGCATTTGATGAGTATTTCCGGTCTGCACATCACCATGCTGGCGGCGCTGGCTGGCTGGTTAGCGGCGTGGGTATGGCGGCGGGTGCCGCGTTTGGCATTGGCGATCCCCACGCCGCGCGTGGTGGCGCTAGTAGGTCTGTGCACCGCCTTCGCCTACTGCTTGCTGGCAGGCTTTGGTGTGCCCGCCCAGCGTACTTTGGTGATGCTGGGCGTGGTGGCGGCGGGCTACTTGTTCAACTGGCATGCGGGCCCAGCGCGGCTGCTGTTGCTGGCCTTGGGTGCGGTGCTGGTGCTCGACCCCTGGGCCCCGCTGGCGGCGGGCTTCTGGCTCTCGTTCGGTGCGGTGGCGGTGCTGCTCTACAGCGGCGTGGGTCGCGCGCCCACAGCATGGTGGCGCAATGCCCTGCGCGCGCAGGTGGCGGTCACCGTGGGCCTGATTCCGGTCACGCTGGTGTTGTTCGGCCAGTTTTCGATCGTCGGCCCCTTGGCCAATGCGCTGGCGATTCCAGTGGTGAGCTTGCTCATCACGCCGCTGAGTTTGCTGGGGGCTCTGCTGCCGCCCCTGCTGTTGCTCTCACATGGGCTGATGCAAGGCTTGATGCGCTACCTGCACTGGCTGGACGATTTGCCGCTTGCCGTGTGGCAGCACGCCGCGCCCGAAGGTTGGAGCGGGCACGCAGCCGTGCTCGCCAGCGTGGTGGGCTTGGTCTGGCTGATGCTGCCCACCAGCAGCGGGTGGCGTGGCTTTTTCTTAAGTGGGCGCTGGGTGGGGCTAGTGTGGCTGTTGCCCCTGGCGCTGCTGCAACCGGCGCGCCCCGCCGTTGGCGAAGTCTGGCTGACCACGCTTGATGTGGGCCAAGGCTTGGCGATGGTGGTGGAGACGGCCACCAAAACCTTGGTGTACGACACCGGCCCTAGCTACTCCGAAGAAGCCGATGGCGGCAATCGGGTAGTCTTGCCCTACCTGCGCGCGCGTGGCGTGCGAGCGCTCGAAGCGATGGTGGTGACGCACCAAGACAACGATCACGCTGGCGGTGCATTTTCGATTCTGGAGGAGTATGTACCGACCACACTCTGGTCAACACTGGACGCGGACAACCTTGTTTTGCAGCACGGCAACCTGCCCAAGAAGTCCGCCCAGCCCTGCTCTTCAGGCATCGCATGGGAGTGGGACGGGGTCCGTTTCGCTTTTTTGCATCCGCTGGCGGAGGATGTCTTGCGCAGCGACATCAAGACCAATAATCGCAGTTGCGTGCTGCGCGTAGACGCGGCGGGGCGGAGCGCGCTGCTCACTGCGGACATCGAAGCGATTGCCGAAAAAGAGCTGCTCGCGCGTGATCCGGCAGCGCTGCGCGCTGACGTGCTGCTGGCGCCGCACCTTGGCAGCAAGACCTCGTCGACCACTGAGTTTCTCGCGGCCACCGGCGCGCGTGACGCGGTGTTTCCGGTCGGCTATCGCAACCGCTTCGCGCATCCCGCGCCCGAGGTGCTGGCGCGCTATCTCGCTGCGGGCATGCGCGTGCATCGCACTGACTTGGACGGCGCGGTGATTGTTAAGTTAAGTGCAAGCGGTGTTGCGATCAGCCGCCAGCGCGAGCTGCGCAAACGGTATTGGCAGCATCGTTAGGCAGTTGGGTTGCGTCGGGTAAAGTCCATTTACCTTGAATGCCACTGTCACCTCTGTCGCTGCCACCCAAGAAGCTGCGCTTCACGTCACCAACCTGCCGCGCGCAGTCTGGTTTCTGATTGGCGCGCACATTACTTTTGCACTGATGGACGCAACCGGCAAGGCGCTTGCGAGCGACATCGCTGTGCCGCTGGTGGTGCTGGCGCGCAATGGCTTTACGCTGCTCTTTATGGCAGTTGCGTTGTTGCCTTTGATGGGCTGGGCGCTGCTGCGCGTGGGTCACCTCAAGCTGCAATTGTGGCGCGGCTTGGCCCTGTTTGGCTTCACCACATTTTTCTTCACCGCGCTCAAATTTCTGCCGCAGGCGGAGGCCACGGCGATCAACTTCATCACGCCGTTTTTTGTCATGCTCTTGGCCGGGCCGCTGTTGGGTGAAAAAGTCGGTTGGTGGCGCTGGGTGGCGACTGCGGCGGGCTTTGCGGGGATGCTATTGGTGATTCGGCCAGGCGCGAATTTGGCAATGGTCGGGGTGATCTGCGCGCTCTTGACCATGCTGTGCAACATTGCGTTTCAGCTATTGAACCGCAAAGCGGCGCAGTTGGAAAATCCACTGGCATCGGTGTTTTGGTCTTCGATGGTGGGCTTTGTTGGGGCCTTGCTGACTTTGCCTTTGATCGGGCAGGTGGCGGCGCTGGGCAGCGTGCCTGCCTCGCTTAGCGCGTGGCAATGGGCCTTGATGGTCTCGTTTGGGATTAGCGGCAGCGTGTCGCAATACTGCCTGATTCGCGCGTACTACTATTCGTCTGCGTCTTTCATTGCCACGCTGGTCTATTTGCAGATCATCTGGGCGGTGGCGGCAGGATGGGGCTTTTTCGGGCAATTGCCTGATGCCGTGACTTTTACCGGAATTGCGGTCATCACGCTCTCGGGGATTGCGGTGGCGGTGTTTGAGATGCAACGCAGCAAGAGGAAGAAGCGATGAACCAGCTAACAGCTTGGACACCCGCCACCATCGGCATGAAGGTCGATGAAGTCGATACGCCGGCCTTGTTGATCGACCTGGACGCTTTCGAGCGCAACCTGGCACGGCTGATGCGCGCCGTGCCGCCGGGCGTGCGGGTGCGGGCGCATGCCAAAACCCACAAAAGCGCCAGCATCGCCCAGCAGCAAATTGCAGCTGGAGCGGTTGGGGTTTGCGTGCAAAAGGTGGGCGAAGCTGAGGCTTTGCTGCAAGCTGGGGTGGCAGACATTCTGATTTCCAACGAAATCGTCGGTGCCACCAAATGCGCGCGGCTCGCCGCCTTGGCGAAGGCTTATCCGCACGCACAGCTGGGAATCTGCGTCGATGCGGCATTGCAAGTCACGCAGCTTGGTCAAGCAGTTGCCGCTCTGGCTACCAGCATCGATGTGCTGGTCGAGATCAACGCGGGGGGCAATCGCTGCGGCGTAAACACGGCCGATGAAGCACTGGCGCTGGCCCGCGCGATCAAAGCCACACCGGGGCTGCGCTTTGCGGGCTTGCAGGCCTACCACGGCAGCGCGCAGCACCTGCGCTTGAGTGAAGCGCGCGAAACCGCGATTGCGCATGCAGTCACGCAAGCTTGCGCCGCGCGCGACTTGTTGGCGCTGCATGGTTTTACCTGCCGCACCATCGGCGGGGCGGGTTCGGGCACGTTTGCGCTTGAAGCTGCGAGCGGGGTTTACAACGAATTGCAGCCCGGCTCCTACATTTTTATGGATGCCGACTATGCCCGCAACCAGACCACGCATGCCGATGGTTTCGAGCACAGCCTCTTTATCCTTGCCTCGGTAATGAGCCGCTGCAATGCCCACGCCGTGGTCGATGTGGGCCACAAAGCGCACAGCGCCGATTCGGGCATGCCCTTGATCGCTGGGCGACCCGATTTGCGGTATCACCGGCCTTCGGATGAGCATGGCGTGATTGTCGGCGACGACTCAGTCGCGCTACCAGCGCTAGGCGAAAAGCTGCACCTGATTCCGGGGCATTGCGACCCCACCGTCAACCTCTATGATTGGTATGTGGGCGTGCGGGGTGGATTGAAAAATGGTGTGGTGGAAGTGCTTTGGCCTATTGACGGGCGCGGCGCGACGTACTAAAACCCGGGTTTCGAAGAAACTTATGATTTGTAACTAAAAGGACTCGTGATGATGCTTTTCGCCCAATACCAGTTGGTCAAGCTGGCCGCGGTCACCAGTATTGTTGGTTTGCTGCTTGCCGCCTGCGCCACCACCACACCCCCGCCGCCGCTTGACCTTGCCTGCGCCGACCTCGCTCGGGCTGCCATCCCCATGGGGCGTGTGACCAAGGCGGCTCTGATTCCCGCTGGCAAGCAGAAGGTCAATATGCGCACCTCATCCCCGGAGTTTGAAGTGCCCGCTCATTGCGATGTGTGGGGCCGCTTGCGCGAGCGCACCGGGGTGGACGGCAAGCCGTACCACATTGGATTTAATCTGCGCTTGCCCTTGCAATGGAATGGCCGCTTTCTGTTCCAAGGTGGCGGTGGTACCGACGGCGTGATCCGCGAGTCGGTGGGCCTGTTGCCCGGTGGCGGGCAAAGTGCTGGCGCTCTGTTGCGCGGCTTCGCTGTAGTTTCTACTGACGCGGGCCATCAAGACGAAACCGGGCCCTTGGGAAGTTACCTCTTTGGCTTGGACCCGCAAGCCCGCAGTGATTTGGGCTACGCCCATCTGCCCCCCGTGAACGCCGCCGCGCTCGCCTTGATTCACCAAGCCTATGGCCGTTCTCCCGACTATCGCTACTTCTCTGGCTGCTCCAACGGCGGGCGGCAAGGCATGATGGCGGCGCAGCGCTTTCCGGATTTGTTTGACGGCATCATCGCCGGGGCGCCAGCCTATCGCGTGCCCTATGCCGCAGCCGAAGCAACCCAGCAAATCCAACTACTGGCCACCATTTCGCCCAAGGCTGCGAACGGCAGACCGCTAATCGGCAGCGCTTTTTCGCGCAATGAATTAAAGACCGTTGCCGATGGCATTCTCAATGCCTGCGATGCGCTAGACGGCGCAAAAGACGGCATGGTGCATGACATCAAGGGCTGCCAGTTCAGCCCGAAAACGCTCGTGTGCGCCGCTGGGCAAACCACCGGCTGCCTTACCGCAGCCAAGGCCGACGTGGTGGAGAAGCTATTTGCCGGGGCCAAACTTTCTAACGGCACGCGCTTTTATTCTGACTGGCCCTTTGACCCAGGCCTCAATCATCCGGGCTGGATGGTGTGGAGGATCGGTTTGAATCCGACCGCCATGCCACCCGGCGCGGTCAACGCGACGCTGATTCCAGGCTCGTTGGCCTATGCCTTCACCACCCCGCCAGACCAGCCCACCGACCTCTACGAGTACGCCCTCAATTACAAGGCCGACCTTGGCGTTCCCAAGCTCTCAGCGCGCTCTGGCATTTACAAAGAGTCAGCCGACGAGCACTCCAACCCGACTTCCACCAACTTGGATGGTTTCAAAGCGCGCAGGGGCAAAATCCTGTTCTTCCACGGCATGTCGGACCCGATTTTTTCTGCCAACGACACCGTGCGCTATGTTGAAGCCTTGCGCGCCCGCGACAGTGTGGCTGAGTTCGAGCGCTATTCGCGCTTGTATCTCGTGCCCGGCATGACCCATTGCTCGGGCGGCGTCGCAACCGACAAGTTTGAGATGCTCCAGCCGATGATGGATTGGGTCGAAAAGGGCATCGCGCCGCAACAGCTAGTGGGTGAGGCTGGGCCGCAATCACCTTGGCCCAAACGCACCCGGCCACTGTGCGCGTGGCCGCAGCAGGCGTTTTACAAAGGCCAGGGTGATCTCGAGTCGGCTGCCAGTTTTGTGTGCCGCTAACGACTTTGATCGGCCATGACTGACCCACGCTTTGGCCACATCGAGTGGCAAGAAAACAGTTGGTATCGCGGGCTGCGCGACACCTATTTAGCGGGCAGCACACTGGCGCGCGAATGGCTCAAGCAACTGCCGCTTGAAGGCCAAATGCGTGGCCAAGCAGAGTTTGCGCTGGCGCAGTTTCTCGATGCAGCAGCCCCCACCAACTACCTCGCCACCAACCCCGCTGCGTTGCAACGCTTGCAGGCAACCGAAGGGGCCAGCCTGCAAGCGGGCTTGCAGCATTTGCAAGCCGACCTCGCGGTGGGGCGCATCGGGCTTTCGCGGGCGGATGCCTTTGCGGTGGGGCGCAATCTTGCTGTAACACCGGGCGCAGTAGTGTTTCGCAACGAGTTGATCGAGCTGATTCAATACCAGCCGCTGACCCCTAAGGTGTATGCGACCCCGCTATTGATCGTGCCGCCTTGCATCAACAAGTTTTACATTCTCGATTTGCAGGCGGAAAACTCGTTTGTGCGGCATGCGGTCGAAGCCGGGCATTCAGTATTTTTGATTTCATGGAAAAACCCGCACGCTGAGCAAAGCCACTTTACGTGGGACGACTACCTCGAACTGGGGCCAATTGCCGCGCTCGCTGCTGTGCAAGCAATTACGCGCAAGCGGCAAGTCAACACCCTGGGCTTTTGTGTGGGCGGCACGATTCTCTCGTCGGCCTTGAGCGTGCTCGCTGCACGTGGCGCGAGCGGGAGCATGCCCGCCAAGAGCCTCACGCTGCTGGCCACTTTGCTCGAATTTTCTGACGTGGGGCAAATTGGCGTGTTGGTCGATGAGCGCCAGGTTGAGGCGCGCGAAGCGCAGTTTGCCGAAGGTGGCATCATGCCCGGGCGCGAAATTGCGGCGGCTTTTTCAGCCCTGCGCGCCAACGATTTGGTGTGGAATGCCGTGGTCAGCAAGTATTTGCTCGGGGCTACTCCGCCGCCGTTTGACTTGTTGCACTGGAATGGCGATGCGACCAATTTGCCAGGCCCCATGTTTGCTTGGTATTTGCGCAACCTTTATCTCGAAAATCGCCTCAAAGACGGCGTGCTCGAAGGCGCGGGCCAGCAAATCGACCTTCTGCGCGTCACCTGCCCGCAATACGTGCTGGCCACGCGTGAAGATCACATCGTGCCTTGGGGCAGCGCCTATGCCGCACTGAGTATTTTGGGCGGCACTGACAAGCGCTTTGTGCTGGGTGGTTCAGGCCACGTGGCGGGCATCGTCAATCCGCCGGCCAAACGCAAGCGCAGTCATTGGGTTGGGGCTGCGCGAAGCGGGGTGGATGGCGACAATCGACGCGCGACTAAAATGTCGGCAGCGCAATGGCTGGAAGGAGCGCAAGAAGTGCCGGGGAGTTGGTGGCCTGACTGGATCGAGTGGTTGGCGCCGCAGGGCGGTGCATTGGTTGGTGCACCCACACGCTGTGGTTCAAAAGTCCTGCTGCCGTTGGAACCCGCCCCGGGTAGCTATGTCAAAGAACTGGCTTGACGATTTTTTCGCTTTATTCATCACCAACAAGGGAGACACAACATGAGAACAGCATACGTGACCGGCGGCATGGGCGGTATCGGTACCGCAATTTGCCAGCGGCTGGCTAAAGATGGCTTCAAAGTGATCGCAGGGTGCGGCCCGTCGCGCGACTACAACAAGTGGATCGGCGAGCAAAAGGCGCTGGGCCACACTTTTTACGCCTCGGTGGGTAATGTTGGTGACTGGGATTCCACCGTCGCTGCCTTCGAAAAAATCAAGGCCGAACACGGCCCGGTTGATGTGCTGGTGAACAACGCCGGTATCACGCGCGACGGCCAATTTCGCAAGATGAGCCGCGAAGACTGGCAAGCCGTGATCTCAACCAATCTCGATAGTCTGTTCAACGTGACCAAGCAGGTGATCAACGACATGGTGGAGCGCAACTTTGGGCGCATCATCAATATCTCGTCGGTCAACGGGCAAAAAGGCCAGTTCGGGCAAACTAACTACTCCACCGCCAAGGCCGGGATTCACGGCTTCACGATGGCGCTGGCGCTGGAAGTGGCCGCTAAAGGGGTGACGGTCAATACCGTTTCGCCCGGCTACGTCGGCACTGACATGGTCAGAGCAATTCGCCCCGATGTGCTGGAGAAAATTGTGGCATCGGTGCCGGCCAAGCGCTTGGGTTCACCCGAAGAAATCGCCTCGATCATCGCTTGGCTTGCATCAGATGAAGGCGGCTATTCCACTGGGGCGGATTTCTCGCTCAATGGTGGATTGCATATGGGTTGATGGTTCGGTTAAGGAGTAGGCGAATGAATCGCGGGGCGGGCCCTGGCTTTTGGCGCGGATTGACTCTGCTTGGGCTTGCTTGTGTCGCAGCTATCGCGACGGCACAAGAGCCGGTCTCGCCACGCGCAATTGCCCCGGCCACGCCGGGTGCGGCGCTGAACTCGGCGCAGGCTGCTGAAGCGACCATCATCCCGCTGCCGCCCACTCCGCAGGCCCCTCCACCACGTCCGCCGGAGCCGCTGTCGCGCACAGCCACGCCGCAACCCTCGAAAGCGCTGGCGCGCGATATTGCTATCGATTACCCCGAGCTGGCCAAATATCCCAAGGGTTCGATCGATTCTCGGGTGCGGGCTGATGCGGCGCTGGCGGATGTCGACTTGGCGCGTACCCGGGCTGCGAAGTACCAATCGGACGGCGACTATCGTTGTTTATCTGACTATTTGATGACGCGCTGCTTGAACCAAAACCGGGATCGGCAGCGCTTTTCGGCGGCGGCCCTGAACCGCGTGCGCAGTGAAGCCAGCGAGTGGATTCGACGTGACGATGAACGCGTGCGTGTCGAAAAGCGCACCGATCAGGCGATGGAACTGAAAGCCAAAACACGAGAAACCGACGCCAAGCTGCGCGACACCACCGAAAGCTTTCGCACCAAACTGGCCAAGCAGCAGTTCAGGGAAGACAAGACACTGACCAACAGCCTGCATCGCGAGGCCAGTGGCACTAAATACCGAACCAAGCAAGACGAAAAATCGTACTCGCGCATCGAGAGAGAGATCAATTTCGCCGCCGAATATCAAAGCCGGCAAGACAACGCCAAAGGCCAGGCCGACAAGATTGTCAACACCGCGCAAGACAACAAAGAGCGAGACGAAAAGCTCGCCGAAAAAGTGAAAAAACGCACCGAAGATGCCGCACGCGTGCGCACCAGTGTGGCCGAAGCGCCCCCCAAACCGCTACCGCAACGCCCGCCGCCACTGACCCTGGCCGACAAGATGGTTCCGATGCCGCAGTGATAGCAGCCGATGCCTGAAGAAGCTTGCCAGATAAGGCTCTTCGGCCATGCCATCCGAAGCGCTGTCATTCCGGCGAACGCAGGAAAACAGTCGGCGTAATGAAAACACACGGTAGCAATTCCATGGGCGGTCTGGAATTCCGCGCGAGCAGGCATGACGGTTTGGGGCGTATCGATCAACCAATGCACCTACAGCACCAGCAGCACCAGCAGCACCAGCAGCCACAGCGGCAGCAGCAGCATTCCTAAAATGGTGCTGGCCGTAATCAATTCCGCCACCAGCGGCCCATCGCCACCCATGCGCGTGGCCAGCACATAGGCGCTTGCCGCGGTCGGTAGCGCCGCAAACAGAATGCCGACTTGGGTTTGCTGGCTCGTGTAGCCCAAAAGCCAGGTCAAGCCGATTGCCGTGAGCGGCATCGCCACGTGCTTCACCGTGAGCAAATACACCATCCACCGCACCGGCCGTGCGGCTTGGCGGGGCCTCGCTGCGGTTGCCAGCATACCCGCGCCCACAGCAATCAAGCCGAGCGCGATGGAGGCGCTGCCCAAGCGCTCCAAAAACTGTGCTCCCCACACCGGCAGCGCCGGCATGAAAGCGTTCCAAAAACCGCCCGCCAAGGTGGCCAGGATGATTGGATTTTTCACAATTTGCGCCAATAGTGGCTGGCGTGATTCCCGCGCCAGCGCGTAGACCGCCAACACATTGGCACCGGGCACCACCACGGCGATCAGCATCGCCATGTGTACCAGCGCATCAGGCTGCCCTGCTGTCGCCAGGCGGCTGGCAATCGCCAGGCCCACATAGGCCGAAAAGCGAAAGCCGATCTGCACTGACGAGGCGAACGCACGCGACTCGGGCCGCAACAGCCAGCGCCCGGCAAACGCCAGCGCCGCGCCAATTGCGGTAGCGCCAAAGCCCACGACCACGGCGGGCAGGGCGCTGCTCCACACCACCTGCGCCCGCGCAATCGAAACAAACAACAGCGCGGGAAACAGCGCAAAAAACACCAGCTTTTCCAGCCCCTCCCAAAACCCGTCGCCAAACTTGCCGAAGCGCTTTAGCCCCAAGCCAAACAGGATCAGCGCGAAATCAGGTAACAGGAGGAGGGCGGTGGACAAGCGAGGTAGCCGAAGTAAGATTAAGGATTGCGCCGATCTTAGCAACCCGCCCCACCCGTCTACTGACCATCCAAACCATGCAAACCAGTCCGCAGCAAACCAGCCCGCATCAAATCAGCCTACATCAAACCCGTTACTCCGCGATCGCCGCCGCGATGGCTGACATCAAGCGCATCGCGCCGCACGAGGCGATTGACCGCGCCACGCTGGAATGCTTGAAACCCGTGTTGATCGACCTGGCCTCACGCAGCGAGCTTTTCCCTTTGCAAGACTTCAGCATTGGTGCTGGCAAACACGGCGGCATTTATGAGTTGGCAGTCGATCACGACGGCCGCTATGCGCTCTACGCCTCGGCTGGCAAGCCCGGCAAGGCCGTACCGCCGCACAACCACACCACCTGGGCGGTGATTTCTGGCGTGTCGGGCGATGAACACAATGTGGGCTACGAGCGCACCGATGACCGCAGCGTCGAGTTTCGCGGCACGCTCGAAAAGCGCTGGGAGCTCACCTGCCAGCGCGGCAATGCGGTCAGTTTTCTGGCCGACGATTTCCATACCATCGCGGTCACCTCGGAAGAGGCCACTTTACATTTACACCTCTACGGGCGTTCGCTGGCACAGTTGCCGCAGCGGGTGTTTTTCCCCTCGGTTGATGCAGCGGAGTACAAACGCTTTATGGCCAAGCCAGAGCTGTATTCACCGCATGTGAGTGCTGCCGCCCTACGCGCAATGCTGGCCGACGGCGAAGAGCTGGCCCTGCTCGACGTGCGCGACGGCGGCGTATTCGCCAAGCGCCACTTGCTCACCGCGACCAATTTGCCGCTCTCTACGCTCGAATTGCAAGCCGCCGCCTTGCTGCCACGGCGCGATGTACGCATCGTGCTGATGGACGACGCGGCGCAAATCGACCACAACAATCTGGCCCAGCGCGCCGCCCGTGTACTGCGCCATCATGGCTACCTCAATCTTGCGGTGCTGCAAGGCGGGATTGAGGCGTGGGCTGCTGCTGGTTATGAAATGTTTGCCGGCACCTTCGTGCCTTCCAAAGCTTTCGGTGAAGTGGTCGAGCACGAAAACGACACGCCGCGGATCGACGCTGAAGTGCTCAAAGCGTGGCAAGACGAAGGCCGCGACATGATTGTGGTCGATTCGCGCCCGATGGACGAATACAAGATGATGAGCATACCAGGGGCCAGCGATTGCCCGGGCGCTGAGCTGGTGTACCGTGTGCCCGGTTTGGTGGCTTCTGAAAAAACCACCATTGTGGTCAATTGCGCCGGGCGCACGCGCTCCATCATCGGTGCGCAAAGCTTGCGTAACGCTGGCTTGAAAAACCCCATCTTTGCGCTCAAAAACGGCACGATGGGCTGGCACCTGGCAGGTCTCAAAGTGGCAAAAGGGGCTGACAATTTGGCCCCTGCGCCCACGGGTGAGGCGCTGGCGCACGCCAAAGCCCATGCGAACGACGTGGCGGCGCGCTACAGCATTGCCTTCATCGACGCAGCGGCGGTTGACGAACTGCGCTTTGACGACGCCCGCACCACCTACATTTTCGACGTGCGTTTGCCGGAAGAATTCAAGAGTGGGCATCGCCCCGACAGCGTGAACGCACCCGGCGGGCAACTGGTGCAGGCCACGGACACCTACGCCCCGGTGCGCGGCGCGCGCATCGTGCTGGTCGATCAGCATCAAGTGCAGGCCGTGATGACCGCTCATTGGCTCAAGCAGATGGGTTGGAAAGACGTGTTTGTGCTGCGTGATGGCTTGAGCGAACCGCTGGTCACGGGCAAAGGCCAGGGCAGCGTGCTGGGCGACGCCGAACTTACTGCAGCCGCGATAACCGCCACCGAACTGAACGCCGCACTGGCTGCCGGCAGCGTTGAAGTGATCGATGTTGATTCCAGCCTCAAATACCGCAAGGGCCGCATTCCAGGCGCGTGGTATGCGCTGCGCTCACGCCTTGGGGAATGCCTGAGCGGGTTTGCCAAAGACCGCCCGCTGGTCTTCACCTCATCCAACGGTGTGCTCGCGCGGTTTGCGGCGGAAGACGCGAATCACTTGGGCCACCAAGCGCGGTATCTCAAAGGTGGCACAGCGGCATGGAACCACGAGGGCTTCAAAACCGAGCCCTCGACCGGTGACGACGACCCCAAATTGCTGACCCCAACCGAAGACCAGTGGTATCGCCCCTACGACCGCGCCAAGGGGGTCGAAGACGCGATGCAGCAATACCTCACCTGGGAAGTGGGGCTGGTCGCACAACTGCAACGCGAAACTTATCTCAATTTTTCAACTCAGCCATGAACGGAATCAACATGAAAACTCTCTCGATAATTGCCGCAAAAGCCGCTCTGGTATTGGCTCTTCAGGCATCTAGCAGTTTCGCGGCTGACATTTCCGGCGTAAAAATCGCCGATACCGTCAAGCTGGGCGATGCCGAATTAGTGCTCAACGGTGCAGGTGTGCGCACCCGCGCGGTGTTTAAGGTCTATGTCGCAGCGCTCTACCTGCCGGGCAAGCGCGCCACCGAAGGCGAAGTGTTTGCCACCAAAGGCCCCAAGCGCTTGGCGATGCATTTGATGCGCGACCTCTCGGCCGAGCAGTTGACGGAAGCGCTCAATGGCGGCTTGAACGACAACCTCTCTGAGCCTGAAAAAGAAAAATTCAAAACGCAAATTGCCGACTTGACCGCGACGATGGCCGACGTAGGGGCCGCAAAAGAGAAGCAAATCGTCACCATCGACTGGATGCCGGGGCAGGGCACGCGCGTCGCTTTGAACGGTACGGCCAAGGGCAAGACCATCGCGGGTGAAGACTTTTACAACGCGCTGCTGCGCATTTGGATCGGGGCCAAACCCATCGGCGGCGAGCTGAAGGCGGCGCTGCTGGGCAAGGCACAGTAAGGGCCGCCCGTGATTGAGTTCGATGCGGTCGTCGCCGCTCCCGAACGCCTTGCATTGCGTATGCAGCGAGACGCGGATGGGGCCATACACGCCGGCATCGCGTGGGGGGTGGGCATCAAAGTAGCCGGGGACATGCTGACCGAAATGGTCTACGTGCCCGCCAGCGTCAAACCCCAAGCGGCCGCCCGGCCTCTGGCTAAAAAAGTGGTGCAGCAGCTCAAAGCCTATTTCAAAGACCCGTCAGCCACATTTGACCTGCCGCTCAAACCCTTGGGCACGGCGCACCAGCAAAAAGTCTGGCAGGTGATCCGCGCGATTCCGGCGGGCAACCTGCTTTCCTATGGCGAAGTGGCCAAAATGGTTCAGAGCGCGCCGCGTGCAGTGGGTCAAGCTTGCGGGGCCAATTGGTTTCCCCTCGTCATCCCCTGCCACCGCGTGGTGGCTGCCGGGCAGCGCGGCTATGCGTTGGGCGGGTTTTCGCATCATGATGATGAGGATGGCTTTCATTTACAGATCAAGCGGGCACTGCTGGCGCATGAGGGCGTACGGTTGTAGGGCAGACGGCACGCAACCGCGCCGCCGTTTGGGTAAGGTCAATTCAAAGGGGAGCAGATGAAACAACGGATGATGATGATGATGGTGGCGGGCTGGATTGCGGCGCTGGCATCGAGCGCCGCATCGGCACAAATCGCTGTCATCGCGCTGGAAAACAAAGTCGTGCTCGACAACGGCGTGAGCAAAGTCGTCGCCAATCCGCGCCCTGACGGCGCCGCGCTAATCGACTTGGGCGCATCACCGCCGCGCTTGGTGGCGCAGATCGAGTTACCCTCCGCGACAGTGTTGGGGCCACCGACCACGGTAGCGCTCACACCGGATGGCAGCATGGCCTTGATCAGCGGTGGTCAGCGCCACGACGCGGCGGACAAGGCCAAACTGGTCGATCACAATGTGGTGACGCTGATCGACTTGAAATCTGTGCCCCCCAAGGTGCTGGGCACGGTGCAAACCGGCCTGCAACCGACCGGGATTGCCGTGCATCCGGGTGGCACGCTGGCGCTGGTCGCCAATCGTGGCGAGGGTACGGTGAGTGTGCTCAAGCTGACCGGTGGCGGCGTTACCCGGGCGGGAGCGAATATTGCGCTCGGTAGAGCCGATTCCGGCCCATCCGGCATCGTCTTCACGCCCGATGGCAAACATGCGTTGGTCACGCGCGACGGCGACAGCTTGGTCAGTGTGCTCAAAATCGATGGTGACACGGTCACGCTCGATGCGCGCAACCTCGTCGTCGGCACCCGGCCCTACGGCATTACGATGGCTCCGCACGACCAGTGGGCCGCGATTGCCAACATCGGGCGCGGCAGTGGCGACAGCGACACGATTTCGATCATCGATACCTCCAAGACGCCGTTTCGCAGCGTCGAAACTTTTGCCGTGGGGCAAACGCCCGAGGGCGTGATGGCCTCGCCTGACGGTCAGCACTTGGCGGTGATCGTGATGAACGGCAGCAACAAGGCAAAAAACAACGCCTTTTTTGGCGAGCGTGGGCAGCTACAAATCTGGCGCGTTGGCACGACGGCTGGCGAGCGCCCCGTCAAAGTTGCCCAGGCCGCCATCGGTCAATGGTCGCAAGGCGCGCTGTTCTCGAAAGACGGCAAAACCGTGCTGGCGATGAATATGATCGAAAACGACGTGCAAACTTTCGCGTTTGACGGCAGCAGTCTGCATGAAACGGGCCGCATCAAACTCAATGGAGGCCCGGCCGCTGGGCGCACGGCGGGGGTGAATTGACCTAGCTTGGAGGTGAATGCCTGAAGACGTTTGATGGGTGCGGCTCTTCAGGCAAGTACCGTCGCCAGGCCGCTTTCGGACTGCACGCTAGTCTGATTGTCACGCGCAGATTCCGCAAATCGTATCAAGCCGTGCCAGCACCTCGCGCAAAATCGCAGGCGGCACTGCACCCCAGGGATGTTTGCCGCCACCGCGCATCTCCCAGTCGAACGACTTGGGCTGATGGCACAACACGTAACCTGTTTCACCTTTGCTGCTTTGAATGGCGACCGCAAAGGGATTGTCAGCGTTGTACGTCGCGTGCGACATCGGGAAGCCAATCACCAGGCCCGTGCGTACAACGAACGCCGCCGGCGAGATCACCAGCATGGGGTGCATGCCACGCATCTCGCGCCCGGACTGCGGGTCATGCTGAATCCAAACGATGTCGCCGCGCTCAGGGGTGGCGAGTTTTTTGGCCGCCATCACGGCACGCGTTCCTTGCCAACTGGCGTGAAAGCCATCTCCTCGCCGCCATGCCGACCTCTATCGAAGCCCGCCAGCAAAGCTTCAAGCGTGGGGCGTGGCTTCAACTCAATCACGATGCGCCCCGGCTCGGCTGAAATGCGGACCGCACTGTCCGCCGCGAGTCCGGCGGCCTCGGCGACGGGTTTGGTCAAGCGCAGGCCCAAGCCATTGCCCCAAGGGCGCACGAATGAATCGATTCCAGCCAGAGTAGCCATTTTATTTTCCCGAGTCAGCGTTGTGTAAACATTGTATATCTATCGCGGGTTGGCTTACCTCAAATTTGGCGAATAGTGCTAAAGAAGCTTGTCCGCTGCGGGTCTTCGCAATAGATGCCTGAAGAATGGCTGGCATCGGGCATCTTCAGGCATTCCGGAGACGAAATTGATCTGCCGGTGCCGGTCGAGCACCATGGTCAGGCGGCACTGACTCCCGGAATACGCTGTGTGTCTTTAAGGCGACGCATACCCTGCGTGTCAGGGGCACTCTTCTCCACGGCATGTACCTGGACCTTGAAGCCTTCTTCCAATGTCGGCGGTTGAATGAATGACGTGATGTGGTGAAACGCTGCTTCCGAAAGCTCATGCGAGCCTGCCGACCTTTCGATGTTTCGTTTGGCGATTTGGCTTAAGCGCGGTACGTTTGAAGCATCGACGAAGTGGCGTGTGTGGGGCGCTTTCGCGCTTTCAACGATGCTCTTGAACCCAGCGCGGGTAGTGATGGTGTTCGCCAGAAAATCCAGCACCACCGACTGCCGATTGAGCAACTCGGTCACTAAGGGTGCCACCACCGCCTTGATTCGGCGCGAATACTTGATGCAGTCATCGAAAGTGGCGATCTCCTCGGGGAAAAGCCAGGCGGGCCACACGTCTTTGCACAGCAGGGCCGCATGGTGTTGTTCCGCAAGTGCCTTGGTCAGCGTGCTCTTGCCCACGCCAGCTTTGCCGCACATGAAATGAAGTGAAGGGAGGGTGTGCTTGGAATGATGACGAGTGGCGGTGGGTGGCGGTGAGTGGCGAACCGTGGAGTAGCGTAGCAAAGACGCAGTTTGCTTAGGGGCGTGAAAACTGGCCTGTCTGCTTTGCTCGTTCACGGTGCTTAAAGAATGGCTCTGATGGCTGGTTTTCAGATACATCGACCTTGACTCCCAATCCGCATTTTTACTTGAGGGGATGAAAAGGTTTATCGGGCGCGGGTCTTCGGCAGTTATGCGTGACGAGTGTTATGGGGCGGGCATCTTCGGAAGGTGGGCATGGAAATTATTCGTCGCTGAACCTAATTTGCGCTAATTTGCGAAAGATGGCAAAACCGTGCTGGCGATGAATATGATCGAAAACGACGTGCAAACTTTCGCGTTTGACGGCAGCAGTCTGCGTGAAAGGGGCCGTATCAAACTCAATGGAGGCCCGGCCGCTGGGCGGACGGCGGGGGTGAATTGACCTAGCTTGGAGGTGAATGCCTGAAGAAGATTTATGGGTGCGGCTCTTCAGGCTATATGCCTGAAGACCGTTGACTGATAATCATCTTCAGGCAACCGCTGATTTGATTGCGAGGCGCGCGCTGCGATTACGGATGCAGATCGTCATGCGGCACCGTGACGACAACATTGCCTTTTTTGCGACCAGTATCGACATGAGCGTGCGCCAAGGCAATTTGCTCGAAGGTGAATCGCCGGTCGATGACCGGTTTGAATTCGCCCGCCTCTGCAAGTTTTGCCAAAAATCGCAGATCCTCTGCTCGGCCCGTCGCAGGTCCGGCGATCACACTCTTCGTCGTCGTCAGCGACACCCACGGAATCATCAGCATCGCTGGCAGCCCCGTGAGCACGAGAAGAAGACGGCCACGCTCTTTCAACCGCGATTTGCTGCGTGAAAAGGAGGCCGTTCCAGCGGTATCGACAATCACATCGAAGGTCTCAGCGCCCTGCGTGAAATCCTCTTGGGTGTAATCGATCACCCGCGTGGCCCCCAGCGACCTGACCAAGTCAAGATTCGCGGTGCTGGATACGCCAGTCACCTCGGCCCCAAAGTAGCGGGCGAGCTGCACGGCAGCCGTGCCAACCGCGCCCGAGGCACCATTGATAAGCACTTTTTCACCACGCTGAAGCTTTGCTCGCTGAAAGAAACTCAGTGCCGTCGTGCCGCCAAACGACAGGGCCGCCGCTTCTTCAAAGCTCAGATTGGGCGGCTTGAGCGCGATTGCGCCGTCTTCCGGCATGCACTTGTATTGCGCATGGCAACCCATGGCCATATCGCTGAAGGCAAAAACCGCATCGCCCGCTTTGAACTTGCGGACATCCTTGCCGACCGATTCGATCACCCCGGCCAATTCGCTGCCCAGGATCGGCTGTCGTGGCTTGGTGATGCCCAGCGCCAAGCGGATGATGAACCCAAACCCGGTTGGCACCTGGAGACTTCGCACCCGCCAGTCGCCGGAAGTGACGGTCGTCACAAGCGTTTTTATCAGCACTTCACGGTCTTTAGGTATCGGCTTATCAACATCCGCCACACGAAGAACCTCGGGCGGTCCATAGCGGTCATACACGATTGCTTTCATGCGCTGGTCTCCGAGATTGAGTGGCTTCATGCGGTTCGGGGGAGTGCCGGTGCTGGCTCACGCCGACCGTAATTCTCGGCGCGGGTCGTCATGCCAAGAAGCTTGCCGGGTCACGGTCTCCTGGCTAAGCGTACAAGGCGCGCCTAGATTGAGCAACTCGCTCACCAAGGGTGCCACCACCGCCTTGATTCGGCGCGAATACCTGATGTAGTCATCGAAAGTGGCGAGCTCGTCGGGGGAAAAGCCTGGCCAGGCACACGTCCTCGCATGGCAGGGCCGCGCCGCGTCGTGCCGCGAGTGCCTTGGTCAAAGTGCTTTTGCCCAGCCAGCTTTGCCGCACAGGAAATGAAGTGAAGGGAGGGTGTGCATGGAATGATGACGAGTGGCGGGGAGTTGCGGCGAGTGGCGAACCGTGGAGTAGCGTAGCAAAGACGCAGTTTGTTTAGGGGGCGTGAAAACGTGGCCGGTCCGCTTTGCCCGTTCACGGTGCTTAAAGAATGGCTCTGATGGCTGGTTTTGAGATACATCGACCACGACTCCCAATCCGCATTTTACTTGGGGTGATGAAGCGGCTTATTCGGCGCAGATCTTCGGCGGTTAGGTGTGACGAGCGTTATGGGGCGGGCTTCTTCGGGAGGTGGGCATGGAAAATATTCGTCGCTGAACAACCGTATGTAAATTGAAAGCGATTTTTTGGGTTTTTTGGCGGAATAATTTGGCTTGGGTACATTTGCCTTATGAATTACAAAACCTTACTTGTGCATGGAATAGTTG
>JANLTH010000170.1:0-8656 GCA_031362865.1 Burkholderiales bacterium | reverse complement strand
TTTTGAAACGGCGCGCCGTTTCAAAAATGAAAAAGCCGGTCACAGACCGGCTCCTTCGAAGCAGCAAAACAGCGCTTCAGGCGAAGTTCGCTTCGGCAAATTCCCAATTCACGAGCGAGGTCAGGAAGGTTTCGACCCACTTCGGCCGCAGGTTGCGGTAGTCGATGTAGTACGCGTGTTCCCACACGTCGATGGTCAGCAAGGCTTTGTCGCCGGTGGTCAACGGGGTGCCGGCGGCGCCCATGTTGACGATGTCGACCGACCCGTCGGCTTTCTTCACGAGCCAGGTCCAGCCGGAACCGAAGTTGCCGACCGCGCTCTTCGTGAACGCTTCCTTGAATGCCGCAGAGCTGCCGAACTTGGCCGTGATCGCGGTTGCCAGCGCACCTTTCGGCTCGCCGCCACCGGACGGCTTCATGCCGTTCCAGAAGAAGGTGTGATTCCAGATTTGCGCGGAGTTGTTGTAAATGCCGCCGCTCGATTTATTGATGATGGACTCCAAGTCCATACTCTCGAATTCCGTGCCTTTTTGCAGATTGTTCAAGTTCACCACGTAGGCGTTGTGGTGCTTGCCATGATGAAATTCGAGTGTTTCTTTGCTGTAGTGCGGGGCCAATGCGTCAATCGCAAACGGCAGGGCGGGCAGAGTGTGTTCCATGTGAGGCTCCGGTAAAGTCAAAACAGGGCAAAACAACCATCGGGGAAAGAACGAAATTTTAGGGCGAATCAGTCGCTAAAAACGACCACGTTGGCGCTTCCGATGGCGAATTGCACTGATAACGGCAGACCGGCGCGCAAACCGGCGGCGCTGCGCACGACCTGCCCTGCGGCATCGGTGGTCACGCTATAGCCACGTTCGAGCACGCGTTGCGGGGCCAGCAATTCGAGAGCTTGGGTGGCCCCGGCACAGGCTTGTCTGCGCCGTTCGTGGGCTTGCTGCCCAGCGCGAGCCAAGCGCGAGGCAAGCGTTTGCACCTGCGCGCTAGCTTGTGCAAGTTGCGGTTTGGCCTGCCGCAACCGCTGCGCCAATTGCGCCTGGCTCAGCGCCACGCCTTCAATCTGCCCGCGCGCCGCATGGCGCAAGCGGTAGCCCAAGTGTTGCAAGTCAACCCGCTGCGCCTTGAGACGCGCCGAGGGCGGCTGCAGGCGCTGCTGCAGCCAATCGAGCTGTTGCGAGACGCTTTGCAGTTGACGTGCCCAACTCGCGTGCAGCGCTTGCTTCAAGAAGTGCAGATCGCGCAGCAGCGTCTGCACGTCTGGCGAGACCAATTCGGCAGCAGCGGTGGGCGTCGCCGCGCGCACGTCGGCCGCAAAATCGCAGATCGTGAAATCGGTTTCGTGGCCAACTCCGGACACCACCGGAATCGGGCAGGTAGCAATCGCGCGCGCCAATGCCTCGTCGTTAAAGCTCCACAAGTCTTCGAGCGAGCCGCCGCCACGGCACACGATCAGCACGTCGATGCCGTCGTGACTGGCGCGCGCAGCAGCTTGACCCACTGCCGCCGTCAAGCGCGCCACTGCATCTGCGCCCTGCACCGGCGCTGGGTAGAGCACGATGGGGATCATCGGCGCACGACGGCCAAGCGCGGTGAGCACGTCGGCCAGCGCTGCTGCGTTGGGTGAGGTCACCAGGCCAATGCCGCGCGGGAAGGCGGGTAGCTGCCGCTTGCTTGCGGGGTCAAACAAGCCTTCGGCGCCCAGCTTCGCTTTCAGGCGCAAGAACTGCTCAAACAAGGCCCCCGCACCGGCGCGGCGGATTGACTCGATGCCCAGTTGAAACTCGCCGCGCGCCTCGAACAACGTGACTGTGGCACGCACCTCGACTTGATCGCCCTCTTGCGGCCGCCAATCGAGCAGCGCGGCCTTGTGGCGCCACAGCGTGCAGCGCACCTGCGCGGCGCGGTCTTTGAGCACAAAGTAGATGTGGCCGGAAGCGGCGCGGGTGAAGTTAGATATTTCGCCTGCAACAGCGAGCAGCGGAAAACTGCGCTCCATCAGCGTGCGGGCGCGCCGGTTCAGCTCGCTCACGCTAATCGCCTGAGAGCCGCTTGCCAGACTCGGACTGCCTGAAAAGGTGCGCCCGTCCTCGCTTTCGTTCACTCCCTGCCCGGAGAGGCGCGCAGCGCTTGCCTCACGGGCAAAGGCAGCTGAAGACGCCCGGCTACCGGGCTTCTTGGGCACCTCATCTGGGTCAAAATCAGGGAGCGACAACATGGAATTGATTTTACTTGTCCCCAGATCTGATGGTAGAAATTTGTCAAGACTGTGAATCTGCTCAGGCGTGAGCGGACACTTCGTTTCTTTTTATAAATCAACGACTTAGCACACGCCTGCTAATTGAGCAAACGGCCGGAGCGCGTGCTGGAGCAAGGGTTTAGGAAAAATCTTCGAAGGTTTTCCACAGACTTATCCACAGGCATTGTGGACATGTCGTCTGACCCTTTAAGCTCAAGGTGTTGCGGCTTACAGTTGTTGTGATACACGAGCAGTGGCGCTTAAGTAATTGGGGCATATGGTCTTTTTGGCTTTTCAGCAAAGCCGCGCTAAAATTCTGTCACCCTTATTTTTCCGCCGCCCCATCAACCTTAAGCGACTTCAAGCAATGCTCGATCTCATTCAAAAAGCTGGTTGGCCGATCTACCCGCTGCTCTTGTGCTCCATCCTCGCGGTGGCGCTGATGATCGAGCGCTTGATCGTGCTTCGGCGCGACAAAATTCTCCCTCCCAATCTGTTGAACGAGGTGATCGGTCTCTACAAGCAAAAAGGCATGAACGCCGATGCGATCGACAAACTGGAGCAAAACTCGCCACTCGGGCGCGTGCTCGCCGCCGGTTTGCGCAACGACAAAAGCTCGCGCTACATCATGAAAGAAGCGATTGAAGAGGCCGGTGGCGGTGTAACCCACGAGCTCAGCCGTTGGATTGGTGCGCTCGGCACGATTGCGTCGATTGCGCCACTGATGGGCCTGTTTGGCACGGTGGTCGGGATGATCGAAATTTTCGGTTCGCAGTCGCCCACCGGCGGCACCAACCCGGCGCAACGGGCGCACGGCATCTCGGTGGCGCTGTACAACACCGGCTTCGGGCTGGTGATCGCGATTCCGGCAATGATCGCCTACCGCTACTTCCGGGCGCGGGTCGACAACTTGGTGGTGGCAATGGAGCAATCGGCGATCAAGCTGCTCGACATTGCCCACGGGGACCGCCGCGCATGAATTTCCGCAAGAGCCGCGAGGGTGACGACCCCGAGATCAACCTGATCCCGCTGATCGACCTGTTTCTGGTCATCATCATCTTTTTGATGGTGACCACCACCTACTCCAAGTTCGCTGAATTGCAGATTAATCTGCCCACGGCGGATGCCGAGAAACAGTTGGAGAAACCCAACGAAATCGGTATCGCCGTCACCGCGCAAGGCAAGTACGTGATCGACAAGCGGCCGATTGATTTTGTCAATGTCGAAGGTTTGGCCCGCGAACTCAAAGCCGCTGCAGCGGGACGTAAAGACCCGGTGGTCGTGATCAACGCCGACGCGCAAGCCACCCACCAGGCGGTGGTGCATGTGATGGAAGCAGCGCGCCTGGCACAACTGGCGCAGATCAGCTTTGCGACGCAAACACAGAAGTAGGGTGCTTGACGACCGGGATCGAGGATTGGGGATCGGTGGTCGAGGTTGTGGGCGGCTGCTTGATCGTTTGCAGCGTCGATGGAGGCTGGTGTGAAAAGCCTCTTGGCGCGGCTTGCGGCAGATGATTGGCTGCGGCCACGCCTGACTTGGCGCTGTGCTTTTCTGCTGCCACTGAGCGTGTTGTTCGGCATCGTGACTGCGGCGCGGCGCTGGGCATTTCGCTGCGACTTCATCGCATCACATCAACTTGCCGCCCCGGTGATCGTGGTTGGCAATATTGTCATGGGAGGTGCCGGCAAAACGCCGCTGGTCATCTGGCTAGTTGAACAACTGCGCACGCGCGGCTTTTCGCCAGGCGTGATTTCACGTGGCTACGGCGGCAGTTTTGACGGTCGGCCCTTAGCGGTGGATGCGCTAAGCGATGCCGGGCTGTGTGGCGACGAACCGGTACTGATCGCGATTCGCACCGGAGCGCCGGTTGTGGTCGCGCACGACCGGGTGGCGGCAGGCCAAGCGCTACTGGCCGCGCACCCTAATGTGAACGTAATCGTCGCCGACGACGGTTTGCAACACTATGCCCTGCGCCGCCAAGCTGAAGTGGTGGTGTTCGACGAACGTGGCTTGGGGAACGGCTGGCTTTTCCCGGCGGGCCCCTTGCGCGAGCGCGCGGCACGGGTAAGCGGCGCAACTGCCTGCGTGCTGCCCACCAAGCTCGCCTTCGCAGCCAAGGTGCCACAATTTACGCGCGACCTGCACCCCGGCCTGCCCTATGCGCTAAGCGACCCTCTGAAGACCCGCGACTGGCGGGCGTTTCCAGGCACTTGCCACGCGCTCGCAGGCATCGCGCATCCACCACGCTTCGCGCAAACCCTGGCACTTCAAGGCATACCGGCCACGCTGCACGCCTTTGCGGACCACCATCGCTATAGTGTGACCGACCTCGATGCCCTGCCAAGCAATGTCACCCTGTTGATGACTGAGAAGGACTTCGTAAAATTGCGCGCATTCGCGTCGCATCCCGCACTTGCCGATGCTTGGGTTGTGCCGCTTAATCTGGAATTGACCGGCCATGGCATGGTCGAATCCATCGAATCCATCGAACTCATCGAACTCGTAGAACTCACCCTGAACCCACTGGAGCCTTAAGCCACCCCATGGACGCCAAACTGCTTGAAATCCTCGTCTGCCCGGTTTGCAAGGGCCCGCTCGACTATCAAAAGCCTGCGCAAGAGCTGATCTGCCACGCCGACCGACTCGCCTACCCGATCAAAGACGGGATCCCGGTGATGCTGGAGGACGAGGCGCGCAAGCTGGAGGCAGGTTTAGGCAGCGGCCCGCAGAACTAGACTGACACCGTTCACCACCAGCAACACCGAGATCAAGCGCAAAATCCCCTCGCGCGGCAGGCGGTCGTGCAGCTTGCCGCCCAGCCACAGACCGGCCAACACCGGTACGGCGAGGATCGCGGCTAAGGGCAGCAAGCCTTGTTGCAGCAGCAGGCCGCTCACCACAAACGCGGTAATGCGCAGCAGGGCTGAAATGCTCACCAACACGGCGATGGTCGAGCGCAGTTGCGATTTGTCGAAGATTCGCCCGGTCAAAAACACGCTGTAGATTGGCCCGCCCGTGCCGAAGGCTGCGGAAAATACCCCGCCGGTGAGGCCAAATGGCACAACCCAGGGGCGGCCCCAGCGCACCGCCCCCAGCTTGACGAAGAGGTTGTAGCAGCCGTAGCAAAAGACAAACACGCCTAAAGCGCCCAGCATCAGCATGGCGGGCAGTTTGAGCAAAAACCAGGTGCCCGCTGCCATCCCGCCCAGCATCCACGGCAAAAGCGCGAGCAACTCCTTGTGATCGACCTCATGCCACTTGCGCGCACCGGTAATGCCCGAAGCCGCCACGTCGAACACGCAAATCAAGGGCACGATAAAGCTCAAGGGAAGCCAATGCGCCAACAGCGGCACCGAGATCACGCCCGCACCAAAACCGGTGGCACCGAACACGGTGTAGGCGGCCAGCACGGTGAGTGCTGCAAAAATCAAAAAGGTGGGGGAGAAGTCTGCCATCGCATCGGCATTATGCGTAAGGGCGGCGCTTCGAAAAACGCATTCCTTTGTTATCGTTATCGCTTTCGGATTTTGACGAAAGACCCACCATGCTTCGCCACGAAGATTTGCGCTTGATTACCGGCTCCGGCAAATTCACCGCTGACTGGAATTTCCCCAACCAATTGCACGCTTGGGTGCTGCGCAGCGACCGCGCGCATGCGCTCATCAAAAGCCTTGACGTGAGCGGCGCATTGGCGCTGCCGGGGGTGAAGATGGTGGTCACCCATGCGGAGCTGACGGCGGCGGGTTTCAAGCACTTGCCCGGCGGCGTTGCAGCAAAAAGCTCTGATGGCAGCGAACTCAAAAAAGCCCTGCCCACGCCGCTGGCGACTGACCGGGTGCGCTGGGTCGGTGAGCCGATTGCCGTGGTAATCGCCGAGTCGCGCGCGCAGGCGCAAGATGCCTGCGAAGCGATTAGCATCGACTTTGAAGATCTGCCAGCATCAGCCACCACCGCTGCTGCCTTGCAGCCTGGCGCGGCGCTGTTGCATGAGGCCGCGCCCGGCAATCTCGCCTTCGATTTCAGCAAGGGCGACCACGCGGCAGTCGATGCGGCATTTGCCAGGGCAGCGCTGCGCTCCAAACACAAGGTGGTGAGCCAACGCCTGCTGGGCAGCCCGATGGAGCCGCGCGCAGTGGCGGTGGCCTACGAGCCCGCCGTGGATGCCTATACGATTTGCACGCCGACCCAGGGCATCAATGGAATGCGCGGCGCTTTGACGACGGCCACCGGCGTGCCGGGCGATAAATTGGTGATCCACGCGCATGATGTAGGCGGCAGTTTTGGCTTACGCGGCGGGCCGTTTGCGGAACATTTGGCGCTGATGGTGGCTTCGAAAAGACTCGGCTGCGCGATCAAGTGGGTCGGCTCGCGCGCTGACTCGATGCTCTCGGACTGGCATGGCCGCGCGCTGGTGCTCGAAGGCGAAGTCGCACTCGATGCATCGGGAAAGATTCTCGCGCTGCGCTTTACCGACACGGTGGATTTGGGGGCGTTTTCATCCGCCTGGGGTTCTTTCATCGGTACCGGCAATTTGTCGGTGACGATGGGCGGCGTGTACGACGTGCCTGCCTTAGCGATGCGCTCTCGGCTGGTCTACACCAACACCACTCCCGTGTCGGCGTATCGCGGCGCGGGGCGGCCTGACATCGCGTGGATCATCGAATGCCTGATCGATCAGGCGGCGGTCGATCACGGTTTCGACAAGGTCGCCCTGCGCCGCCAAAACTACATCACGGCGGCGCAAATGCCCTACACCACGCCGGTTGGTACCACCTATGACTGCGGCGATTTTGCTGGTGTGTTAGACGACGGCCTGCGCTTGAGCGATTGGCAAGGGTATGCGGCGCGCGCGGCGGCTTCAAAAGCGCGTGGATTGATTCGCGGGCGCGGGCTGGCAAGCTACCTCGAAGCGTCGGGCGGCGGCGGCGCACCGAAAGACCAGGTGATGATTCGCTTTGGCCACGGTGTAAGCAGTACCAGCGGCACAACCAGCATGATTGGTACGCTGTACGGCGTGGCCGGGCCGTCGGGCCAAGGCCACGAAACCTCGTTTTGCAAAATCGTCAGCGATGCGACCGGCTTGCCATCGGAGATGCTCACCTTTCGCGCCAGCGACCCCGCCGTGACCTTGGTCGGCAACGGTACCGGCGGCTCGCGCACCCTCTTAGGCATCGGCAGTTCGATGCGCCTGCTGGCCGACAAGCTGATTGAAGTCGCCACGCCGCACGCGGCGAAAGCACTGGGCGATGAGGCCATCACGTTTGCAAACGGCAGCTTCACCGCTGGCAGCAAGAGCTTGAGCTTGAGTGCCTTGATTGCGCAAATGGGCGAAAACGCCGCCGCCCTCAACTGCGACGCAGGCGGCACTTTCGGTGTGACGTTTCCCAATGGCTGCCACCTAGCCGAAGTCGAAATCGACCCCACCACCGGCGTGCTCGCGGTCGAGCGCTACACGGCGGTAGACGACCTGGGCAATGTCATTTCCGACACCCAAGTCAGGGGCCAAGTACATGGCGGCGTGATGCAAGGGATCGGGCAGATCATCGGCGAGCATGCCGTGTACGACGAAAACGCCCAATTCCTCACCGCCAGTTTTATGGACTACCCGATGCCCCGCGCCGGTTGGTTGGGCCAGATCGGCTCCTTCGATCACCCCGTACCCACCGCCACCAATGTGCTGGGCGCCAAGGGCGTGGGTGAGTCAGGCTGCTCCGGCTCGTTGCCCGCCGTGACCAATGCAGTGCTCGATGCGCTACGGCAAGCTGGCGTGGGTTCGTTTGAAATGCCCGCTACGCCTGCGCGAGTGTGGCAAGCTTTGCAGGCAGCCTGAAGAGCCACGCCAGATGGGCATCTTCAAGGCATTAATCTGCTTAGCCTTGCTGGGTGCGGCTCTTCATGCGCCGCATGGCTTGGCGCAAATCCACAAGTGGACCGATGCCGACGGCAAGACTCACTACGGCAATAAGCCTCCGCCCAAAGCGAAGAGTGAAGAAGTGGTGGTGCGCGTGCAGTCGTTCGGTGGCGCACCTAAGCTGGATTACTCCTGGCTGACCAAAAAACGCCCGGTCGAATCGAAAAACCAACCGGTTGTCACGCTCTACTCGGCAGTGTGGTGCGGTCAGTGCAAGGTGGCGCGCCGTTCGCTACAAAAGCAAGGCATCCAGTTTCGTGAAGTCGATATCGATGATGGCTCAACGGCCGCTGAAGACTTCAAGAAAAGCGGCCCGCGCGGCGTGCCAGTGATTGTGGCGGGCAATCGCATGATGACCGGGTTTTCTGAAGGTAGCTTCAAGCGCTTGATGCTTGATGCCAGCAAGTAATTTGTTTTCGCAATAGAAGTGTCGTAGTCATCCAATCCCAGTCGCAAATTGATTGGACTCGTTCGCAGCTGTTCCCGAGGCTGAGCAATGCGCTCGCG
>JANLTH010000128.1:0-2614 GCA_031362865.1 Burkholderiales bacterium | reverse complement strand
TCGCCGCTCGCGTCGAGCTTGGCTCCGGCGAACAGGCCGACTTTGTCACCGAGCACCTTGATCGTGCCGCCGGTTTGCCCTGCTGCGGATCCGTTAGCGGTCACTTCGCCCGAAACGCTTGTCACGCCTCGTTCTCCACCATCAAGAATGATGCGACCATTCTGGTGGCTGATGCTGTTGGCGCGGATTACGCCATTGCTGTTAATCACGTTGTCGAGCAGCGCATTGGCGCTCTTGGCGCTGATGAGTACGCTGCCGCCGTTCGCTTCAATCGTGCCGGTGTTGAGCACGGCGGCGTTCAAGGCGGCTTGATCGACTTTGATGCTCAACAGCCCGTCGCCCACCATGTCGAGCGTGACTTTGTCGCCAGCGCCAATGCCGACGGTGCCGGTGCGCGCGGCGATGATGCCGTGGTTGCTCACTTGCGGGGCGATCAATACGCTGTAGCCGCTCGGGGTATTGATGCTGCCATTGTTGATGATGTTGCCTACCACGCCGCCGGTGTTGTTGGCTTTGTCGAACACATAGCGCCCGGCGTTGAAATCGGCATCTTTGATATTGAGGGTAGAGCCGACGAAAGCACCGGTGTTGATTTGGCTGCCAGCGCCCATCAAAATGCCGTTTTGATTGATGAGGAAAATGCGCCCGTTGGCGGAAAGGTTGCCGAGGATTTCAGAGGGGGCGTTGCCGACCACGCGGTTCAAGGCGGTGGAGGAGGCGGAGGGCTGAACGAAGTTCACGCTCTTGCCCGCGCCTACCGAGAAGCTTTGCCAATTGAGGATGGCGCTGTTGCTGCTTTGGTTGACGGTTAAGTTGTTGGTGGTGGTGGAGATGCTGGCGCTGCCGGATGCGACCGCTCCGCCCGTGGGCAACTGCGCCCAAGCCGAGTTCCAGACCGCACCTGCTATCAGCAATGGCGCAATGCCGAGCAGCTTAGCGAGCAGACGACTCATCCGCTTGTGCGCCGGGCGGAAGATCATCTTGAATTTGCGGCTCAGTTGAATGATGATGGGCTTGGCTTGAGCGTGGGTTGACATGATGACCTCCGGGAAAGTCAGGTGGTGCCAAGACGAGTGGTAGAAAACTGGGGCCCTAGGCGATGAGTAACGCGATGGTCGCATCTTGCCCGGCGCTGACGAGGCAATTTTCTTCCAATATATGAAATAAGTCACGATTTCGCGAGAACGGCAAAAACGGGGGCTGACGCGCAATTCTGAACGCTTCGAAGGGGCTGGTTGAATCGACCATGCCCACGTGACTAGCTGATACGATTGGCGGCGCACGAAAGCGGTAAAAAGCGCGCTTGAATTGACCATTTGCTGACGATTGCGAAAGACGCATGACCACTCTCACCTCACCCCAAGCGGCGCTGGCTTACGCGCACGCACTTGATGCGAAAGACCCTTTGGCTGGGTTGCGCAAGCGCTTCACGCTGCCGGACAACATCATTTATCTCGATGGCAACTCTCTCGGGGCCTTGCCAACCGGCGTGTCGCAGCGACTCAAAAAAGCGGTGGAAGAAGAATGGGGTGTCGGCCTGATCCGCTCGTGGAACGATGCGGATTGGTATCCCGCACCGCAGCGGGTGGGCGCACAAATCGCCGGTTTGGTAGGCGCGCGAGCGCAGGAAGTAATTGCCTGCGACTCGACTACGGTGAATCTGTTCAAAGTGCTGGCGGCTGCCGTATTGAGCCAGCCGGAACGCGACACCATCATCGCCGAAGAGGGCAATTTTCCAACTGATGCTTACATCACGCAGAGTACCGGTGCGCTCTATGGCAAGCGCGTGTTGCTGGCGAATCAGGACAACATCGAAACCGTGATCGCGCAAGCGGGTACGCGCCTGTGCGCGGTGGCACTCACGCATGTGCACTACAAAACCGGGTGCATGCTGGACATGCAGCGTGTCACCTCACTGGTGCAGCGCCAAGGCGGGCGGATGATTTGGGATTTGGCGCACTCTGCAGGGGTGATTCCGGTGCAATTGCACGATTGGAAAGTGGACTACGCGGTGGGCTGTGGCTACAAATACTTGAACGGCGGGCCGGGTGCGCCTGCATTTGTGTATGTGCGTGACGACTTGATCGCAGGCCTTGAGCAACCACTGCAAGGCTGGCACGGGCATGCAGCACCGTTTGCTTTTGACCAAGGCTATCGCGCGCACCCGACGATTGACCGCATGCTGGTTGGCACGGCTTCGCAGCTAGGCATGCTGGCGCTGGAACAGGCGCTCAAGGTTTATGACGGCATCGACATGCAGGCAGTGCGCCGCAAAAGCGAATCGCTCACGCAGCTATTTATCGATTTGTACGATGCCCAGTTGGGGCACTGCGGTTTTGAGCTGGCGACGCCGCGTGATGTGGCGCGACGCGGCTCGCAAGTCTCGTTCACGCACGCGCAAGGCTACGCGATCATGCAGGCGGTCATTGCGCGTGGCGTGATTGGCGACTTTCGTGCGCCCGATATCTTACGTTTTGGCTTCGCGCCGCTCTATGTATCGCACGCCGATGTGGCAAACAGTGTGGGGATTTTGAGCGAGGTCATGGCATCCGGCGTGTGGCAAGAGCCCAAATACCAGCAGCGTAAAGCGGTGACCTAGGAGCCTGTCGGACTT
>JANLTH010000126.1:0-22877 GCA_031362865.1 Burkholderiales bacterium | reverse complement strand
GCAATGCCGGGCCGCGCTGCGCGGATCCACCCTGCAAGCTGGTTGCTGGTGGGGGCATCGTCTTCGATTACAGCGATTTTGGTCATGGGCGCGCAGGGTGGGGAGCAACCAACGAATTATGGACGAGGGCGCGTTTTTTCGGTGTGAGTTTTTCTTCCGGGATCGGAATATTCGCGCGCTCAATGTGAGCGAACCTGCCCTACAACGGCATTGAGTCGTCACGGCCGAATGCGAACAATGGGAACCAGAGACGACAGTGTGTCGAGATCGTCTCCAACCACCCAAAACACTCACGGAGGAAACCCAAATGAACCCACGCTTTAGCGCACTTGCCCAGTCGATTCGCAACGTTTTTGCGCGCCGCAGTGAAGCAGATGAAGCGCCACGCACCACCATCGCCTTCAGCCCGATGGCGCTCAAACCCTTGCTTTCGCTGCTTCCGCTCATTGTCATCGGCGGGATCGGCTACGCGCTCTATACGAATCCGCCGCTGCAAACGGTGAAACGCGGCGAAGTCGGGATTCGCATCAATCAATTCACCGGCTCGGTGAGTGAATGGCGTGAAGGTAGCGTGCTGGTGCTGCCCGCGCTGCACGACCTGCGCGTGCTCTCATTGCGTGACCATTCCTATCGCCACGAAAAGGGTTTGCAAGCCACGGGCCCGGCCCCGTTTCAATCGCTCGAAGGTTTGTCGTTTGGGGTTGATTTGACGGTGCGTTACGCGCTTGACCAAACTCGGGTCAGCAGCTTGCACCGCCGCCTGCCGGACGATATTGGCCACGACATCGTCGAGCCCGCCGTGCAGGGCGTGATCTACAAAACCTTTGCGCGCTACACGGTGCGCGAGGTTTTTTCGACCAAACGCGCCGAGATTCAGAAATCGATTGAAGCGGAGCTGGGGCCCAAACTTGCCAACGACGGCATTGTGTTGAAAGCAGTGCACATCGGGCAAATCGACCTGCCAGCCAACTACAAGCGCGGCATGGAAACCTTGCTCGCCGAAGAATTGGCTACCGAAAAAATGCGCTACACGCTTGATTTGAAGGCCAAGCGTGTGACTGAAACTGGCCTGGAAGCCGATGCCGAAAAAATTCGCCGCGAGAAAAACGCCGAAGCCGCCGCGCGCGAGCAGATCATCGCCGCCCGCGCGCAAGAAGAGGCGATGAAGCATGTGCTGCCCTTGAAGCAACGCCAAATCGAGCAACGCCAGCTCGAGGCTGAAGCTGAAAAAGTGGCGCGGATTCGCACTGCAGAAGGCAGCGCCGCCGCACGGCAGATTGAAGCCAAGGGCGAGGCCGAAGCGCGCCAAAAGCTGGCCGATGCTGAGGTTTATCGCCTCGACAAGGTGGGCAAATCGAATGCCGAGCAAATGCAACGTGAAGGCCGATTGGTGACCGCGCACCCGCTGCTGATTCAAAAGACGATGGCTGACAAACTCTCCGACAAGATTCAGGTCATCATCGCTTCGCCACCGACCGATGGCGGGTTTATTGGTGCCAGTCTGCTGGGGATGGGAGTGGGGCGCAAGACCGAAGTGGCTGCGGCCATTGCCAAATCGGCGACCGAAGCGACGGTTGAAAAAACCGAAAAGGAAGGGGAATAGTCATGCACCGTCTTACACAAATCGCAACCCTCGCCTTGGCAGGCGTTCTCAACCAAGCTGCACACGCAGCGCCGCCAGAAGCCGCCATGGCGATCATCACGCAAGACCAGACGCACCTGCGCGCGGCCCCGCGTGACGGGGCGCAACAGCAGGCAGTGCTGACCCAAGGCGAGGTTGTGGAAGTGCGGGGTGACAGGCTTGATTACGTGCAGGTTTGGGACCATCGCCGCGAGCGCGGTGGCTATGTGCGCGCCAGCCAGCTACGACGCACGGCGCTCAACGCTGAAGAAGCGCCCGAGCTGCTTGGCGTGGCGCGACATCTGCGCGACACGGGTGGCCACGAAGCGCTGGGCATCGCGCTGATTTCGGCCTATCTCAAAGCCGCACCCGCTAAATCGCTCAATAGCGAAACCGGCGCGGAGGCTTTCGACGCATTAGGCACTTTCGCTGAGAGGCTTGCCAGGCGCGCTTCTTCAGCCAGTGGCAAGCCAGTTTCCAACACCCCTGCCGCCTATCTGGAAGTAGCCGCGCTCTACGGCGTGAAGTTCCATACGATTGAGCGTGACGGCGGCATGCAGTTGTGCTACGACGGTGAGGCGCATCAGCGCGTGCTGGCGTTATCAGCTGATGTGCCACGTCGCGCCCGCGCTGCACTTGCCCTTACGCGGCCCGATTGCGTGAATCCGGTACTCAAAGCGCACGAGCGCGCAGCAGTGAACGAACTGAGCGCTGCATTGTTGGACAAAGTGGAAACCGCAGGCCTGCCCGGCTACTTGAAAAACCGCGTACATATTCAGCGGGCAGTGCTCTGGAGCAGCATCGCGTTTGCGCAAACCCGCAAGGGCGCAAACCCGGGCGAAGCCGCGCGGCGCGCGCAAAGCGAATTTGCGTTGATCGCGAAAAGTGAGTTACCGGATGACGATCAAGCGCTCTTCAATAACGCCGCGATGCGCGTCAACGCCTCACGTTGGGCGGCGCTGCCTGCGGTAGCCATTCCCAGCGCCGCCAAAGCACCAAACGTGGTGACCGCGCCCGGCCAAACCGGCGAAACCTGCGTGTTGCTGATGGCCGCTGACAGCAAAGAGCCGCTGCTGCGCCGCTGTACCTACGGTGTGGTGTGGGCCAATTCGGTGAGCAGCAATCGCGAAGGCACGGCGATCACTCTAGCCGTGCAGCCGCTCGAAGCGTGGCGGGAGCTGTGGCTGCTGCGTAAAACGGCTGAGGGCTGGGTGGTCAACGTCTTGCCACCCGCACCAATCGCACCGGAACTGGGCTATGCCGAATTCGCAGGCTGGGTTCCGGGTGGCACACAAATGCTGGTGGCGCGCGAAGCTCGTGGCGAAGGCAAATACAAGCGCAGCTTCGAGGTCGTGCGGCTAGACGGCTTGACGACTGAGCGCCAGGCCAGTGAACCGGCGGCATTAGGCGCGTTTCAACGCTGGCAAGATGCGGCTTGGGTCAAGCTGAGTGCCAGCGTTCGATGAATTTTGATGGCTGAAGAGGCTTATCCCATAAGCTTCTTCAGCATATCTACGTGAAAACGACCGTCTGATAAGTCTCTTCAGGCATGTTGCCGGAAAAGTGGCTCAAAATAAGCCCTCTTGGCGCGCCTCATCGTCAAAATCGCTTTCGACCGCCGCCTTGAAATTGTGTCCGCCTTGCGCCATGTCAGGCCAACGCGCGGTCTCGGTCCCGTCCAGCAACCCGGCAATCGTGAGCAATTGAATGCGCGGGAACGCGCCGTGGTGCGGGCTTTCGTAGTGGCCTGCAGCGGCGGCTTCGGTTTGCATCGGTTTGGTGGGCGATGTCAGTGTGATGAAGATGCCGATCACCGCTTGCTCACGTTCTACCGTGCCTTTCAAGTCGCGAATCATCGAAGCGCCGACATGCTCACCGCCTTTGACCGAGACCAGCACTTTGGCCGTTTTGGCTTTGCCTACTTCGATAAAGCCCATGCCGTCTATGCCCTGATCGGCTCCTTTTTTGCCCGAACGGTAGGGCTGTACCCCCACCAGCGAACAAGCCCAGAGCTGAAACTGGTGTTTGTCTCGCGCCGCCAAATCGCGCGCGGCCTCCAAGTCTTGTGGCACACCCAGAATTTGAAACGCGCCTTTCGCCTTGAGTGGCGCATAGCGGTTGCGCAAACGCTTTTCGATCAACGAAACAGCCAGGTGCGTGATGTCAATCCCAATCCAGCCGCGCTTCAAACGATGTGCCGCATCGAGCGCCGTACCGCAACCGCAGAAAGGGTCGAGTACGACATCGCCCTCGTTGCTGGAAGCGGCAATGATGCGTTCGAGTAGCGCTTGCGGCTTTTGAGTGGGGTAGCCTAAGCGCTCGGCGGCTTGCGCGCCGATGGGTTGGATGTCGGTGATGACATCCTGCAGCGGCGTACCTTTGTCCGCTTCAAAGTAGCGTTTGAACTGGGGAACTTTGCCTTTGGGCGGCCAATAGATTAACCCCGCCTTATCCAGAACATCTAGCTTTTCTTGAGTTGACAGTGTCGCGATTTTCCGTTTCGGCGCGATCTTTTCAACCGTACCTCGCGGCGTGGCCCAGTGTCTCCCGACCGCCGTCGGATCCACGTTGCACCAAGGCTCGCCAGAATCCCCCTTTCGAATTCCCGCACCGGTCAGGTCGGAAAGTCGATAGCGACCTTTTTGGTCTTCAAACCGGTAAAAACGTTTCAAATAGCTCGCGTCATACGGCTCAAACTGACGATTCCACACGTGAGTTTCTGACTTTGCGTACGCAAATATGGTGTCGTGGGCAGGGCCCCAGCGCTTGGCTGAATTGTGGCTGCTGGTGCGTTTCCAAACGATTTCGCTTAAGAACCCGGCCTTGCCAAATACCCCGTCCAACACAATTTTCAAATAGTGGCTGGCGGTCGGGTCACAATGCAGGTACAGACTGCCGGTTGGTTTGAGCACCCGATGCAGTTCCAGCAGACGATTGGCCATCATCGTCAAATACGCCATCATGTCGTTTTCGCCCAAAAAGTCGCGCAGCGCGCGCATCAGTTCGGCAACATCGGTGTTCTTCTGGCGGCTGATTTCGCGGAATTCGTCCTCGGCTTGGCCGCCCCAGTGCCAAGTGTCTTCAAAGGCCACCATCTGGGCATCGCTCTGCACCCCTTTGGGCGTTTTGAAGAGCAGGTTGTAGTCGCGCTTGCTGTTGAACGGCGGGTCGAGGTAGATCAAATCGACGGATTCGTCGCTCAAATGCTCGCGCAGAATCGCAAGGTTGTCGCCGTAATAGAGCTGTCGCATCAGCAAGCAGATTGTGAGTGGGTGGGAGTCTGCCGCGAGTTTAGCGGGCTTTGCGGCAGCACGTGCCTGGTCCAATAAGTAGCGATGCTCTCACAACAAAAAAAGGCCGACTGAAGACTGGCTTCAGTCGGCCTTCTTCAGGGCAGTACCTTGAAGAAGAGCTTACAGCGTGGCTCTCGGCGCATCGACCCCAGCCAAACCACTCAATTTGCCGCCGAGCGCTTCTGCTTCTGCTTTGGAAGGCAAGCCACTGATGCGCACCTCGTAGAGTCGCTTAGCCCCCGAGCCGCGCGGGTGAATTTCAGCGGCATAGCCGTTGGCACGCAGGTTGTCATACACACCTAGCGCAGCATCTTGGGTGGGGGCTGAAGCGAACACCACTTTCCACTTGCCGCCTTTGGTGGCTGCGCCCTTGCCTTGGCCGATGTCGGTTTCGGTGGCCCATTCCTGCAATTTTTCAATCGGCACTGGTACTACTTGCGGTGCGGGCTTGCTGCGATCCACCTTGTTGTCAGCGGTTTTTGGGGTGATGTAAAACTGTAGCGCCTGGTTCATCCGAAATTCGGCATCGCCGTCGCGCTGCACGCCGATGTCGCCTTCGATCAGGCACACGATGTCGCGGTCTCCGGCTGATTTACCCCACAGGTCGGTGCCACGAATCCCGGCGGTGACGGTGGCAAAGCGCACGGTCACGTCGCGCTTGCTGGCGAACTTGTTTTTGGCATCGGTGGTGAAGCGAAACGCGCCGCGCGCCACTTCGAGCGCGGCAGTCAGCACGGTTTGTTTGTTCTCGCTGCGGCTGGCAAGTGAAGCTACATTGAAGAGCGCGTTTTCGCCTAGTTTGACCTGGCTGCCCTCACTCATGCGCAAGAGCAACCGCGAGTCGGCCCCGGTCGAGATTTTGTCGCCTGCTTGCAGTGCCGCGCCTGCTGCCAGCGGCTGCCTGACCCCGTTGCGCTCCACCCAGGCGGGCATTTGTACGCCTTCTACGTAGGCTGCTTGCGTGGCTGCTTGCGCGAAGGCTAAGCTGCCACCAATCAATCCGGTGGCAAAGAGTGAGGCAGCGATTAGGGTACGGACTGGCGATTTCATTTTGTTTTTCTCCATGACATAAAGTGAATCGGATGCTGCTTTTACGCGCGAAGTGATCTAGGTGGATGCACGATTTTCCGCCTCGTTTTGAAGGAAAAACCCTCGATTTCGCTAGAATCGTGACTTTTGTCACGCCCCATTCCCGACGACTCCCATGCAAGAAAAATATCACGCCGCGACGGTTGAAAAAGCGGCGCAAGCCCACTGGCAAGCAATCGATGCGTACAAGGCGGTCGAGAACGACCCGCGCTTTCCTAAAGGCAAATACTACGCCTGCTCGATGTTGCCCTACCCTTCGGGCAAGCTGCATATGGGCCACGTGCGTAATTACACGATCAACGACGTAATGTACCGCCACTTGCGCATGAATGGCTACAACGTGTTGATGCCGATGGGTTGGGATGCTTTCGGCCTGCCGGCTGAAAACGCGGCGATCAAAAATCAGGTGGCACCGGCGAAATGGACTTACGCCAACATTGCCCACATGAAAGAGCAAATGGCGGTCATGGGGCTGGCGATCGACTGGTCGCGCGAAATGGCCGCTTGTGACCCGAGCTATTACAAGTGGAACCAATGGCTCTTTTTGCAGATGCTCAAAAAAGGCATTGCTTACCGCAAAACGCAAATCGTCAATTGGGACCCGGCAGACCAAACCGTGTTGGCCAACGAGCAGGTGATCGACGGGCGCGGCTGGCGCACCGGTGCGCTGGTGGAAAAGCGGGAGATTCCGGGCTACTACCTGAAGATCACCGATTACGCCGACGAGTTGCTCGACCATACGCTCACGCAGCTGCCTGGCTGGCCCGAGCGTGTGCGTTTGATGCAAGAAAACTGGCTGGGTAAGAGCGAGGGCGTGCGCTTTGCGTTTCCGCACGAGATCAAAGCGGCTGATGGCACGCTGATTCAAGCCGGCCGAATGTACGTTTTCACCACGCGCGCCGACACCATCATGGGCGTGACCTTTGTCGCGGTAGCCCCCGAGCATCCGCTCGCGGTGCGGGCGGGCGAGTTGAACCCGGTATTGGCTGCGCAGATCGAGGCGCTCAAGCAAGGGGGCACGACTGAAGCGGAGCTTGCGACCAAAGAGAAGGAGGGCGTCGCCACCGGGCTCTTTGTGACGCACCCGATTACCGGCGACCAGGTTGCTGTGTGGGTGGGTAACTACGTGCTGATCTCGTATGGCGATGGCGCGGTGATGGGCGTACCGGGGCATGATGAGCGCGATTTCGGGTTCGCCCAAAAATACAGCCTGCCGATCACACAAGTGGTTGCAGTGGAGGAAAAACGCTTTTCGCTCGACGCTTGGGCCGATTGGTATTCAGACAAAGTCAGTACGCGCTCGGTGAACAGCGGCAAGTACGACGGGCTTGGCTTTCAGGCGACGGTGGATGCCGTAACAGCCGATCTCATTGCTAAAAACTTGGGTGAAAAGAAGACGACGTGGCGCTTGCGCGATTGGGGCATCAGCCGCCAGCGCTACTGGGGCACGCCGATTCCGATCATCCATTGTGATGAACACGGGGCGGTGCCGGTGCCTGAAAAGGATTTGCCGGTGGTGCTGCCGGAAGACTGCTTGCCGGATGGCTCCGGCAACCCCTTACACAAGCATGTCGGCTTTCACGCTGGGGTTACGTGCCCGGTGTGCGGCAAACCCGCACGCCGCGAAACCGACACGATGGATACCTTCGTCGATTCGGCGTGGTATTTCATGCGCTACAGCTCGCCGGGCAGCAGCGACGCGATGGTCGATGCGCGCAACGACTACTGGATGCCGATGGACCAGTACATCGGCGGCATCGAGCATGCCGTGCTGCATCTGCTCTACGCGCGCTTTTGGACCAAAGTAATGCGCGACATGGGTTTGGTGAAGTTTGACGAGCCCTTCACCAAGCTGCTTTGTCAGGGGATGGTGCTCAACCACATCTATTCGCGCAAGGGGCCGACCGGCGGGATCGAGTATTTCTGGCCGCACGAGGTCGAGAACGAATTCGGAGCTGACGGCCGCATCAGCGGGGCCAAGCTCAAAGCGGACCAAAGCCACGTCGATTATCAGGGTGTGGGCACGATGTCGAAGTCGAAGAACAACGGCGTTGACCCGCAGGAGATCATCGAAAAATATGGTGCTGATACGGCACGCCTGTACATGATGTTCACCGCGCCGCCGGAGCAAACGCTGGAGTGGGTAGACGCGGGCGTGGAAGGCTCGGCGCGCTTTTTGCGGCGGCTCTGGACGCTTGGGTTTGGGTGGAAGGACTTGATCGCGGAGCGGCCTGCGCTGGGGACGCTGACCAAGGCGCAAAAGACTTGTCGCCGCGACTTGCATGCCACCCTCAAGCAAATCGATTACGACTTGCAGCGCATCCAATACAACACCGTCGTTTCGGGGGCGATGAAGCTGCTCAATACGCTGGAAAGCTTGCCCAAAGATGCCGCCAACGCGGGGCTTGCGCGGGAAGGCTTGTCGCTCTTGATTCGGGCGCTGTACCCAGTTACGCCGCACGCGGGGCATGGGCTGTGGGAAGTGTTGGGATTTGCAGCCGAGCACGGCGACATTCTCAATGCGCCTTGGCCTCAGGTCGATGCCAGCGCCTTGGTGCTGGATGAAATCGAACTCATGCTGCAAGTGGGCGGCAAGCTGCGCGGCTCGATTCAAGTACCCGCCACAGCCGACAAAGCTGAGATCGAGAGGCTCGCACTGGCCAGCGAAATTGCCCAGAAATTTTTAGCCGGAGCGGTGCCGAAAAAAGTGATCGTCGTGCCGGGCCGGCTTGTGAATCTCGTTGCTTGACTACCTGAAGAAGCCCACCCCATGCGCCTTTTCAGCCATCTACCTGCAAGAGCGTTGTCCCGTGCGCTTTCCCAGGCACTTCTCGGGGCGCTGTGCCTTGTCAGCTTGACCGGCTGCGGCTGGAAGCTGCGTGGCGATGCGAACATTCCGTTTGAATCAATTTACATCGGATTTGCCAACAGCTCGCTGCTGGGCAATGAACTCAAGCGCACCGTGCGTTCGTCGGGAAAGATTCGGGTTGTCGATGCTGCCAAAGACGCGGAAGTACTGCTCACGCCGATTGCCGAGCCGCGCGACAAATTGGCTCTTTCGACCAATAGCGCCGGGCAAATCCGCGAATACCAGCTCAGGCTTGGCCTGACTTTTCGGGTACACGATGCCAAGGGCACGGTCTATTTGCCGGATACGACCATCAGCCTCACGCGTGACGTATCGTTTAACGAGACGCAGATTCTGGCCAAAGAGTACGAAGAAGCTCTGCTCTATCGCGATATGCAAACCGACATGGTGCAACAGGTATTGCGACGCTTGGCCGCGATTGACCGCAGCAAGCCGGTCGGCGGGTGACGCGGCGGCACCATCATGCAACTGCGTCTCGAACAACTAGGGCCCCATCTGGAGAAGCAGCTCCAGCCGCTCTACGTGCTGCACGGCGACGAGCCTTTGCTGCTGCTCGAAGCTGCCGATGCGATTCGCGCCAGAGCCAAAACGCAAGGTTTCACCGAGCGTAGCGTTTTCTCGACCGACCGCAGTTTTGATTGGAGCCAGCTGACCGCGGCATCGAGCGGCATGTCGCTCTTTGGTGATAAGCCAATGGTCGATTTGCGGATTCCCACCGGCAAGCCGGGCAAAGAAGGTGGCAAGGCGCTGGTTGCTTTTGCAGCCCGGGTTGACCCTGAATCATTCACCTTGATTTCACTGCCCAAGCTGGAGCGTGAGCAGCTGGAGGCGGCGTGGTTCAAGGCGCTCAGTGAAGCCGGTGTGGCTGTGCAAGCGCACGCCATCGAGCGCGCGCAATTGCCTTTATGGATTGGCACGCGCCTGCTCAGGCAAAAGCAAAGTGCCAAGACCGAAGCCTTGCAATTTATCGCTGACCGGGTGGAGGGAAATTTACTCGCCGCGCACCAAGAATTGCAAAAGCTCGCACTGCTTCACTCTGAGGGTGAACTCAGTCTCGAACAGGTTGAAGATGCCGTGCTCAATGTGGCGCGCTACGATGTTTTCAAGCTCAATGAGTCGTGGCTGGCAGGGGACAAAAAGCGCTTTCGCCGCATGCTGGATGGCTTGAAAGGCGAAGGCGAAACCCTCATTCTGGTACTCTGGGCGATGACCGATGCGATTCGCAATTTGGGCAAGATCCGCCAGAATCAAACCGTTTGGTTTCGCGGCAGCCAAGCTGAAAAAGAGCGGCAAAAAGCGATCTACGAGCGGGCCGCCAAAGCGTGCAAGCCGGGCATGATTGGGCGCGCCTTGCAGCATGCGGCAAAAATTGACCGTCTTGTCAAAGGCCTGAAGGCGGACCAAAGCAGCGGTGACGTGTGGGAAGAGTGCTACGCGCTTGGCACCTCCATACTTTGATGGGAGTGGCGTGATGGATATGATGAAGATTGACGAATACATGCAAGCGGTGGGCATCAAGGCGCGAGCCGCTTCGCGGGCGATGGCGCGCGCCAGCACGGCGGCCAAAAACGCAGCGCTCGTTGCCACCGCGAGGGCGATTCGCCGTGATCGGAGCAAGTTGCAATTGGCAAACGCCCAAGACCTGGAAGCCGGGCGCGCCAAAGGCCTCGATGCCTACATGCTCGATCGCCTCACGCTTTCCGACCAAGCCCTTGAAACCATGGCCAAGGGCCTGGAGCAGATTGCTGAGTTGCCCGACCCGATTGGCGAAATGACCGACCTTAAGTTCCGCCCCAGCGGCATCCAGGTGGGAAAAATGCGTGTGCCCTTGGGCGTGATCGGCATCATTTACGAGTCGCGCCCCAACGTCACCGCCGATGCCGCCGGCCTGTGCATCAAATCCGGCAACGCCACGATTTTGCGCGGCGGCTCAGAGGCAATTCACTCCAATCAAGCGATTGCCGCCTGCATCGCCGAAGGCATGGCAAGCGCTGGCCTGCCAGACGATGCGGTGCAGGTTGTGGCCACCACCGACCGTGCAGCAGTCGGCGCGCTCATCAGCATGCCGCAATACGTGGACATCATCGTGCCGCGCGGCGGCAAGGGGTTGATCTCGCGTCTGATGGCTGAATCCAAGGTGCCGATGATTAAGCATCTGGACGGCGTCTGCCATGTTTACATCGATGCCAAGGCTGACCTGTCAAAGGCGCTGCGCATCGCCGACAACGCCAAAACCAATCGCTACGGCACGTGCAACACGATGGAAACTTTGCTGGTGCATCGCGACATCGCGGCCACGGTGCTGCCGCCCTTGTGCAAAATTTACGCTGAGAAATCGGTCGAATTGCGCGGCGATGCCGCCGCGCGCAGCATCGTGCCGATGCTGGAGGCGACCGAAGCCGATTGGGCCACCGAATATCTGGCCCCGATTCTCGCGATTCGCGTGGTGGACAACATCGACGCTGCAATGGAGCACATCGCGCGATTCGGTTCGGCGCACACCGATGCCATCGTCACCGAAGATCATGCGCAGGCGATGCGCTTCTTGCGTGAAGTTGATTCCGCATCGGTGATGGTGAATGCCTCGACGCGGTTTGCCGACGGCTTCGAATTCGGTTTAGGCGCTGAAATTGGCATTTCGAACGACAAGCTGCACGCGCGTGGGCCAGTCGGGCTCGAAGGGCTAACCAGCCAAAAATGGGTGGTTTTTGGCCACGGCGAAGTACGGCAGTAGCCATGGGGTCGAGCGGGTGGTCAGAGGCAGATGCATTTCCCGGTGAATTGTGGTAGCATACGCTGTATGACAGACTTAGTTTGCGGAGTATTCCATGCCAAACCTCGATCAACCGCCAGTAGCTTCAAAGCGCTCCCGACCCGGCAAGGCTGGGCTCACATCACCTGCCCGTCCATCCCCCGGCGCTATGGCTGACGCAGCATCTGGCGCTTTGGGGATAGCCCAAGAGCAGGCGATCTATCTTGCTCATCCGAGGCAAACTGAACTGCCAGCGGAAACTACTCGGGTAAATGCGCGAGTTGACGCGGCGACTTCGCGCAAGCTCTCGGAGATTATGTTTGCCAGCGGCTTGAATGTGACTGAAACGCTGCGCCACGCAATCGATGCCTTGCATGAGCAAAAAGGATTGGCCAAACGCGATGCCACGCCGAGACTCGATGCGCTGACCGGTGCGTATGACAGCGCCCAAACTGACAATTCGGTGCGCTACAAAGCGATCATCGCCGATGCCATGGCTGCCAAGTTCGCCAGCGTCTCCGGTGGTGAGTTATCGAAAACCGTGCCACGCCGCGCCGCCGCACGCGCATGATCGCCGCCGACACGGGCTACTGGTACGCCCTGATTGACCGCCGGGATCGTTTTCACCAAGCGGCCGTGCAAACGCGCAGTGGCTTGCGTGAACGCCTAATCACTACCTGGCCGGTGATTGCCGAAACCGCCTACCTCTTGGCTCGCACCTTCGGCGCTGATGCCCATGCCGACTGGCTGCGAGTGGTGGCGGCCGAAGAATTTGAGATTTATGACCTGACGCGGCGCGATGCAGCTCGCGCGGCAGTCCTGGTGCGCCAATACGAAAATTTGCCGATGGACTTAGCCGATGCGTCGTTAGTTGTTTTGGCTGAACGGACCGGCGATGGGCGGATTCTCTCGACCGACCAGCGCGATTTCAATGCTTATCGCTTCAAAAACAGCAAGCCGTTCCAGAATTTGCTAGTCGGATAGAGTTTGGCGAACAGTAGTCAGGACCCGCGCCAAACCGGGGCCCGCTTTTCGCCAAACGCGCAAAACCCTTCTTGCGCATCGGCGGCCATCATGTTGGTAGCCATGGTTTGGCCCGCAAAGGCGTAGGCGCTCTCGATCCCCATTTCCAGCTGCTTGTAGAACATTTGCTTGCCCGTGCGCACCGCGACCGCTGACTTGGCGCAAATCGAATCGGTGAGTTTTTTGATCTCGGCATCAAGCGCGTCCAATGAAACCACGCGGTTCACCAGCCCGCGCGACTTGGCTTCCGAAGCGTCGATAAAGTCACCAGTCAGGAGCATTTCTAGCGCCTGCTTGCGCAACAGATTGCGCCCCAAACCCACCGAAGGCGTGGAACAAAAAAGGCCGTAGTTGATGCCCGAGACGGCAAAGCGTGCGTTGTCTGAGGCCACCGCCAAGTCGCACATCGACACCAATTGGCAGCCGGCCGCCGTGGCAATGCCATGCACCCGCGCAATCACCGGCTGCGGCATCGCCTGAATCGTCAGCATCATCTTCGAGCACTGTGCGAAGAGCGCCGCGTACCAAGCGTGATCGGGGTGGGCGCTCATCTCTTTCAAATCGTGCCCCGGGCAAAAGGCTTTGCCAGCGCCTGCCAGCACCACCACGCGCACCGCAGGATCGTGGCTGATTGGGTCCAGCGCCGCTTGAAGCGCAATCAACATCGCCGACGACAGTGCGTTGAACGAATCGGGTCGATTCATCGTCAAAGTTGTGACACCGCCCAGATCGTGGCGCAACACAAATGGCGGTAGGGCATCTTGGGGAACAGGAGCATTCATGGTGAACTCGCTAGGCAATCGCAGTGGCTGCAAAGTTTAGCCGGTAACATCTACCGATGTCGCACGCACTCGCTGACGCCACTCTACTCTCACCAGGCCGAACGCTGTTGATCGGAATAGCGCTGTCGATCGGGCTGCACATCGCGGTCGTCTCGGGCTTTCTCGGGCAGCTCAAAGCGCTGTTTGAGGCAGTCACCTATATGCCGCCACCGCGCTCCGAGCCGCTTAAGGCGCGCCTGATCGCACCTGCACCGGTGATCGAGCGAGAGGCCGCGCCTGCTGCCTCCCGTCCGGGTGCTGCGCAGGCGGTTGGATTTGGTGCACCGGTCGCGGCTGCGCCTGCAACGGCTGCCCCACTCAAGCCGCCCAAGCCGCCCAAGCCGGATCTCGCCGCGAAGCAAGCGAAGCCTGCGGCCAAACCGAAAGCAGAGCCTGAGAAAATTCCAGTGGAAAAATCTGCTGAACCCGGGCCGCTCGCCACCGCGCCACCGGTAGAACCACCCGAAGTGGAGCGGGCCGCCGCGCCGCCGGACACGCCCGCGCCGAAAGTCGAACCCGCACCGGTCAAGGTCAAGCTCTCACCTTTTCCGTTGGAGGCGATTGTCAGTTTTAACGTGATTGGCACCGACCCCAAGGTGACCAACCCCTACCACGGCAGCATGCGTCATCATTGGCGCGAGGTTGTGGAAGGGAGCAGCTCGCGCTACATCGTTAAAGGTGAGGCCAGCGTTGCCTTTGTAGCCAGCGAAACGATGACCAGCGAAGGCATCATTAATGAAAAAGGCCTGTCACCCACCCGTCACGAGCGCGCCCGCAGCCGTCGTGAGCCGGAAGTTATCAACTTCACGCCAGGCAGCCAAGTGGCGGTTGTTGAGTCGAGGGGTGAAAAGCGCGAACTCAAATTTGCGGGCGACCCGGTGGACATGCTCTCCATCCTTTATGACCTGGCGCTGGATCCGGGCGTAGCGGTGGGCCGAACATTCGCTTTTGCACGTGGCATAACGGTCTACCAGTTCGTCCTGCGCACCAAAGGCCAGCAGCAAGTCGAGACCGGTGCGGGCAAGCTTGAAGCGCTTTATTTTGATTTCAAACGCACGGAAGGCGAAGGCCAAATCGAGGTCTGGCTGGCGCTCGATAAAGGCCTGCTCCCCGCCAAAATGCGGCTCGTCTCAAGCCGGGGCGAAGAGGTCGAGATCATCGCCAGCAAGTACGAAATCACCAAGCCGCGCTGACCCCTAGTGCATAGGCTGTCAACCCGCCAGCGTTTTCACATGGGCCGCCACGCTGCGCGCCAGGGCGCTCAGGTTGTAGCCGCCTTCGAGCATTGAAACTACGCGCCCCTGGGCATGGTTGTCGGCCACCTCCATCAAGCGCTGCGTCATCCACACGTAGTCGTCTTCCACTAGCCGCATTTCGCCCAAATCGTCGTCACGATGGGCATCAAAGCCTGCTGAAATCAGCACCAACTGTGGACCAAACGCCTCTAACCGGGGCAGCCATTCCGCTTCAATCTGCTTGCGTACCACTGGGCCGTCGGCACCGCGAGGGACCGGGATATTAACCATATTGGGCGCGGCTGAATCGGTACCGCTGTAAGGGTAAAACGGATGCTGAAAGAAGCTTGCCATCAGTATTTTGCTGTGCCATTCTTGGGCTGAAAAAACGTCTTCCGTGCCGTTGCCGTGGTGTACGTCGAAGTCGATCACCGCGACCCGCTCCAAACCATGTTTTTCCAGCGCGTAAGCGGCTGCTACGGCGATGTTGTTGAAGATGCAAAAGCCCATCGCCCGGGTGCGCGTGGCGTGATGCCCGCAGGGCCGAATGGCGCAAAACGCATTGCGCACACGGCCCGCCATCACTTCATCAACTGCCTGAAGACCCGCTCCAGAAGCGCGTCTTGCGGCATTCAAGCTATGCGGATTCATCGCCGTATCGCCATCCAATTGCACCATGCCTTCGCGCGGCGCATGCTCAAACACCGCATCGACATAGCGCGCATCGTGCACCCGCTTCATGTCGTCCGCATCCGCCAATTGCGCCTCCAGTACGCGCACGGTGTCGAGTAAGCCGGTATCGCGCAGGTGGTCGTTGATCGTTTGCAAGCGGGCAGGGCGCTCGGGGTGGTTCGGGCCCATGTCATGCTTTAAGCAGTCGGTATGGGTGATGTAAGCGGTTGTCATAGGTTAGTAAGGGTAAGTGAAGGCGATAAATGGTCTGGCAGCACGTGTATATTGCGCGATTCTCTGCATGAATTCAACCCGCAGTCAGCTGAAACAAGGTCGAAATGAGTTCCCCCGTTCAAAACATTCTGTCCCAGGTCAATAAAGTCATCCTCGGTAAAGACCGGCAGATTCGCTTAAGCCTGGCCTGCCTCTTGGCGCGCGGCCACTTGCTGATTGAAGACGTGCCCGGGGTTGGCAAAACCACCCTCGCACACACCCTGGCTAAAACCCTGGGGTTGCAATTCCAGCGCATTCAGTTCACTAGCGATTTGCTGCCGGCCGACATTTTGGGAGTTTCGGTCTACGAGCGCGAATCTGCGAAGTTCAAGTTTCACCCCGGCCCGATTTTTGCGCAGATGATTCTGGCCGATGAGGTCAATCGTGCCACGCCCAAAACCCAGTCGGCGCTGCTCGAGGCAATGGAGGAAGAGCAAGTCACCGCCGAGGGCGAAACCCGCCCGCTGCCGCAACCGTTTTTTGTGATTGCCACGCAAAACCCCTCGAACCAGATTGGCGTATTCCCCCTGCCGGAATCACAGCTCGACCGCTTTTTGATGCGCATCGAATTGGGCTACCCGGACCGCGCTGCCGAGCGCGCGCTGCTCGCTGGTGAAAACCGGCGCGCCATGGTGGCAGCCTTGCAACCCGTTTTGCAACCCAACACGCTTAGCCTCTTGCAACACCAAGTGCAAGAAGTGCATGTCGCAGCTAAGCTCATCGACTACGTGCAAGCCCTGGTTGAGTACTCACGCCGCTCGCAGAATTTTTTGGCCGGGCTTTCGCCGCGCGCTTCGCTGGGCTTGCTCGCCAGTGCCCGCGCATGGGCGTTTGTTGAAGGTCGCAGCATGGTGTTGCCTGAAGATGTACAAGCCGTGCTCACGTCTGTAACTGCGCATCGCTTGAAACCGACTGGGGCAGGAGTGGGTACAGCGAACTGGAAATCGGTGAACGACTTGGTGGGTGAGTGGGTCAAGCAAGTCGCGATTCCCTGAAATCAGTGCTCATAAATGCCTGAAGAGCCTTACCAGTCAAGCGTCTTCAGGCATCGATTTTGCGTGGAAGCGTTTTGATTTGATGCCTTGGTCACGCATTCGTCATTGACGCACGCGCTTGGTTCGGCTAAGGTTTCCAAGCGTGGCCCGAATTGCCGAATCATCCCAAGGAGAATCGCATGAATCGCTCGTCCTTTCCCGTGTTTTTCGGCGCGCTCGCGCTATGGGCTTTACCCGCGCTCAGCCCGAGCGTACTTGCAGCCGACGATGCCACTGCGCTGCTCTATCGCGCACAACGCGCCATGGGCGGGGAGACTCTCAAGACCATCGAGTTTTCCGGCAACGGCACGGGCAGCACGCTCGGCCAAGCCCACAAGCCCGACATGGCTTGGCCCAAACTGAACTATTCGCGCTTTGTGCGCGCAGTTGACTACGAAACTGGCTCGCTGCGCGAAGAATTCGCGCGCAGCCGCGCCGAGCCGAACGGCGGCGGTGCCGTGCCACTGATGGGCACGGGCGAGCAGCGCGCCACCGCTTTTGTGCAGGGCTCTACCGCTTGGAACCAGACTGGCCCTCTGATGAATGCACCTGCGCCTGTCGCCATCGCCACGCGGGTGCACGACTTGTGGACCACGCCGCATGGCGTTCTCAAAGCTGCCTTGAAGAACCGGGCTACGCTGGCATTTCGCACCGAAAACGGCAAATCTCTGGCAGCGGTGTCGTTCACGCAACCCGGGCAGTTTCGCGCCACCGCCTTTATCAATGGCGAGCATTTGGTCGAGCGGATCGAATCATCGATGCCGCACCCAGTGATGGGCGACACCAGTTTTGTCACCCGTTTCAGCGGCTACCGCGATCATGGCGGCGTGCAGTTCCCCTCGCGCATCGTGCAGGCCCATGGCAAGTCAGTCGTGCTTGACATCACCGTGGGCGAGGTCAAAATCAATCCGGCAGTCGCGATTCAGATTCCCGCCAACGTGGCAACCGCGGTCGAACGTGTTGCGGCGGAAAAAGTGGCCGAGGGTGTTTGGTTTCTCGCTGGCGGCTCGCACAACAGTGTGTTGATTGAGATGAAAGACCACTTGATCGTGGTCGAAGCACCGCTTTACGACGGGCGCTCGGCAGCGGTGTTTGCTGAAGCCAAACGATTGATGCCCGGCAAACCGGTGCGCTATCTGGTCAATTCGCATCATCATTTTGACCATGCAGGTGGCCTGCGTACCGCCGCGGCCGAAGGTGCCACGCTCGTGACCAGCGCCGCTGCCAAGCCCTTTTTTGACAAAGTGCTCGCCAACCCGAATCGCATCGCGCCAGACCTTTTCGCAAAATCGGGCAAGCGCGCCAAAACGCTTGGTGTGGCAGGTAAACAGGTGTTTACCGACGGCACGCGCCAAGTCGAAATTCATCACATCCGCGACAGCGTGCATGCGACCGGTTTTCAAATGGTGTATCTGCCAGCAGAAAAGCTGCTGGTCGAAGCCGATGCCTACACGCCACTCGCCCCTGGTGCGAAGCCGCCATCACCACCCAACCTGAACCATCTGAGTCTGATCGAGTCGGTGGCACAGTTGAAGCTCAATGTTGAGCGCATTCTTCCACTGCATGGGCGGGTCGTGCCTTGGTCGGAGTTGTTGACTACGGCGGGGAGGTGAACCCGGGTTCGGCATTAGATGCTGGGGTTTGAACCTCGGACGCTTATCGTCGAGCCGTCCCCCTCAAGTTTCTGCTGCCGAGCTCGCTTGCACCTGTTTTTTAAACGCGTCTGCTTGCGCGAGGATTTCTGCAGCTTGGTTGATGCTGGCTTCATCGGCTTCGACTCCGGTCAGCATCTTTTGAATCTCGGTAAGTATCTGGGACTCCAGCTCGTCTGGCAGTAAATGAAAGCGATCCGGCGTGTCTTTGTTGAGGAAGTCGGAATTCTGCGGGAGCGCCGCGTTGATAACTCTGCGAATTGCTTCGTCGTTGGTGAAATCCTGACCCAAACCGCTTCTTAACGCGGTCAACCGAATCAAGGCATGTGCAGCGATTGCATGCATTGCCGAGAACGTTGCCCAGAGCATCGGGGAGACAAATGGACGCGCCTTAGTCGCATTTATGCTGTCGATGCTTTTGAGGTCTTGACCACCGCCGAACTTCTCAAAGAACGCGCGCGCCTGTGGATCCGTTTTTGTCAGGCTCGCCGCTTTCTCAAAACTGATGAGTGATTCCATTTCTAAATCATTAAGAGATTAGGCGCACCGACGACAGTGCTGCTAGCACGGCTAGGAAGGTGCAACAACATATCGTAATGATTTAGAAATGGAATGACATCGTCGACGCGAGCGCGCAGGCGGGTTGCAAGGCGGCGACCGCGCTCCATATCTGTTCGGCGGCTTCCAAGCGCCGCTTATCCAAACTGATTTGACGACTCGCCAATGCGGATAGTGCGCCGCTGCGCAAGGCGCTGATCTCAGCCTCCTTCGCCCGAAGATCTGCATTTAAGCGCGCTTCACTTGCGCGCAGTTCCGCTTGTAGTTTGTCGAGTTTCGCGTTGAATTCGTGCTCAACGCTTTTGGTGAGTCTGGTCGAAATTAGGTTACGCCCCAACCAAAGAGCTAGGCCAAGCAGCCCAGTTGGCCCGAACCAGACTACAAACGACCAATAATGATCCATAGGGCCCCGAACTTACTCGAATGATTCGTAAACCGTTTCCGGCATCGGTGCTATCGATGCTTGCAATGCGCCCGCAACCACGCAGCGAATGCTTCCTCAGACACCTCACCGCCCGCTACACCGAGCATAGTCAGCGTGGCATCTGCCTGGGTGGTAGTGAGCCGGTAACCGTTCAAATACAAAAACAAACCAACCGCCAAAAAAGCCGCGCGCTTGTTGCCGTCCACAAAGGGATGGTTCTTCGCCAGGCCGAAGCCGACGCTAGCGGCAAGTGCAGCTGCGTCGGGTTGCCCGTACGCAGCCAGATTTTCCGGTCGAGCGAGTGCGGAATCCAATAGTCCCTCATCACGGATTCCACTGCCGCCGCCATGTTCGGAGAGGCTCTCGCCGTGCAGAACTAACAACGCCCGTTTGCTGATCCAGCGCCAGCCTACCTGCTCTTGCTCAAGCATGTGTGGGCCTTACTTCGCCAGTTGATGAAAAGTGTCTCGGTAGTCGCGCATGAACTCCCGCCCGGCCTGAATTTCCTCTTCTAGCGCGGGGTCGTAAGGTGTCAGCGTGTAGCCTTCTGGCGATTCAGTAAGAAAAACAGATTGACCTTTGCCGAGCTTTAAACGGGCAAGCGCATCCTTGGGGAGGATGACCCCGATGGAGTTACCAATTTGAGTCAGCTTGAGCATATGCATGGTGGAACCACTTGGATTGCGACGAAACGCGACATACGACGCGGGATCGGATAATTAACGTTATTACTAGTGTAATAACAACTAACGAAAAATGCAACTGAGTTTGAATTCATCGCTCCGCGATCACAGCCGTCGCTGCTTTCTGTGATCGCGAGATCCATTTTGGACAAATCTACTCACCCGCCCGGTGTCTTCCCTGTGATCCGCTCCGCGCGCAAAAAGTCAAAATCAACCCCCTGATCGGCTTGCGTCACCGTCTCCAAAAAGAGCTTGTGATAGCCACGCTTGGCGGTTGGGGCGGTCACCGGGTTTTCGCGGCGGCGGCGGGCGAGTTCTTCGTCCGACACCAGCAGGCTGATCTCCCGGTTTTTCACGCTCAGGCGAATCCGGTCGCCGCTGTTGACATGCGCTAACGGCCCGTCCATCGCCGACTCGGGCGTCACGTGCAACACGATGGTGCCGTAGCCCGTGCCGCTCATGCGCCCGTCGGAAATTCGCACCATGTCTTTGACTCCCGCTCTTGCAAGCTTCATTGGGATCGGCAGGTAGCCCGCTTCGGGCATGCCGGGAGCGCCTTTAGGGCCGATGTTTTTGAGCACCAAAATATCGTCTGCAGTGACATCCAAATCGTCAGCATCGATCCGCCGCGCCAGATCAGCAGCGTTTTCAAACACGACCGCACGGCCTTCGTGTTCCATCAGCTTCGCATCGGCGGCGGACTGTTTGATGATCGCTCCGCCCGGTGCCAAATTGCCGTAGAGCACGGCAATGCCGCCTTGCGGATAGATCGGGTTGGCGCGCGGGCGTACGACATCCTGCGCAAAGCCGGGGCCGGCGGCATCCAATTCTTCGCCCAGCGTGCGCCCCGTAACCGTGAGCGCATCCAGGCGCAGCAAGGGCTTGAGTTCACGCAGCAGCGTTGCCATGCCACCGGCGTTGTGGAAATCTTCCATGTAGTGCTGGCCTGAGGGCTTCAAGTCCAGCAGCACGGGCGTGTCGCGCCCCATCCGGTCCAGCGCCTGCAGGTCGATCTCCAAACCCATCCGCCCGGCGATGGCGGCCAAATGCACAATGCCATTGGTCGAGCCGCCAATCGCCAGCAGTACGCGCAGGGCATTTTCAAAAGCCGCAGCAGTCAGAATTTTGTCAATCGTCAAACCGTCTTTGGCCATCTGCACGGCACGTGCACCGGTGGCCTCGGCTATGCGAATTCGGTCGGCGGTCACGGCGGGTGGCGAAGCGCCGCCAGGCACGGTCATTCCCAGCGCTTCGGCAATGCAGGCCATCGTGCTAGCCGTGCCCATGACTGAGCACGTGCCGACACTGGCCACCAGCTGATTGTTGACATCGTCCTTCTCGGCATCATCAATCTCGCCTGCGCGAAATTTGGCCCAATAGCGGCGGCAGTCAGTACACGCGCCTACGCGCTCACCACGATGCGAGCCAGTCAGCATCGAGCCGGTGATAAGCTGGATCGCGGGAAGCCCCGCCGAGGAGGCACCCATCAATTGCGCCGGCACAGTTTTGTCGCATCCGCCGATCAGCACCACCGCATCCATCGGCTGGGCACGAATCATCTCTTCGGTGTCCATCGACATCAAGTTGCGCAGATACATGCTGGTGGGCGCGGCAAAACTTTCGTGAACCGAGATGGTCGGGAAGTCCATCGGCAAGCCACCAGCCAGCATGACCCCGCGCTTGACCGCCTCGATCAATTGCGGTGCGTTGCCGTGGCATGGGTTGTAGGCGCTACCGGTGTTGGCAATGCCGATAACCGGGCGCTCAAGGGCCGTGTCTGAGTAGCCTGCGCCTTTGATAAATGCCTTGCGCAGAAAGAGTGAGAAGCCGGCATCGCCATAGCTGGTAAGGCCCTTGCGCATGCCGGTGGGGTCGGTTTTTTTGGGGTTGTTCATGAAGGGTGAAATGTGGTTCAAGCGGGAGAAGTGGCGCGCTCGTTGATGGGCATCAAACTACGAAGATTCTAGTTTGAGAGCAGCGCCATGTTCCACAGTGCCTTGACCATCTTTGCCGACGGTTACGAGGTACGTGGCGCTCCCTAAACTAGAATTTGCGCTATGGCTCTGCATCCGGACTTCCCGCGTTCGCCTTACGAGGCACTCCTCCCTGAAAACCGCTGGTTTCCTGCCGCCGAAGAGCTGCGCAGCACGGCCTACGAAAAGCTGCTGCCGCCCTTGGTGGCGAATATTCGTGAAGGTGTCAAAGCCTGGCGTGACTCAGGGTACGTCGGCGGTTCAGCCACCTCGCGGGCGTTGCTGCAATGGTGGTTTGAGACTGAGCACCAGATGGAACTTGCGGAGGGAGCGCAGGGTCAATTTCGCTACTACTTTGCCCAGCGCGAAGCCGTCGAGACCGTCATCTGGCTCTACGATGCCAAAGGTGCCCGCGACAAATTTGACCTGATGCGCTTTGATGCGTCCAACGCCGTCTCAGGCGGCATGTTTGATGAGGCTTGGCCGCGCTTCGTGGTCAAAATGGCGACCGGTGCCGGTAAAACCAAAGTGCTCTCGCTGCTGATGGCATGGAGCTATTTTCATAAGCTCTACGAACCCGGCTCTGAGTTGTCGCGCAACTTCCTCTTGATTGCGCCCAACATCATTGTTTTGGACCGCCTGCGTGCTGATTTTGACGGCCTGCGGATTTTTTTCAATGATCCGGTATTGCCCGACAACGGCCATGCCGGGCGCAATTGGCGGGACGATTTCCAGATTGCGCTGCACATCCAGGACGACGTACGTGTTGTCCGACCCCATGGCAACATTTTCCTGACCAACATTCATCGCGTCTACCTGGGTGAAGTGCCCGAGCCTTCGCTGGACGATGACGATTTGCGCAATTATTTCCTCTCGCCGTTTGGTGCCAAGCCGGTTGGCAAGAC
>JANLTH010000076.1:0-10500 GCA_031362865.1 Burkholderiales bacterium | reverse complement strand
GCACGATCGCCAGGATGCTCGCCAAAGTCATCTATGCCATGCTCAAGAACGGTGTGGACTATCAGATGCCAACTGACCCCACGCCGTCTAATTCCGCCAAAAACCCCTAAAAATCGCTTGCAATTTCCAGAGGGATGTTCAACGTCGAATTTATTTTAAAAACATGCCAAGACCCGCATCCCGCTTGTCTCTCCAAGAACACTCTATGAAGAACCAATACCAGAGCGCCTCTTCGAGCCTGCCGCATCGAAGGGTCCGCAGTCGCACTGAGTCCACTACCAGCCCAAGCAGCATGCCAGTACCAGCGATGCCTCCAGCGTGAGCAGGTCGGCCTCAACCCATTCGACGAGTGTTTGGCGGCTGACCAGCTCGAAGTGTGCCACTTCACCGTCTTGATTGTTGGGCTGTAGCGGGGGCGGGAGTACGCTACTGAGCACGTGAATTCGCTCGACCAAATAGCCATCGGTACCGCTGTCAGGCACCGGCCTGCGAAATCGCACGATGCCATGATCGCGCAAGGCTGCAAACCCACCCAGCTCTCGCAACGCAATTCCCGCTTCTTCCCAAGTCTCGCGGGCGGTGGCGATTTCCAGCGATTCACCGGCTGCGATCATGCCGCCCATCAGGGTGTCCCATTTGCCGGGGTCGGTGGCTTTGTCGTGGGCGCGCTGTTGCAGCCAAATGCGGCCATCGGCGCTGGTGCCAACCAGATGGACGGCGTGTGTGGCAATGCCCAGTGGCCGCACCACCCCGCGTTCGATGCTGCCCAGCGGATCTCCTTGATCGTCCCGCACGGCGAGTGCTTCGTCACGCCACGCGCCTGCGTGCCCGTGGCGGTGCAGCCAGAGTGCGAGCGCGTGGAACGCGGGCTGAGCGTGGTGCAGATCCACCGCCACTTCGAGCGCGCCGTCTGCGTCGCCCGCTGGGTGCAGCAGGGGTGGATCGGCATTGCGCAAGGCTGCCGCCAAAGCGCTCGAGACTGAACCAAACTGGCAACCTGCGGCGCGCAGCGGCACGCGCGCTTGCGTGGGTGGTTGATCGGCCCTTTCCCGCAGGGCAGCCAAATTACGCGGAATCACAGCTCTACGGCGCGTTGCGTGTCGGCCCAGGCATGCCGAGCAGGCGTGCGCGCACCATGTCGATATGCTGGCGCAGCGTGTAGACGCGATCGACGAAGGAGAGCGGCATCGGCAGTTGATTGGCCTGTGCCTCAATCTCGTCCAGGCGCAGCAAGTGGCGCGCCAGCGCGTCGGCATCCGCGGGAGTCGCTGCTGCGGCGCTTTGCGCGAGATCGCGTTCCAAAAACTTCAACTCGCCATACCAGCGATAGATGCGCGACCGCATGCGCCAGCTCCACAGCCACGGCAGCACCTTAAATAGTGGAATCAGCACCGCCACAATCGGCACCAGCATCACGGCTAAGCGCTCGACCAGATTCGCCATCCAAAAAGGCAGGTAGCGCTGCAGAAACGGTCGCCCGGTTTTCACGTAGCGCTTGGACTCATCGGCCAGCGGAAAGTCCAGATTGGCGAGCGAGGGAAATTGCCCCGGCTTGGCGAAATAGCTGCCGCCACCGTGAATCTCGCTGGCTACCTCCATCAGCAGGTAAGCAAGAGCCGGGTGGAGGTCGTCGCGCGCGACCAAATTAGCGGTAGGGGCGAGCAGCACCACATCTTCACCGGGTAAATCGGCACCCAAATCGACCACGCCACGCGCCAGGGCGACTTGATCGAGAAACGGGAAGCGCCGCGTGTAGGCATCGGCTTGGGCGAAGCTCATCAAGCGAATGCCGGGCGCGCGTAAGAGCCCGCCGATTAGCGGCGACTCGGGGCTGACCACAAAGAAGGCGGCATCAACCATGCCTTCGCGCAGCGCGTTGGCGGCATCGCGGCTGCCGAGGTCAGAGAGCGGCGTGGTCTTCTCGGTCATGCCATTGGCAAACAGCAGGTCGAGCGCCACTTTGCGTGTGCCGCTGCCTTGCGCACCAATATTGATGCGCTTCTCCGCTAAGTCACGCAATTGGGTGAGCGGCTTTTCAGCGGCTGAAGTTGCGCGGTAGAAGACCCACAGCGGCTCGTGATAGAGGCTCGCCAGCGCCATCAAGCTTACTTCTTCAGTGGTGCGCCCTTCGTTGATGCCGCCCTGAATGAAGCCAAGCTCGATGCCATTGGTTTCGTCGCGCAGGCGCTTCAGGTTTTCCACCGAACCTGCGGAGGGCCTGAGCTCGAGGGTAATTCCTTCCTTCGCCAAGGCCGTCTGGTAGCGCAGCGCGAAGCCGTGGTAAGCCCCATCAGGCGCGCCGGTGGTCATCACCAGGGTCGAGGGCGGCGCCGGTTTGACAAATTGGTAGGCCAGCCAAAATGCGGCTGCCACCACCAGCAATACCGGGATGCCGATCAGCGCGCTCTCGCGACGCGAAGTGTCAGAAAGTTCTTTGCCGAAGATCTTCATTTGCCCAGGAGTTTACGCAGGCAAGGTAGCCTCGCTGTGCCAAGCAGTTTGCGCGGCTTTTTTCAGCTCGGGGTAGAACTGCAGAAACAGTTCGGTTACCTCCGGCTTGGCGGTTTCCAGCCGATCCAGCGCCGGGCGCATCTCGATCACTCGCCCAAAACGGGCCTGCCAGCGCGCGCTGATGCGCTGCAAGGCGTAGTCCACCGAAGCGACATCGCTCATCGATGCGAGCACATCGTGCTGCACGATGCGCTGCCAGGTGGTTTGCGCCACCGGTGGCAATGCGCCGGTGAGCGGTGTGGCCGACTGATAGAAAAGGTGGGTGAAATCACCCAAAGGCTGTGGGTGGAAGCCCGCCCAGTGCAGCGCCAGCAAGTGGTCGAAATAGATGTCGAGAATCACGCCGGCGTAGCGCAGATAGCCCGGGCCCGCGAGCGCCTTGGCGTTGGCCACCAGCGGGTGCGAGTCAGTCGTGGCATCGATCAGGCGATGGCAGGCGCAGCCTTGCTGAAATGCGGCGGAGAACTGCACCTCGTCGCGGCGTGGCACCAAGTCGGCGAATAGATTGCCCAAACGGAAATCCGGTAGCTCCGGCGAGAGTGCCACGTGGGCGAGCCAGTTCATTGCGATACCGTCGCGAGTGTGCCGGTCGGGCTGCGCTTGAATGACGGGCTTGCCATCGGGTGCCAGGGCCGCCGCATCCGGGCTCTCAGCTCGCGCGTTGCGGTGGCGTGGCCGACGACTTTGCGCGAGCTGAAAACAACGCTGGCCAAAGCCGCGTACAGCCGCGCCACTGCTGCGCCCACCAACCAGTGCCGTAGTCGGCGCCGGTGAGTTGGTCGCGAATTCCGGTGCGCGGAACACCGCCCGAGAAATCGCGGAAATCAGCGGTGCGAAACAGCATGTCCCACCATGGCAAAAGCGCGCCGAAATTGATGCCCCGATGGGTGCCCTCATGACCATCACCAATTGCGTGATGCCAGCGGTGAAAGCGCGGCGAGACCAGCAGCCGTTCGCCTATTTGCCCAAACCACAGCCGGGTGTTGGCATGCGAGAGGTTTTCGACGAAGGCGGCAAAGGCGGCCAGGGCGATGAATTGGCCTGGCGGCACTCCAATCATCCGCGCTGCCAGAGCGACGATCACCGCGACCAGCAGCTCGTCAAAAAGGTGGTTACGGTTGTCGCTCCAAAAGGTCATCTGCCGCTGGCTGTGGTGTAGTGCATGCAGAGCCCACCACCACTCGAACCGGTGCTGCCAGCGGTGGATCCAGTAGCCCAATAGGTCGAGCACGATCAGGTAGACCACAAATGCCGCCAGCGGATTGGAGGCCAGCGGCGGCAGCAGCGATTCGAGGGTCGGGCGCACCAAGCCGATCTGGTGCAACAGGCTGTCTAACTCCCCTTCGAGTGGCAGCAGGATAAAGAAGAAAAAGAGTGGCAGCACGCCCAAACGCGCCAGCACGGTGTAGATCACGTCGACTCGAATCGCCCGCGTATCAGTGCGTAGCTCAATTGCCGTCAGAGCCTCGAGCGGGCGCAGCAAGACCAGCAGCAGAACGATTTCTATCGCGCCGACCAATGCAAGCTCCGTGCCCAGAAATGCTTCTTCGATCAGGTGCATGCCACCGAGCGCAAACAGCAACGGCTGCACCAGTGACTCAAAGGTCCACGTGTGCAGTTGATTGAAAAGTGTGGTCAGGGCATGCATGAAATGGGGCGTTCAGGATTTTTTCGGCAAAGTTGCAAAACAGAAGCCTTTGGATTTCAAGCCCGCGAGCAAAGGGTCCAGCATCGGCGCAAACGGCTCTTTGCGCGACCAGATACCGGTGTGCATCATCAGAATATCGCCGTCTTTGAGCGTCGCCAAGGCGCGCTTAAGGAGCGCCTCGTTGGGGTATTTGTCTGACGGCAGTTCATCGCCCAAAAAGCCCGCCGGGGCCCAGTGTGTGTGGGCGTAGCCGCAGGCCTTGCCCCATTGCAACGTGCGCGCCGAGATGTGCCCGCCAGGCGCGCGCCAGACTGGCTGAAGAGCCGCGCCAGTGGCGGCTTTCCACCATGTTTCAACGCGCTTTAGCTCACTGCAAAACTGCGCCTCGTTCCATTCCTGAAATTTGCCGGCTTGCACGCCAAATTGCGGACGCACACGCACTTTGTCGGGGCCGATGTCGCCTTTCCAGTACACATGGTCGAAAGTGTGCGTGCCAAACGCATGGCCTTCCGCGGCGCGCGCTTTCCAGTAGGGAATCCACGCATCGCCGAGTGATGTGTCACCGTTCACGGTTTTCTCGTTGGCGAGGAAGAAGCTTGCTTTTACATCGTGCTTTTTCAGGATACTGGCGATCAATTCGGCTTGCGACATTGAGCCGGTGTCAATCGTCAAAAACAGCGTGCCCTTGCACTGCGGGTAAGCGAGCGCCGGAACCAGCAACGCGATTAGCGCCGCGAGAGCGGCCTTCATTTGCGTGGCGCGTGTGCGTGGTAATAAATGCCGTGTGGGGAGCGGCCCACCGGAATGCGCGCCTTGATTGCCTTGGTGGTCAAATCCACCACCGTTACCGTTTGCGCCCAGCGTGTGGTCACCCACATTTCATTGGCAGCAGGGATGATCTCCAGGCAATCCGGGCCACCCGGTACGTTGTAGGTATCGACCACTTTTTTGGTTTTCCAGTCGATCAGGGAGACCGTGTTCGCGACCCGGTTGGAGACCAGAACATGTTTGCCGTCGCCGCGCGGAAAAATGTTGTGCGCGCCTTTTCCGGTAACGATTTTGGCGCTTACCTTGTGGCTGGCGCGGTCAATCACAGCGATATGGTCTGATCCCATAATGCCGACCCAGATTTCCTTGTCGTCGGGAGTCGCCCAAATACCGGCTGGCTCCTTGCCCACTTCGATGGATTGCACGACGCGCTGCTCAATCAAATCGATCACCGCAACCTTCGCCGAATTCTGTTCGGTAATGTAAGCCAGCTTGCTGTCGGCCGAAAAGGCCAGGTGCGACGGCATCGCGCCGGTCTTCACCCGCTTGACCGGCTTGATATTGTCGCGCTGCTTGATGACATCGTCGCCGTTATAGATATCCACATAGTCCATTCGCAAGGCGGTAGCCACAAACCATTTTCTGTCCGGCGAGAAGGCCAGTTGATACGGGTCCAGCATGGCAACTTTTTTGGTGATCTTGCCAGTCTTCCGGTCCAAGAAGACGAGATCATTGCTGCTCGTGTTGCCCACCAAAAGCACATCATCATCGGGTGTTGCCATCATGTGATGCGGCCCTTTGCCGATCAACACACGCCCGGTCTCTTTGTAGGTTTTTGGGTCAATCAAGCTGAGCGAGTCACCGGCTGAATTGAGCACAATGACGGAATCGGCGAGTGCCGCGTGGGTGCCAAGCAATAGTGTGGCTGCAGCCAGGGTGCGACTGACCGCGCTGACGAGTGTAGTTAGTGGTGGATTCAGTTTCATGTGGCAATTTTACGTTTCGCCCGTGTCTTTGGTGAGGGCAGGTGGAACGATTCCGCTCTGGCGTGGTACTGTTATTGGATAGAGTGTAGTGAGTATCCCCTGAATGGCATGGAGAGCTTGAAATGCCCCAATTTCTGATTCGCAGTCTGACCGACGCTACCGACGTGGTCACCCTTGACCGGCCCGACGGCACGCTGCCGCGCAACGGTGGCGAGAGCTACGTGCCGTGGGCCGTCACCTTCGATAACCGCGTGGTTTATGCCAAAACGGGTGAGCACACCGGCTGGCGCGGTGGTGGCGACAAACACGGACCGGCGTTGCGCCCCTATGACACCATGGTCAGCCAGAACCGCCGCCGTTTGGCCGAATCTGAGCTGGGGCTGTACGCCTTGAATCACCTGGCATTCATCAAAGAGGGGGTGCTGCAGGTCACGCAAGGGATTCAGCGCTATCACGATGCCTTGTTCGTGACCCGGCGCACCGAGTTGCTCAGCGCGATCTACAGCAACATCGGCAGCTACTTCTATACCAACGGGCGCAGCGGCTTTGGGCGGATCAGCCAAGCCGATCATCGGGCCATGACGCCTGAGCAGGTGCGCAAAGGCATCATGCAAGCGCTTGCCACGGGCAGTCTCGATCAGAAAATGTCGATTCACGATGCCTTCGGCCGCAAGATTCTGCCGATCCTTCAGGGCGACCCATTCAAGACCTACACTTTTTGGGGCCCGATCTTGCGCCAGGACTGGTTCGAGAATCCGTTGATTCGTGGGCGCGTGAACAACCCAACGCCGGTCGTCGCCACCACCACCGGCGGCATCGTCGGTGGTGCGCAGGGTGGCCAAGTTGGTACCACGGGTCAAGCGCGGGATCGCGGGGTGGACATGTTCAATCGCGATCACAAGCGCAATTTCCACAGCGAAGCCAACGAGTATTACGACGATCTGGACGCCCGTAATTTGCTCTTCGGAGCGGGTATTTCCGGCACGACTGGCACCTTGCTGCAATCGGCGTTTTCATTTGGCGGACACCTATCGGGCGAGTTGCTCAAGCAGTATGTGTTCGCCATCATTGGCTACTTGGTCGGTGGCGGCATGCACAGCTACCACGAGTCGCTGGCGGTGGCGCGCAAGACTGGACTGGCCTACACGCCGGGCGTGTATCTGCCGTCGCTGCCGATGTCATTCACGATGTCGGGGCAGTGCCGCGAATGGAGTGCCAAGTATTACGATATCGTCCACCTGGGGGCCACCCATTGGCGGCACAACACGCCAAGCTTGCCTTCGCATTTGAACAGCAAGTTACGCCCGGCAAACGCGACCACCCGCTGACGCGGCGCTACAACAAAACGGCGTTACAACAGCACCCGTTCAATCCCGCCCCGGTTCGCCGTTTCCACATACTGCGGCAGCCACTTCTCGCCTAACACGTGCTTGGCGATTTCGACCACGATGTAGTCGGCTTCGATCGGCACGTCGTTGCGGAAGCGGCCTAAGCCTTGCAAGCACGAGGGGCAGGAGGTGAGGATTTTCACCTTTTCCGCTGGCGCGATGCCGACCACGTTGATCTTCGCCAAGCCCTTCTTCAATTCTTCTTCTTTGCGAAAACGCACTTGCGTCGAAATGTCGGGCCGGGTTACGGCAAGCGTGCCCGATTCGCCGCAGCAGCGCTCGTTCAAATCGACTTTTTGCCCCATCAGCTGGTTGACCACTTCGGTCGGTTTGTAAGTCTTCATTGGCGTGTGGCAGGGGTCGTGGTACATGTAGCGCGTGCCGGTCAGGCCTTCGAGCCTGACTCCTTTTTCGAGCAGATATTCGTGAATGTCGAGCAGTCGGCAGCCGGGGAAAATCTTCTCAAACTCATACTTTTGCAACTGGTCCATGCAAGTGCCGCACGAGACGATCACCGTTTTGATGTCAAGGTAGTTAAGCGTATTGGCCACGCGGTGAAACAGCACGCGGTTGCTCACCGTGATCTCTTCGCCTTTGTCGTGATTGCCCGCCGCTGATTGCGGATAGCCGCAGCACAAGTAACCGGGCGGCAGCACGGTTTGCGCGCCCACGTGGTAGAGCATGGCTTGGGTTGCCAAACCGACTTGCGAGAAGAGCCGCTCCGAGCCGCAGCCGGGGAAGTAAAAGACCGCTTCTTGGTCTTCACTTTTGAGTGCCGGGTTGCGGATAATCGGCACGATGTTGCTGTCTTCAATTTCGAGCAGCGCGCGCGCGGTGCGCTTGGGCAGGCCGCCCGGCATCGGCTTATTGATGAAGTGGATTACCTGCTCTTTGAGCGGGGCCTTGCCGATGGTGGCGGGTGGACGGCGCGTTTGGCGGCGCGCCATCAGCGAGGTGCGCGCAAAGTTGTGGGCGATGCGCTGCACTTTGAAACCCCAGTCGATCATCAGCTTGCGCAGTAGCTTGATGGTGGTGGGGTCGGTGGCGTTTAAAAATGCCATTGAGGCCGCCGTGCCGGGGTTGAATTTTTTCTGCCCCATCTTGCGCATCAGGTTGCGCATATTCATCGAAACATCGCCAAAGTCGATGTCCACCGGGCAGGGTGTTTCGCACTTGTGGCACACCGTGCAATGGTCGGCGACATCACCAAATTCTTCAAAGTGCTTGACCGAAATGCCGCGCCGGGTTTGCTCTTCGTAGAGGAAGGCTTCAATCAAGAGTGAGGTGGCCAGAATCTTGTTGCGCGGGCTGTACAGCAGGTTGGCGCGTGGCACGTGGGTGGCACACACCGGCTTGCATTTGCCGCAGCGCAGGCAGTCTTTGATCGAATCGGCGATCTTGCCGATTTCGCTTTGCTCCATGATGAGCGACTCTGTGCCCAACAAGCTGAAGGAGGGCGTGTAGGCATGGCGCAAATCGCCGCCTTCGAGCAACTTGCCCTTGTTAAAGCGGCCCTCGGGGTCCACCTTTTGTTTGTAAGCGCGGAAGGCCGCGATCTCTTGCGGTTCCAGATACTCCAACTTGGTGATGCCAATGCCGTGCTCGCCGGAGATCACACCACCGAGGTCACGGGCCAACTTCATAATCCGCGCCACCGCTGCATTCGCCTCTTGCAGCATCGCGTAGTTGTCGGAATTGACCGGCAGATTGGTGTGCACATTGCCGTCGCCTGCGTGCATGTGCAGCGCCACCCAAACGCGGCTGCGCAACACTTCCTGTTGGACTTTTAAGATTGCATCGAAGATCGGTTTGGTGGCCGCGCCGCCAAACAGGGCTTCGAGCGGGGCTTTCAGTTCGCGCTTCCATGACACGCGCAACTCGTGGCTTTGAATCTGCCGAAACAGGCTGCGACCATCGTCTTGCAGCATATCCAACTGCTCCAAGAAGCCCGTCCAGCGTGCCTTTACAGCCGATAGCAGAGTGCGCGCCTCAACTGCACGGTCACCCGCCAGCTCATCTGCTGAAAGGGAATCGTCGTCCGGGTTGGTGGGCAAGATGCCGCGCGCGAAGAATGCTTCCAGTGCGTTGACCAAGCGCAATTTGCTCTTGATCGACAGTTCGATATTGATGCGCTCGATGCCGTCGGAATAATCGCCTAAGCGGGGCAAGGGGATCACCACGTCTTCATTGATCTTGAAGGCATTGGTGTGCTTGGCAATCGCGGCCGTGCGCGAACGGTCGAGCCAGAATTTTTTGCGCGACTCGGGCGAGACCGCGACAAAGCCCTCGGCCCCGCGCGCGTTGCAGAGGCGAATCACCTCAGAGGTGGCGTGCGCTACCGCGTCGGCATCTTCGCCGACGATGTCGCCGATCAGCACCATTTTCGGCAGCTGCCCGCGCCGGGATTTGGTGGCATAGCCGACCGCACGCAGGTAGCGCTCGTCGAGGTGCTCCAACCCGGCCAAAATCGCTCCGCCGGGCTGTTGGTCGAGGTAATTCTTGATGTCCACAATCGCCGGCACCGAGTCGCCAACCAGGCCGAAGAATTCGAGGCACATGGTGCGCGTGTGTGGCGGCATTTTGTGCAGGATGAAGCGCGCCTGCGTAATGATGCCGTCGCAGCCTTCTTTTTGCACGCCGGGCAGGCCGGAGAGAAATTTGTCGGTGACATCTTTGCCCAAGCCCTCTTTGCGAAAACTGGGCCCGGCGATCGTCAAAATCTCTGGCGAGCCGTGCGGCGTTTTGCTGTCTTTCTTGAAGCGCTGAATCGAAAAGCGCGTCTCTGCCACGTCATGAATCTTGCCGCAGTTATGGTCTAGGCGCGTTACTTCCATCAAGTGGCCGGTGGCATCGACCATCTTCCACGAGAGCAGGTTATCTACCGCAGTGCCCCAGAGCACGGCTTTTTTTCCGCCCGCGTTCATCGCCACATTGCCGCCGATGCACGAGGCGTCGGCACTGGTGGGGTCCACCGCAAACACCCGGCCTGCGGCTTCGGCAGCGTCCATCACGCGCCGGGTTACAACACCTGCGCCGCAGGTAATCACGGCGTACTGCGTGTTTGATCCGGGTAACGTAATCGTTTCGACTGCGCCCAAGGTCTCCAGTTTCTCGGTATTGATGACGGCTGAAAACTTGGTCAAGGGCACAGCGCCACCGGTGTAGCCGGTGCCACCGCACGCGGAATGATCGTCAACCC
>JANLTH010000003.1:0-185028 GCA_031362865.1 Burkholderiales bacterium | reverse complement strand
GGGGCGAAACAGCTGGAGCAACTCAAATCAGGCTACGCGGCGCTTGGCGTGCAAGCACATTGCGTGGCCTTCATCGACGGCATGGCACAAGCCTATGCCGACTGCGATTTGCTGGTGTGCCGTGCAGGCGCGATGACCGTGGCCGAGGTGGCAGCGGCTGGTGTCGCAGCGCTTTTTGTGCCCTTCCCGTTTGCGGTAGACGACCATCAAACCAGCAATGCCAAATTCTTGAGCGACCAGGCCGCTGCTTTGCTGGTGCAGCAGCGCGAGCTCACGCCCGACAAACTGGCTGCGCTGATCGGCTCGTTATCGCGCGCCCAACTACAAGCGATGGCCGAAAGAGCGCGCACCCAAGGCAAAGCCGATGCCGCGCAACAGGTGGCACGGGTCTGCATGCAAACCGCTTCCGGCGTGAAGGAGCGCTCGGTATGAAGCATAAAGTCCGTCACATTCATTTTGTCGGTATTGGCGGATCCGGCATGTCCGGCATCGCCGAGGTGCTGCTCAATCTGGATTACACGATTTCAGGCAGCGATTTGGCGTCCAATGCGGCCACCCAGCGCCTCGCGCAGTTGGGTGCGACCGTGTACATCGGACATGCGGCAGAACACATCGCCAACGCCGATGCCATCGTCACCTCGACCGCGGTGCAAAACGACAACCCCGAGGTCAAGGCGGCGCGCGAAGCCCGCGTACCAGTGGTGCCGCGCGCCTTGATGTTGGCGGAGTTGATGCGCTTGAAGCAAGGCATCGCGATTGCAGGCACGCACGGCAAGACCACCACCACCAGTTTGGTGGCCAGTATTCTGGCCGAAGGTGGCATTGACCCTACCTTCGTGATCGGCGGGCGGCTGACCAGCGCCGGGGCTAATGCCAAGCTGGGGCAAGGCGAATTCATCGTGGTGGAGGCGGATGAATCGGATGCCTCCTTTCTCAATTTGCAGCCGGTCATGGCGGTCATCACCAATATCGATGCCGACCACATGGAAACCTACGGGCACGACTTCAACAAACTGAAAAGCGCCTTCGTTGAATTCACCCAGCGCCTGCCGTTCTACGGCGTGGCCGTGGTCTGCTCCGACGACGCGGCGGTGCGCGAGATCATTCCGGCGATCTCCAAACCGGTGATGACCTATGGTTTTGCACCAGACGCGCAAGTGCGGGCGGTAAATGTGGTGGCCGACGGCGGCCAAATGCGTTTCACCGTGCACCGCCCCGGCGAAACGCCCTTGGCCGTAGTGCTCAATCTGCCAGGCAATCACAATGTGCAAAACGCGCTAGCGGCGATTGCGATTGCCACCGAGGTGGGTGTGACAGATGCGGCCATCATCAAAGCGCTGGCCGATTTCAAAGGGGTGGGGCGGCGCTTTCAGAGCTATGGTCAGTTTGCCTGCGCTGCGGGCGGTGGCACGGGTGCGTTTAGCGTCGTCGACGACTACGGCCATCACCCGGTCGAAATGGCGGCAACCTTGGCTGCTGCGCGGGGAGCCTTCCCGAAAGCGAGGCTGGTATTGGCTTTTCAGCCACATCGCTTTACGCGCACGCGCGACTGTTTCGAAGATTTTGTCAAAGTGCTGTCCACTGTCGATGTGCTGTTACTGGCCGACGTGTACGCGGCTGGCGAAGCACCGATTGTGGCAGCGGACGGTCGTGCCCTGGCGCGCGCAGTACGTGTAGCCGGGCGAGTCGAACCGGTCTTTGTGGAACAGATTGCCGACATGCCCGCGCGAATTCGCGCCACCGCGCGCGCCGGCGATGTCGTCATCACCATGGGTGCCGGGTCGATTGGCAACGTGGCACGGCAATTGCGCGAAAGCGAGCAGGGGGCCGCATGAAAGATGCCAAACAATTCGGCAAAGTGGCGGTACTGTTCGGCGGGCGCTCCGCTGAACGCGAAGTGTCCATCATGAGCGGCAGCGGTGTACTCGCGGCCCTGCAATCGCGCGGTGTTGATGCGCACGCCTTCGACCCGCGCGACCGCGCGCTCGACGAACTAAAGCGCGAGGGCTTCGCGCGCTGCTTCGTCGCCCTGCACGGCCCCTTTGGTGAAGACGGTACGCTGCAAGGCGCTCTCGAATACTTGGGCCTGCCCTACACCGGCAGTGGCGTGATGGCCTCGGCCCTGGCGATGGACAAGTGGCGTACCAAACTGATTTGGCAGGCGAGCGGCCTGCCCATCATTGAGCACGAAATCCTCGCAGCAAGCAGCGACTTTGCTGCGGTGGCCGCCAAGCTTGGGCTACCAATTTTTGTCAAACCCGCGTTGGAAGGCTCGTCTTTGGGCATCACCAAAGTGAAACGGGCGCAGGATTTGCGCGCTGCCTATGAATTGGCGGCGCAGTATCGCGGCGCGGTGATTGCCGAGAAATTCATTGACGGCCCTGAATACACTGCGGGTGTACTGGGTGCGCGCGTGCTGCCGATCATTCGAATCGAGCCTGCGACTGAGTTTTACGACTATCAAGCCAAGTATTTTCGCGACGACACGCAGTACCACATCCCGTGTGGCCTTGGCCCGGCGCGCGAGGCCGAGCTGCAAGTGCTGGTGGAGCACGCGATGCACGCCCTGGGTTGCGAAGGCTGGGGCCGCTGCGACTTCATGCTTGATCGCGACGGCAAGGCCTATCTGCTCGAAGTCAACACCTCGCCCGGCATGACCTCGCACAGCCTGGTACCCACTGCAGCTCGCGCAGTGGGCATCGATTACCCAGAGCTGTGTTGGCAGATTTTGCAACAAACCCTGCAAGCAAAATCCTAACCCTAGCCCGCCCAATCTATGTGGCATGACATCCTTCTGTTGAACCGCCTGACGCGCGCCTTAATCGGCATCGCGTTGGTGCTGTTCGCCTGGGTGGGAATCAAATGGCTGGCGGCGCGCCCAGAGTTCGCGTTTCGCCGGATTGTGATCGAGAGCCACCAAACCGAGCCTTTGCAGCGCGTTGAAGCGCAAGCTTTTGCCGCGCGCGTACTGCCTGGCTTAAAAGGCACTTTTTTGAACATGAATTTGGACCAAGCGCGCGCAGCGGTCGAGGCACTGCCGTGGGTGCGCCGCGCCTCAGTGCGGCGCCAGTGGCCGGGCACGCTGGTGGTCAAGATCGAGGAGCACCGCGTGCTGGCGCTGTGGGGTGTGTCACCCGAAGGTGCGGTTACCCGCATGGTCAACCCGCACAGCGAAATATTCACCGCGCCCTTGGCCGAGAAGCGCGACTCTTACGCCATTTTGCACGGCCCGGCCGGGGCCGAACGCGAAGTAGTGCGCATGTTTGCCGACATGCGCACCGAGCTGGCGAAATTGCAAATGGAACCCCGTACCGTGCTGCTCTCGCCGCGCCTGGCCTGGAGTGTCAAGCTGGACAACGGTGTCACGATTGAACTAGGCCGCGAACAAGCCAAAAGCAGTGTGCGCGAGCGGCTCGCCCGCCTGATTGCCACTTACCGAGCCACTGTTGGCACACTGGCCAGACGTATCGACAGCGTGGATGTGCGCTACCCGAACGGCTATGCAGTGCATATCGCGGGCTATCGCGAATGGGCTGACCGCAACACCGCCGCTGCTGCGGCCGGGTTGGCGAACCCGCGCGCACCTGGAGTGATGAGATGAAACCTGTTAAAGACCAAAAAGACCTGATCGTCGCGCTCGACATTGGCACCACCAAAATTGTCGCAATGGTGGCCGAAGTGCATGCCGACGGCGGCTATCAAGTCATCGCCATCGGCAGCCATGACTCCAAGGGCCTCAAAAAAGGCGTAGTCGTCAATATCGAAGAGACCGTGCAATCGATCCAGCGGGCGCTCGAAGAAGCCGAGCTGATGGCCGACTGCAAGATCACCCGGGTCTTTACCGGCATCGCTGGCAGCCACATCAAAAGCTTCAACTCGCACGGCATGGTCGCGATCAAAGACCGTGAGGTCAGCCAGGCCGATATCGACCGCGTGATCGAAACCGCACGCGCGGTAAACATCCCGACCGAACAACAGATTTTGCATATCCTGACTCAGGAGTTCATCATCGACGGACAGGAAGACGTGCGCGAGCCCTTGGGCATGGCGGGCATGCGCCTCGAAGTGAAAGTCCATATCGTCACTGGCGCAGTGTCAGCTGCACAAAACATTGTCAAGTGTGTGCGCCGTTGCGGGCTGGAGGTAAACGACTTGATCTTGCAGCCGCTGGCCTCTTCGCTAGCCGTGCTGTCTGATGACGAAAAAGAGCTTGGTGTCGCTCTGGTGGACATCGGCGGCGGCACCACCGACATTGCCGTATTTACCGGCGGGGCGATTCGTCACACGGCCGTGATTCCGATCGCTGGCGACCAGATCACGAGCGACTTGGCAATGTTTCTGCGCACCCCCACTCACGAGGCGGAGAGCATCAAGATTGAACATGGCATTGCCAAGCAAAGCATGGCCTCTGCCGAAGAGTTGATCGACGTGCCCGGCTTGGGAGATCGCGGGGCTCGCTCACTTTCAAAGGCGGCGCTGTCACAGGTGATCGAACCGCGCGTCGAAGAGCTTTTTTCGCTGGTGCGCGCGGCGCTGCGCGATTCAGGTTACGAAGACGTGATCTCGTCGGGCATTGTGCTGACCGGCGGGTCGTCGCTTTTGCGCGGCATGGTCGAGCTGGGCGAAGAGGTGTTTGAAATGCCTGTGCGGATTGGTCTGCCGATGTATCAAGGTGGCTTGGCGGAAGTAGTGCGCGGCCCGCGCAACGCCACGGCGGTGGGTTTGCTCCAGGAAGGCATGGCGCAACGGCGACATCGTGGCAAAGTCACTGCAACCAGTGGTGGCGTGAAAAATGTATTGGCAAAAATGAAGGCGTGGGTGCAGGGCAATTTTTAAGCATGAATTGCAGTAGTTCATCAGAGGAAGCAAGGGACTTGGGACTGGTTGACAAGTGTTCAGCCTCAGGCTCCTGGCCTCTTCAAATCGCAGCAGTTAATTTTCAACCTTAGGAGAACCATCATGTTTGAAGTTCTTGAAACGACACCGGGCGGCACGGTCATCAAAGTGATTGGCATGGGGGGCGCCGGCGGCAATGCGGTCTCGCACATGATCAAACGCAATGTGTCGGGCGTGGAATTTATTTGCGCCAACACCGACGCGCAGGCATTGCCGCGCACCAACGCGCCGACTCAGTTGCAATTGGGCTCAAGCGGCTTGGGAGCGGGTGCCAAACCGGAAGCAGGGCGGGCAGCGGCCGAAGAAGAACGCGAGCGCATTACCGAGGCGCTCACTGGGGCCAACATGGTTTTCATCACCGCCGGCATGGGCGGCGGTACCGGCACTGGTGCGGCGCCGGTGGTGGCACAAATCGCCAAAGAGATGGGCATTTTGACCGTTGGCGTGGTCTCCAAGCCTTTCATCTTTGAAGGCAGCAAGCGCATGCGCATCGCCGAAGCCGGAATCGGCGAGCTGGAGCAGCATGTCGATTCGCTCATCATCGTCTTGAACGAGAAGTTGATGGAAGTATTGGGCGACGACATTACGATGGAAGATGCGTTCCGCGCCGCTGACGACGTGCTGCACAACGCGGTAGCCGGGATTGCCGAGATCATCAACAACCCAGGCTTGGTGAACGTCGACTTTGAAGACGTGAAAACCGTGATGGCCGAAATGGGCATGGCGATGATGGGTTCGGCTTACGCTGAAGGGCTGGATCGTGCGCGCATCGCGGCTGAGCAGGCGGTTGCCTCGCCACTGCTTGAGGGCGTGGATTTGTCGGGTGCGCGCGGGGTACTGGTCAACATCACCGCTTCCAAGTCGCTGAAAATGAAGGAAGTCAACGAGGTGATGAACACGATTCGCGCCTTCGCGGCCGACGATGCCACCATCATTTTTGGCACGGTGTTCGACGAAACCTTGGCCGACAAACTTCGCGTTACGGTGGTGGCAACCGGCTTGGGCCGCGCCATGGCACAACGCCAAGGCAAACCGCAAATCGCCATCAACAACGTGGCAGGCGGTATCGCCGCACAACAAACCTACCTGCGCACCGGCACCGACAACCGCGTAATGTCGGTGGATATTCCGCTTGACGGCGGCAACCCCGTAGGCCAAGGCACGACTTACAGCGACCTCGATACCCCAACTGTACTGCGCAAGAATCGCGCGACGGCGGAAGCGTTTTCGCAGTCGGGGATGGAAAAGCTGGATATTCCGACCTTCTTGCGTCGGCAGGCGGATTAGGAGGAGTTATGTACAATTCAGGGTTTTCTGGAACAAACAGGCATCCAGACCTAACTCTCGATGCCTCAGCTGACTCAATGAATATGACATCGGGGCAATCGAGCCCCGCTTCGACGGATTACCTCCCTGCGGAGCCGCTCAGGCTTACGCGAGCGCAGATCGAGGCGCGGGCAGCGCACGTGCGCAAGGCGCTGGACATTGAGCCGGGCAAGCCGCTGGTCCAAGCCGTGCAGAACCTCGGGGGACAAGTTCGCTTTGAGAGCAGCCGCGAATTGGACTTGGTGCGCAGCGGGTCGATTGATGTCGATGGCCCGGGCCGATTCACTGTTTCGCTCTCGACCTTGACCAGCCCGCTGCACAACCGCTTTACGCTGGCGCACGAACTTGGCCACTACTTCCTGCATTCCGAGTTCGGCGCACGAAAGATTCGCGCGGACCGCGGTATCGTCAACGAGAAGCCCGCGCCACAGCAAGTTGCGGATATCGAGGCGGACTGGTTCGCCGCAGAACTCCTGATGCCGAGGGGCGATTTTGAGCCGATGGCGAACAATGGGGCGATGGTGGGACATCTCGCCGAACACTTCCTGGTCTCGCAAGACGCGGTGCGCAGTCGCTTGAAAAGTCTGGGCTTTGCCTCCTGATTCGCCGGTAGCGCCAGAGTTGCGCATCGCGCCTGCGGCATTCAGCAAGCCCACGTTGCTCTATCTTTGCAGCGTTGATGTGATTGACTCCACGCGCACGAAATACGCCATTGATGCTGAGGGCGATGCAGGGAATGGTGACTCTCAGAGTGCGAAGCGCAAGGACTACCGCTAGGTTCAAGCTTTCGCGCAGTTCTATCGCGATTTTCCCACCCAGCTGCGCAACTGCATGGCCGATCTGAGCAGGTACCTCACACCTGAAGCAACGGGTTCCTCAGCGTCCCCCACCGCGCCCTTCAGCGGACACCCCCCCGACGGGGCGTTTTTCAACTTGTGGAAAAGTGCAGGCGACGAGCTACTCTTTTGGGGGGCGCTACGCTCAACTGAACAGGCGGCATTGGCAACGGCCGCGTTGCGCAACGCGCTGTTGCGCTGGCATGAGGAGCGCAGAGCTGCCTCCGCCAGCGACATTGCGCAGCAAGCCAAACCGGTGATTGATCTAAAGGCAACGGCGTGGCTTGCGGGCATCCCGGTGAGGAACGTACCGATTGAACTTGCGCTGCAGCGGCCCGCTATCAAAGGCGAATCCTTGCCACGCGGGATCGCTCAATATGACTTCATCGGTCCTTCGATTGACGCAGGCTTCCGCTTGACAGCCCGCGCCACCAAGGACCGGATGCCGGTGTCGGCAGAGTTGGCGCTGATGATTGCGCGGATTCAAACAAGGCACTCGGAAGGCCTGTATCCAGGAACCCGAACCGCGATAGCAGCGTTGCGCCTGGCCGCTGACCGGTCGGCCACACTAAAGGGCGTGCTGCTTGACCGGCGGTATCCCAACATCTGGGTGGACCTGCATGATGCCGCAGCCCAGGCCAATGACCCTGTGGAGGAGACTGAGCGCGCGATGCTGCGTGACACCGCTGCCAAATTGTCGGGTGAAAACACCAGCTCGGTGGAGGCGTATTGCACGGTTTTTTTGACCACGCCGCCAGTCAGTCTTCACCTTGGCGTTCCGTTCATCACGGGTGACAACGAGTTTCCCGGCCCACCCAAAGGTTACGAAAACGACCTGCAGCACGCATTGTCTGCTTACGCGGGCTTGGGTGGTGGCAGTGACCAACTCGTTGGCGAAAACGGTATCGCGTTGAGCCCCGCAGAGCAGGGGCCTCTCAACTCGCTCATCGCAGCCCGCCAGAAATAGCCTCCCAAGCCGACCTTGCCCGGTTACCCGAGAACGGTGCAGGTAGTCGGTAGTCGGTTTTGTCAGGTACTGCCAAGCCGGATCGAGCCACGCAGAAGCGCTTTTCGCACCTCTCCGCGCTTGTTGTGCACCCCAAGAAATACGCCACCTAAACCAACCTCAGCGTCGAGCGCAACGGTGTGACGCGCTTGACTAATTTCCGAATAAATGGAATGATTCGTTCTGGTTTTATTGATTCAATCGAATCGGTTAGGTAACGGTTTCACCAAAGGATTACCCATGGGACACGCCGAATTGAACGTTCAAGCCCAAGCTGCACAAGTGCAGGGTTTGGCGATGAAAAATCACTGGATGCCGTTCACCCCGAACCGCGACTTCCACGCTAATCCGCAAATGGCCGTCAAGGCCGAGGGAATGTATTTCTGGGACACGGCCGGCAACAAAATTATCGACGCATCCAGCGGCCTGTTTTGCGTAGCCGCGGGGCACGCGCGCCGCGAGATTGCCGATGCGGTACACGCGCAAATGATGCAGCTGGACTACATTCCACCGTTCTTGCGCGGTCAAGCAAAATCGTTTGAGCTGGCCAACCGTATCGCTGGTCTCACGCCGGGCAAGCTGAACAGCATCTTCTTTTGCAATTCCGGCTCGGAGTCAGTCGATACGGCGATGAAGATGTGCCTGGCCTACCACCGCGTGCGCGGTGAGGCGCAGCGGCAAATGTTCATTTCACGCGAGCGCGCCTACCACGGCGTGGGTTTTGGCGGCGTTTCACTCTCCGGTTTGGTGAACAATCGCCGCGCCTTTGGCTTGGGGTTGAACGGCGTGGCCCATATGCGCCATACCCACATCCCGCAAAACAAATTCGAGCGCGGCGAAGGCTCGCATGGGGTGGAGCTGGCAGAGGATTTACAGCGCCTCATCAACCTGTATGGCGCAGAAAATATCGCGGGCGTTTTCATTGAACCAGTCGCCGGTTCTACCGGTTGCCTGGTGCCGCCGAAAGGCTATTTGAAGCGGGTGCGCGAAATTTGCGATGCCAACGATCTGCTGCTCATTTTTGACGAGGTGATTACCGGTATTGGGCGCATGGGCAACTGGTTTGCGGCCGAAAGTTTTGATGTCACACCCGACATTTTGACCATGGCAAAAGCCATCACCAACGGTGTGCAGCCAATGGGCGTGGTAGCTGCGCGTGAAGACATTCATGACGCGATCAACGAGTCACAGAAAAATCCCAATGCGCCGGAGTTTTTCCACGGCTATACCTACTCGGCGCATCCGGTGTCGGTAGCGGCGGCGCTGGCTACGCTCGACATTTACGAAAGTGAAAATCTGCTGCAAAAAGCACGCGATTTGTCGCCCTACTTCCTCGATGCGATTTGGTCGCTGCGGGATCTGCCGATCGTCACCGATATCCGCGGCTATGGCTCGATGGCCGCCTTTGATGTTGCGATGGACGGCGCGCCGGGTAATCGCGGCCATGTGCTGCAAAAGCGACTCTATGAGAATGGCTTACACTTGAAGACGACGGGCGATGCCGCGATCCTCGCACCGCCCTTCATTGCCGAGAAATCGCATATTGACGAGATTGCCGACAAGCTGCGCCGCGTTTTGAAGACGTTCTAATCCGAGCCCCTCACCGATCAATGAAAACGCCCGCTGGACGGGCGTTTTCATTGAGTGCCTAGCCAACTGCTGATGACACCTCCCGCCGCACGCGCCGTTCTCGAAAAAACCAAATCAGCCACCCCGAGCCTGCGGGTGTTGCAATTGATCGAGGCGCTGGCACAAAGCAACGAGCCACTCTCGTTGGCTGAATTGATGCGCGTGACTGGCGAGCCGAAAGCGACACTGCACCGCATGTTGGCCACGCTTGAAGAGGCTGGCTGGCTGGCCAAAGAGCCTTCAGGCAAACACTATGCGCCGGGCCGGCACTTGGCGCAATTGGGTTTGGCGGCGCTCACGCACGGCAGTGTGGCGCGCGCGCGCCACGCCATCCTCACCAAGCTGGTGGCGGAAGTCAATGAGTCGGTCAACCTGGCGATACTGGACGAAACCGAGGTGGCCTACCTCGACCGCGTGGATGCTGCCTGGCCTTTGCGAATGGATTTGAAGCCCGGCTCGCGCGTGCCGCTGCATTGCTCGGCCTCGGGCAAGCTGATTTTGGCGCACCGCGACGAAACCGAATCGACCGCCATCGTCGATCAACTCACGCTGACTCGCTACACCGGTAACACGTTGGTGACGGCGAAGGCCCTGAAACACGAATTGGTGCTGGTGCGCGAGCAAGGCTACGCGTTTGATAACGAAGAGTTTTATGCCGGATTGTTTTGTGTGGCGGTGCCCGTGATTGACACTGCTGGGCGTTGCATCGCCGGGGTGGCGATTCAGGCCCCGGTAGCGCGACTGCCGCGTGAAATGGCGCTCAAGCATTTGGCGCGCCTGCAACGCGCTGCGCGCGACTTGGCGCGTACTTTTGACTATGCCAATGCTTGATCGAGAGCCTAACACCCCTCCCGGCGTTGGCGCACCTAAGCACCCGCGCCTGCAAGCACTGATTGCCAGTGCCCGCAGCACACAGCCGGTGGGGGTGGTCTACCCCTGCGACGCACTTGCTTTGCAGGCAGCCCGCGCGATTGCCGACGGCGGGTTGGCGCGCCCGGTGCTGGTAGGCCCGGCCGCCAAGATCATCGCCGCAGCTGATACTGCAGGGATTCAGATTACCGACCTGGAGATTGACGCTCCGGTCAAGTTTGGCAGTGCCGCAGCCAGCCCGGCGGAATGTGCAGACCACGCCGCACAGCGCGCGCGTGACGGCAAACTGACCGCCTTGATGAAAGGCGCATTGCATACCGACGAGTTGATGGGGGCAGTGGTGCGGCGCGTCAATGGCTTGCGCACCGAGCGGCGCATCAGCCACGTCTTTGTGTTCGATCTGCCGCGCTACCACAAGTTTTTGGCCTTGGCCGATTGCGTCGTCAATATCGCGCCTGGCATCCCGGAAAAACTCGATATTTTGACCAACGCGATTCACTTTTTACGCACGCTCGACGTGACTGCGCCCAAGGTTGCGGTGGTGACGGCGGTTGAAGTGGTGCAAGACTCGATTCCGGCCACGCTCGATGCCGCGCAACTGGTCAAGCGCGCCAAGGCCGGGCAATGGCCGGGTGCGGTAGTCGAAGGCCCATTTGGCTTTGACAACGCCTTCAGCGCCGAAGCCGCGCGCATCAAGGGCCTGCAATCGCTGGTAGCAGGCGACGCTGATTTGATGCTCATGCCTGACTTAAACGCTGGCAATATGCTCTACAAATCGTTTGTTTACGTGGCGGGCGGCGAATGTGCGGGCTTGGTGCTGGGCGCACGCGTGCCGATCATCCTGACTTCACGCGCTGATTCGATTACCGCACGCTTGGCTTCAGTGGCCCTGGCGGTGCGTGCCACCATTCATCAGAAAGAGGATTCTCCGTGACCGTTTTGCACAACCCGATTGCCACCCCCACACCGGGTGCCGTCACCGAAGTCAAAACCACTACCTGTTACATGTGCGCTTGCCGCTGCGGCATCCGCGTACACCTGCGTGACGGCGAGATTCGCTACATCGACGGCAACCCCGAACACCCGCTCAATCGCGGCGTGATCTGCGCCAAAGGCTCTTCGGGGATCATGAAGCAAAAGTCCCCGGCGCGCCTTTCTATCCCTCTGAAGCGCAAGCCCGGCAGCGCCCGTGGCGACGGCGACTACGTCGAAGCAACTTGGGACGAGGTGTTTGAAACGCTTACCACTCGCTTAAGCCACCTGCGTGCCACCGACCCGAAGAAATTTGCTTTATTCACCGGGCGCGACCAAATGCAGGCGCTCACGGGCCTGTTCGCCCGCCAGTTTGGCACGCCCAACTATGCTGCCCACGGCGGTTTTTGCTCGGTCAATATGGCAGCCGGGATGATCTACACCATTGGCGGCTCGTTCTGGGAATTTGGTGGGCCCGATCTCGACCGCGCCAAGCTATTTGTGATGATCGGCACCGCCGAAGATCATCACAGTAACCCGTTAAAAATTGCGCTGTCCAAATTCAAGCGCAGTGGCGGGCGCTTCATTTCCATTAACCCGATTCGTACCGGCTACTCGGCAATTGCCGACGAATGGATTCCGATCAAGCCGGGCACTGATGGCGCTTTGTTGATGGCCTTGATCCATCAGTTGCTCAAGCACGACCAAATCGACCACGACTTTTTGCGCAACTGCACCAATGCCTTCGACATCGTTGGTGCAGATGGTTTAACCCGTCGCGCAGTGCCTGAAGAGGCAAGCCCAGAGCGCGTCTTGGAGCATCTTCGGACGCGGGTTGCCGACTGCACCCCGGCTTGGGCGAGCGAAATTACCGGCGTGCCGGCAGCGCGTATCGAATTGCTGGCACGCGAGCTGGCGCACGCCGCCTTCGAGCAAAGCTTCACCCTGCCGGTGCAGTGGACTGATACGGAAGGTGTTACCCACGACCACGTGGTCGGCCGCCCGGTCGCCTTCCACGCAATGCGTGGGCTGGCAGCGCACTCGAATGGTTTTCACACAATTCGGGCCTTGAGCATTCTGATGACGCTTTTGGGCACGATTGACCGGCCTGGCGGGTTTCGCCACAAAGCGCCCTTCCCGAAAGCGATTCCCCCCAACGTCAAGCCGCCCAATAAATGGGGTGACATTCAGCCGAATACGCCGTTGGGCGGCGCACCGCTAGGCTTCCCGGCCAATCCGGACGAGCTCGCAGTTGACCCCGAAGGCAACCCTTTGCGCATCGACAAAGGCTTTAGCTGGGAGCATCCGCTTTCGGCCCATGGCCTGATGCACAACGTGATTACCAACGCTTGGCGCGGCGACCCGTACAAGATCGACACCCTGATGATTTTCATGGCCAATATGGCGTGGAACTCGACAATGAACACCTCGCAAGTTCGCACGATGTTGAACGACCGTGACGTGGAAGGAAACTACAAAATCCCTTTCATCGTAGTGTGCGATGCCTTTGCCAGCGAGATGACCCAGTTTGCCGACCTGATCTTGCCGGACACGACTTATCTCGAACGGCACGACGCGATGTCGCTCCTGGATCGCCCGATCAGCGAATTTGACGGCCCGGTTGATTCGGTGCGCGTACCGGTGGTACCGCCTTCAGGTAATACCAAACCATTTCAAGAAGTCTTGATCGAACTGGCGGGCCGTCTCAAATTTCCGGCCTTCACCAACGCCGATGGTTCACGCAAATTCAAGGGCTACACCGACTTCATTATCAATTTTGAGACCGCGCCGGGTTCGGGCTTGGGCTTTCTGGGCGGATGGCGCGGCGCGGATGGCACGGCCTCGATCAAGGGCGCGCCCAATCCGAATCAGTGGGACATGTACGCGAAGAACAATTGTGTGTATCACCACGTGCTGCCAGAGTCGCAGCAGTACATGCGCAACTGGAACCGCGACTATTTGCACCAAGCGAAAGAGTGGGGTTTTAATGGGTCGCTTGAGCCAATTCGCATCCAAATCTACTCGGACGTATTGCAAAAATTCCGCATGGCTGCGCTTGGCAATTGGCCGGGTAAGCAGCCGCCCGAACACCTGCGTGAGCGCGTCGCGCATCACTTTGATCCGCTGCCGTTTTGGTCACCGCCCTTGGAGCTGGCGGTCACCGATGCCGCCGCCTACCCGCTCAACGCAGTCACCCAGCGGCCGATGGCGATGTACCACTCATGGGACTCGCAAAACGCCTGGCTGCGGCAAATTCACAGCCATAACTATCTGATGGTCAACCCCAAGACCGCGCAAGCCGAAGGCATTGCCGACGGCGGCTGGATGTGGGTGGAGTCGCAATGGGGCAAGGTGCGCTGCATGGCCCGCTATACCGAAGCAGTGGAGCCGGGCACCGTGTGGACTTGGAACGCGATTGGCAAGAGCAAAGGCGCATGGAATTTGGATGCCGATGCCGACGAATCGCGCAAGGGCTTTTTGCTCAATCACCTCATCAGTGAAGAATTGCAGATCGGCGGGCGCAGCATGTCGAATTCCGACCCCATTACCGGCCAGGCAGGTTGGTACGACGTGCGCGTGCGCATCCGCAAAGCCCAGGCCGACGAGCCTGCCGAGAGTTCGCCGCAGTTTGCTGCGCAAAAGCGCCTGCCCGGCATGAGTCTGCCTAAACGAATCCAGCAATATTTTGCGGGGAAAGCCGCATGACCCAGCTCGCCCTCGTCATTGACCTGAATGTTTGCGTGGGCTGCCACGCCTGCGTGACTTCGTGCAAACAGTGGAACACCTCCGGCTCGGCTGGGCCGCTGGTGGACGAAAACCCCTACGCCAAAGACCCGACCGGCACCTTTTTCAACCGCGTGCAAACCTTTGAAGTCGGCGAATTTCCCAATACGCAGACGGTGCATTTTCCGAAGAGCTGCCTGCACTGCGAAGACCCGCCCTGCGTGCCAGTGTGCCCCACCGGCGCTTCGTACAAGCGCGCCGAAGACGGCATTGTGCTGGTCGATTACGATAAATGCATCGGCTGCAAATACTGCGCCTGGGCCTGCCCCTACGGTGCGCGCGAGTTGGACGAAGAGCGCAAAGTGATGACCAAATGCACGCTCTGCGTCGACCGCATTTATGACGAAACGCTGCCGCAAGCCGAGCGCAAGCCCGCCTGCGTGCTCGCCTGCCCGACCAACGCACGTCTGTTTGGTGACATCCACGACGAAAACTCTGAAGTCACGCAAGCCATCATCAATCGCGACGGCTACCAGCTCATGCCTGAACTCAAAACCCGCCCCGCCAACCATTACCTGCCGCGCCGCGCCACCAACGCGCTGCCTGGCCCGCTGGCCGAACTGATCGCGGAGGCACGCCTATGAACCCGGCCTGGGCAGTGATTTTTTTGACCGTGCTGTGCGGCGCGGCCCAAGGCTTGACAGTTGCACTACTGATGGCGGAATTTGTCGGCACCGGGCACGCCACGCCAGGCGCTGCGCATCGCTTCTTCATGGGTGGTGCGCTGATTGCGCTGGCCTTGAGTGTGGGCGGCTTGATTGCCTCCTTTTTTCACCTGGGGCGGCCCGAGCGTGCCTGGCGCACTGCCGCGCAATGGCGTACCTCGTGGCTTTCGCGCGAGGTCATCGCCTTGCCGGTATTCATGCTGCTACTGGCCCGCTACGCCTGGGTGCATGCTGGAGGGGCAAGCCCAGCAACCATCTTGATGCTATTGCTGTTTGCCGCCGCATTCGCGCTGTGGATCTGTACGGCAATGATTTATGCGGGGATTCCGTTCATCCGCGAATGGTCGTCGCCACTCACCTTCATCAATTTTGTCGCACAAGGGATGGCAGCGGGCTTTGTGCTCGCAAATCTTTGGGCCGCGTTTGCCGCACCACGCTGGGTACCGATTTACGCGCCAATTGCGCTTTGCTTGATCGTGGCGGCCTTCGCGGTACGCATGATGGTGCTGGCGCGCAATCGCAATCTGCGCCCGCAAACCACCGTGCAAAGTGCAATTGGCATCCAAGCCCCCAAGGTGCGGCAAGTGGCGATGGGCGCAATGGGCGGCACCTTCAATACGCGGGAGTTCTTTCATGGCAAAACCGCGCAGGTGATGATGGGCATCAAATGGACCATGATGGGCCTGGGTTTTGCGCTGCCGCTCGTTTTGCTGCTCGCAGGCTGGGGTATGGCGCAAGTGCTGCTCGTGGCTGCCGCGCTGCTGGCGATTTTTCTGGGGCAACTGGCTGAACGCTGGTACTTCTTCGCTGAGGCGAATCACCCGCAGAATCATTACTATCAGTCGATTGCCTAGCGATACAGTCGCTGTACACGTATAGCGAAAATCTCGAAAATCTTCATCATGCTCGCCATTCGCCTTCCCGAACCCATCGAAAGCCGCCTCGCCAACTTGGCGACAGCGACGGGCCGCACTAAGACCAGTTTGGCGCGCGAGGCCATTCTCGAATACATCGAAGATTTGGAAGACCTACACCTAGCGCTGGCGCGAGCGCGCAAGAATCGCAAGTCGATTCCGCTGGGCGACGTAGAGGCGTGTCTTGGCTTGAGAAGCTGAGTTCGACCCCGATGCGCTCAAAGACCTGAAGAAGCTGGATCACCCAATTCAAGAGAGTCGTTCAGTTTCTGCGCTCACGCATCGCGTCATCTGACGATCCGCGCCAGATCGGCGAAGCGCTGCGCGGCGACTTATTCCATTTCTAAATCAATACGATATGTTGTTGCCCGTTCCTAGCCGTGCTACTCGCACTGTCGTCGTCGGTGCGCCTAATCTCGTAATGATTTGGAAACGGAATTACTGGGCAGCTACTGGAAGTACCGCCTTGGTGATTGGCGGATCATTTGTGACATTCAGGACAAACGCATCGTCGTTCGCGTCTTGCGGGTAGGCAATCGGCGCGAAGTGTATCGGAGACCTCACGGCATGCCTGGAGACCCGCTACCAGAGAGCCTCTTCAGGCACTATGCTGCAAGAAGCGCATCCAGCGGGCCTCTTGCGCCATCGGCCTGCACTTTCAGCACATGGATGTAGATCATCGTGGTGCTCACATCACTATGCCCCAGCAACGCTTGCACGGTGCGAATGTCTGTGCCGCTTTGCAAGAGGTGGGTGGCAAAGCTGTGGCGCAAGGAATGCACCGACACCGGCTTGACGATACCAGCGCCGCCAACGGCGACCTTGAGCGCGCGCTGCAAACGCTCTTCATGCAGATGATGCCGCCGCTCGATGCCGGTGCGAGGGTCGGTGGCTTCGGTCGCCGCCGGAAATAGCCAAAACCAGCCCCATGCCTTGCCAGCATTGGGGTATTTCTTCTCTAGCGCATTGGGCGGGTAAACCCCAGCGCGTTGCGCCGGGCGGTCTCGTTCCGACACGGTGCGCGCCGCCTGCATCTGTGCTCGCAAGGCCGCACGCAAGGCGCGCGGCAACATGACCACACGGTTTTTATTGCCCAAGGGGATCAAGCGGATTCGCCACTATGGGTTACTGACAGCAGGGTGCAAGGCGGCCAAGCTGGCGTGCGCCCGCGCAGCGCCTGGCCTGCCTGCACCGCATCCGTCTGCACCAGAGTCGGCGGCTGATTTCATGCGCCGAGTCAAGGCGATTGACGTGGCGCGCTGCCCGCGTTGCGCAACGGGGCGGCTCAGAATCGTGCAGAACCTGCCTGCCCCGGCGCGACTGCCCGCGCCGGGTGGGTGGGTTCCGGTCAACCGATGCCGGGGGCCGCCTTGAACACAGCAGGGTTGACCACGGCTTGGCAGGTGACACCGGGTACGCCGCTGGGGACGGTGCGCGCGCGCCGCGCTTCCCGCCGTCGATCCCGACCGGCTGGCGCGGGTTTGAGGCCAATTCGGCCTTCCCAAAGACCGTGTGCAACTGCCAGTGCAGGCGCTTCGTTGCTCGAAGTGGATCAAGATGCGTCATAATCCGGCACAAGTGGTGCGCTGAAGATTTCATTCCCCTTATCGCGCCTGCGTCGCACGCAGTTCAGTCCAACAAGGTTTATCTGTCGCAGGAGATTCCGATGCTTCGAGTCAGTTTGCGCGTGCGACAGATAAACGCTATTCGTTAGTCGAGTTGGACTGCTCCCAAGGGCCCGTCCATCGCCGTGGTTTCGGCTTTGCATAACGTAAGCGTCGTTTCAACATCTGCTACTGTAATCGGGACACGTTGAGCAAAGCCGCCCGCATGCTCCTGGACGATTTGGTAGCCGCGGCGAAAAGTCAGGTTTGACTTTCTGTCCAGACAGGTGCCGCCAAGGTCCGCGACTGCGAGGCTTAGTGATCGTGCCGCACACAAGCGGACGCGCACACCTGCGGTTACCGCCGCTTCAGACTCCTGTCCCATAAGCGGCCATGAAAACCCTCACCGCCTCCCGCAACAGCGCTCTGTCTTCCTTGGCGTCTGGTATGTCCAGCATCAACAGGCCGCGGATGTGGCCATCGCCCAGAAACATCGACAGAAACAGGGCCGCAGCCTGCAGCGGGTGTCTTACTTTCAGCGTGCCTGCCGCGTCGGCGCGACGCAGGTACGCAGCCAGTTCGCCGTTCAGCCGCTCAGGCCCTTCCCGGTAGAAGGCGCGGCAGGCCTCTGGCTGCGCCCTCGCAGCGCCATAGACCGATCGGAACTTGCCCAGCGCGCCCTCCTCGCGCGCCAAGGCGAGGAATCGCTCGCCGATGGCTAGCAGCGCCTTTTGAGGCTGATTGGGGTCTAGCGACTCGATGCCCGCGACGCCACCCACCACGTACTCGGTCCGCTCGCGGACCACCGCCTCGAACAGTCCTTCCTTGGACCCGAAGTTGCTGTAGATCGTCATCTTCGACACGCCGGCCTCCGCCGCGATGGCATCCACGCTGGCGCGCTCCAGGCCGTGCGTATAGAAGTGGCTGCGCGCCGCTTCCAGGATGCGCCTGCTGCGCTCGGGGTCGCGCGGCCTGCCACGCTGCGGCTTTTGGGGGAGTATGTCTTTTGGGGTCATTGCGATATTTAGTGTACTTGACAGTTCAGTATATCCAGATCATAATTACTGTACTAAAAAGTACAGTTTATGAAGAAACTCAACGAATCTCCTCGGTCGCCATATCGAACTCGTCCTGGATGGCTTGTACCTGCATTCAGATTCCGGCCGGGAAGATAACGCCCCAAGCACAGAAACCTCAACTTTTTCCCAACACAGGAGTAACAAATGTCAAATCAACAAAAGCAGCAACCAAGCCCCGTAGCAATAATTACAGGAGCATCGGGTGGCATCGGAGAGGCGACCGCGCAGGCGCTGGCACATGCCGGATACCGTGTGTTCGGCACTTCTCGCAAGACGCCGACTCGACCAAGCCCGGGCGTGGAACATGTGGCTTGCGATGTGACCCGTGATGACTCGGTCGAGGCCGCGATCGCGGAGGTCCTCGCGAAAGCCGGACGCATCGACTTGCTGGTCAACAATGCCGGGGTTGGCCTCATTGGAGCGGCCGAGGAATCATCGATCGAACAGGCGAAGGCGCTCTTCGACGTCAACGTGTTCGGCGTGATCCGTACCATCAAGGCCGTCCTCCCGGTGATGCGCCGACAACGGTCGGGCCGCATCGTGAATATCAGTTCCGTGCAGGGATTTATCCCGGCCCCCTACTTCGCGCTGTATGGAGCGAGCAAGCACGCGTTGGAAGGCTACTCGGAATCGCTAGACCACGAGATTAGGGACGTGGGTGTCAGGGTGATACTCGTGGAACCCGCCTACACGCGCACATCGTTCGAGAGCAATTTGATCCAGGCCGACCAGCCGTTGGACGATTACGCGTCCGCGCGTTCCAATGCGGAAACTGTGACGCGCGAAGTGATGCTGACTGCCGACTCGCCAGAGGTGGTCGCAAGGGCTGTCCTGAATGCGGCGACCACGGCGAAGCCGGGCGCCCGGTACACTGCGGGCGGCTTCGCCAGGCAAGTGAGCTTGCTGCGCCGCTTCGTCCCGCGGTTCGCGTTCGACAAGAGCTTGCGCAAGCAACTGCGCTTGCCCGCCTAGACTGAGGTGTTCGGTGCGGAAACGATGGAAAAACCTTGTGCTGCTGCCGCGACTGCGTGCGATTGAAGTCGGAGTACACGTCAAACTGCTACTACCCCACAGGCCAAGCCGGGGGGATCTCCCTTTTTACTAAGGATTGAACAGGGACAATCAGATGCGCTGGCGCTTGGTGCGGTAGGTACCCCGGGTGCTCATATTTTGTTCAACGACCGGTTTCAAGCGAAGATTGTCGTTGACTCCTTTGATTTCGCCGTCGTTGATCCCTTTATTCGATACAGATAGCGACCCAAATAGACCAGCGCCTTGGTACCAGTGCCTATTGAATGCCACCCGGAATTGACCCCTTTGGTGGAGGAATTTTCATTGAAATTTGCCCCCTGTTGGAAGGCCTGCGCTACCAACTGTACGCCCGCGCAGGGAACGGATTGCCAATCCTGCCAGCAACGTCTGCAATGCCTGAAGAACCCGCACCGCCCGAGAGGTCGGCAAGTCACTCGGTTCGAGCCGAAACCAAGCAACCCGGACGATCCGAGTGAACGGATGCGGCGCGCGATTGACTCAGCCCACGGCAGGCAGCTCTACAGCCAGCGCATCGGCACGGTGGAGCCGGTGTTTGGCAACATCCGGCACAACAAGCGGCCGACGCGCCTGAACCTGCGCGGACGCGCCAAGGTCAACACGAACGGGTATTTGTACTACAGGGTGCACAACCTCGAGAAGCTAGCCAATCGCGGCTGGCGCAGTGAGAGGGCCGCAAGGCTTGCCTGAAACGGTCTGAGGCCGGATCAATGGCACAAAGGCGTGTCGCCAACCTAAAAATGACGCAGAATCAGCAGCATGATGTTTTCGCTTTCTCAATCCGTTCTTGAACCCCTAAACCGCTCGCGAAATGGGGTTTTTCGACGGCTTCGTTAGGCCTCAGAAAACACGTTCACTGCACTCGGTACTGTTTCGCGGTACTATGCCAGCATGAAGCGAGCCCACCAGAAGACCTTGGAAGCAGTCTTCGCACATCCGACCAGCGCGAATATTGCTTGGAAGGATATCGAGGCACTCTTGAGCGGACTTGGCGCAGAAGTCAGCGAGCGCGAGGGTAGCCGGGTGGCAATTGTTCTCTTCAAAGAAGTCCGCGTCTTCCACAGGCCGCACCCCTCGCCAAAGACAGACAAGGGGGCAGTGGTCTCGGTGAAGAAGTGGCTGGAGCAACACGGAGTGAAGCCATGAATGTGATGAAGATAGACGGATACAACGCCAAGATCGAGTACGACCCTGAGATTGACATGTTCAGGGGTGAAGTCCTTGGCCTAAATGGCGGGGCCGACTTCTATGGCAGAACGCCGAAGGAATTGAAAGCGGAGTTCAAGAAGTCCTTGACGGTTTTTCTTGAGGTATGCGCCGAGAAAGGCATCGAGCCACGGCGTAATTACTCAGGGAAGTTCAATCTGCGGATACCGCCTGAGTTACACGAGAGGCTAGCCATCGCCGCACAAGCAGAAGGCAAGAGCATCAACACGCTGGCCCAGGAAGCGCTTCAGCATCGCATCGCCATCTGATGCCTAATTCCATTTCTAAATCATTACGATTGAGTCGTTGCCCCTTCCTAGCCGTGCTACGCGCACTGTCGTCGTCGGTGCGCCTAATCTCGTAATGATTTAGAAATGGAATAAGCCGTTGCTCAAGCAGAGCGCCAACGGCAGGCCTCGCAATCCAACGCTCAGTGCGCTATCACCTCCGAATCGCCAAGCATCGCAGCACGAAGCTTGATCCGTCGCTCAGCGCGCTCAATGGCGCGTTCACAAAGAATGAATCTGCCTCATTCCCCACCATGCGCCGCAGCAGGCGCGGCGGCGGGCACTGCGGCGGGCGCGCGATTCGCCCAGCGCTTGGGCAACTTGTTCATGCCGTTTTCCACCAGTGAATAGACCGACGGCACCACCACCAGCGTGAGGAGGGTGGAGGAGATCATGCCGCCGATCACCGCCACGGCCAGTGGGCCATTGGTTTCATTACCCGCGCCAAAGCCCAGTGCTGCGGGTAACAGCGCCAAAATAATGGTGAGCGAGGTCATCAGCACCGGGCGCATGCGCACCGGGCAAGCGTTGCGCAGCGCCTCGTCCACGCCCATGCCTTCGGCGCGGCGCTGGTTGGTCAGGTCTACCAGCAAAATCGAATTTTTCGCCACCAGCCCGATCAGCAGCACCAAGCCAATCATCGAATAGATATTGAGCGAGTGAATAATCGTTGGCGCACCAAATAGCGCCTGCGAGAGCTGTGAAATTGGCTGCGATAACCACAACGCAAACACGCCACCAATAATCGCCAAGGGCACCGCCACCATGATGATGAACGGCTGGATGAAGGAGTTGAACTGGCTGGCCAGCACCATGTAGAGCAGCAGCAGCGCCAGGCCGAAGGCAAATGCAGCAGCCGAAGTCGTACGACCCAATTCCTTGGCATTGCCGATGAACTGCAGCTCGTAGCCAGGCGGCATCAAACCTTGCGTCATCGTGCGGATTTTTTCAACCGCTGGCCCTAAGGGAATGGTGGGCGTGCCGTAAAAGGTTGATGAAAATTGCAAGTTGTAGCGCGCCACCACGGCAGGCCCCAGCAGCTCTTTCGGTTGCACCACCGCATCGAGTCGGATCAACTGGCCTTGCCGGTTGCGCAGAAAAATCTTCGACAAATCGGCCGGGCCCTGAAAGTCGCCCTCACGGGCTTTGATGCGCACGTCGTAGCGCTGCCCGTCGCCACCATCTGCGGCATCATCGTTGTACTTGGCGATATCGATGCCGCCAGTGAGCATGTTGAGTGCGAGAGAAATATCGGCTGAAGTCAGGCCCAAACCGGCCGCACGCGTGCGGTCCGGGAGGATAGTCATTTGTGGCAAGTCGAGCTGCAAATCGGTGTCGAGCCGCCCGATGTCGGGGTCTTGCAGCGTGAGGCGCTGCACCTCGCGGCCAATCCGCCCGACTTCCTGCAAATTGGGCCCGGTAATCACGAATTGCAGTGGGTCGGGGCGCTGCCCTTGCACGATGCCAAAGGGTGAAACAAATACCCTCGCTCCGGCCACCTGCTGCACCTCTTTGCGTAACGCCGCAATCACCTCGCTTTGTGAGCGCTTGCGTTCACTGCGCGCGGTCATGCGAATCACAACTTGGCCCTGGTTGACTTGGCCGGCGGTACCCAAGCCAATGACGGCAAATTCAGATACCAGCTCGGGGTGCTTGGCCACCAGCACCTCGACTTGTTTGAGCTTGTCGCTGGTGTACTCAATCGAAGAGCCTAAAGGTGATCGCAGGCGAACGATGAAGCGGCCTTCGTCTTGGTCTGGGGCCAAGGTTTTGGGCACTTCGCGGAAAAAATAGACTGAGGACCCGGAAACGGCGGCAGCGATCAGCACCACGATCCAGCGCGCTTTCAAGGCAAATTCAAGTGCGTAGCGATATAGCTTGTCCATCAAAACAAAGCAGCGGCGGATGAAGCGGTAGACGAAGTTTTCCTTTTCGCCCTTACCATGGGAAACGACCAAAAAGCGCGAGCACAGCATCGGCGTAAGAGTCAGCGAGACGAATAGCGAGACGAGCACGCCGAAGGTCACCACCACCGCAAAGGAGCGGAAGAACTGCCCGACGATGCCGCCCAAGAAGATCACCGGCGCGAAAATGCACACCAATGAGAGCGAGGCTGCAAGCACCGCAAAGGCCACTTCATTGGAGCCGTTAACCGCGGCGCTCATCGGGTCCGGGTCCAGCTCTTCCCGATGGCGGAAGATATTTTCGAGCACCACAATCGCGTCGTCCACCACCACGCCAATCAGCAACAAGAGTGCCAGCAGCGTGACTGAGTTGAAGGTGTAGCCAAAGAAATACATCACCGCAATCGCCCCCATCAGCGACACCGGAATGGCGAGCGCAATAATGATGGTGGAGCGAAACGACAGAAGGAAGAGGAACACGATAAAGGCCGCCAGCAGCGTGCCTTCAACCAAGTGTTCTTTCAGCGACTTGACCATCTCGTTGATGAACAGCGCGTCGTTCGAGACCACGGTGAGCGTCATGCCTGGCGGCAGTGCCGGAATCAGCTCCTCGTTCATGCGCTTCAGAGCTGTTTCGATAATCGCTACGGTGTTGGTACTGGGGATTTTCACCAGCCCCAAGCCGATGGCGGGCTTTTGGTTAAAGCGCGCGAGTTGGCGGTAGTCGGCCAGGCCATCTTCGACCGTGGCGATGTCTTTGAGCCGCACCGGCGCGCCGTCAACGAAGCGCACGATCAATTTTTCCAGATCATCAATCCGATGAAATTCGAGATCAAGCTTGACCAGCGACTCGGTGGTCGTGCCGACCACAAAGCCGCCAGCGGCCTGGATGTGCTCGCGGTTGAACGCTTCCTGTACATCCTGCGCGGAAACGCCAAAGGCAGCCATGCGCGCCACGTTCAAATCGACCCGAATGGTGCGGTCGCGCCGCCCACCGACTCGCACCTCGCCCACCCCGTCAATCGTCTCCAGCTTCTTTTTCAGAATATTGATCGCGTATTGGTTCAATTGCTGCTGGGTACGGTCGCCTTGCAGCGCCATCCAGAAAATCGGTGAGGCATTGGTCTCGACTTTAGCGACGACTGGTGGATCAGCTTCTTTTGGCAAGCGGCGCAGCACCTGGTTGACCTTGGCCTGTACTTCGTTAAAGGCGACATCGATCCGCTTTTCAAGATTGAAGGTGAGCGTGATCACCGACACGCCCGGGGAGGAAGAAGACTGGATGTCTTCAATGCCCGGCACTGAGTTGACCGAGGTCTCGACCACGTTGGTGATCGACGAATCGACGATGTCCGGGTTCGCGCCTTTCATCGCCGTGGTGACGGACACCACCGGGAATTCGATGAAGGGGAGCTTGTCGATACCGATGCGCTGATAGGCAATGATGCCAAACAGCACCAGCACCGCATTGAGCATAAACGCGAAAACGTGGCGTTTGATCGATACTTCAGGCAGCGACATGGCGCACCTCTTTCAAAAAGTTGGCGAGGAGCGAAGCGCTCAGCCTGCCTTGGCTTCTGACTTACTTTCTGACTTACCTGCGGGCTTGGTGTCGCTCTTGGCCTCGCCTTTGGGTTCGGCCTTAGTCTCGGTTTTAACGTCGGCTTTAAATTCGGCTTTGCCGCCGTCTTTCGCTGGGCCGCCTTTACCTGGACTACCTGGACTACCTGGGCCGCCGCCACCACCACTGCCACCACTGCCACCCCCGCGCGGCGGAGCCACCAGCACATTGGCGTTGTTGGTCAAAAATCCCGCGCCGTCAACCGCGAGCAATTCGCCACCTTTCAAGCCGGTGGTGATTTCCACCAAGCCGCCTTGTTTGACGCCGGTGGTAACGATAATCTGCCGCGCCTCCATTGGGCGGCGCGGCGCGGCCGCAGGTGGCGCACCGGGTGCAGCAGGCCCTCCGGATGTCGCTCCGTCCGCCTTTGATTCTGATTTTCCTTCCCGTGGTTTTACTTCGGGCTTGGCGGTATCTTTCAGATCAACCTTAGGTTCGCCCGCGGGAGCATCGCTGGGCGCAGGGCCACTGGCTGTTGATTCGTCTTTTTTTGGCGCAAGTGCATAGACCACCTTGCCCGCCGGACGGAGCACCACCGCTGATTCGGGCACCATGACCGCGGTGCCCTTAGTAGCCAAGACCACCGCGCCGTTTACCGTGCCGCCGCCGCTTAGGCCTTCAGCGTCTTCCAGCCGGACAATGGCATCGATTGCGCGGTTGGTCTCACCAATCGTCGGGCGAATTTGGTGAATCGGCGCTTCCCACACCTTGCCTGGCACCTGGGGCGAGCTGATGCGCGTGAGCATGCCCGGCTTCAACCTGGAGGCCATCGCCTCGGGGAACAACAGGTGAACGTGGAGCAAGCGGTTGCCCACCATGCGAAACAGTGGGTCGCCCACTTTGACATAGTCACCCACCGCCACAATCGGTGCTTCAACCGCGCCATCAATGGGCGAAATTACCCGCGCCTTGGTCAGGCTGCTGGAGGTAGCGGCGCTTTTGGCGCGCGCTGATGAAATCTGTGAACGCAAGGCATCGCGCTGCGCGGTCGCATCGTCCAGCGCATTTTTTGAGACAAAGTTTTGATTCACCAGCTCGCGCTGCCGTTCAACCACGCGCTCTTGCTGTGTCAGCAAGGTTTGCAAGCGCGCCAAATCGGCCGCGTCGCCCTGCGCTTGGATGCGAAAGTCGCCGTCTTCAATCACCGCGAGCAAATCGCCCTTTTTGACCACTTTGCCAGTGCCCGCCAGCACTTGCGTGACACGCCCCGCGACTTCAGCACCAATTTTTGGATCGATCATGTTTTCGATCGACCCCACGGTCTCTTCGATCACCTCGAGCGGGCGCACTGTGGCGCGCGCTGCCGTCACCAGCGTGGGCGGGGGGCCGCTCGCCTTCTTTTCTTCAGGTTTTTTTTCGCAACCGGCCAAGCCCAGGGCGGCCACGGCGAACCCCAAACAAATGGCTGAAGAGGCAAGCTGGGCGGACTTCTTCAAGGCATCACCTAGATTTTCAAGGAACGATGGATTCGAGCGCAAAAAGCTCTTCGACGGTTTCGCGACGGCGCACTTGGTGAACGTTCAGACCGTCCACCAGGACTTCAGCCGCGCGCGTCCGGGTGTTGTAGTTCGAACTTTGTACCATTCCATAGGCTCCCGCCGACATGACGGCCAGCAAGTCGCCCTGAGCCACGTTCAAGCGACGCGCCTTGCCCAAAAAGTCGCCAGATTCGCACACAGGCCCTACCACGTCATACACCTGCCCGGCGCCCGCGCGCGGCATGACCGGCTCGATGCGGTGGTAGCTCTGGTAGAGCGCTGGGCGGATCAGGTCATTCATCGCCGCGTCGATCACACAAAAATTGCGCCCGTCGGCTTGCGCGGTGTGTTTGAGGTATTGCACCTCAGCCAGCAGCACGCCAGCATTGCCGACCAGCGCTCGACCGAACTCGAACATGATGGTGAGCTTGCGTGCACCCAGCCGCTTAAAAACTTCGCCCAAATAAAAAGCTGGGTCAATCGGCGTTTCGTCGGTATAGCGAATCCCCACGCCGCCGCCCAAGTCAAGATGGTGCAGGTGAATGCCCTCGGCCGCCAACTGGTCAACCAATTGCAAAAGCTTGTCCATCGCCTCCAAGAGCGGCGCGGCGTCGACCAGTTGCGAGCCGATGTGGCAATCCATGCCGGTCACTTCCACGCCAGGCAACGTGGCGGCTTTGCGATACAGCGCTAGCGCACTGCCGAATTCCACGCCAAATTTGTTTTCTTTCAAGCCGGTCGAAATGTAGGGGTGGGTTTGCGCATCAACTTCCGGATTGACGCGAAACGACACGCGCGCCCGCTTGCCCATGCTTAAGGCCACTTCATTCACGCGGTCCAGCTCTTGCGCTGATTCCAGATTGAAGCAAAGCACCTCTTGCGCAAGCGCATAGCGGATCTCGTCCACCTTTTTGCCCACGCCGGAGAACAATACCTTTTTCGGGTCGCCGCCCGCAGCGATCACGCGCGCGAGTTCGCCACCAGAAACGATGTCAAAACCCGCTCCCAACTGCGCAAATTGGTCGATGACTGCCAGGTTGGAATTGGCCTTCAGCGCATAACAGATCAGCACATCGCGCCCAGCGCAGGCATCGGCGAAACTGCGGTATGCGCCGTGCAGCGCGGCCTTGGAATAAACATAGGTCGGCGTACCGAACTGACGCGCGATTTGCGTCAGCGGCACATCTTCGGCGTACATCTGGCCGCCTTCAACTGTAAATGCTTGGGTCATAAAAATCTTCTGGTAAGTATTGAGGTCAAGCCACAATACTTTTAAGCCGGCTCGCGCTTTTCTTGCCGTTGCTGCTCTGAAGGCGGCAGCGGGCCTGGGGTGTAGCCGGGAGGCGGCTTGGGCGGCAAGATCAACGGGCCTTTTTGCCCGCAGCCTGCCAGCAGCATCACACCAAGCAGCGCAGCAGTCACAAACCGGAAATTGGGCACGGCTAGAATAGTTTGAATGAAAACAAAAAGTCTAATCGAAATTGCCCCTGCCGCCTATGACAGAAACTGAATTCACCACAAGCGCAATCGCTGTATTGACGCGCATCGAGGAACAGCTCGACAGCCTGGTGATCGACACCGATTTCGAGCGCAAGGGCGATGGCATTCTGGAAATTGAGTTTGAGAATGGCAGCAAAATCATTGTCAACCTGCAAGCGCCGATGCAAGAAATCTGGGTCGCGGCCAAGTCTGGCGGCTACCACTTCAAGTTTGACGGCGCGGCTTGGCGTGACACCCGCTCTGGAACGGAGTTGAGCAGCGCGCTCTCAGCCTATGTGTCGCAACAGGCAGGCGCAGCGGTCGTTTTCACAGCATTGGGCTGAAGAGGCCCGTCCAGTAAGGGTTTTCAAGCCATGAGCAATTCAGAAAAAGTTGTCCTCGTCACCGCCGCCGGCTCAGGCATGGGTGCCGCTTGCGCGCGTGAACTCGCTGCACAAGGGTGGCAAGTTGGCGTGTTTTCCGCCTCCGGCAAGGGGGCTGAGCTAGGCCAATCGCTGGGCGGCATGGGCTTCACCGGGTCGGTCACGAGTGAAGCCGATCTCAAGGCCGCCATCGATGCGCTGGTCGAGCGCCACGGCAGGCTCGACGCAGTGGTCAACAGCGCGCCACACCCGCCCAAACCGAAAGTGGCTGGTGATTTGCTGGGTATTCCGGTGGAAGACTGGCAAAAAGGCTTCGATGTCGCTTTTTTGAACGTGGTGCGGGCGGCGCAACTGGCGACACCCCTGCTCGCCAAGCAAGGCGGCTGCATCGTCAATATTTCCACCTTTGCCACTTTTGAGCCGGACTTGACCTTTCCGGTTTCAGGGGCAGCCCGCGCAGCGTTGGCGGCTTTCACCAAGCTGTATGCCGACAAATACGCCGCGCACAACATTCGCATGAACAATGTGCTGCCAGGCTATATCGACAGCCTGCCCGAGAAAGAGGAGCGGCGCGTGAAGATCCCGCTGCAACGCTATGGCAAGGTGGATGAAATTGCCAAAACGGTGGCGTTTTTGCTATCCGATGGCGCGGCCTACATCACCGGGCAAAACCTGCGCGTTGATGGCGGCTTGACGCGCGCGGTTTAGAGTAGGAGGCACCGTGCAGCCGCTCGAAATTCTCGGCACAGCGCTGGGACTCATCAACCTGTGGCTCACGATCCGGCAAAACATCTGGTGCTGGCCGGTTGGCATCGCCTGTGTGATTTGCTTCGCGTTTGTCTTTTACGACGCGCGGCTCTACTCTGATTTGTTGTTGCAGTTCGCCTATATCGGGCTGCAGGCTTACGGTTGGTGGCGCTGGCTGGCAACTGGGCATCGTGGCATGCAAAGCACCGCGCCGGTGCGAGTGCTGAGCAACGCGACGCGCCTGCTCTGGTGCATCGGGATTGCGGCGGCGGCACTGACGCTGGGCCACGCAATGGCCTCGTTCACCAAAGCTGATTTGCCCTATCTGGATGCCACGCCCACCGCGATCAGCCTAGCCGCGCAATGGCTGCAGGCGCGTAAAGTGATCGATTCATGGCTCATGTTCATCGTCGCCAATTTGATTTTCATCGGCATTTACGCCGTCAAGGGCTTGTATGTGACGATAGCGCTGTATGTGGCTTCAAGCGCGTTGGCCGTCGCGGGCTTTATCGCGTGGCGGCGCACCCTCAGTGTGGCCGTCGATTAGGCTGCCGGAAGCCCACGCAATCGGACTAGCAGAATCATCCCGGGTCGGCAGTGGCACTTCGCGGGCGGGCGTTGAACCTCCGGTTGCCCGACATTTCTTGATCGATTTTATCGATTACAAAAAGAACTATTATTCATTGGACTCACTGCTTGAAGGTCTTCACAATTGGATACCTCGCTAGCCCGCGTGGGTGCGGCCTCCAGTACCTAACGCAGGTTGCCCTTTCGTGAGTGAAGTGCTGGCGAACGACGCGCAGACCAAACTCCAGGGAGTCCGCTGGATCGAACTGTGAATTCATTGAATTGCCGACAACCGGAGATGATCATGACAATTGAATCAAAGTGCCCTTTCTCAAGCGCCACCGCAAACCCCACCGTACGCGGCGGAGGCCAGGCCAACGCCAACTGGTGGCCCAACCAGCTGCGGCTGAACCTGATGCATCAGCATTCTGAAAAGTCCAACCCGCTGGAGAAAAGCTTCAATTACGCAGAGGAATTCAAACGCCTCGACCTCCATGCTTTGGTCAAAGACCTTGAAGCACTGATGACAGATTCGCAGGACTGGTGGCCAGCTGACTGGGGTCACTACGGTGGCTTGATGATCCGCATGGCCTGGCACAGCGCTGGCACTTACCGCATCACCGATGGCCGTGGAGGTGCGGGCACCGGGAATCAACGATTTGCGCCTTTGAACAGCTGGCCGGACAATGGCAACTTGGACAAGGCGCGTCGTCTGCTTTGGCCGATCAAGCAAAAATACGGTCTCAAAATTTCTTGGGCCGACCTGATAATTCTTGCGGGCAACGTTGCACTGGAATCGATGGGGTTCAAGACCTTTGGCTTTGCTGGTGGGCGCGAGGATATCTGGGAACCTGAACAGGACATTTACTGGGGTTCTGAAAACACTTGGCTGGGTGACAACCGCCACTCGGGGGAGCGCAAACTCGACCAGCCCCTGGCCGCAGTCCAGATGGGCCTGATCTATGTGAATCCGGAAGGTCCGAATGGCCATCCCGATCCGGTGGCTTCGGGCCGTGATGTGCGCGAAACCTTCGCTCGCATGGCCATGAACGACGAAGAGACGGTGGCGCTGGTGGCCGGTGGCCACACCTTTGGCAAGGCCCATGGTGCGGGCGACACCAAGCTCGTTGGCGCTGATCCCGAAGGTGCCAGCATCGAGGAGCAGGGCCTGGGCTGGAGAAACAGCCTGGGCTCAGGCAAGGGGGTGCATACCACCACCAGTGGCATTGAAGGTGCCTGGAAACCGAACCCGACTCAATGGGACAACGGCTATTTCGAGATGCTGCTCGGCTACGAGTGGGAACTCACCAAGAGCCCGGCAGGCGCTAACCAATGGATGCCCAAGAACTGCAAGCCGGAGCATATGATTCCAGACGCGCACAATCCATCGACGAAGCATCCACCCATGATGACGACGGCCGATATGTCACTGCGGATGGATCCTGAGTACGAGAAGATCTCGCGCCGCTTCCACCGCAATCCGAAGGAATTTTCTGATGCCTTCGCCCGCGCCTGGTTTAAGCTGACACACCGCGACATGGGCCCGGTGGCGCGCTACCTGGGGCCGTTGGTGCCAAAAGAAGTGCAGCTCTGGCAAGACCCGATCCCCATCTTGGATCACCAATTGGTTGACGCAAGCGATACCGTGGCACTGAAGGCCGAAATACTTGCGTCGGGCCTTTCGATCTCCCAACTCGCCACTACAGCATGGGCATCTGCGGCAAGCTTCCGGGGTAGCGACAAGCGTGGCGGGGCGAACGGCGCGCGCATTCGCTTGGAACCACAGCGAAATTGGGAAGTCAATCAACCGGTTGAGTTGGACAAAGTATTGCGTGCACTCGAAGCGATTCAGAAAAGCTTCAACACCACCCGGTCTGACGCGAAAAAGATTTCGTTGGCCGACTTGATCGTGCTGGGCGGCTGCGCGGCGGTCGAGGCTGCTGCGAAGCTGGCTGGACAGGCGGTGAACGTGCCTTTCTTGCCTGGCCGCATGGATGCCTCTCAAGCACAGACCGATGTCGAGTCTTTCAAGGTGCTCGAACCAATGGCCGACGGCTTCCGCAACTACGCCTGCAAGGGTTTGAATGGGATGGCCACCGATTTGCTGGTGGATAAGGCGCAGTTGCTCAACCTGAGCGCCCCAGAAATGACGGTACTGATCGGTGGCCTGCGCGCGCTTGGCGTGGGCCAACCCAAGCACGGCGTGCTGACCAAACGCCCCGAAACGCTGTCCAACGATTTCTTCGTGAACCTGCTCGATATGAGCACCACTTGGCAGAAGTCGAGCGCCGAGGGCGTGCTCGAAGGTCGCGATCGCACTTCCGGCGAAATCAAGTGGACGGCTACGGTGGTGGATCTCGTCTTTGGTTCGAATTCGCAGTTGCGCGCCTTGGCCGAGGTCTATGCGGCCAGTGACGCGAAACGAAGATTCGTGCTCGATTTCGTGGCAGCCTGGACCAAGGTGATGAACCTGGATCGCTTCAACGTGGCAGGCTCGTAGAAAGCCGACCTTACAGACCTCGACCAACCTAGCGCACCCAACCTGCTTCGGGCCGTCCAACGCCAGCTTCACGCCGCCATCAGGCTCACTGCAACTCCGTTCAAAACGGCATTGCCCGACAGCGGGTCGCGTGGGGTGGTCGAAAACAGCGCGTTTAAGTTGGCACCTGGGCGCTGGGCCGCGACGCTCAGCGCCGCGCCTGCAGCATCGTGCCCCCAACCATGCGGCAGGCAAACAACCCCCGGCATCATGCGCTCGGAAACTGCCACTGGCGCGGATATCGAGCCATGTGCCGTGGAGAGACGCGCCAGTTGGCCTTCTTCGAGCATCAATCGCTTTGCATCCGCCGGGTTAACCTCCAGCGTGCAGCGCACCGGGCCTTTGGCGAGGGTGGGCAGGTTATGCATCCAGCTATTGTTAGAACGCACTTGGCGGCGCCCAATGATTTGCAGGCCGTCAACCTTCAGCGGGTCAGACAGCAATGCCAGTGCGCGGGGTAGATCGCCCAAGCACGCCGCCGGGGCCAACTCCACCTTACCGGAAGGGGTGCGCAACACTTCCGGAACACGCGCTTGGAGCGGCCCCAGATCAACGCCGTGTGGTGTCGCTTTGAGCTTTTCCAGCGTTAGCGCGTGCGGCGCGGCGCCGTAAGGGCCGGTGCGCAAGGCCAGATCGACCAAGCGGCCCGGCCCGTGCTTGATGCCAAGCTCAGCCAGCATGCGGGCCGCGTTGTCGCCACAGGTGCGGCGTACCTCATCGGCCAGCAGCTCGTCATCGAGTGCTTCGACATCAACCTTGGCACCCTTGCCTTGCACGATGGCGGTGAGCGCGAGCAACGTGCGCCACTCCGCGCGCCCAGTGGCATGTTTATTAAGAACTGGTCGCGAAAACCGCGCGGCATTGCGATAGGCCAATTGCGGAAAGGCCACGTCGTAGTGCGCCTCTTCAAGGGGTGAGAGTCCGGGTAGGATCACGTCGGCGTGGCGCGTGGTTTCGTTGACGTAGATGTCCACGCTCACCATAAAGTCGAGCGATGCCAGCGCAGTGGCCAAGCGCGCGCCGTTCGGGGCTGAGAGTACCGGATTGCTCGCCAGGGTGATCAGCGCCCGGATTTTGCCTTGGCCTGGGGTATCGATTTCTTCGGCCAAGCAGCCCATCGGCAGCTCGCCAAACACTTCGGGCGCACCTGACACGCGTGCCCTGTGCCGCCCGCTGGCAATGCCGCGCCCAAGGCCAGGCTTGCCCGCGTTATTGGCGGCGAAACCAGCGGCCTTGGGGAACAGTGCGCCGCCTGCCCGATCCAGATTACCGGTGAGCACATTGAGCACGTCTACCAGCCAATTGCACAGCGTGCCGTAGGCGTTCACGCTGGTACCCATGCGGCCATACACGCAGGCGCGCGGCGCGGCTGCAAGGGCCCGGGCGAGTTCGCGAATCGCTTCTGCGGCAATTTCGGTGCGAGCACTCACTGCCTCAGGAGAGAAGCCTTGAAGTGCTTCTTCGAGCTGCACAAGGCCATTCAAGTGCTCTGCCAGCGGCCCCAACTTGACCAAGTTTTCGGCAAACAGGGTGTGTGCGAGCGCGGCCAACAGCAGCACATCGCTACCGGGCCGAATGAACAAGTGTTGGTCTGCGACCTCCGCCGTTTCGGAACGGCGCGGGTCAACCACCACCAACTTGCCGCCGCGGGCGCGCAGCGCTTTAGCCTTGCCGCGAAAGTCGGGCACGGTCCACAGGCTGCCGTTCGACACCATCGGGTTCGCCCCGAGGATGAGCATGAAGTCAGTTCGCTCAATATCCGGCAACGCAATCGAAAGCCAATGCCCAAACATCAAGCCGCTCGACAATTGCTTGGGCATTTGGTCCAGCGTGGACGCTGAAAACACGTTGATCGAGCCCAAGGCCCGCGCCAGCTTCGGAAAATAGAGCAACAGGCCCATCTTGTGTGCCGCCGGATTGCCGATCACCAAGCCTGCCGCGTTGCGCCCATGTGCCGCGAGGATGGGCGGCAAACGCTGTTCGATTTCGCTAAACGCCTCTTCCCAACTGGCCTCGACAAACTTGCCTTCGCGCTTGATGAGCGGGGTGCGCACGCGATCCGGGTCTTCGTGCAAGTCTTTAAGCGCCACCGCCTTGGGGCAAATGTAGCCGTGGCTAAATACATCGGCATCATTGCCGCGAATGCTGGTGACGGTGTTGTCTTGCACCTTGATCTCAAGGCCGCAAGTGGCCTCGCACAAGGGGCAAATCCGGTAGTGGGTCGATTCTGGATTCGATTCTGTACTCAAGTGGGTGCTCATGTTTTCCCTTGGAGAGCCATGGCGGCGCGATTAGATATTACCCGCAGCGGCGAATCGAGCTGACACGCAAGCAATGAACTGCGAGGGGCAGCCGTTCTCGCTCGCCACGCCCGCGCACTCAGCTCTGCTGGCTTGACTGGCCCGCAAGAGTTCGATTTTCCTTTACATTGGGCAATTTTCTGGACTACAATTGAGGGTTTGCTGGATTCGAAATCGTTTAGGCAAAACCCCTTCAAAGCATGGTTGCAGCGATTGATTCCCCGCTTCACTCCGGACTGGCGCACGATGTCGAGAAAACGTCGTTTGCACCGCTCAAGGTAGTCAAGCTCCAGCTTCTCGCTGCAGCGGTGCTCGCGCTTTTGTGGTTGTGTTTTAAAAGTGCAAACGCAGGGGTTTCGTCCTTTGCCGGTGGGGCCATCTGTTTTGTGCCGGCCGGCCTGTTTGCCTGGCGTTTGCGGGTGGCAGCGGTGAAAAAACAGCATGAAGGCTACATCGTGGCCTTTTTGTTCGGTGAGGCGCTGAAAGTCTTTTTGTCCGTCGCGCTATTTGCACTGGTTGCCATGCGCTGGAATACGGTGGATTGGCTGGCACTGATCATCAGTTACATCGCGGTGCTGCAAGTGTATGTGTTTGGCTTGCTGTTGGTGCGAGAGTAGGTTTTCGGCTAGGTTTTCGGCTTAGTTTTCGGCTTAGTTTCAGGGTGGGTTGCAACACAGTTTTTAGAGCGGCTTTTACGTCACGCAGATTGAGATAAAGAAACGATTCATGGCTTCCGGCGCTGCCCCTTCTTCCTCAGAGTACATCGTCCATCACCTTGGGCATCTGACCAATATCAAGCAGGGCTTTGTGATCGACATGAGCGTCGTCAATTTCGACACGCTCTTTTGGTCAATCAGCATGGGCATCTTGGTGCTGTGGGTTTTGCGCAAGGCCGCCAAAGGGGCCACCGCAGGTGTTCCCGGCCGCTGGCAAGCGGCGGTGGAAATTCTGGTCGAAATGGTCGAAAGCCAGTCCAAAGCCATTATTCACGGCGACCGTACCTTCATCGCGCCCTTGGCGCTGACCGTGTTTGTCTGGGTGCTGTTCATGAACGCGCTCGACTTTCTACCGGTCGATCTGCCGCACTATGTGTTCCAGTGGACTGGCCTTGACAAATACATTCAGTATCACCGCCTGGTGCCCACAGCCGACTTGAACGGTACTTTCGGCATGGGCTTGGGCGTGCTGATTCTGATGATCTATTACAACATCAAGATCAAGCATTTCGGCGGTTTCATGCATGAACTGGTTTGCGCCCCGTTTGGCACCAGCAAAAACCCGATTTTCGCGTTGCTGCTGGGTGTCGCTAACTTGGGCATCAATCTCATCGAATTCGTCGCCAAAACGGTCTCGCTCTCGATGCGGCTGTTCGGCAACATGTATGCCGGTGAGCTGGTTTTCCTGCTCATTGCGCTGTTGGGTGGCACTGCCACCTGGTGGGGCTTTGGCATGCAAGTGTTCGCCGGTTCCCTCTGGGCGATCTTCCATATTCTGATCGTTGTGCTGCAAGCCTTCATTTTCATGATGCTCACCCTGGTGTACTTGGGGCAGGCGCACGAAGGCCACTAAAGAACCACGATTTATTGGGGCTGCACCCCCTTAAAACCCCCAACGCTTCACCCCCTTTCGTTTTCTTTTTCAACCTCGCAGCAAATCTTTTTCATTCATAAGGAGTCATCATGTCTAACGTAGGTCTCGTCGCTCTCGCAGCTGGTCTCATCATCGGTCTTGGCGCAATTGGTGCTTGTATCGGCATCGGCATCATGGGCGGCAAATTCATCGAAGCCTCGGCACGCCAGCCTGAGTTGATGGACAAGCTGCAAACCAAGATGTTTCTGCTGGCCGGTCTGATTGACGCGGCATTCCTGATCGGTGTCGGTATTGCGATGATGTTTGCATTCGCCAACCCGTTCAAGGGCTAAAGCCAGCCAAACTCCTGCCACTTTATTCAAGGGGTTTCTAGATGAATCTCAACGCCACATTCGTCGCCCAACTGGTCGTGTTTTTTGTGCTTGCGTGGGTCACCATGACCTACGTTTGGCCGCCGATCATCAAGGCGATTGACGAGCGTCGCAAACAGATTGCGGATGGCCTGGCAGCAGCGGACGACGGCAAAAAAAGCCTCACCAACGCGCAGACCCAAATCCTCAAGCTGGAATCTGATGCTCGTGCCAGAGCGGTTGAAACCGCTGGTCTGGCTGAAAAGCGCGGTGCGTCCATCGTCGCGGAAGCTGAAACCAAAGCCAAGACAGAGGGCGAGCGGATTGTCGCTGCTGCTCGCGCCGAAGCTGCACAAGAGATGGCGCGCGCCAAAGAGTCACTGCGCAATTCGGTAGCTGACCTGGCAGTCAAAGGCGCGGAGAAGATTCTGCGCCGTGAAGTCGATGCCAAGGCGCACGCCGATTTGCTCAACCAACTCAAGGCAGAGCTCTAATGGCTGAAGTTGCAACCATCGCACGCCCCTACGCCGAAGCTGCCTTTAAGGCGGCGGATGCCAAGGGGCAGTTGGGCGAGTGGTCCGGCACACTCAAGTCGCTCGCAGGACTGGCTGCGAATGACGAGGTGGCGGCGGTCATTTCAAACCCGAAAGTCTCAGGGGCGCAGGTGGTCGATCTGTTTGGTTCGCTGCTCAAAGGCGGGCTGAGTGGTGAAGCCAAGACCTTTGTGCAACTGTTGGTTGACAACAATCGCGTGGTCGCACTTGAGCAGGTTTCGCGCCAGTTTGAGCAGCTGAAAAACGCACGCGAAACCACGCTCGATGCCAAGGTCACTTCCGCTTTTGCACTCGATGAGTCCCAACTCAAGGCCTTGTGCGCAGATCTGGAAAAGAAATTTGGCAACAAGATTAAAGCCACTGTGGTGATCGATCAAGAATTGATCGGTGGTGTCAAGGTACAAGTGGGCGATACGGTGATCGATTCGTCCGTCAAAGCAAAACTGGAATCATTGCGTAACGGCCTGAAGAGCTAAGCTGCGCGCGGCTCTTCAAGCATCTCACTAGGCTAAAATCATGCAACTCAACCCTTCCGAAATCAGCGAACTGCTCAAAGCGAAGATCCAGAATCTGGGTCTTTCGACTGAAGCCAAGACCCAAGGCACGATTGTTTCAGTGACCGACGGTATCGTCCGCATTCATGGCCTGTCTGATGTGATGCAAGGCGAGATGCTGGAATTCCCCGGCAACACCTTTGGCCTTGCGCTGAACCTCGAGCGTGACTCGGTCGGCGCGGTTATTTTGGGTGAATACACCCACTTGTCAGAAGGCGATGCCGTCAAATGTACGGGCCGCATTCTTGAGGTGCCGGTAGGCCCCGAGTTGCTGGGTCGCGTGGTTAACGCGCTCGGTCAGCCGATTGACGGCAAAGGCCCGATCAACGCCAAAATGACGGACGTGATTGAGAAAGTCGCACCCGGCGTGATCGCTCGTAAATCGGTGGATCAACCGGTGCAAACCGGCCTGAAGGCGATTGACGCGATGGTGCCGATTGGACGCGGTCAGCGCGAGCTCATCATCGGCGACCGCCAAACCGGCAAAACCGCAGTCGCGGTCGATGCCATCATCAACCAGAAGGGCAAAGACCTGTTCTGCGTGTACGTCGCGATCGGTCAGAAGGCGTCGACCGTTGCCAACGTCGTGCGCAAACTCGAAGAAACCGGCGCTCTGGCTTACACCATCGTGGTGGCAGCAACCGCCTCTGATTCGGCAGCCATGCAATACCTCTCGGCGTACGCCGGTTGCACAATGGGCGAGTACTTCCGCGATCGCGGTCAAGACGCGCTGATTGTGTATGACGACCTGACCAAGCAGGCTTGGGCCTATCGTCAGGTGTCGCTACTGCTGCGCCGCCCGCCAGGCCGCGAAGCCTATCCTGGTGACGTGTTCTACCTGCACTCGCGCTTGCTCGAGCGTGCCGCCCGTGTCAACGCCGACTACGTGGAAAAATTCACCAACGGCGCAGTCAAGGGCAAAACTGGCTCGCTGACTGCCTTGCCAATTATTGAGACCCAGGCCGGTGACGTTTCCGCCTTTGTGCCGACCAACGTGATCTCGATCACCGACGGCCAGATCTTCTTGGAAACCGACCTGTTCAACGCAGGCATTCGCCCGGCCATCAACGCCGGTATTTCGGTCTCGCGCGTCGGCGGTGCTGCGCAAACCAAAATCATGAAGCGCAAAGACACCGGGGCCGGTGTGCGTCTGTCGCTCGCGCAGTATCGCGAATTGGCGGCGTTTGCGCAGTTTGCTTCCGACCTTGACGAAGCCACTCGCAAGCAGTTGGAGCGCGGTCGCCTGGTTACTGAATTGATGAAGCAGTTGCAATACCACCCGATGGCGGTCTGGGAAATGGCAGTCACGCTGTTTGCAGTGAACAACGGCCATTTCGACGACATCGACGTGAAAAAAGCCTTGGGCGCAGAAAAAGGCCTGCACGACTTTATGAAGACGAAGCATGCCGCCTTGGTCGACAAAATCGAAGCCGCCAAGAATTTGGACGCTGACAGCGAAAAAGCGCTGACCGCCGCGATTGTCGATTTCAAGAAAACCGGCGCTTACTAAGCTTCTTCAGGCATTTTCACCCAGCATCCACGTCACCCACGTAGCGACAGACCATGGCCGGCTCAAAAGAAATTCGTACCAAGATCAAGAGCGTGCAAAACACGCGCAAGATCACCAAAGCGATGGAAATGGTTGCTGCTTCCAAAATGCGCAAAGCGCAGGACCGGATGCGCCGCGCCCGCCCTTATGCAGACAAGGTGCGCAACATCGCCGCACATATGGCGAGCGCGAATCCTGAGTACCGCCACTCTTTCCTCATCAAGCGCGACATCAAGAACGTCGGCGTGATCGTGGTTTCCACCGACAAGGGCCTGTGCGGTGGCATGAACACCAACGTGTTGCGGGCGGTCACGGCGCGCCTGAAGGAATTTGAAGCCGCGGGCATGAAGATTGAAGCCACTGCCATCGGCAACAAGGGTTTCGGCTTTTTGAACCGGATCGGCGCAAAAGTGGTGTCCCACGCCATCGCCTTGGGTGACAGCCCGCATCTCGACAAACTGATCGGGCCAGTCAAAGTGCAGCTCGATGCCTACGCCGCAGGCAAGGTTGACGCGGTTTATTTGGCCTACACGCGCTTCATCAACACCATGAAGCAAGAGCCGGTGATCGAGCAACTGCTGCCACTCTCGGCCGAGCGCTTTGCGCAGACCGAAAAGGAAAAAGCGGCCTACGGATGGGACTACATTTATGAGCCCGATCCGCAAGCCGTGATCGACGAATTGCTCACCCGCTACGTGGAAGCCTTGGTGTATCAGGCCGTCGCCGAGAACATGGCCTCCGAGCAATCGGCGCGCATGGTGGCGATGAAATCAGCGTCCGACAACGCCAAAGATGTGATCGCTGACTTGCAGCTCACTTACAACAAAGCCCGCCAAGCCTCGATCACCAAAGAACTTTCCGAGATCGTTGGCGGCGCAGCCGCGGTTTAACGATTTCCAACGCTCCAGATTTCTCGCTATTTGATTCCGAAGGACTACCCAGATGACCACAGCAACCATGAGTGAAGGCCGCATCGTCCAGTGTATCGGCGCGGTGATCGACATCGAATTCCCGCGCAACGCGATGCCCAAGGTATACGACGCGCTGACCCTGGTCGAAGATGGCACGGCTTCGCTGGCTGAAAAAGGCCTCACCTTTGAAGTCGAGCAGCAGTTGGGCGACGGCGTGGTGCGGACCATCGCGATGGGTTCTTCAGATGGCCTGCGCCGTGGCATGAAGGTGCGCGGTACTGGCGCTGGCATTTCCGTACCAGTCGGCAAAGGCACGCTGGGCCGCATCATGGACGTGCTTGGCCGCCCGATTGATGAGCAAGGCCCGGTGGTCACCGAGACCAAGCGCGCGATTCACCAGCCTGCACCGAAATTTGAAGAGCTGGCCCCTTCGGTTGACCTGCTGCCCACCGGCATCAAGGTGATTGACTTGGTATGCCCGTTTGCCAAAGGCGGCAAGATCGGTCTCTTCGGCGGTGCCGGCGTCGGCAAGACGGTGAACATGCTCGAACTCATCAACAACATCGCCAAGAGCTACGGCGGTTTGTCGGTGTTTGCGGGCGTGGGCGAGCGCACCCGCGAAGGCAACGACTTCTACCACGAGATGCAGGAAGCGGGCGTTATCCAAGCCGACAACCTCAACGAATCCAAAGTCGCGATGGTGTTTGGTCAAATGAATGAGCCACCCGGCAACCGTCTGCGCGTCGCTTTGACCGGCCTGACGATGGCAGAAAGCTTCCGCGACGAAGGCAAAGACATTCTCTTCTTCGTCGATAACATCTACCGCTACACCTTGGCCGGTACCGAAGTTTCGGCATTGTTGGGCCGCATGCCTTCCGCTGTGGGTTACCAGCCTACGTTGGCTGAAGAGATGGGCAAGCTGCAAGAGCGCATCACCTCTACCAAGACCGGCTCGATCACCTCGATCCAGGCCGTCTACGTGCCAGCCGACGACTTGACCGACCCCTCGCCTGCCACCACATTCTTGCACCTCGACGCAACCGTCGTGCTGTCGCGCGACATCGCCGCACTCGGCATCTACCCTGCGGTGGATCCGCTCGACTCCACCAGCCGCCAGTTGGACCCGCACGTGATCGGTGAAGAGCACTACAACGTCACCCGCGCCGTGCAGTCAACCTTGCAACGCTACAAAGAATTGCGCGACATCATCGCCATTTTGGGCATGGACGAACTGTCGCCGGAAGACAAACTGGCGGTGGCCCGCGCCCGCAAAATCCAGCGTTTCCTCTCGCAACCCTTCAACGTGGCCGAAGTGTTTACCGGCGCGCCAGGCAAGATCGTGCCGCTGGCCGACACTATCAAAGGCTTCAAGATGATCGTCAATGGCGAATGTGACCATCTGCCGGAGCAAGCCTTCTACATGGTCGGCCCGATTGAAGAAGCATTTGAAAAAGCCAAAACGCTTACCTAAAAGACCGTTATGAGCACCTTTCACGTTGATGTCGTTTCTGCCGAGGAGCAAATCTTCTCGGGCGAAGCATCGTTCGTCGCCCTGCCCGGCGAAGCTGGTGAGCTCGGGATTTACCCCAAGCACACCCCGCTGATTACCCGCATCAAGCCAGGTGCGGTGCGGGTCAAACGTGCCGACAACGGCGAAGAGGAATTCATCTTCGTAGCTGGCGGCATTCTTGAAGTGCAGCCCGACACGGTAACGGTGCTGGCCGATACCGCGATTCGCGGCGCGGACTTGGACGAAGCCAAGGCGAACGAAGCCCTGCGGCTAGCCGATGAAGCTCGCAAAAACGCCAAAGACGAAATCGATTTCGCCAAGGCCACGAGCGAATTTGCGATTATGGCGGCGCAAATCGCGGCGATTCGAAAGTTGCGCGGGAAGTAATTAAGCCTCGATCGTGGTGCATACTAAGCCCGCGATTTCGCGGGTTTTTTTGTTTATTTTTGGATACTTAATATTAGTCAATGCAAATTCTTAAAATATATGGAATGGATTGTAAGGTATAATTCACCTCTACGATCCAGTTATTGGGGGAAGAATTGAAGCGCATTGCTGTAGTCCTGCTATCATGCGCGCATGAACGCACAACTCAAAACCATCGGGGCCAGCGGACAGATTTCGCTTGGCAAGCAGCATGCTGGTCGTCAAGTGCTGGTCGAGGAGCAGGAAGACGGCGTTTGGCTGGTTCGTACCGCACAGGTCATCCCGGACAACGAGCGCTGGCTGCATACTACCGAAGCGAAAGCGGCGCTGACCAAGGCGTTCGCTTGGGCGGCCACGCACGACACCGCCGAAGCTACCGATTTGGATGCATTCTTCCAGTCGATCGAGGACTCGGTTGATGAAAAAGAAAAAGCCCTTGGCAAAACCCGATCCAGCAAGCGCGCCCAGCGACCTGGTCGTCGTCAATCTGAACTCTCCCACGCTGCGCGCAAGCCTTGAAACGAGCCCGAAGCCGCAGCGATCCCGTTTCGTCGAGGTGGTGCGGCGCATAACTACCATGACGTGGGCGCATGCAGCCGGGTCTGAAATGGGAAGCCATTGCGCAATCGCCTGTACCCAAACCAACGGGCGTGGACACGATCTACTCACTGCGTATCTCGCAAAGTAGTCGTGCCATTGGCTTTCGCAACGGCGGCACAATGGTTCTCATCTGGTTTTCACCTGATCATGACGCGACATATCGGATTCACTGAGCGCATCGCGCCACAGCTATTAGCCTTGTTTGCGGCAATGGTCTGCGCCGCGTCGCACGCCCAATCCAAGCTGCGCCTCACCACAGTCGCCACCGGCCTCAACCACCCGTGGGCGCTCGCCTTTCTGCCCGATGCCCGCATGCTGGTTACTGAGCGCAGCGGCACGATGCGGCTGATTACCCTCGACGGTAAGGTCTCGGCCCCAGTGCCCGGTATGCCACCGGTTGTGGCGCAAGGCCAGGGCGGGCTGCTCGACGTGGCACTTGACCCCGACTTCGCCAGCAATCGCACACTCTATTTCAGCTATAGCGAAGCCGACGTACAAAATCAACGCAATGTTGGCACTGCCGTCGCGCGCGCCGAGTTGCGCGACGACAAGCTGGTCAATCTCAGCGTCATCTTCCGCCAACAGCCCAAGGTCGGTGGTGGCTTGCATTTTGGCTCGCGCATTGTGGTGGCGCGCGATGGCACGCTGTTCATCACACTGGGGGAGCGTTACCAGCGCGAGCGTGCGCAAGACTTAGGCACGCACTTTGGCAAGGTGATTCGCATCAATCGCGATGGCAGCGTACCGCGTGACAACCCCTTGCTTGCCACGGTCGGTGCGCGCCCTGAAATTTGGAGCTACGGGCATCGCAACCCTCAGGGCGCGACGCTACATCCAGTCACCGGGGCACTGTGGATTCACGAGCATGCCGCGCGCGGCGGTGATGAAATCAACCTTCCCGAAGCGGGCAAAAATTATGGCTGGCCCGTCATCAACTTTGGCCTTGACTATTCAGGCGCGAAGATCGGCGAAACGACTGCCAAGGCCGGGATGGAGCAGCCTTTGCACTACTGGGACCCGTCGATTGCACCTTCCGGGATGGTCTTTTACACCGGTGATCGCTACCCCACTCGTCCAGCCTGGAAAGGTAGTCTCTTCATCGGCGCTTTGCGCGGTCAAATGCTGGTGCGCTTGGAGCTCAAAGAGGGCAAGGTGATCCGAGAAGAGCGTTTGCTGACTGAACTGGGGGAACGCATCCGCGATGTCCGACAGGGGCCGGACGGCTACCTCTACCTGCTGACCGACAGTGCCAATGGCAGACTGTTGCGCCTCGAATAGGATGGCGCGCGCGCAACACTCTTTTGCACCGGCGCACTCCAAGCGGTGCAATAATCAAGACTTGAACGTCCTGCCCGCCCGCCCTGTCTGCCAAAAGACCCTGAACGCATGAGCGCCGTACCCACTGATGTCGAGCTGACGCTGCCCTCGGCACGCTCGACTGCATCCCTGATTGAAATCCTCAAACGCGAGCCTATCATCGGGCGCGCGACTTACGAGAGCCTGTCGCGCCTCCTGCCCCACGTCGAGCGGATTGAATTGGCATCGGGCGAAGCGGTTTATCACTCCGGCGGGGTCGCGAACGCCTTGTTCTACGTGCTCAAAGGTGAGGTGCGCCTGGCCAATACCGACGGCGTGGAAACGGCACTGGTCGAGCGTGGCTACGTGGGCGAAGAATCGGTACTGGGCTCTGCCTCTTTCATGGCCACGGCGCAAGCGAGCACCGATGTGGTGTTGCTGCGCTTTCCGCGTGAAGCCTTCAACACCATGTTGGCGGCCAATCCGTCGATCAAAAACGAATATTTTGTCTCAGTGCTCAACCGCTTCACGCCAGACAAAATGCAAGCGCTGCGCGGCAGAAGCGGCAGCGCCAGCGACGAACCGACGTGGACGCACGCAATCGGCTGGTTGCTGTGCGTGTTGCTGCCGCCGCTGGTGTTTTTTTCCACCGCTAACTCCGGCCTCGACCCGGCAGCGCGGGTGTTTCTCGGCGTGTTCGCGGCCACCGCAACGATGTGGGTGTTCCGGCTGGTGGCCGACTTTATTCCCGGCATTTTCGTGCTGTTGGGCACGGTAATTTTCGGCCTGGTGCCGCCCAACGTGGTGTTTTCCGGTTTCGCGTCCGACGGCTTTTTTATGGCGCTCTCGATCTTGGGACTCTCAGCCGTGATCGTGGCCTCCGGCTTGTCGTACCGCATCTTGCTGTGGCTGCTCAAAATCATGCCGCAGACCACTTTTTTCAACAACCTGGGCATCTTTATGGCCGGCATGGTGCTCTCGCCGGTGGTGCCCTCGATCAACGGGCGCGTGGCGCTCACCACACCGCTTTTGATCGATATGGTGGAGGCGCTGGGCTTCAAGTTCAAAGGGCCGGGGGCCACGCGCTTGGCCGCATCCTGCTTCACTGGGGTGTCGCTGCTCTCGGCAGTGTTTCTGACCTCCAAATCGGTTAATTTTGTAATTTTTGGCCTGCTCCCGGTGTACGCGCAGGAGCAGTTCCAGTGGCTCGCGTGGCTACTCGCGGCTTCGGTCTCGGGCGGCGTGATGATTCTTGCCTACTTCATCGTCACCCCCTTGTTTTTTCGCGGGAGCGAGCAGCCACGCCTGTCCAAAGACCTAATCTCCGCTCAGCTCGCCCTTTTGGGGCCGGTGCGCGCGCGCGAATACGCGAGCCTGTTCGGCGTGGTCGCCTTCACGTTGCTGGTGGTCACGCAGCCGATTCACAAAATTGCGCCGCCGTGGGTAGGGCTGTTGCTGCTCTTCTTTCTGCTGGCTTTTAACTACCTGCGCGGCACCGAATTCAAAGACAAGATCGACTGGCCCTTTCTGATGTACTTAGCGGGCTTGACCGGCATGGTCGCGGCGATGAGCTATTTGGGCATCTCCAAGTATCTGGCTTCGCACCTGGGCTGGCTGGGCGTGCCAATGAAGGAGAACTTCCCGCTCTTTCTCGCGCTAGTGACGGTGGTACTGTGGGTGATGCGGATCTTCGCGCCGATCAATGCGGTTGTCTCCATTTCGGCTACGGTGCTCATGCCACTGGCAGAGATCAGCGGTGTGAATCCATGGATCGTTGGCTTCGTGATTCTCACCATGGGCGAATGCTGGTTCGCGCCTTATCAGTGTTCCTACTACGTGCAGTTCGAGGAAATTACCCGCAAGAAGCGGGTCTACAGCGAAAAGCAATTTCTCGCCTTCAATGCCTTGCTCAATTTCATCAAGTTAGGCAGCCTGTATGCGTCCATTCCTTTGTGGACCAGCATGGGTCTGCTGTAAGCACCCGATCAATAGGAGAACGCCATGAGCCTCCCACCCCATGCCTCGCCCGATGCGACGATGGTCATCACCCGCAAGGCGGGTGAAGCCTTCTTCACGCCCAAGCGCGTGGTTGCGGTGCTGATGACGATTTTCATCCTCGCCTCACTGGTGGCTTTCGTCTATGCGAACAACGCGCGCCCGCGCGTGTTGGTGCTGCAAAGCTACGACCTCGAATACACCTGGTCGCGCGACATTGACGTAGGTTTGAGCCGAGTGTTTCTGAACAAACCCTTGATGATCCGCAAGCACTATATGGACACCAAGCGCCAGCCCGACCGCGCCTTCGCCGAAAAGCAGGGCGTGGTGGCGCGCCGCATCATCGACGAATGGCGGCCCGATGTGCTGATCGCGGTAGACGACGACGCGCAGCGCTACGCCGCCAAGTTCTACAACAATCATCCCTCGATGAAGATCGTCTTCGCCGGCATCAATGGCGAAGTCAAGCCCTACGGCTACGACACTTCCAAAAACGCCACGGGGATCCTCGAACGCAAGCAACTGCTGGCGGTGCGTGATGCGATGATTGAAGGTGCACGCAGCAAGCCGGGGCGGCAACTGCGCTTGGCAAAAATCGGCGACACCTCAGGCTCGGTAAAAGAAGACACCCATTTCATCCAGGAATTTGACTGGAAGCCGGCCAAGCTGGTTTCGGTGGATTTAGTCAAAACCTTTGACGAGTGGAAGGCGGCGGTAAAAAAAGCCAATGAGGATGCCGACTTTATTCTGACCACCAACTACCGGCGCATCGAGTATTCCAAAGAAAACCGCAAGCTCGTGCCGCCGAAGGAATTGGTCAAGTGGACGGAAGACAATTCCGCCATCCCCATCATCGGCACGAACGGCTTTTATGTTGAAGATGGCGGCATGTTCGCCGTAGCCACCTCGCCATTTGAGCAAGGCGAAACCGCTGCCGAGATGACGATCAAAATCATCGAAAAAGGTGCCGAGCCCAAGTCAATCCCGATTGAAAAAACCCGCGAATTCATCGTCTACATGCGCCCGGCGGCGATGAAGAAACACGACTTTGAAGTCTCCAAAGTCTACGAATCGTTTGCGCGGGCGATGAATAATTATTTTGATTGAGGCGTGGTGTCACGCGTTGAATGCTTGAAGAGGCAGGCGGGGTAAGGGTCTTCAAGGCATATCCTTGTAGTTGGCTGTCTGTAAAGCGTCTTTCGCGCAAACACGCGAAAAGTGACGAAGGCGACGGGAGTTCGCGTGAAACCGGCAATCTACATTGAACGACCGTCATCAGCTACTTGGCTGCCCGACCTTCGCGCGACGTGGTGAGCTTGGCGCGGCAGCAGTTGACTCACGCATTTTGGGAGTGGGCACCGAGCAGCTACGAGATGTGCAGCTCGGACTTGGTGCTCGATGAAATCAGCCGGGGCGACGCATCTGCTGCCAGTCAACGGCGCGGCTATTTTTATCAGTGTCAGCGGTTAGAAACATCGCCACGAGTGCTTCAACTGGCCAATCAGCTCATCACCAACAAAGCAGTGCCCAGTACCGAAGCGGAGGATGCTGCGCATATTGCCATTGCCACGTTGGCGCAGGTTAAATACATTGTCAGCTGGAACTTCGCCCACATCGTCAGCCCCCAAGCCAAACGGCAGCTCGAATTGGCGATCACCCAACTAGGGTATGCTTCACCGCTACTTGCCACCCCCGAAGAAATCTACGAGGCCGAAGCATGAACCTACCTATCACGCCATCAGCAGCGCCCCAACTGCCCCAATCGGGTTCGATTGGTCGCCGAATTGATCCGATTTTGCAGGAAGTCTACGACTTGAAAGCGCAGCTCAACAGAGAGGCCAACTATTCGGTCGAGAAGGTTTTAGAACGAATTCGCGGTGTGCGCGCCAGCGCTCCATCGTGAGAAGTATTTGCTTCGCCGCACACGCCAGAGTGGAGCGTGCCTGACCCGTTTTTTCTTCCTGTCGATAAGGCGTGACCGGAGGACAAAACCAGCAATCCTGATGAGAGTTTGCATCGCCCAACCATGTTGATACGGGGTTGAAGCTGCAAAATTCGCAAATGCGTGTTACTGGATTGCCAAGGTGCATGACATTTTGCGTTCTCTTTTCTTGACTAAGGACAAACGGCATGAGCTTGGAAAGGCATCGAATCGGTAACACGGACGTGATGTCCAAGGTTTTCACTGCCGTAATCGGCGGTAGAAACTTGCCCATCGGCATTGCCACGCGAACAATGGATGCGCCGGTCGGCTATTTTCCGTTCTACGGGGTCAATGACTTCGATTTCAGTGGAACGACGTCTGTTAGGGAGCGCCTGCTGGCACAAATCCCGCTGCGATTTGCAAGCGTGAGGTCCCCGCACGCCCTGTTGCTTGCAAAGGTGGCGGAAGATCCTGAGTTTACGGGTTCGGACGACATGTCTTAAATTGTGAATCTGGTTCACAAGGACTTGACGCAATACGCGCTCCTCGTCGTGCAGGGCTCCATCGTCGATGGGATTTTCATCACAACAATTGGTCCCGGCATCCGCGGAGCGGTACAAGCCCTGGTCCGCACACCCATTCGGCAGTTTCTCGCTTCGACCACCATAACGCGGAGCATGAGGGAAATCCTTCAACAAAGAGCCGGATTCAATCCTGATCTTACACGGGACCGCTGATATGGACCAGCGCAGATATCCTTGAAGACCAGCCACCAGAGCCACTCTTCACGATCAGACTGCTCAAGGGCTGCTACAGTAGCGCTTCTTGGGCCACCATCGGTAGCAAAAGCTTACAACGGCAACGCCGTCGTCTCCTTCACCCGCTCCAGCGCGAAGCTCGATTTCACATCCGCCACCTCGGGCCGTTTGAGTACTTGATCCATGATGAAGCGTGAAAAATGCGCGAGGTCTTCCACGTGCACGCGCATCAGGTAGTCCATGTCGCCGGTCATGGCGAAACAGGCCACCACTTCCGGCCAAGCTTGCACGGCGCGGGCGAAGGCTTCGCTGGTGGAACGGCCTTTGCGGTCTAGCTTGACCGTGACATAAGCGAGCAAGCCCAGCCCGAGTTTTTGCGGGTCGAGCAGCGCCACATACTGTTTGATGTAGCCTGCCTCTTCGAGCGCCCGCACGCGCCGTAAGCACGGGCTGGCACTGAGGTTCACTTTCTCTGCCAGTTCGGCATTAGTGAGCCGCCCGTTGCTTTGCAGCAGATTCAGGAGTTGCAGATCAATCTTGTCCAACGCGATCATTGGCATATATCACCTCAATTCTTCACTTAAACGGAATTTTATTGCCCGGCATCGACACAGCTCTCCGCAATTGGCAATCCTTCACCTCGCGATGCGCCGTAGACTTTCGTTTTTCATCTACGTTTGAAAGCAAAAGCAATGGCTGATCTTTGGGACAATCCGATGGGTACTGACGGCTTCGAGTTTGTCGAATACGCGGCCCCCGATCCACAAGCAATGGGCGCGCTGTTTGAGCGCATGGGCTTTGCTGCCGTGGCCCGGCATCGCAAGAAAAACGTGACGCTGTATCGCCAGGGCGAGATCAACTTCATCATCAACGCCGAGCCGGACTCTTTCGCGCAGCGCTTCGCGCGCCTGCACGGGCCTTCAATCTGCGCGATTGCGTTTCGAGTGAATGATGCCGCCTTCGCCTACAAGCGCGCGCTGGAGCTAGGGGCTTGGGGCTTTGCCTCCGCCAGCGGCCCGGGCGAATTCAATATTCCAGCGATCAAAGGCATCGGCGATTCGCTGATTTACCTGATCGACCGCTGGCGTGGCAAAGGCGGTCGCGCCGAGGGCGAGATCGGCAATATCGGCTTCTACGATGTCGATTTCGAACCGCTGCCGGGTGTCAAGCTGAACCACGCAGGCCACGGCCTGACCTACATCGACCATCTCACCCACAATGTGCATCGCGGGCGTATGGCGGAATGGGCTGGGTTTTATGAACGGCTTTTCAACTTCAAGGAAGTGCGTTACTTCGACATTGAAGGCCAAGTGACGGGCGTGAAGTCGAAGGCGATGACCAGCCCCTGCGGCCAAATTCGCATCCCGATCAATGAAGAAAAGAACGAGAAGGCCGGGCAGATTCAGGAATATCTGGATGCCTATCATGGCGAAGGGATTCAGCACATCGCGATGGGTGCAACCGTGCTGCCAGCCACGGTAGACGCGATTCGCGCGGCCGGTATCAAACTGCTCGACACACCCGAAACCTATTACGAGCTGGTCGATGCGCGCATCCCCGGCCACGGCTTGCAACTCGACGAATTGCGCTCGCGCAAAATTTTGGTCGACGGCAAAGCGGGCGAGCTACTGCTGCAAATCTTCTCCGAAAACCAGATCGGCCCGATCTTTTTCGAGTTCATCGAACGGCGCGGCAACCAAGGTTTTGGCGAAGGCAATTTCAAGGCGCTATTTGAGTCAATTGAGCTCGACCAGATTCGGCGCGGCGTGTTAACGGCAGCAGCCTGAGCCAACCATGATCGGGCTGCGCGGCAACTATGAAGGGATAGGTGCGGACTTCGTGGTCGAGCAGGATTTGGCCGCTTACTCGCGCGATGAACATGCGCTCTTCGACCGCCTGCTGACGCGCCAGGCCGACTTGCTGAAGAAATATGCCTGCCGCACCTATCGCGAGGCTCTGGCGCGGCTGGATTTGCAGGGTGGCGTGCCGGATTTCGTTAAGACCTCGGTTGCGCTGAGTCGAGCCACCGGCTGGAACATCGTCGGGGTGCCGGGGCTGATTCCCGACGACGTGTTCTTCAACCACTTGGCACAGCGGCGCTTTCCCGTCACAGTTTGGCTGCGCACGCCCGCCGAGATGGATTACATCGTCGAGCCCGACGTGTTCCACGATTTTTTCGGCCACGTACCGCTCTTGTTTGATCCGACCTACGCCGACCACATGCAAGAGTATGGCAAAGGTGGCCTGAAGGCACTACGCTTGAACGGTCTCAAATTTTTGGCGCGGCTCTACTGGTTCACCATCGAATTTGGGCTGATCCGCGAGAACGGCGCAATCAAAGCCTACGGCGCAGGCCTGCTCTCGTCGGCGGGCGAAATGCCTTACGCCATCGCTGACACCAAGCCGGAGCGCGTGCTTTTCGATGCCATGACCACGATGGCAACGCCTTACGATATCGACCGCTATCAAAACACTTACTTCGTGATCGACAGCTTCGAGCATCTCATGGCCGAGACTGCGCCGGATTTCACGCCGCACTACGCGGCACTGAACGCTCGCTAAGTCGCGCGAGGCCATCAACCCGATAAGCAAGGCAAATGCGGCAAGACGCGCTGCTTTACCCCCAAGGCGAATAGACTTCCTGTCTGTTCTCACTATCGGGAGTCCGCCATGCAAAGCTTTGATGTCGTCGAATGGGGCAAGCCCCTGCAATCCGCGTTGCGCGCCACCCCGGTTCCGACTGGCACCGAGGTGCTGGTGCGGATCAAATACTGCGGCGTATGCCACAGCGATGTCCATATTCGCGATGGGTACTTTGACTTAGGTGGCGGCAAGAAATTTCACATGTCGGATCGCGGCATGAAACCGCCCATCACGCTCGGGCACGAACCCTACGGCATCGTGATCGCCGCCGGGCCAGATGCCAAAGACGTGCCGATCGGCCAGGAGCGCGTGGTTTACCCGTGGACTGGTTGCAGCACCTGCGCACGCTGCGCGGAAGGCATGGACAACCATTGCATGGCGCCACGCTTTTTGGGCATTCAGCGCGCTGGGGCATATGCCGATCATCTGCTCGTGCCGCATCCGCGCTACTTGATCGACGCGACCGGCGTTGACCCAGCATGGGCCGCGACACTGGCATGCTCGGGCCTGACCACCTATTCAGCCGTAGCCAAGCTCCAGCCGATTCCGCACGATGAATGGGTGCTGGTGCTGGGCGCTGGGGGCTTAGGACTTTCCGCCGTGGCAATGCTGCGCGCAGTGGGCCATGAAAAGATTTTGGTAGCCGACTTGGACGACAAGAAATTCGCCACCGCCATCGAAGCCGGCGCGAGTGCCACGCTCAACGCGGGCGCGCCCGATGCACTCGACCAACTGAAAAAAATCACCGGCGGTTTTATTTACGGCGCAGTCGATTTGGTGGGGGCGGCCGCAACCTTTCAACTCGCCTACGCCAGCCTGCGCAAGGGCGGGCGCTACATTGTGGTGGGCTTGTACGGTGCAGAAGTGCCTCTCTCGATTGTGCCAACGATACAGCGCGCGATCACGATTCAAGGCTCGTATGTCGGCAGCCCACAGGAATTGCGTGAGGTCGTGGCGCTAGCCAAGGCCGGCAAGCTCAAGGCGCTACCAGTTGAAAAGCGGCCACCGACGCGGATCTCCGAGACTTTGGATCAGCTCAAGGCTGGTAGTTTGATTGGGCGGGTGGTAGCGGAGATGGCTTAAGACTTCGTGACGTAGCCCGAAGAGCCTCGCCAGTATTGGTTCTTCAAGATAGCCTCGTGAAGAGTCAATACTGGCGCTGCTCTCCATGGTTTTCTTTTCGCTTGCTGTTTTTTCTATGGCGTGACAAGCAGAACAAGCTGCGGTAAAGTTCAGTTGTCGGGATTCTTGCAGTTGCCCGGCTTTCACAAGGCATCTGCCCAATTACTGCGCTTCGCCCGCCTTGTCCGGGTCGAGGTTTGGGCAGCGCATCACTCAAGCACTTGACTGGCGGCGGCATTGGAGAAATCGATGTCTTCCGCAATACCTTTTGCAGCGCCAGCTTCCGCCGTTTCGGCGACCCCATTGCAGATTGTCGACTTCCACAGCCACTTCGTGGGTACGACGCTGCGTGTCAATACTGCAGGCAGTGTCCCGCCCGCCATGCGAGCATTTTGGGAGGGCGTTGACCGCCGCCTTTCCGATCCTGCCGAACTGCTGGGTGCAATCGACCGCGACGGCATTGCCGCACGGGTAATCAACACCTCGCTGGAGTTTGTGCGCAGCGGGCAGGCCGATGTGCCCGCCGAGCTGATACGGCGCGTCAATGACGCGACCGCTGATACCGTAAACCGACACGCAGACAAGCTCCACGGCCTAGCAACCGTCGATGCCTACACCGGAGAGACTGGTGCGCGTGAGTTTGAGCGCGCCGTCACCGAGCTGGGTCTTCGGGGGCTCTTCATGGAAAGCGCCAAGGGTGCGCTGTTGCCCAACGCCCCTGAAGCGCGCCCCACCTTGGAAGTTGCGGCGCGCCTGGGTGTACCGATTTTTCTGCACCCCGTGCCGCAGCCCGACTTGAAGAAGTTCTTCGCCGCCACCGGCCAATTCAATGAGCGCTTCAGCCGTGGCACCATTAATGCTGCCGCACTGTTGGCGATGATGGAAGCTGGCATCTTCGAAGAGCTGCCCGGCTTGCGCGTGGTTGCCACAGCGCTCAGCTTGGGCGGCTTGATGCTGGGCGAGTGTTTCGGCGGCGGCGCAAAACTGGGTCGCGATTTTGCCGCGCAGCGCCAGATTTATCTCGACACCACCGGGCTGCACCCGGTGATGCTGCGTGCAGCCCTTGATTTACTAGGCACAGATCGCCTCGTGTTTGGCACGGACTGGCCGGTGGTTCAAGAGCCAGGGTTGGCAGTGAAATTGACGCGGCTGCTAACCGATTGCGGGTTGACTGCTATGCAGCAGCAAGCGGTGGCAGGCGGCACGGCGCTGCGTCTCATGGGGGTGCAGCAGCTGCATTAAGCCCGTCAACCATGGATCGAAGCGAAGCCGGGCCGGCTCCAAAGTCGGCCTCTGTTTGCCCTGGGCGCCGCTGCGATTCTTGGTGCCTTAGGGGCGGACAGCACCAGTTTTGACCTTCTGGGCATCGCTGATTCTGAAGTTGTGAGTGATTTCGTAAGCCATCAACACATCTTCTTCGACCGTGCCTCTACCAATGTTGTGAATCACCAGCGGCAGCCCGTCCACCCTCTTGTGGTTTGACACGATTCCGATGTTCAGTTGCCCGCTCGCTAACCGCCAAGCGACTATGTCCCCTGCCAAAAAATCTTTGGCCAGATTTTGATGGGGAATTTGATAGCCGCGTCGCTTGAAAAAAACGATTTGATTCGCAACCCTGCGATGGTCGATATTGGGGTCGGCTTTGTCAGCAAGGTCATGCCATTTTTGGGATAAGCCGCTCGATGTTGCCGAATATCTTCATGAATCTCGCGTTGAAGGTCGATGCCGAAGCGGGTACGTAATGCGCGAGCAATGACATCGGTGCATACGCCGGTTGCAGTGGGAACATCTCCATTTGGAAAGGCCAGCACGCGGTAGCTCGGGTCATACGCCGTGGTGATGCCCACCTGTCGTCGGGCAGCTTGGACAAGCTCAAGGTCTGCACCCAGGGCGGCCGTTGAAATGGTCAGCAGCGCCGCAAAAGCAAGGCGGTTCCGCCAATGTGGTGCGCAGTGCAGATGTTCGGCTCGTCGGGATTCGATGCGCATTGGGCACTCCAGATCGGGCGGACCATCGTGCGCGTGAATGGTGACGAAATACTGACCCGGGGACAGCTGAATTGTGGTCGTGTGAGCTGAGCACACAAGGAAAAATGCCTGAAGAGCCGCCATGGTCGGCGCTCTTCAGGCATATTACGAGACGAAAATTTACTTCGGTGCCATCCGAATCGCGCCATCCAGACGAATCGTCTCACCGTTCAACATCTGATTTTCAATGATGGCCTTCGCAAGTGCGGCGTACTCGTCCGGCCGGCCGAGGCGTGGCGGGAACGGTACTTGTTTGCCCAAACTGTCTTGCGCTTCTTGCGGCAGACCGGCCAGCATTGGGGTCAAAAACAGGCCCGGGGCAATCGTCACCACGCGGATGCATTCGCGCGCCAAGTCACGTGCAATCGGCAAGGTCATGCCGACCACGCCGCCCTTAGAAGCTGAATAAGCGGCTTGACCGATCTGGCCGTCGAAGGCTGCGACCGATGCCGTGTTGATAATCACGCCACGCTCGCCCGCGCCGTTTTGTGCGTTGTTGGCCATCGCGGCTGCGCCCAAACGGATCATGTTGAAAGTGCCGATCAGGTTGACATTGATGACCCGCGAAAACGCTTCCAGATTTGCGGCACCATCTTTGCCCACTGTTCGCGCTGCGCCACCGATGCCTGCGCAGTTAATGACCCCGCGCAGCGTGCCCAGCGCGACTGCCGCATCGACCGCTACTTTGCCTTCGTCAGCCGATGACACGTTGCACTTGACGAATTTACCGCCCAGTTCAGCAGCAAGCGTCTCGCCGCGCTCGGCGTTCATGTCCGCGTTGTGAACTTTGCCGCCGCCTGCGGCGATCATGCGCGCGGTTGCTTCGCCCAGGCCAGATGCGCCGCCTGTGATTACAAAAACGTTGCCTTGAATTTCCATGATGTCACTCCTGTAAATAAATTTGGGCGGCAGGACTGCGCCTGCAATCCGAACCGCCCAACCATGCGATCAAAGGTCGTGCTTACTTAACCGAGGTAATTTCCACGCGACGCGCTTCTTTGTCGTCTGGTGCACCAGTCATTTCAACCGGCTTGACCATCACGAGCCGGTCTTCTGGCACGCCTGCTGAAATCAGCAAATCCTTCACGCCTTTGGCGCGGTTCTTGGCCAACTCGGCATTCTTGGCAGGGTCGCCTGATTTGTCGTGATAGCCCGAAATCGCGATCTTTGCCGCCGCCGTAGTGCGGGTGTATTCCGCAATTGTTTTTACCTTGCCAGCGATGTCGGCAGGTACGGCAATCGAGCCGGACTCGAAGTAGACCTTGACGGTTTCGGGCTTGCCTGCTGCCGCTGCGGGCGCAGCGGTGCCTGGCGCAGCAGCGGAAGCCGCGGGCGTAGCCGCAGCCACCGATGCCGGTGCGGCTGACTGAGCAGGCGCAGATGCCGCTGCGGGTGAAGGTGTTGAGGTAGCGGCTGGCGCGGCAGCGGCCTTGGGGGCAGTCGCCATCGCGGCGGCAGCTGAACCACCTGCCGTCGTCGCGCTCGAAACCACGGCAGCGGAGCCAGCAGCGCCATGCGCGCCGCCTTTACTGCCCGTGCCGTAGATGTTGCCCAATACCGGCACCATCAAGAGCGCCACAATGTTGATGATCTTGATCAGCGGGTTCACGGCTGGGCCAGCGGTGTCTTTGTACGGGTCGCCCACGGTGTCGCCGGTCACGGCCGCTTTGTGTGCGTCTGAACCTTTGCCGCCGTGATGGCCTTCTTCAATGTACTTTTTGGCGTTGTCCCACGCGCCGCCGCCGGTACACATGGAGATGGCAACAAACAAGCCGGTCACAATCGTGCCCATCAAGAGGCCGCCCAATGCGGCTGGTCCGAGTACTACGCCTACAACAATGGGCACGAGCACTGGCAGCAGCGAGGGGATCATCATTTCCTTGATCGCAGCGGTCGTCAACAGGTCAACTGCCTTGGTGTAGTCAGGCTTGCCCGTGCCGTCCATAATGCCCTTGATTTCGCGGAACTGGCGACGCACTTCTTCCACTACAGAGCCCGCAGCACGGCCCACCGCTTCCATCGCCATCGCGCCGAAAAGGTAGGGGATCATGCCGCCGATAAAGAGGCCAACGATCACCAGCGGGTCTGACAAGTCAAACTTGACATTGATACCAACCGTCTCCAGGCCGTGTGTATAGTCGGCGAAGAGCACCAGCGCTGCCAAGCCAGCCGAGCCGATGGCGTAGCCTTTGGTGACTGCCTTGGTGGTGTTGCCGACGGCGTCCAGCGGGTCGGTAACTGCGCGCACTGAAGCCGGCAAATCCGACATTTCAGCGATGCCGCCAGCGTTGTCGGTAATCGGGCCGTAAGCGTCAAGCGCAACCACGATTCCGGCCATTGAGAGCATCGAGGTAGCAGCGATTGCGATGCCGAACAGACCGCCAAGGGCGTAGGAACTCAAAATCGCGAGACACACAAAAATTACCGGCCAGGCAGTCGATTTCATCGACACGGCAATCCCGGCAATGATGTTGGTGGCGTGGCCGGTTTTGGAGGCTTCAGCCACATACTGCACCGGGCGGTCTTCAGTGCCGGTGTAATACTCGGTAATCCAGACCAACAGCGCGGTCAGTACCAGGCCCACAATGGTGGCCCCGTACAAGCGCCATACTGCGCCCGTGCCGCCCAAGGCATTGTCTGGCACCAGCCAAGCGGTGATCGGGTAGAAGGCGATCAGCGACAAAATGCCTGCCACTGCCAAGCCTTTGTAGAGCGCGTTCATGATCTTGCCGCCGGTGACTGCTTTGACAAAATAGCAGCCGACGATGGAGGCCAGAATTGAGAACCCGCCGAGCACCAGCGGATAAATTACGCCCGCTTCATGGCTGGTAATCATCAGCGCGCCCAACACCATGGTGGCGATCAGGGTTACCGCGTAAGTCTCAAACAAGTCGGCGGCCATACCAGCGCAGTCGCCCACGTTGTCGCCCACGTTGTCGGCGATTACGGCGGGGTTGCGCGGGTCGTCTTCAGGAATATTCGCTTCAACTTTGCCCACCAAGTCAGCACCGACATCGGCACCTTTGGTGAAAATGCCGCCGCCAAGCCGCGCAAAAATCGAGATCAACGAGGCGCCAAACGCAAAGCCCATCAAGGGTTTGAGCACTTCGGCCATCGTCACCGTTTTGCCCAAGCCATGCGGCGCGGACGAAATCAGCACAAAGTAGAAACCGGCCACGCCCAACAGCCCCAGGCCCACCACCAGCATGCCGGTGATTGCGCCACCGCGAAAGGCGACGTGCAAGGCTTCGTTCAAACCCTTGCGTGCCGCCTCAGCTGTGCGCACGTTGGCGCGCACCGAAACGTTCATGCCGATGTAGCCTGCCAGGCCGGAGAGCACGGCCCCGACAAAGAAGCCGGCCGCTGTCATCCAACCGACAAAAACGCCGACCACGATCAGCAGCACCACGCCCACCATCGCGATGGTGCGGTACTGGCGATTCAGATAGGCTTTTGCCCCTTGTTGAATCGCTGCTGCGATTTCGCGCATGCGTTCATTGCCATCAGGCAACGACAAAATCCCTTTGGTCCACATCGCCCCAAAGCCTACGGCAACTACGCCGCAAACCAGCGCGAACAGTAGCCCTTGCATTCCTAGTTGTGACATCTTTCTTCTCCTCCGTTGGTAGAACTGATGAAATCATTTCTTGGTAGTCCGTACTGCGCGTACTGCGACCAGACAACCCTAAATTTTAAAGGAATCAGGCAGCCGCTTTTTGACTGATTGATTGCGCAGTGCCACGTAATCCGGGAGGCCGTTTTTGAACGGCGGCGCAGCTTCGCCTTTGATGAGTGGCAAGAGATAGTCGCGGCAGGCTTGGGTGATGTGAAAACCGTCTTTGGTGATGAAGTTGGCGGGCATCATTTTTTCGCGATTTGCTACTTTAGCCAGAGGTACGGGCTCGACCTTCCAGCGATAGGGCTTGATCGAGCTGCGCTTAATCGCCGCCATCACCGCGTTGCGCCCTTCAAGGGCGTAGCGCACCGCCATTTGCCCCACCGCATACGATTGCTCGACGTCAACGGCAGAAGCAATGTGCCGTGCCGAACGCTGCAAATAGTCCGCCACCGCCCAGTGGTACTTAAAGCCAAGCTCAGCGTGGATCAGGTGGGCAATCACCGGGGCCACGCCGCCCAATTGCGCATGCCCAAACGCATCGCGCGTGCCCGTTTCGGAAAGGAACTCGCCATTCAGGTTGCGAATGCCTTCGGAGACCGCGATGGCACAGTAGCCGTCGCGCTTGACCACCTCGGAGACCCGCGCCAGAAAAGCGTCTTCATCGAATTTGATTTCTGGAAACAAGAGAATTTGCGGGGCTGCGCCGACTGTTTGTGCCGCCAAGCCCGCTGCTGCTGTGATCCACCCGGCATGCCGACCCATCACTTCAAGCACAAAGACTTTGGTCGAGGTGCGGCACATCGAAGCGACGTCCAAGCCCGCCTCGCGAATCGAGGTCGCAACATACTTCGCCACCGAGCCGAAGCCGGGGCAGTTGTCAGTTTCAACCAGATCGTTGTCCACCGTTTTGGGCACGCCCACGCAGACCACCGGGTAGCCCAACTTCGCGCTGGCTTCGGCGATTTTGTGCGCCGTGTCCATCGAGTCATTGCCGCCGTTGTAGAAAAAATAACCAATCTCGTGCGCGCGGAACACCTCGATCAAGCGGCGATACGGTGCTTCGTCTTGCTCGAAGGATTTGAGCTTGTAGCGGCACGAACCAAATGCGCCGCCAGGCGTATGTTTCAGCTTGGCAATCGCGGCATCCGACTCTTTCGAGGTATCGATCAAGTCTTCGGTCAACGCGCCGATGATGCCGTCGCGCCCGGCAAACAGCTTGCCGATCCGGTCTTTGTGTTTGCGCGCCTCTTCAATGACTCCACAAGCAGAGGCGTTGATGACTGCGGTGACACCGCCAGATTGGGCGTAGAAGGCGTTCGCCCGCTTTTGGAAGATGCTCGAAGAGTGTTTACTGGCGGGCTTCTTCAAGCAACCTCCTTAAGGAAAGCAACGCCTACTTCAACGCTGCAAACGCCCGCTCGCGAATCTCGTCTACCGGCCCCAAGCCAAAAATTTTGCGGTATTGCGGCGCACCGGCGATACCGGACGCTGCGAGCTTGCCGTAGTAGCCGAGCAGCACTTCGGTTTGCGAGTGATAGACCTCCAGACGCTTTTTCACCGTTTCTTCACGGTCGTCGTCGCGCTGGGTTAAGTCTTCGCCGGTGATGTCGTCTTTGCCAGTCACTTTGGGAGGATTGAATTTCACGTGGTAGGTGCGCCCGCTGGGCAGGTGCGCACGCCGCCCGCTCATGCGGGTCACAATCTCTTCATCCGGCACGTCGATTTCGAGCACGAAGTCGATGGCGACACCGGCATCCTTCATCGCGTCGGCCTGTGGCGTGGTGCGCGGAAACCCGTCGAACAGATAGCCGTTGGCACAGTCTGGCTCCTTGAGACGCTCTTTGACCAAGCCAATGATGATGTCGTCTGACACCAGAGCACCTGAATCCATCACCTTTTTGGCGGCGACACCCAGCGGTGTACCAGCTTTGACCGCAGCGCGCAGCATGTCGCCGGTGGAGATTTGCGGGATCCCGAATTTTTCTTTGATAAATGTGGCTTGCGTGCCTTTGCCGGCACCGGGTGGCCCTAAGAGAATCAAACGCATGTCTCGTCCCTGTTATCGATTTTGAACAAAGATTTTAACGGGAGTGGCGGGCCTGGGCTGACACGAAAATTGCACGCACGTGATCCAAATCAGCTTGGGTATCAACCCCTGGTGCAGCAGGCTCAAGCGACATATGCACCGCAATTTTGTAGCCGTGATAGAGCGTCCGCAATTGTTCAAGCGCCTCGAATTGCTCGATTGCCGCAGGTGCCAGCGCGGGGAAGGCGCGCAGAAATTTCACTCTATAGGCGTAGAGGCCCATGTGGCGGTAAATCGGCAATCCTGGTGGGAGAAGATTCTTGTCCGCCGCAAACGCATCGCGCGCCCAGGGTATCGTGGCGCGGCTGAAGTAGAGCGCGGTATTGGCATGGTCGAGTGCCACCTTGACGATATTCGGATTGAACATGTCCGCCGCCTGCTGCAAGGGGTGGCAAGCCGTGGCAACGGCGCAATCGGTGCGGCTGTGCAGCAAGCGCGCACACGCGTCGATCAGGCGCACATCAATCAGTGGCTCGTCGCCTTGCACATTGACCACGATATCGTCATCAGCCAGCCCCAACTGTTGCGCCGCCTCACCCAGGCGGTCGGTACCAGAGGCATGGTCGGTGCCCGTCATCAGCGCTTGGCCACCGCTTGCCATAACAGCCGCACGAATCGATTCGTGGTCACAAGCAACCACCACGCGCTGCGCGCCGCTCAATTGCACTTGCTCCAAAACCCTTACTACGAGCGGCTTTCCAGCTACATCAGCAAGCATTTTGCCGGGCAGGCGGGTGGCGGCATGGCGCGCCGGGATGATGACGGTGTAGGGCGGCACGATTTCAACGATGTCAAGCATAGCGTGAATTTACCGCACAGGCTCTGATCCAGCAGCCTGCCAGCGCGCAAACTCGGCCAGCCGCACACCGTAGCGCGCCAACACGCCTTGATGCAGGCGATGCAGCTCATCGTCGATCAATGCGGCCAGCATAGCGCGGTCTGCACTTGGCGTGGTCTTCACGGCGGTGGCGATCTGGCGTTTGATCTGCGTGGCGTTAGCGCGCACCTCGGCCTGAACGATCCGGCGCACGGTCAATTTAATGAGGTCGCGGTGGGTCAGGCGCAGTGGGTCCGGCTGGGCGAGCGTTTGCTGCACCGCCAGATACTCCTGTGCGCTGCGCTCGTAGGCCCAAACGTACACGTCGCGCAGCAGATCAACCTGGGTCAGTTCATACACGCCCAGCACGCCACGGCTGTAGGCCGCGTCGGGCACATCGATGAAGGTGAGCGGGCATAAATTGGCGCGAAACAACGGCAAATTCGCAGCCAGGCGCGAAGTGCGCTTGTTGATGTCGGCAAAGGGTTGCAGATAGGGCAGATGCACCATCATAAAAAACGACTGCTCGAACGGGTCGTTGATCTGGCTTGCTTTGTTCAGCAGTTGCGCAAGTCGTGTTTCAAGCAGTCGCGCCCCCGCAAGAGGCCGATAGACGCTCCGACTGATTTCAACGCCATGCAGGCGCACCCGCCCCTCGTCCGCCGGGTTGGGCAGCAGGTTTTCAGACAACGCGCTGTGCAGGTTGCAAAGCGTGAAGTGGTTCAACTGCACCGAATCAATGTTCTCCACCAGCAGCTCAATGGCCGCCTTGTGATTGAGGATCATCTGCGTTTCTTGTGCGCCTTTGCCAATGGCGGCGCGGCCATGCTCGACCAGCTCGCGCGTATCCAGACGCGAGTAGGTGTTGCCTTCGAGGTGGCTCGATGCCCAAGAAAGGTCAATCAGCAAGCGGTTCAAAATCGCCCGGCTATAGGTGCCAGCGGGCGACTCAATTGCCGCTGTTTGACCCAAGCGCCACAGTTTGCGGCGCAGCGCAGCCGACAAATACCAAGTTTTGTTGGGCTGATAGCTTTCCAGAAATTCAGTTTGGTAGCCCACTGGCTTGCGCGCTTCGGGTGCAAGCGCTAGATAGGAGAGAATTTCCGGGCTCGCTTCAGTGAGTGAAATGTAGTCTGGAAATGGCGCAGTTTGAATAAATTGTGTGGCGCGGTTTCCGGACAATTTTTCAGCTGAAAATACCCCGATGGCAGCATAACGCCGAGCCCGCCCCTGACCATGCGCCGAGATCTGCCCACTAGCCAACCATTCGCCGATCCAGCGCTGTGCTGTACGTCGAGACAATGCTGGATTCCGGCCAAGAATGTCGAGCAAACTCAGTCCATTCTCCGCACGCTGGATGCGCCGCAGAACGGTAAATTGTGAAACTAAAGCGCTCTCTGATGGTGGCGCAGTTTTTGTCAATAATTGGCGCAGTTTATCAGATTTGTTATCAGATTTCATGGCGCTATTATGGCGCAGTTTAAAAAACTGCGCCACAGTTGCATACCCCCCCGTTGAAGTACTCCGACGATGCAAGTACGAAACTGCCCTCTCAGCGCATGCCCGGAAATGAGCTGACGTATTGCACCTTCACGTCGGGAGACGATTTCACCAATTGCACCTTGGTATCGGGGAACGAGGTCACGATCTGCCACTTGCCACATTTGTCGGGAAATGAGGTCACTTTTTGCACTTTTAGGTCAGGAAAAGAATTGACCTCTTGAACCTTGACATCGGGGAAAGACGTGACCAGTTGAATCTTGCCGTAGAGCTTTTTGCCCTTGAAAGTACAGGCGCTTTTGTCAATGTCGGCCGCGAAGCCCGACATTGAAGCGCCAGCTATCGCCAAGCCAAGCAGCAAGGCCACAACAATTGAAGTCGTGTTGGTGGATCGTTTGATAGTCATCGACGCTCTCCTTTTCAGTTGGTTCAAGCGGCTTGCCACGCAGCGACAAATTGTGCAATCGGGCAAAATAATCGTACTGCCACAATTGAACTGGCAGCCAGCCCACTTCCCGCTCACACGTCCACGCTCAGAACAGGATCCTCCCATGCCCAGCACCGCTGAAACCGCCATCCGCAAAGTCGTCGGTAAAGGCATCATGAAGGTCGCCAGCTTCAACCGCAACCGGATGGCAGCCCCCGATAAGCCGCACCCTTTCCTCTCGGGCATCCACGCGCCGATGACGGCTGAGCTCACCTTGGACGATCTCAAGGTGGAAGGGCAGATCCCGCCAGAGTTGGACGGGCGCTATTTGCGCATCGGCCCTAACCCGGCCACGGCCCCAAACCCGGCGGCCTATCACTGGTTTGTGGGCGACGGCATGGTGCATGGACTGCGCCTCAAAGACGGTAAGGCCCTGTGGTATCGCAACCGCTGGGTGCGTTCTAAAGCGGTGAGCTCCGCCTTGGGCGAAGAGGCCAAGCCTGGCCCACGTCATGCCCCGAGCGACACGGTCAACACCAATGTGATTGGCTACGCAGGCAAGACGTGGGCAGTGGTCGAAGCTGGTGGCTACCCGGTGGAGCTGACCGATGAATTGGAGACGGTGGCCCACAACCCGTTTGAGGGCACGCTCAAGCACGCCTTCAGCGCGCATCCGCATCTGGATGCGGACACCGGCGAATTGCACGCAATTTGTTACTTCGCCGAAAACCTGAACACGATCCATCACGTGGTGGTGGGCAAAGAGGGAAAAGTGCGCCGCGAAGAGCCGATTTCCGTCAAACATGGCCCGAGCATTCACGACTGCATGATTACCAAGCGCTTCGTGCTGGTATTTGATCTGCCAGTCACGTTCTCGATGAAAACGCTACTGGCCGGGCAGCCATTTCCCTATATCTGGAACCCCGAACACCGCGCCCGCGTCGGCCTGCTGCCGCGCGAGGGGCAAGGGAGCGAGATTATCTGGTGCGAGCTTGATCCTTGCTACCTCTTCCACCCGTGCAACGCCTACGAGACAGATGACGGCCAAGTGATTGTTGATGTGGCGGTGCACGACACCATGTTTGCCGAAAGTGTGCAAGGACCAGACTCGAAAACCCTCACCTTCGAGCGCTGGAGCATGGACGCTACCGGCGGCAAGGTTGTGCGGCAAGTGCTTGATGCCACGCCGCAAGAATTTCCGCGCTGCGACGAGCGTCTGACCGGCAAACCCTACCGCTACGCCTACGCCGTGCCAATGGCCCGAGCGGGTGACGAGTTTCTCTCGCAAACCCACTACATCAAACACGACTTGCACACCGGCACGCGCGAGTTGCACCAATTCGGGCCGGACCGCCATCCTGGCGAATTTGTGTTTGTGCCGCGCCATGCGCGGGCAGCCGAAGACGAGGGCTGGCTGATGGGCCTGGTCATCAACATGGCGAATCAAACCACTGATTTAGTGATACTCGACGCACAAAATTTTTCAGCCAAACCGGTTGCCACAATCACCGTACCGCATCGCATCCCGCCCGGGTTTCACGGCAATTGGATACCTTCGTAGCGCCGTTCGTCGAATGCGCTACCCCGCGACGGCAAAGCCGTTATTTTGCATGGCAAAAAATTGCTGAAAGACCATGTTGTTGTAGGCCCAGACGTAATTGCCACGATTGTTGACGAGGATGTCGGCTAGATTCGCGTCATTGATGTAAACATAGTGGGCGGTCGGGAAATGCATCACGTTCAGCTTGACCGAGCCATGGTTCGCATCCTTCCAGCTCCAGCGTTTGGTGAACTCATCGCGCCGCATAAAGTGGAAACCACCGGCGCTGGTGAGCATGGCCACGAGGTAGGAGTTGGGCGGCACTACCGGAATCATCGCGGGCGTTCCCATCAGCGTTTGCACCGCCGCGCCGCCATCGGCCAGCACCCCCGCAATCAGCCCGGGCACGTCACCATTGTTGGCCGGAGCGGCACCAGTGGCAACGCCGGGGCGCGCCGTGCGTGGCGGAGCGCCCACATTCGGTTGCGCGCAATCGGCGGCAAAAGCGTAGCAGTTGGCGTGCGCTCCCCAGACATACTCTTCCTGTGCACCCAGTGGCATGGCGAATTCCTTTGAGATTTGTGTATTCGGCGCTCGGCCGCGAAGCGAAGGACGATTGTATGTGCCGCCGGGCAATCAAAGTGGCGTAAGCTTGGAGAGCGCTCGCCAGAGCGTTTCATCGCACTTGCGCGAAACGTATCGGTGGAGGTTTGGGATGAAGCGAATACAACATGTTGTGTGGGTTGCACTGGTCGCAATGGTTGCTCAAGCGACGGCAGCTGCGCCTGGCGGGCGGGCCGAGTTTTCCGAGCACGGTGACTTCTCAGAGGCGACCATCAAACGTGGGGTAATTCCATTTCTAAATCATTACGATATGTCGTTGCCCCTTCCTAGCCGTGCTACGCGCACTGTCGTCGTCGGTGCGCCTAATCTCGTAATGATTTAGAAATGGAATAAGTGCATCAAAAGCGCAATGCGACCGGCTTACCAATGCAGTTTGGGTGACCCACCCGCAACATGGCGCTGAGTGCCTGAAGTACTGGACGGCCGGGTTTCAGGCAGGCAAGGTGGAACGCGCGGTGATTTTCTTTCACGGCGACGTATGGATTGGCGAGGGGCGCACCAACAAGCGCTATCTCGATATGACCAATGCGAAGTTGCAGCGCGATGCCGACGACTGGGCCAGGCAAATCGGTGCGCCGTATATCTTCTTTGCCAGGCCTGGAACCCACGGCTCTTCCGGCCAGCACATGGAGCGCCGCCGCCCCGCCGAATCGCTGTTGATTTCAGCCGCGATGGATCAACTCAAGGTGAAATTTGGCATCAAGGAGTGGGTGTTGGCCGGCCAGAGCGGTGGCGGGCATGTGACCGCTTCGCTCGTGACCCATCGCGCCGACATCGTGTGCGCGATACCGACTTCGTCACCCTCTTCGCCGCGCGTGCGCTGGCAAACCCGCGGCTGGCAGCGCGACAGCACGGGGTTTGCGGACTCCTACGAACCGACCGAGCATTTGCACAAGGTGAAGGTGCATTCGAACTTGCGTGTGTTTGTGCTGGGCGACCCGAAAGACCGCAATGTCGTTTGGCCCTCGCAAACCGTGATGACGATTAAAGCGCGCGAGGCGGGCGTTGCGGCAACCACGCTCGAAGGCGAGGGAAGCGGTCCAGACCGGCATGGCTTAAGCAATTCAAGCCGGAATGTCGCAGGCTGGTGCGCGCGCAACAAATCAACCGACGAGATTGTGCGTGAGGCAGCCGGCCGATTGAAGGGCTAGTGTAGTGTTGCCTGAAGAAGCGCAACACATAAGCTTCTTGAGGCAATCTATCAAAGCCGTGCAGGCTACCGCGTGTACTCCAGCGCGCCATCCTCCAGCGATCCGTAGCGCAGGGCGAGTAAGTCCTTCAGGTAGTTTTGGTAGAGCTTCCACGGTTTTTTTGAGCCTTGCTTGGGCAAGAGGTGCAAGGAGCGCTGGAAGTAGCCAGACGAAAAATCAACCCAAGGCTCTGCGGTGACACCCGCGTCAGGCAATCGCGGCACAACGCGCCTGGCCCCGGTTTTCTCCATGTGATTGAGCACGCGGCACACGTAGGCGGCAGTGAGATCAACCTTGAGCGTCCATGACGCATTGGTGTAGCCGAAGGAGACCGCGAAATTGGGTACGTCGCTGTACATCAAGCCTTTGTAGTTGAAGCATTGCGCCGCATCGACTGGCGCGCCGTCCACCACCACTTCCATGCCACCCAGCATTTGCAGCTTCAGGCCAGTGGCGGTGACAATCAAGTCGGCGGGTAGCTCCTGCCCCGAGGCCAGCAGGATGCCGCCCGGTGTGAACTGGGCGATTTGGTCTGTGACGACCGAGACGGTTTTCGCCTTGATGGCGCGCAGCAGGTCGCCGTCAGGCAACAGACACAGGCGTTGCTCCCAAGGGTTGTAACGCGGCGTGAAGTGGGTCGCGATATCGAAATTCGGCCCCATGGTTTTGCGCAACTCCCCCAGCAGCATGCCGCGCGCCTTGTCGGGTTTGCGGCGACACAGGCTGAAGAAATACATCGCCATGAGCAGATTTTTCCAGCGCGTGAGCGCATAGGCGGTGCGCTCGGGCAACTTGCGCTTGAGCCAGCCGGCAACCGCGTCTACCGACGGGCGCGCCACCACATAGCTGGGTGAGCGTTGCAGCATGGTCACGTGCGCCGCCTGTTTCGCCATTTCGGGCACAAGCGTCACAGCCGTGGCCCCACTGCCAATGACAACCACACGTCTCCCTTTGTAGTCGATGTCCGCAGACCATTGTTGTGGGTGAACGATGCGCCCAGCGAAGCTTTCCTTTCCTGGAAACTGGGGCGCATAGCCGCCTGCGTAATCGTAGTAGCCACTGCACATAAAGAGAAAACGGCATTGCAGGCGCTGCGCCCCACTCTGAGAATGGCTGAAGAAGACCGTCCAGAGCGCTTCTTCAGAGGACCACTCGGCGCGAGCGACGCGCTGCCCGAAACGAATATGCCGCTCGATGCCGAATTCTCGGGCGGTCTCTTGCACGTAGTCGCGAATCGCCGGGCCGTCCGCAATCGCCTTCGCGCCCCGCCACGGCTTGAAAGCGTAGCCCAGGGTGTACATATCGGAATCGGAGCGAATGCCAGGGTAGCGGAACAAGTCCCAAGTACCGCCGATGGCCTCCCGCCCTTCGAGGATCACATAGCGCAAGCCTGGGCACTGGGTTTGCAGGTGGTAAGCCGCGCCAATGCCGGAAATGCCCGCGCCGACGATGACGACGTCGGCTGGCTTGGTTTCGTGATCGGAAGATTCCATAGTCGGCAGATGTTACACAAGCTGACTTTGCTGCGAACCCTCAAACCTCTTGAGCATTCGCGCAGGAAGTGGCGTAAAGTAGTGTCATCACAAGCGCCTTGGGGAGAGGGTCTTGTTTCGCGAAATCAACATCAGCAAACAAGCCGGTGACGGCAAGAGCGCACCAAAGCGACGCTGGTATCAGAGCGACTATTTCGACTTGTTCCTCTGGTACATGAAGCACGACGACAAAAGCGATTCGAGTGCCAATCGCGAGTTCGTGGCCTTACAGCTTTGCTACGACATCCGCCGTAATCAACGTGCCTTGGGCTGGAAAAAAGAAACCGGCTTTCACCATCACAAGGTGAGCAAAGACGGCGATACGCTGTCGGACGGCGGTTCGAGCGCGGCCATCTTGGTGGACGGCGGCGCATTTGATATCGACCGTGTGCTCAAGCGCTTTCTCGACGACTCCAAACCGCTGCCACTAGTGGTGCGCAAATTCGTGCTGGGCAAACTGGTCGAATTCGGTAAAGAACAAACGCCGATGAATTCGGAGACGCTCTAGTGTAGTGTTGCACGCTGTTTGCGACTTATAAAAATGATGGATTTTTCGTCAAATCGAGGAGCAAAGCACAGTCATAGTTCCACTATGACGAGTATTTGCAACGACGAGTCGGCGGAAAAGACGCATTTTTAGGTCGCGTTAAGTGTGCAACCCTACGCTAGGATTGTGGCTCTATGACGGCGCTTGATCAGCAGCCGCTGCTTCCGCGCGCGTTTTGCGCTTGCCAAAGAGTTTGTCCACCACGCCGGAAAGCAGAATCCCGGCTTCGTAGAGCAGGCACATCGGAATCGCCAGCAGCAGTTGCGAGACCACATCGGGCGGCGTGACCACTGCGGCAATCACAAACGCGCCGACGATCACATAAGAGCGAATTTCCCTCAGCTTTTCTACCGTGACCATGTTCATGTGAACAAGGATCACCTGCACCAAAGGAATTTCGAACGTCACACCGAAGGCCACAAACATGGTGATAACAAAACTCAGGTAAGCCTCAATATCCGGCGCGGGCGTAATGCTTTTGGGCGCGAATTTGTGAATCGCCTCAAAAGCCATGCCGAACACCACAAAATAGCAGTAAGCCACGCCAGCAAAAAACAACAAGGTCGAGCCGATCACCAAGGGCAAGCCAAAGCGCTTTTCATGCGCATACAAGCCTGGTGCGACAAACTTCCAGGCTTGGTAGAGCACCACTGGCATCGCGATGAAAAACGCGGCCATCATGGTGACTTTGACCGGCACCAGGAATGGGGAAACCACACCCGTGGCGATCATCTTCGTACCTTCGGGCAGCGCCTTGAGCAGTGGGTAGGCAAGAAAGTCGTACACGCCCCCCATGCCCGGCCAGATCGACAGGCCGATGAACACCACAATGACCGCCACCAATGCGCGCAGCAGCCGGTCGCGCAGCTCGACTAAATGCGAGATGAAAGAATCTTGTTGGTCGGCGGGGGTGTCGCTCATGGGGCTCTAACGGAGGGCTATAGCGGCGGGCTTTAACGCCAATCCTGATTGCGACCGGTGCTGGCCACCGCTTCTGCAACCGGCGGGGGAAAATCTTGCGAGAAGGAGGAAGAATCAACCGGTGGCAACTCGGGCGCTACGGCTGCCAACTGCGTGGTTTGCGCGGCGATATCCGATTCAGCCTTGGCGAGTGATTCCGGGCTCAGATTCTGGTTCAGCGACGAATTCAAATCGCTAACCTGGCCTTGAATCGTCGTGTTCATGTCGCGCATGGTGGACTCGAACGACTGTGCTGCGTCCTTGACTTCAGTCTGCACCTTTTTCAAGTCCGACAGATCTATCTCGCGGTTGATGTCGGCCTTCACGTCGGTGACGTAACGCTGCATGCGCCCGAGCAGCGCGCCGACGGTACGCGCGACACGCGGCAGCTTCTCTGGGCCCAGCACGATCAGCGCAACCACGCCGATCACCATCATTTCGGAAAAACCGATATCAAACATGGATGCGGGTAAGGAGTGAAAAGTGAGGTGTTAGGGGCGTAGCGCGTCAATGCAGGCAACCAAGGGGGCCACCTCTTCCCTCACGCCTAACCCTTACGTCTCTAGTCAAACCTTCGCCTTTTCCTCGGCTTTGACATCAATCGTCTGACCCATTTTTGCCGCATCAGCAGGTTTGGCAGCATCACTCGACGTGCCTTCTTTCATGCCGTCTTTGAAACCTTTGACGGCCCCGCCCAAATCGCCACCCAGATTGCGCAGCTTCTTGGTGCCAAACACCAGCAGCACAATCACGAGCACAATTAACCAGTGCCACACACTAAATGATCCCATGACGCTTCTCCAAATCCAAAAATGTTATTGCGTTCCGGCGCGTTCATTGACGGGCCGTTTCCAAGGGCGCGGCCCACCCATCACATGCATGTGCAGGTGGTAAACCTCCTGCCCGCCGTCGTGCCCGGTGTTAATGACGGTGCGAAACCCGCCAGACGCGCCGTGCTGTTCGGCCAAACGCGGAGCCAAGCCCAGCATTCTACCCAAGAGGTCGTGCTCGGCCCCGGTGGTATCAAAGAGCGTGGCGAGATGGCGTTTGGGGATGATGAGAATGTGAACCGGCGCTGCCGGGTTGATATCGTGAAAGGCGAACAAATGCTCGTCTTCGTACACCTTCTTCGATGGAATCGTGCCCGCGATAATTTTGCAAAAAATGCAATCCGGGTCGTGGGTCGCACCGCTCATCGGCTGTCCCCTTGGGCCAAACTAACCTGATTTGTCTCGTTCACTTCTCGCGCCTGCACCGCTCGCAAAGCCTGCTCCTCCAAGCCTGAGAGCCCTTCGCGGCGCGCAAGTTCATCGAGCACGTCTTGCGGTTTCAAACCATAGTGCGCCAATGCAATCAAACTGTGAAACCACAAATCGGCAAATTCATAGACGATTTTCTGCCGATCACCGTCTTTGGCAGCCATCACCACTTCGGTCGCCTCTTCACCGATTTTCTTCAGAATCGCATCATCACCTTTGCTGAAGAGCCGCGCCACATATGACTCTTCAGGGCTCTTCCCTTTTCGGGATTCGATCACAGCGGCAAGTCGGGCAAGCGTGTCAGTAGCGGTCATGGAAGGTAATAAATAGGGACTGTCCCTATTTAATTTTCGGGTAGATGTCGGTGGCGGGTTTGACGACTGGATCGGTCACTTGCCATTCACCGTTGTCGAGTTTCTGGAAGAAGCAATTGTGCCGCCCGGTGTGGCAAGCGATGCCGCCGACTTGCTCCACCGTGAGCAGTACAACATCTTCGTCGCAATCGAGGCGAATTTCACGCACCTTCTGAAAGTGCCCAGACTCCTCACCCTTGTGCCACAGTTTCTTGCGTGAGCGCGACCAGTAGACCGCTTCGTTGCTTGCCACGGTTTTGGCCAGCGCATCACGATTCATCCAGGCGAACATCAGCACCTTGTTGGAGCCAAACTCCTGGGCGATCACCGGCACCAGGCCTTGATCGTCCCACTTCACTTTGTTGAGCCACTGCGTTTTAACCGACATTAAAGGCGCACCTCGATGCCGCGCGCTGCCATCACTTCCTTGGCTTGGCGCACGGTGTATTCCCCAAAATGGAAGATCGACGCGGCCAGCACCGCATCGGCATGGCCTTCAGTCACGCCGTCAGCCAAATGATCGAGATTGCCGACACCGCCCGAGGCGATCACCGGAATCGTGACCGCGTCGCTCACAGCGCGCGTCAGGCCCAAGTCGAAACCAGTTTTCCGCCCATCGCGGTCCATGCTGGTGAGCAGGATTTCGCCTGCGCCCAGGGCAGTAACGCGCTCGGCCCACGTAACCGCATCCATGCCCGTGGCATTGCGCCCGCCATGGGTAAAAACTTCCCATTTGCCAGGCGCAGACTGTTTGGCATCAATTGCCACCACGATGCATTGCGAGCCATGCTTGGCCGCCGCCGCAGCCACCAACAGCGGATTTTGCACCGCGCTGGTGTTGATGCTGATTTTGTCGGCCCCGGCGTTCAAGAGCCGCCGCACGTCTTCGACCTTGCGCACACCACCACCGACGGTGAGCGGAATGAAAACTTGCGAGGCAACCGCCTCGATGATGTGCAGGATCAGATCGCGCCCATCAGACGAGGCGGTGATGTCGAGAAAAGTGAGCTCATCCGCGCCTTGATCGTTGTAGCGCTGGGCGATCTCGACTGGGTCACCGGCGTCGCGCAGGTTGACGAACGAAACGCCCTTGACCACGCGACCAGCGGTGACGTCGAGACAAGGGATGATGCGTTTGGCAAGCATCTACTTTGAACCGGAAAAGCCGCCAAGACGATCCGCCTCTATTTGCGCCAGCCTCAAATCGAGCGTGCCTTCATAGAGCGACCGCCCGGCGATGGCACCGATGATGCCTTCGCTCTCGACCGCACAAAGGTCGGTCACGTCCTTCAAAGTCGCAATACCGCCGGAGGCAATCACAGGAATGCGCATCGCTTGCGCCAGGCGCACGGTGGCCTCAAGATTGACACCCGAGAGCATGCCGTCACGGCCAATGTCGGTGTAGATGATGGCTTCAGCGCCGTAGTCCTCAAATTTTTTTGCCAGATCAATCACGTCGTGGCCGGTGAGTTTGCTCCAGCCGTCGGTGGCTACTTTGCCGTCTTTAGCGTCGAGGCCGACAATGATCTGCCCCGGAAAAGCGCCGCAGGCATCGTGCAAAAAGCCCGGATTTTTCACCGCAGCGGTGCCGATAATCACATAGCTCAGGCCGTCGTCCAAGCAACGCTCCACCGTATCTAGGTCGCGGATGCCGCCGCCCAATTGCACCGGAATTTTGTCGCCGATCACCCGGCAAATCGCTTTGATGGCCGCCTCATTCTTCGGTTTGCCAGCGAACGCACCATTCAAGTCGACCAAATGCAAGCGCCTCGCGCCCTGGTCGAGCCAGTGCTGCGCCATCGCGCCCGGGTCTTCAGAAAACACGGTGGCCTCATTCATGTCGCCTTGCTTAAGGCGAACGCAATGACCGTCTTTCAAATCAATCGCGGGAATGATGAGCATAGGACACCGAGCTTGAGGTGGGATGAATTATGGATTCCAACGCGCAAAATTTGCCAACAGCGTCAAGCCAGCGTCGTGGCTTTTTTCAGGATGAAACTGTACGCCAAAAATGTTATCGCGAGCCACTGCACAGGTGAAACGAAACGGATAGTCGGCAGCGGCGGTTGACTCGACTGGGTTCAAAGGGTCGGGGAAGTAGCTGTGCACAAAGTAAAAGCGCGCGCCGGAGGCGATGCCTTGCCAGAGCGTATGCGTCGGTTCGGCTTGGATCACATTATTCCAGCCCATGTGCGGCACTTTGAGGCGTTCGCCACTAAGGCTCAGCATGCACTCATGCGGAAAGCGGCGCACCCTCCCCTTGAAAATACCGAGTCCGGCAGTACCGGTGTTGGGCTGGCCCGGTTCAGGCGGATGGGCTTCTTCGCTTTCATCAAACAGCATTTGCATGCCGATGCAAATGCCAAGAAATGGCTTGTTGAGAGCGGCGTGGCGCACTGCTTCCTCAAGGCCGGAGCGGCGCATTTCGCCCATGCAATCGGGCATCGCGCCCTGACCGGGAAAGATCACGCGGTCGGCGGCCTTGATGACGGCAACGTCAGCTGTGATTTCAACGGTCACGTGTGGCGCGACCCGGCGCATCGCCTGTGCCGCCGAGCGCAGGTTGCCCATTCCATAGTCGATTACCGCGATGCGCATGGCGAGCAGCCCTTCAACCGGTCAGCGTGCCTTTTGTGGAGGGCACCGTGCCCGCCGCGCGCGGATCAAGTTCAACCGCCATGCGCAAGGCGCGTCCGAAGGCTTTGAAGACGGTTTCGCATTGGTGATGGGCGTTTTCGCCGCGCAGGTTGTCGATATGCAGCGAAACCAGCGCGTGATTGACGAAGCCTTGAAAAAATTCATGGGTCAGGTCCACATCAAAGGCACCGATCATCGCGCGTTTGAAGGGCACATGAAATTCCAGCCCTGGACGGCCTGAAAAATCGATCACCACCCGTGACAGCGCTTCGTCCAGCGGCACGTAGGCATGGCCGTAGCGGCGAATGCCGGTTTTCTCGCCCATCGCACGTGCGACTGCCTGGCCCAGCGTGATGCCGATGTCTTCCACCGTGTGGTGCGCGTCGATGTGCAGGTCGCCTTTGGCTTCAACCTCCAGATCAATCAGGCCGTGGCGCGCGATTTGGTCCAGCATGTGGTCAAGAAAGGGCACGCCGGTGTTGAGCGATTGTTTGCCCGAACCGTCCAGATTGACAACCACGCGGATTTGCGTTTCAAGCGTGTTGCGGGTGACTTCGGCGGTGCGCATGGTTGGCGAGGGGTAAGGGGTGAGCGGTAAGGCTGGAAGTTGTTCTACAGCGACGCGGCCAAGGCGGCAATCATCGCACGGTTTTCGTCTGGCGTGCCGATGGTCAGGCGCAGGCAATTAGCCAGGAGGGGATGCCCGCCGCCGAAATTTTTGACCAACACCTGATGGCCCAGCATTTTGTCAAACGTGGCTTTGCTGTCGGGCACGCGCGCCAGAATGAAGTTGGCCGCCGATGGAAATGCGGTCACGCCGGGCAACCCCGACAGTGCGCTGCGTGCTGTCTCGCGCTCAGCGCTGATACTGGCGCACTGGCCTTCAAAAACGTCCATGTGTTGCAACAGTTTGTCGGCAATCGCCTGCGTAATCACGCTGGTGTTAAAAGGTGAACGGGCTTTGTCGAGCTCATTGATCCATGCTGGCGCACCTGCCACATAGCCTAAGCGCAAGCCCGCCAAACCGACTTTGGAAAAGGTGCGCATCACGCACAGGTTGTCAAACTCGGCCAAACGCCCCATGAAGGTAACGCGCGCGAAAGGCTGGTAAGCCTCGTCAATCACTACCAAGCCGGGTGCGGCGGCGCGGATGATGGCTTCCACCTCAGCGGCAGAAAAAATATTACCGGTCGGGTTATTCGGGTAGGCAATCCAAGTGAGAGTGGGGCGCTCGCGCTTGATCGCCGCAAGCGTCGAGGTCAAGTCGAGCGTGAAATCTGCATGTAGCGGCACGCCAACAAACTTGCAACGGTAAAACAGCGCTTGCATCGAGTACATCACGAACGAAGGCACCGGCGCCAGCACCACCGCATCTGGTTTGGCGCACGCGGCCGTGATGTATTGGATGCATTCGTCGGAGCCCGTGCCCAGCAGCACCTCAAACCCGGCTGGTACATGGGCTACCGCGCGCACCCGCTCGCGCAAGGCTTGCGAGGTGGGCACTGGGTAACGATTCAACGCCACGGCGGCTGCGATCTCGCCGATTTCTTGCGCCAGCCATTCGGGCAAGCGGTAAGGGTTTTCCATCACGTCAAGCTTCACCATGCCGGTAGCGTCCGACACGGGGTAGGCGTGCATGGCGGCAAATTCAGGGCGGATCGAGTGGGTGGTGTTGATCATTCATATCCTCATTTCAGCCGAGCGGGCGTGGGCGGGCAGCATTTCGCCATGGGCAAGCGTCGCGGCGATCCGGCCCAAAGTGCTGGCCCCGGCACGCGAGATTTTGATGATGGACGAGCGCTTCTGAAAATCGTACACACCTAAAGGTGACGAGAAGCGGGCCGTGCGGGCGGTGGGCAGTACGTGATTTGGCCCGGCGCAGTAATCGCCCAGCGACTCAGAGCTATGGATGCCCATAAAAATCGCACCCGCGTGGCGGATCAAGGGCAGCAGCGCGTCAGGGTCAGCCACCGAGAGTTCCAGATGCTCCGGCGCGATTTCATTGGCGATTTCGCAGGCCTCGGTCAAGTCACGTGTGAGGATCAACGCGCCACGATTGACCAGCGAGGCGCGAATGATCTCGGCGCGCGGCATGGTTTCAACCAAACGGTCAATTGCCGCTGCCACCTGCGCCAAATAGGCCGCATCTGGCGTGAGCAGAATCGCTTGCGCCACCTCATCGTGCTCAGCCTGGCTGAAAAGGTCCATCGCCACCCAGTCGGGATTGGCCAAGCCGTCGGCGATCACCAAAATTTCGGAAGGCCCGGCGATCATGTCGATGCCCACCGCGCCAAATACGCGGCGCTTGGCAGCCGCCACATAGGCGTTGCCGGGGCCGACGATCTTGTCCACTGCCGGAATGGATGCTGTGCCGTAGGCCAGTGCGCCCACTGCCTGTGCGCCGCCGATGCGAAAAATCTGGTCAACGCCCGCAATCGCAGCGGCCGCGAGTACCAAGTCATTCATCACGCCGCCCATTGAAGGCGAGACCATCACCACTTCACGCACCCCTGCCACCTTGGCGGGCAGCGCATTCATCAGCAGCGAAGAGGGATAAAACGCCTTGCCTCCAGGCACATAAAGGCCGACCCGATCAAGCGCCGTGACTTGCTGGCCCAGCTCGGTACCATCGGCTTCGGTGTAGCGCCAGGAGCCTTGCTTTTGCTTTTCGTGGTAGCTGCGAATTCGCGCGGCAGCGGCTTGAAGTGCGTCTCGTTGCGGGGCTGAAATTCGTTGCAACGCCGCTTGAATTTCATCGGAAGATGGCTGAAGAGCCGCCATGGTAGCTGGTTTCCAGCCATCCAATCGGCCAGTGCAGTCGAGCACAGCAGCATCTCCGCGCGCTTTGACATCGGCCAGAATCGTGGCTGCCACTTGATCGACCGCCGGATCGTCCTGCGCGCCAAAGCGGGTGAGTTCAGTCAATCGTGCGCTGAAGTTAGCAGCGCGCGAATCCAGTTGGCGAATGCGCTTGCTCAGCATTACCGCACCGCACCCTCAATCGCCTCGATCAGCGCACGCACTGGGGCCTGCTTGAGTTTCAACGCCGCTTGATTGACCACCAAGCGCGCAGAAATGTCCATGATGTGCTCGACCGCTACCAAGTTATTGGCTTTGAGCGTGCCACCGGTCGAAACAATGTCAACGATCACGTCTGAAAGGCCCATCAACGGCGCCAATTCCATCGAGCCGTAGAGCTTGATGAGATCGACGTGAACGCCTTTGGCCGCGAAGTGATCGCGCGCAGTCTTCATGAACTTGGTGGCAACTTTCAAGCGCGCGCCCTGTTGCACAGCGGCGGCGTAGTCAAAATTCTGACGGGTGGCCACCATCATCTTGCAGCAGCCGATATTCAGATCGACGGGCTGATACAGGCCTTGCCCGCCGTGCTCGATCAAAATGTCTTTGCCGGCCACACCCAAATCGGCGGCACCATATTGCACATAGGTCGGTACATCGGAAGCGCGTACGATCACGATGCGCACCTGCGGGTTCGAGGTACCCAAAATCAGTTTGCGCGAACGCTCGGGGTCTTCGCTGACCTCGATCCCGGCTGCGGCTAAGAGCGGCAGCGTTTCTTCAAAGATGCGGCCCTTGCTTAAGGCCAGTGTGATTGCCATGAACGAATTTTACCGCACTGCACCATGCCATTTTCTTGGTAGCGATGCCTGAAGAAGCACGACTGGCGCGCCTCTTCAGGTGTCTTGGCGGCATTTACGCAGTGTCGAGCGCCTCTTCCTTCGGGCCTTCGTCCGGCTTATCGGGCTTGTCGGGGTTACGCGGCGCAATGTCCAGCGTAATTTTGTCGTCCGCGACCAGATCGACCGTCACTTTGCCGCCGTTGAGCAGCTTGCCAAAGAGTAATTCGTCAGCCAGCGCTTTGCGGATGGTGTCTTGGATCAGCCGCGCCATCGGGCGCGCGCCCATGACCGGGTCGAAACCTTTTTTCGCCAGGTGTTTGCGCAGCGCGTCCGTGAAAATCACCTCGACTTTTTTCTCGTGCAGCTGCTCTTCCAGCTGCATCAGGAATTTGTCGACCACGCGCAGAATCACCTCTTCGTCGAGCGCCTTGAAGCTGATGGTGGCATCGAGGCGGTTACGGAATTCCGGTGTGAAGAGGCGTTTGATCTCGGCCATTTCGTCGCCAGCCTGCTTCGAATTGGTGAAGCCAATCGCAGTTTTGGTCAGTGCCTCGGCCCCAGCGTTGGTGGTCATGATGATGACCACATTGCGAAAGTCCGCCTTGCGGCCGTTGTTGTCGGTCAGCGTGCCGTGATCCATCACTTGCAGCAAGATGTTGTAGACATCGGGGTGCGCCTTCTCGATCTCGTCCAACAGCAGCACCGAATGCGGCTTCTTGGAAACTGCCTCGGTCAGCAACCCGCCTTGGTCAAAGCCCACGTAGCCCGGAGGCGCGCCAATCAAGCGGCTCACCGCGTGACGCTCCATGTACTCGCTCATGTCAAAGCGAATCAATTCGATCCCCAGCGTAAAAGCGAGCTGGCGCGCAGCTTCCGTTTTACCGACCCCAGTCGGCCCGGAAAAGAGAAAGGAGCCGATCGGCTTGACCGGATTGCCCAAGCCCGAGCGCGCCATTTTGATGGCAGCAGCGAGCGCGTCAATCGCTTTGTCTTGCCCGAAGACGACATTCTTCAGGTCGCGCTCCAGATTTTTCAGCTTCGAGCGGTCGTCCGACGAGACGTTATGCGGCGGAATGCGCGCGATCTTGGCGATGATCTCTTCGATCTCGGTTTTGCCGACGGTCTTTTTCTGTTTCGATTTGGGCAAGATGCGCTGTGCAGCACCGGCTTCGTCAATCACGTCAATCGCTTTGTCAGGCAATTGGCGGTCGTTGATGTAGCGCGCCGCCAACTCGGCAGCGGTGGTGATTGCAGCGGCGGAGTATTTGATGCCGTGGTGCTCCTCAAAGCGCGACTTCAAGCCGCGCAGAATTTGCACGGTTTCGTCCACCGTGGGCTCGTTGACATCAATTTTCTGGAAACGCCGCGAGAGCGCGTGGTCTTTCTCAAAAATGCCACGATACTCGGTGTAAGTGGTGGCACCAATGCACTTGAGTTGGCCATTCGCCAAGGCGGGCTTGAGCAAGTTTGAGGCATCCAGTGTGCCGCCCGACGCCGCTCCAGCGCCAATCAGCGTGTGAATTTCGTCGATGAACAAAATTGCATCTGGGTTGCCCTGCAATTTTTTGAGCACGCCTTTCAAGCGCTGCTCGAAGTCACCTCGGTATTTGGTCCCCGCCAACAACGCGCCCATGTCGAGCGAATAAACCACACACTTTTGCAGAATTTCCGGCACTTCGCCTTCAACAATTCGCTTGGCCAAGCCCTCAGCAATCGCAGTTTTTCCCACGCCCGCTTCGCCCACCAACAGCGGGTTGTTTTTGCGGCGGCGGCACAAAGTTTGAATCACACGCTCCAGCTCAAGATCACGCCCGATCAAGGGGTCGATCTTGCCCTCTTTGGCGCTGTTGTTCAGGTTTTGGGTGTAGGCATCTAGCGGGCTTTGCTGCTTGTCTGCCTTTTCTTCTTTTTCTTCAGTTTCTTCGCCCGCCGCAGCCTTGGCTTTTTCTTGCGCCTTGGTAATGCCGTGCGAAATGAAATTGACAATGTCCAGGCGCGTGATGCCCTGTTGGTGCAGGTAGTACACCGCGTGTGAATCTTTTTCGCCGAAGATGGCGACCAGCACATTGGCACCAGTCACTTCCTTTTTGCCATTGGAAGAAGACTGCACGTGCATGATGGCGCGCTGAATCACCCGCTGAAAGCCCAGCGTGGGCTGCGTGTCCACGTCTTCATTGCCCGCTACCGTCGGCGTGTGCTCAGTGATGAAGTTGATGAGGTTTTTGCGCAGGTCGTCCAGCGTGGAGCCCACCGCCTTCAACACCTCAGCCGCAGTGGGGTTGTCGAGCAGCGCGAGCAGCAGATGCTCGACCGTAATGAACTCGTGGCGCTTTTGCCGGGCTTCGACAAAAGCCATGTGCAAACTGACTTCCAATTCTTGGGCGATCATGACGTGCCTTTCGTTTCTGCGCAGCCACACGGGTGGCCGCGCTTTTACACTTTTGCAAAAAATTTGTTTCGACAGCTTCTCCCTACTCTACTCTAAAACCGCAGGAGCGAAATCCACCAGCGGATTCGCTTAGCGCAAGTCTGACCGAAATTCAGTTTTCCTCCATCAGGCATTGCAGCGGGTGTTGATGCGCCCGCGCGTGGCCCAAAACCAACTCGACCTTGGTGGCGGCCATGTCTTTTGGATACACACCGCAAACCCCCATGCCTTCACGATGCACCTTGAGCATGATCTGGGTGGCCGCTTCACGCGATTTAGAGAAGAATTTTTCAATCGTGCCCACCACGAATTCCATCGGCGTGTAATCGTCATTCATCAGCATCACCTTGAACATCGCCGGTGGCTTGAGCTTTTCCTTTTCGGGCGCGACCGCGACACCGCTCTCGCCGCCGCCATCTTGGGTCCATCCCGGCGGAATCTCCGGCGGGCCATTGTCCTTGCGTGTTGCCATTGTTGTGGTCACCGCCTTGAGGCGGCCAGTTGTGGAACTTGATTTGATTGTAGCGCTGCGACCTGCGCATTTGCCGTCGAGCAATTCCGAATCGGGGCGCACTCTAACGGCAGTACCCGGCCAACTTGGTCGCCGAATCAGAAATTTCAAGTAGGGCCGCGTATTTCGGCGGCTTGAACTCGCCAGTGTTGCATGCCTCACATAAACTGCTTGACAAACCACAGTAGGTCGTCAAAAGCACTTGACGGGGCAACAATTTGTCCGTAAAACGCTTTCATTGTTTGGTTCAAGTGGTACGCAGCTAGTTGTCTGAAGTATCGGTGTTTCGGTCGTATGTGGCGGTTTGGGCAGTTTGCAGTTCGCCTAAATGGCATCATCTGGCCACCATGCGTGAAGAGCTTGACGCGGTTTCATCGAATCGAACAAGGGTAGGGCCCACATCTTGTTGACCCGTCATTTTTTTCACTAGTTGGAGTTTCATACGTATGGCAACCGGTACTGTTAAATGGTTTAACGATGCAAAAGGTTATGGTTTCATCACACCCGATGACGGTGGCGAAGACCTTTTTGCACATTTCTCCGCAATCCAGATGGGTGGTTTCAAAACCCTGAAGGAAGGCCAAAAAGTCGCTTTTGAAGTGACCCAAGGTCAAAAAGGCAAACAAGCCTCGAACATTCAAAACGGTTAATCCCGATTTTGGATGCTCAGAAAAACCCGCCTCTCGGCGGGTTTTTTGTTTTTTCTCCCGCCGCGAAACGGGTTTTTCTTTCGACCCCACTCTGGTCCTGCAATGATTCTTTTGCTCAACAAGCCTTATGGCGTCATTTGCCAATTCACGCGCGAAGGTGCGCACCCGACGCTGAAGGACTTTGTCAACGTACCCCACGTTTACCCCGCCGGGCGGCTCGACACTGACAGCGAGGGACTATTGGCCCTCACCGACGACGGCCGACTGCAAAACCGCATCGCCTCGCCTGCCGGGCGACGCCCAAGCATGGGCAAATCCTACTGGGTGCAAGTTGAGGGCGACGTTACCGCTGCGGCACTCACGGCCTTGCAGGGCGGTCTTGATCTGGGCGACTTCACCAGCGCGCCGTGCCTGGCTTCACAGATTGACGAACCGGCAGGGCTCTGGCCGCGCAACCCACCAATTCGCCAGCGTGCCGCCATCCCGACGAGTTGGCTCGACATTACGCTTGCCGAAGGCAAGAATCGGCAGGTTCGGCGCATGACGGCCAAAGTGGGCCTGCCGACCCTGCGCCTGATCCGCCACCGGATCGGCACTTGGTCGATTGACGGCCTGCGCCCCGGGCAGTGGCGCGAGGCCGAGCTTACTGTCAACCAGGCAACCCCCAGGCTCGTTGAAGGAAGTACTGCATCGCGCACCAAGCACCAGTGAACCACCGCGACAGAGTATCTCCAGGCAATCCAGGCAATTCCGCCCCGTTTTTCCGATGAAAGAGGAGTTCACCATGAAAATGTTTATCGCCACCCTGACCGCCGCAGCCTTCGCACTGAGCGCAGCAGCACCTTCGTTTGCCGCACCCTCGAACCTGACCACTGCTTCCGCTTCGTCAATCGACGTGCAAGCTGCCAAAGGCAAGAAAAAAGCCAAAAAGAAAGGCGCGAAAAAAGCTGTCAAGAAAGCCGCTGTCAAGAAGTAGTTGGCTGCTGAATTTTCCGAACTAGAAAGCTTAGTTCGCTGGACGAAAAACCGGAGGTTTCTCCGGTTTTTTTCCGCCCAAGATGTTTCAGAAGTGCTGCAAATTGTTCGAAATGGTGTCAACCGCCAGGTTAAGCAGGCGTTATTCGCTCCGGGTAAGTCTGCTTTCCCATCAATTTAAATAACCACCGTAGCGTTATATTTTTGGAGTCCACGAAATGAACAAACTGTTATCCGCTCTCGTTGCTGGCCTGTTCGCAGTTGCCGCACAAGCTCAAACCGCACCTGCCGCAGCTCCTGCAAAGGCTGCTGCTCCTGCTGCCGCTCCTGCTGCTCCCGCCGCTGCCCCAGCTGCTGCGCCTGCCGCCGCTCCTGCTGCCGCCGCCGCCAAGCCTGAAGCCAAAAAAGACGCAAAAGCTGAAATGAAGGCCAAAAAAGCTGAAGAAGCCAAAGCCAAGAAAGAAGCTGTTGCCAAAGCCAAGGCTGAGAAAAAAGCCAAGCGCGACGCCGACATGAAGGCAAAGAAAGAAGCCAAAGCCGCGAAAAAAGCCGCTAAAGAAGCACCAAAAGCTGCTGCCGGCAAAGACGCACCAAAGAAGTAAGTTTTCTTCAGCGAGTTCGTTGTTTCGCTGCAAAAACCCCGCCTCGGTGGGGTTTTTTGTTTATAGCCCCGCCTCGGTGGGGTTTTTTGTTTATAGCCCCGCTTCGGTCGGGGGTTTTGTTTATAGCCCCGCCTCGACGGGGTTTTTTGTTTATGGCCCCGCCTTGACGGAAGTTTTCGTTCGCTGCCGCTAAACTTTCGACTCCAGCACCTACCCCTTCGCCCATCCTATGCCAGACACCATCTTTACCAAACTCCTGCGCGGCGACTTTCCGTGCGCCAAAGTGTACGAAGACGCGCTGATCTTCGCCTTCATGGATGCGGGCCAGGTGAACGACGGGCATGTGATCGTCGCCTCCAAGCACCCTTACCCGACGCTATTGGATGCCGATGAAGCCACCGCCGTGGCGCTGATGCGCGTGGCCCATCGGGTCGCGCGGGCCGTACAGGCTGCGTTTGCGCCAGAAGGCATGACGATTTTGCAGGCCAATGGCGTTGCCGGATGGCAAACCGTGCCGCATCTGCACTTGCACGTGCTGCCGCGTTACGCCAACGACGGCGTTAGCTTGACTTGGCCTCGCAAAGAGCCGGGCATGCCGCGCCTGCTGGAGCTGGCGGCAAAGTTGCAGATTCAAGCCGGATAGATTGCGCCCAACACCCGCAGCCCGGCTGCCCCGGTAACCGCCGGAAGATTGCCCGGTTGACCAAGCAGCGCCTGGCGGGCGAGCCACGCGAAGGCTAGAGCCTCGACGTGTTGCTCATCAAATCCAGCTGAAGAAGTGCGTGTGACAAGGCTTTTCGGCATGCATGCCTGAAGAGCCTTAATCAGCGCGGTGTTTCGAGCACCACCCCCGCAAACCATTATTTGGTGCGGCTCTCCAGCATGCTGCTTGACTGATGCGGCAACGCTGTGCGCAGTCAACGCGAGTAACGTTGCTTGCACATTGGCAGCAGCTTCGTGGCCTAAGAGCCGCAGGGCAAGCCAAGCAAGATTGAACAAATCGCGCCCCGTGCTTTTGGGGGGTGCAAGGTCAAAATAAGGATCAGCCAAGAGCCTTGCCAGGAGCGCGTCTTCAGGCATGCCGCTGGCGGCCCAGTGCCCTTCGTCGTCAAATGCGATACCGCGCTGCGCCATGCTCCATGCGTCTAACAGAACGTTTGCAGGGCCGGTGTCCCAGCCACGCACGGACTGCTCCGGGTGCAAATCGGTCACGTTGGCGATCCCGCCCAGGTTGAGCACCACGCGATGTTCGGTGGGGTGCGCAAACACGGCCTGATGAAAAGCCGGCACGAGCGGCGCACCTTGGCCACCGGCGGCAACATCGCGGCTGCGAAAGTCGGCCACGACCGTGATGCCGACGGTTTCCGCCAAGCGTGCCGGGTTATTGATTTGCAAAGTGTAGCCGGGCTTCCCGTCGATTTTCGGCTGATGCCGCACGGTTTGCCCGTGCGCGCCAAGTGCGGCGATTTGACCCGGTGTCAAGCCGGCAGCTTGCAACGCTGCGCTCACCGCTTCAGCATACAGATCAACCAGTGCATTGGCGGCGCGAGCGCTACGGTCTAGTTCGTTCGCGCCTGGCTGTTGCAAAGCGAGCAGCTCGGCTTTCAGCGCAGCGGGGAAAACGAGGTGGGTCGCGCTACACACATGGGGCACGGCTGTCGAAAAGTCGGCGATGACGCAATCCACGCCATCCAGGCTGGTGCCAGACATCAGCCCGCCGAATACCGACGGCATGGCTGAAGGTGCGCTCAAAACCTACTCGAAGTTAGCCGCAACTTTGGCGGCTTCGCCCTTGAAGAGCGCGAGACGCAAATTGAGCGGCGCGGTGGCTGCTTTAAACGCCGCCTGCTTGGCTGCATCCATCGGAATCGCCTGCGGCAGCGCCACCGTGAGCGGGTCAACCTGCTCGTTGTCGATCCGAAATTCGTAGTGCAAATGTGGCCCGGTGGACCAACCAGTGGAGCCGACGTAGCCAATCACGTCGCCCTGTGACACCCGGTCGCCCTTGGAGAGCTTGGCGGCAAAGGCACTCATGTGCGCGTAAAGCGTCGTGTATTTGCCCTGATGCTTGACGATCACGACATTGCCGTAACCGCCTTGCACACCGACGAAATCAATCGTTCCATCGCTCACGGTACGAATTGGCGTACCGGTGGGGGCGGCGTAGTCAACCCCGGCGTGCCCTTTCCAGGTTTTCCAGATTGGGTGCAGGCGCATCCCAAAGCCCGAGGTAATCCGCGAAAACTCCAAAGGTGCCTTGAGGAAGGCTTTACGCAGGCTGCTGCCTTCTGGGGTGTAATAGCCTTTGTGCTCACCCTCTTCAAACCAAATCGCCGCAAAAGTCTTGTTTTTGTTCACAAATTCCACTGCCAAAACGCGGCCGGTGGAAACGTGCTCGCCGTGGTGGTGCAAGGTTTCATAAACCACGCGGAAGGCATCGCCTTTGCGCAAATCACGGTGAAAGTCGATATCGGCTGCAAAAATTTCGGCCACCTGCACGGCCACCGCATCGGGAATCCCTGCCGCGTCGGTGGCACCAAAGAGTGAGGAGCGAATCACGCCGGCATTCATCTGCACGCGGCGCTCAAGCTCCAAAGTTTCTTTCACCGTGCTGAAGTTGTCGCCCGCGCGCCGCACCGTAATCCGTTCGGTGGGTGAAAGCGCATAGTCAAGGTGCGCCAAGCTGCCGTCTGGTGCAGTGCTGGCTTTAAAGTTGCGACCTGGGCGCAGTTGGTTGGTAATGACGCGCGCATCTTTGTCTTGACGCAGATACTTGGCAGCCTCGGCATCGTCAACGCCCAAGCGGGCCAGCACCGAGCCCAGCGTATCGCCACGCCGCACCCGCTCTTCGCGAAACACGGCATCTTTATTGTCATCGAGGGCGACCAGGTCGCCCGGCGGGAGGACAAACGGCGCAGATTGCGTTTCAGTCAGCTCGCTCGATGCGGGTGCGACGGCGGTTGCAACGGCAGCCGCTCCCGAGAGCGCAAACGCGGCCAGCAAGAGCATTCGCATGCGCGGAGCGCGCCACTTTGCTGCCGCCCATGTAGTCAACTGTGCGGCGACAGCTCTTGACGCATCCGCTAGAATTTTTGTCATCTCAAACCCCATTCACTAAAGCAGCGCGGCTGACTCAAACAGCAGTCGTTTTCTGGATCATCCCGGTCTTAAGTTCTTGTTTTTGTTGGAAAAACCGGACGATATTCAAGTGGCCCTGCGCTAAAAATTCAATCTAACCAATGAGTGTAACAGAATTGTCAAAACACCCCGATGGCCTAGCAGTGCTGGCCGAGCGCGGCTTTGTCGCTCAATGCAACGACTTGCCCGCTCTGCAAAAACTGCTTGGGCAAGAGCGGGTGACTTATTACATCGGCTTTGACCCCACCGCATCCAGCCTGCATTGCGGCAGCCTCATGCCGATCATGGCGATGGCGCACTTACAACGCGCCGGACATCGCCCAATCGGCTTAATCGGCGGCGGCACGGCCATGGTGGGCGACCCGTCGGGCAAGACCGAAATGCGCCAAATGATGACCCAGGAGACGATTGCCGCCAACGGACAAGGCATTTTGGGGCAGCTCAAGCGCTATTTGGACTTGTCGGATGATCCCAAATCGTCCACCGGCCTATTTCTGAACAATGCCGAATGGCTGCTCAAGCTCAACTACATCGAGTTTTTGCGCGACATCGGCAAATACTTCCGTGTCAACGAGATGATCCGCGCCGATGCCTACCGCGCTCGGCTAGAGCGTGAAGAGGGTTTGTCGTTCATCGAATTCAATTACCAATTGCTGCAAGGCTACGACTACCTGCATCTATTTGAAGCGACCGGTTGCCGCCTGCAAATGGGCGGTGACGACCAGTGGAGCAACATTTTGGCCGGTACTGACCTGGTGCGCCGCAAGCACGCCAGCCAGGCATTCGCCCTGACCCTCCCCCTGTTGACCACCGCGCGCGGCGAAAAAATGGGCAAAACGGCAGCGGGGGCGGTTTGGCTGGACGCGGCGCGCACCAGTCCTTACGATTTTTATCAATATTGGATCAACGCCGATGACCGCGATGTGAAGCGGTTTTTAGCGTTTTTCACGTTTTTGCCGATGGCGGAAGTGGAGCGTCTCAGTGACTTTAAAGGCGCAGCCATCAATGATGCGAAGCGAGTGCTCGCTTTCGAGGCAACCAAGCTGTGTCATGGCGAAGCGGAAGCCAGCAAAGCGCGCGATGCAGCCGATGCCTTATTTTCCAGCGGTGGCGCGCCAGCTGATGTACCGAGCGTGACACTGGCGTGCGCAAAGTTTGCCGCCGGTTATCCGGTGTTGGAGCTATTCGTCGCAGCGGGTTTGGCTATCTCGAAAGCGGAAGCGCGCCGCTTAGTGGAACAAGGCGGCGCGTTTATCAACGACGCAGCCGAGAAAAATCCGCAACGGGTGTTGTCCCTCGCCGATTTTGAGAACAGCGCGATCTTGCTCAGGGCGGGCAAAAAACGGCATATGCGCGTGGTTTGCAAAACTTAAGCGAGGTTTGGGCGAGGCTTAGGCGAGGTTTACTGCGGCCAGATTTCGTGGTCTCAACCGCAACTCGATCAACTTTGTTTGGATAAAAGGTCAGTCATGAAACACTCCCTCGTCGTCGTTGGTGTTGCCGCTACCGCCAGCGCCTCTCGGCGTGAGGTGCTGCGCTGGGCGGCCAGCGCGGGCATCTTGAGCGCCGCAAACCTGCTGCCTCAAGTTGCGCTTGCGCAAGCCGGATACCCGAACCGGGTCGTCAAAATCATCGTGCCCTTGCCGCCGGGCCAAGCCGCCGACATCTTCGCCAGACTCTTGGCGGAGCGCCTGACAGACCTGTGGAAGCAGCCCGTGATCGTCGAAAATCGCGCGGGCGGCGGCGGTGTGCCAGGCATCATGGCAGGCAAAACCGCCGCGCCAGATGGCTACACCCTCACCATGGGCACCTCAGGCACCTTGGGCATCAACCCTGGGATTTACGCAAGCTTGCCTTACAAGCCGCTCGAAGACTTCGCGCCGATCTCGAACGTTTTTATTGCGCCTTTGGTCGCTGTGGCACACCCGGATGCGCCGTTCAAAACATTGGCTGAACTGATTGCTGCGGCAAAAAAGGAACCCGGCAAGATCAACTTCGCTTCCGCCGGGCCGGGCACGGCCCAGCATTTGTCGGCTGAATTGTTTAAAAGCCAGGCGGCCATCGACTTGGTGCATGTGCCCTACAAAGGCAGCGGCCCGGCGATGACTGACTTGCTGGGTGGCCAAGTCATGCTGATGTTCGACAGTGTCACGGCCGCGCTTGGCAACATCAAAGGCGGCAAACTACGCGCGCTGGCTGTGACCACGGCACAGCGGGTGCCGCAACTGCCCGAGGTGCCGCCGATTGCCGACACCGTGCCCGGTTTTGATGCCGCAGGCTGGTCGGGCATCTTGGCACCGATCAGCACGCCGCGTGAGATCGTGGAAAAAGTCAGCGCCGACATTCAGCGCCTGCTGCGCGAGCCCGCCTTGCGCGACAAAATCATTGAGCGCGGCTCGATTCCTGACCCGGGAACACCGCAAGCCTATGGTGCGTTTATTCAGCGTGAAATCGAAAAATGGGCGCGCGTGGCAAAAGCCGCCAACGTCAAACTCGACTGACGCGCTTCGCCGCAGTACACTTCACACATGCCTTTTCAAGCCGCCTTTGCACGCCTGTGCAAGCTCTTCTACAGCCAAGTCGCCCGCCTGTCGTGGGGCTTGCTGCTGTGCTTGATGGTGCTGCACTGCGTGGTCACCTATTTGGGCTTGGCGCGCTTTGAAACTGGCGAAATCCTGCAAAAAATCGATTTCTTCTACTTCTACACGACTACCGTTTTTACGATTGGCTATGGCGACATCGCGCCTAAAACACCGGGCGGACGGCTGTTTGTGTCCTTGTGGTTGCAGCCCGGCGGTGTCGTGATGTTTGCAGCGGGCATTACCAAATTTGTTCAGACCTTAAGCACCCTGTGGAGGCAGCGTATGCGCGGCGAAGCCAGTTACGAAGAATTGTCCGGGCACATCGTGATCCTCGGTTGGAGCGGCGATTTAACGCGGCGCATGGTCGATGAAATCCGCGCCGACCGCCATAGCGTGCACCGCGAAATTGTGCTGTGCGCGCATCAGGAAATGGAAAACCCGCTGCCCGATTTGGTCAAGTTTGTGCGCGGCACCACTCTGGTCGATGAAAATCTGCATCTGCGCGCCGGGGTCGCGCAAGCACACACCATCATCGTGTTTGGCGAAGACGACGGCGAAACCCTGACGGCAGGATTAGCCGCTGCGGCACTGAACCAAAGCGCCCATCACGTCGCCTATTTTCGCGACAAGGCCAGCGCCAAGCTCTACAAGGCACATTGCAAAAAGAGCGAAGCGGTGGTTTCCGTCGGGGTCGAAATGGTGGTGCGGGCCGCGCAAGACCCAGGCTCCTCGCGCGTGATTCACGACTTGCTCTCCAGTGTTGAAGGGCAATTTGAAGTGTCGCTGCAAGTCCCGGCGCATCTGCCGCCCATGCGCTATGACGACCTGCTGTTGGCGCTCAAGCGCGACCACGCGGTCACGCTGATCGGCGTGGCAGGCAACGCCTACGACGCGCAAATTCACCTCAACGCCGAGGGTAGCCGGATGGTGCAGCCGGGCGACGTGCTCTACCTGATTGCGCCACGCCGAGTGGACGCGGCTGAAATCAAGTGGCCCTAAGAGGCGCGCGCTTCTTGGCGGCAACGGTAGAAGCCAAGCCACTACCCAAGCGCTTTTGGGTCTTTTCCTCAAAAGCCATAATCTCGGCCAACATCACCTGAAGGTCTTCTTGCTGCTGTTCGAGCTGCACGCGGTGGTTGGCCAGTACGCTCAAGAATTTTTGCAGCTGCGCCGCCTCGTCGCGCGGGCTTTCATACATATCGACCAATTCGCGAATTTCTGACAGCGAGAGCCCCAAGCGTTTGCCGCGCAGGGTGAGCTTGAGGCGCGTGCGGTCGCGCTGGGCATATACCCGGGCTTGGCCAGCGCCCGCGCGCGCTGGTTGCAACAAGCCCTGATCTTCGTAAAACCGAATCGCGCGCGGGGTGATGTCGAATTCGCGCGAGAGCTCGGTGATGGTGTAAGTGTTCATTCGCGCATGGCAACTCGGGGGAAAATGCGAGTTTACGTGAACGTAAAGTGTTGCGATGAATCTCCTTGAAGCGCGCCTGCAATATCCTTTTCCCAACATTCCCGATGTTGGTGCTACCCTAACGATCGCACCGGGTATCAAGTGGTTGCGCATGAAGCTCCCCTTCGTGCTCGACCATATCAACCTGTGGCTGCTGGAAGATACCTTCAATGGCGTTGACGGCTGGACCGTGGTTGACACTGGCGTGGCCGTGCCCGCTACGCGCGACGCGTGGGAGCAGATTTTCGCCAACGAACTAGACGGAAAGCCGATTGTGCGGGTACTCATCACCCACGCGCACCCGGACCACGTGGGCAACGCAGCCTGGCTGTGCGAACGCTTCAAGGTGCCATTTTGGGCGGCGCCCGGCGAATATTTTTTGGCGCGCATTCTCAATCAGGGCATGCCGGGCTTTGACAACGATAGCCAAGTCGCGCACTTTCGCAAACACGGCCTGGATACCGAAACGCTCGACGAGATGAGCACCACGCGGCAGGACTACTACAAGAAGCTGGTACCCGCAGTACCGCTTTCCTACACTCGCATGATGCCGGGCGACGTCGTGAAGATCGGCTCTGGACGGACTTCTTCAGGCATACCATCTGAAGAGCGGTGCTGGCAGGTGATCTCCGGCTTCGGTCATTCGCCCGAGCACGCCGCACTCTATTGCGATTCGATGAAGATTTTGATTTCGGGCGACATGCTCTTGCCGCGCATTTCCACCAATGTGGGCGTGTGGCCGAATGAGCCGGAGATGAGTTCAGTGCGGCTCTTTCTGGAATCGATCGATAAATTTCGCGCGTTGCCTGAAGACACGCTGGTACTGCCCTCGCATGGCATGCTGTTTCGCGGCGTACACGAGCGCGTGCAGCAATTGCACGATCATCATCAAGAGCGCCTCACCGCGCTCGAAGCGCATCTGGCAGCAGCCCCGCAAGCGCTCACCGCCGCAGACGTAATTCCGATTTTGTTTACGCGCAAGATGGATGCGCACCAGATGGTGTTTGCGATTGGTGAATCGCTCGCTCATTTGCACTACCTGCGCGACACCGGGCGGGTCGCCAGCCGCGTGGACGCGGATGGCGTGGTACGCTTTTTCACCGTGACTGCATAGAAAATCGAAGGAGACCACCATGACTGACCAAGCCAAAATGGAACAAATGGGGCAACTCGCCCAGAGCATCGCCGCTGTCGCCGAGCGTGCCACCAAGCTGATTCCGCAAATGGCCAAGAAGCAGTCAGAAGACGCGGTTTCACTGTTTTCCGACGAGTTGGGCATCGGCAAGGCATTCCTCGAAGTAGCCGAGCAAGCCGCCAAAGACCCGATGCATTTGATGGAAGCGAACACGCGCTTCGCGCAAGACTACTTTCGCCTTGCGCAAGAAACCTGGATGGGCGCGATGGGCGCGATGGGCACAACGGGTGGCGCTACCGCACCGGACGCGCCGAAAGAAAAAAGCGCCGACAAGCGCTTTGCTGATACCGACTGGAACGCTAACCCCTGGCACGCTTTTGTCAAACAGTCGTACCAATTGGCGACCGATCACATTCAGCGCAACATCGAGTCGGTGAAAGATGTTTCGCCAGACGCGAAAAAGAAGGTGCGTTACTTCAGCAAGCAAATGCTCGATGCTGCTTCGCCCACCAATTTTGCGATGACCAACCCGGCGGTGTTGCGCGAAATTCAGGCGACCAAGGGTGAAAACTTGGTCAAGGGCCTGAAGAATTTCATGCGTGACTTAGAGCGCGGCAAGGGCGGCCTATCGATCGCGATGACCGATCCGAAAGCGTTCGAGCTGGGCAAAAATGTGGCCTCCACACCCGGCAAGGTGGTGTTTGAAACGCCGCTCATGCAGCTGTTGCAGTACGAGCCATCGACCAAAAATGTCCACGCCGCACCATTGCTCATCATTCCCCCGTGGATCAACAAGTATTACATCCTCGATTTGCAGCCAAAGAATTCCTTCATCAAGTGGGCGGTCGATCAAGGCTTCACGGTGTTCGTGATTTCATGGGTCAACCCGGACGCCAAGCTTGCTAAAAAAACCTTCGACGACTACATGACCGAAGGCCCGCTGGCCGCGATGACGGCAATGGAGCAGGCTACGGGAGTCAAAGAAATCAATCTGATCGGCTACTGCCTGGGCGGCACGCTGGCCGCCTGTATGCTCGGCGTAATGGCTGCCAAAAAAGACACGCGCATTAAATCCGTCACCTTTTTCACCAGCCTGGTCGACTTTGCCAAGCCGGGGGATCTGGGCGTTTTTGTCGACGAGCAGCAGGTCAGCGCGCTCGAAAAGCGCATGGCCAAACGCGGCGGCTTTCTCGAAGGTAGTGAGATGGCTTCTACCTTCAACATGCTGCGCGCGAATGATTTGATCTGGTCGTTTTACGTCCACAATTATTTGATGGGCAAAGATCCGTTCCCGTTTGACCTGCTCTTTTGGAACTCGGATGCAACCCGCATGCCAGCGGCGATGCACACCTTTTATTTGCGTGAGATGTACATCAAAAACAATCTCACCAAGCCAGGCGCGGTCACGCTGCAAGGCGTGCCGATTGACCTTTCCAAAGTCGAAACCCCGGCCTATTTCATCTCCACAATTGAAGACCACATTGCGCCTTGGGTAGCAACCTACGCCGGGCCGCACTTGTTGGGCGGTGCCAACCGGTTTGTACTGGGCGGCTCCGGGCACATCGCAGGCATCGTCAACCCACCAGCTGCCAACAAATACCACTACTGGACCAACAGCAAGCTGCCCAAAGAGCCGGAAGACTGGCTCAGGACAGCGACCCAGCATCCGGGTTCGTGGTGGGCTGACTGGCTGGCCTGGGTCGCGCCGCACAACAAGGCAAAACAGGTGCCGGCACGCAAGCCAGGTAGCGGCAAGTTGAAGGCGATTGAAGATGCGCCAGGGCGCTATGCCAAATTCAGGCTCGATGCGCAATAACGACCGATGCGGGCAATGATCCTTGCGGCTGGCCGGGGCGAACGCCTCCGCCCGCTCACAGATACTGTCCCGAAACCCTTGCTGGTGGCTGGTCTTCAGCCATTGATCGGCTGGCATTTGCAGCGCCTGCGTAACGCCGGATTTAGCGAGATCGTGGTCAACACCGCGCACTTGGGCGAGCGAATTGAGGCAGCGCTCGGCAGGGGCGAGTACTATGGCGTGCGCATCGCCTACTCGCGCGAAGGGCTGACCGCAGAGCATGCGCTGGAAACCGCCGGTGGCATCAAAACCGCACTACCCCTGCTCGCAGAAGGCGACGAGCCTTTTTTGGTCGTCAATGGCGACGTGTTTTGTGACTACCCATTTGCCCGTGCCAACACCATCGCCGCGCAGCTGGGCGATGCCGCTGCCTGGCTGGTGATGGTATCCAACCCGGCGCAGCACGCTGGTGGTGATTTTGGCCTGCAAGGCGGATGCCTGACTACCGCCGCCCCACGCTTCACCTTTAGCGGCATTGGCGTGTATCGCGCCAGTTTTTTCGCTGATGTACCGCCCCATACCAAAGCCAAAATGCGCCCGTTGCTCGATGGGGCGATTGCCCGCAATGAAGTCCGGGGTGAATTCTTCTCCGGGCGCTGGGAAGACGTGGGCACGCCGGAACGACTAGCCGCTCTCAATGACTCGCTGGCCTTGCCCCATAATGTCGATTAGCCCTTTTTTCAGCCCACACCCAACATGATTTTTGCCGACCCCATCATTCCCGTGCGCCGCTATGTGCAGCGCCGCAAGCGCCTGCTTGCCGCCATGCTCGCCGCGGGTGGCGGCGTGGCCCTGCTCCCCACCGCAAAAGAAATGCCGCGCAACCGCGACGCGGGTTTTCCGTATCGCCACGACAGCTATTTCTATTATTTGACAGGCTTTGCCGAGCCTGAAGCCGTGCTCGCGCTGGTGGCTTTGCCAAAAACTAAACACCGCAAAACTGCCGTTATCAAGAGCGTGCTATTTTGCCGCCCCAAGCATGAAGAGCGCGAAATTTGGGACGGTTTTCGCTACGGGCCAGCGGGTGCGCAAAGCGCTTTCGCGTTTGACGAAGCGTTTTCCATCGACGAGATCAGTAGCAAATTGGTGGAATTGATACATGGCGCACCGACCCTGTTTCATGCGTTGGGCTACGACGCAGACTTTGACGCATTCGTCACCAAAACGCTAAACACCTTGCGCGCCCAATCGCGAGCCGGAGCGCGCGCGCCAGAAGTGATTGTCGATGTGCGCGCCTTGCTCGACGAAATGCGTTTGGTGAAAGATGCCGACGAGATCAAAGTGATGCGCGCGGCTGCCGACATTTCGTCTGCCGCCCACGCCCGCGCGATGCGCTTTTCAGCACCGGGAAAACACGAATTTGAGGTCGAAGCCGAGCTGCTACACGAATTTCGTCGCGCGGGTTCCGAATTTCCGGCCTACACCTCGATTGTTGCGACCGGTGGCAACGCCTGTGTGCTGCACTATCGGGCGGGCAATACCGTGCTGCAAGATGGCGATTTGTGCCTGATCGACGCAGGCTGCGAATTGCAAGGCTACGCTTCCGACATTACCCGCACTTACCCGGTGAACGGCAGATTTTCCACGCCGCAGCGCGAGTTGTATGAGTTGGTGTTGCGCGCGCAGGCGGCCGCGGCAAAAGCCACCAAACCTGGCGCTGAGTACCACGTGCCGCATGAAGTGGCGGTCAAAGTTCTAGCGCAGGGCATGATCGATGTGGGCCTGTGCAACGGTTCACTCGAATCGGTGCTCGAAAAAGGCAACCGCCGCGAGAGTGGTTATTTCTCCTTTTACATGCACCGCACTGGGCATTGGCTGGGGATGGACGTACACGATGCCGGGGAATACAAAAATCACGACGGCAGCTCCAAACGCTTGCAACCCGGCAACGTGGTCACGATTGAGCCTGGCATTTACGTGCGGCCTGCGAAGGGCGTGCCCAAGGCCTTTTGGAACATCGGGATTCGGATTGAAGACGACGCGCTGTTGGTCAAGGGCGGCTGCGAGCTGATTACCGTCAAAGCACCGAAGACGGTCGCTGAAATTGAAGCGGTGATGCAGCGCTGAAGTCGGCGATGACCTCAGCCATCCAAATCTCTGGGGCTGGGCCCGTCGGCCTGGCCTTCGCACTCTTCGCCCATGCGCAGGGCCTGCCGGTAAGCTTGGTCGAGTCCAAACCACGCGACAGTTGGGCACGTGATCTGGTCGCCAGCCCGCGCAGCGTCGCCTTAGCCCACGGCAGCCGTCAATTGCTGGAACGGGTCGATGTCTGGAGAGGCTTGATCGGCGCGCCTCTTCAGACCATCCACGTGCAGCAGGCGCAGGCTTTCGGGCATACCGTGATCCGCCACACTGATGTCGGCGCGCCCGCCTTGGGCACGGTGCTGCGCTTGGGTACACTCACACAAGCGCTGGCGCAGCAGGTGACGGCGCGCGGCATTGAGATTCGCTACGGCTCGACGGATGCGCAGCCGCAGCCCGGCATGCTACACGTGCAGGCCGAGGGCACACCGCACACCATCACGCTCATCAAGGAATATCTGCAAAGCGCGGTGGTTGCCGATGTGACCGTAAGTGCGCCACGTTTAGGTGAAGCGTTTGAGTTTTTCACGCCACATGGCCCGCTGGCCTTGTTGCCACTGCCGAGCGACGAGGGCCCCCACGGTGGCCAACAAGCGGATCAAATGAGCTTGGTTTGGTGTTGCGCTCATACGGAGGCTGCACGGCTGGCAGCGCTGGATGAGCCCAATTTTCTGCGTGAGCTGCAGCCTGCTTTTGGCGACCGGCTCGGCGCATTTACCGCTGCTCGCGCCCGTGCGATTTTTCCCTTACGCTTAGTGCGCGGCGCACCCGCCGACCCAGGCGTGATCGCACTCGGCAACGCCGCCCAATCGCTTCACCCAGTTGCCGGGCAAGGCCTCAATCTGGGATTGCGTGATGCCTTCGAGTGTGCGGCGCTATTGGCGGTCGCGCAAGATGGTTTGTTACCCGGTGAAAGGCTGAGCGGGCCAGCACTCGCGAGCGCCTTCGAGCGTGCCCGCGCGCGCGACCGCGACGAAACCGTGCTCTTGACCGACGGCTACGTAAGCCTTTTCTCCAACGAATTCGTGCCGCTGGCGTGGGCGCGGGGCGCGGGGTTGAATGCGCTGAACGCGATTGGCCCGCTGCGCCGTTTGGTGGCTACGCGCATGATGCACGGCGTGCGCGTGAGTAGCAGCCTGAGCGAGGAGCCGACACGCCACCCGAGCGCCGATCAGCCCGCCGGATTCAGCGGCATCGCACGCGCCGTGGCAAGCTTGCGCCAGCGGGCCCGGCAAGCTTACCGGTGATCTGGTGACCCAGATGAGCGCAGTCGATTGGCTAGGCTTGGTGGCCGGATGCCTCACCACGATATCGTTTTTGCCGCAAGTGCTGCTCACCTGGCGCACCAAAAAAGCTGAAGGAGTCTCGCTGGGCATGTATGCTTTTTTCACCGTCGGCGTCGCTTTGTGGCTGGTGTACGGCATCATGCTCGGCGCATGGCCGATCATCATCGCCAATTTCGTGACCTTGATACTGGCGCTGTTTGTGGTGGTGATGAAGCTTCGGTTTGGGTGAGGTGGGCGGGGCGGTAGGCGGGCGATGTGCTCAGTGGCTTTCGTCTCGATACGTCCACTCGAAAACTTGATCTTCAGCCGCGCCTTGCCGCTTCAATCATGGCAATGTCGATTTTCACCATTTGCATCATCGCCTCAAACGAGCGCTTCGCGGCCGCAGGGTCTGGGTCGGTGATCGCTTGCATCAAGGCTACCGGCGTGATTTGCCACGACAGCCCCCATTTGTCTTTGCACCAACCGCAAGCGCTGGTTTGCCCGCCATGGCTCACGATGGCATCCCAGTAGCGATCGGTCTCGGCTTGATCGACGGTGGCCACTTGAAACGAAAACGCGTCGCTATGTTTGCAGCCGGGGCCGCCATTGAGCCCAAGGCACGGGATGCCCAATACCGTGAACTCCACCGTCAGGACATCGCCTTGCTTGCCGGACAGATAGTCTCCGGGTGCGCGATGCACGGTTTGAACGGACGAGTCGGGAAACACCGAGGCATAGAAGCGTGCGGCTTCTTCGGCATCGCCGTCGTACCACAGGCAAATCGTGTTCTTGGCGGGCGTTGCCATGCTATCTCTCCATGATGATTTGAAAACCACCGTAGATCATGCGTTTGCCGTCCAGTGGCGGGGGTGCGCGATCAGGGCCCATGCGCGGGTCAGCCATGATTTTCTCCCAGGCACTGTCGCGCACGGCTTTGGATGGCCATGCGATCCACGAGAAGACCACCACTTCGCCTTCCTCGCGCTTCACCGCCATCGGGAAGGACGTGAGCTTGCCTTCGGGCACATCATCGCCCCAGCTTTCAACCACGCTCACGGCACCGTACTCTTTGAACATGACCGCAGTGTCTGCCGCATGCTTGAGGTAAGCCTCTTTGTTGGCTGCGGGCACAGCGGCTACGAATCCGTCTAGATAGTTCATGATTGACTCCTGATTCCATTTCTAAATCATTACGATATGTCGTTGCCCCTTCCTAGCCGTGCTTCGCGCACTGTCGTCGTCGGTGCGCCTAATCTCGTAATGATTTAGAAATGGAATGAAAAGTGAGCGCTCAGCGCTCGGTTGATACGGAGGGATGCTGCTTTTCGCCTAAAAATTAGGCGACCGGCGCATCCACACCGACCATCCAGTTCACACCGAATTTGTCGGTACACATGCCGAAGCAAGGTGCCCAAAAAGTTTTTCCCATTGGCATAAAGATGCTGCCGCTCTTGGCGAGGGCATCAAACATGCGATGCGCTTGCGCTTCGTCGTCTGCCGTGATCGAAAGGCTCACTCCAGAATAATCGACTGGCTCAACGGTCATGCCATCGGAAGCCATCACCAAGGTTTGGCCAACCATAAAGGCGCAGTGCATGATCTTCTCGCTCCAATCGGGCGGCAGTGGCATCTGCGGTGGCTCGGGGCTTTCTTTGAAGCGCATCACTCCCACAGCTTGCGCACCGATAGCAGCTTGGTAGAAAGCCAAGGCTTCCTCGCAGCGACCTGAAAGCATCAAATAGGGTTCGACTCTCATGAAATTCTCCAGTTAAAAAAGGATGATAGATGGCTGAGGCTTGGCCGACTTAGGTCGCTTCCACATGCTTCGCAAAATTATTCAGAATCGCTTGCCAGCCGCTGCGCTGCTCGTCGATGGAATGCGTTGATTCGGCATCGAACGTAACGCGCACCGTCACGCCTTGCTCAGCAGAGTTGAATTCAACAACAGCGACACGTTCACCGAAGGAATACTCGATAAGTTGGTGTGGCACCAGATTGGTGTAGGTGCCTGCGAAATCAAAACCGAAGCTGCCGTCTTTGGCTTCCATGCGTGACGTGAACGCGCCGCCTACGCGCAGATCAACCGCTGCGGCGGTGGTGTGCCAATCGGCTGATGCAGTGTTCCATTGTTTGATGTCTTCAGGGGTTGTGTAGGCGCGCCAAACTTTGGCGATGGGCGCTTTCACGAGGGTTTCGACCGAAATTTTCATGGCGATTTTCTTTAAAGAATTGGGTGTCAACGCTATTCCGTGAATTGCTGCTTCATATGACGGCGCTCAGCCAGGGATGTTTGGCTCGACCAAGCGTGCCAAATTGCGCAGCGATTCTTGCCAACCGAGATAACAAGCTTCCAGCGGGATCATTGACGGCACGCCGCTTTGCGTGGCATGAATTTCCACGCCGACCGAGACTGGCTTGATGATGACGCGGGTGGTCATTTCACCGGGTAGGTTCGCGTCCTCGAACTTCGCGGTGTACGCAATACATTCATTGGGTTTCAATTCGAGGTATTTGCCGCCAAAGAAAATGTCGCTACCCGTGGTGAAGTTGGTGAACGACATGCGGTAGGTGCCGCCGACTTTTAGTTCCAGCGCGTAAACATGCCCTGTAAAACCGTTGGGCGGAAGCCAGCGCACCCACGCATCGGCTTGGGTGAAGGCGCGCCAAATTTTCTCGGGCGTGCTGGTGAGCACGCGGTGCACTTGCAACGTGTTGCCGCGAGTGACGGGAATTTGTGGGTCGGTCATAGTGGTTCTCTTTAAAAAGAATGATGAACAGAGTCAGCGAGTTGCAGCGGATCAGCCGTTGACGATGGTTTGAAATCCGCCGCGTAGCATGCGTTTGACATCGAAGGGCCTGGGGTTGTCGTCGGGGTGCATGCGCGGGTCTTTCAAGATGAGCGGCCAGGCAGCATCGCGGATGGCTTTGAAGGGCCATTCAATCCACGAAAACACCACCGCTTCGCCCGCTTCGAGCTGTACGGCATGGCCATAAGTGTTGATGCGCCCAATAGGCAGATCGTCAGCCCAGCAATCGACCACGCGCAACGCGCCATATTCTTTGTAGATCGGAATCGACTGCTTCACATGCTCGATGAATGCCGCCTTGTGGGCTTGGGGCACGACCATGACATAGCCGTCGATATAGGTTTCAAGCCGGTTTGTCGGGACAGTCGGCGGGGTCAGCAATGCTTGCACATAGTCGCGTAAGTGGGCGATCAGCAGCACCGCGATAGCTGCACTGCCCTGCGCTTTGGCGACGATGAAAGCACCTTGCAGCGCTGCCTGGGTGTAGAGCGCGAGGTTGTCGGCATTCCAATCGGCCTGGGGCGCGTACAAGGCGCGGGCCTCGGCGATCATGGGTACCAGCGTGCGGGCGTGGCTCTCGATGCCTTCGCGGCAAGCCGCGCGAATCGCAGGGTGGCTGTCGAAGGTTTCTTGCACCATGGTGCCCAAGAGGCACGTGACATCGACCAGCTCGCCTTGCACGATTTGTCCGCGGAAATCGATGTAAGCAAGAATTCGCGCGCGCGGGTCTGGCACTTGGTGATAAGCCGCGTTGGCAAATAAGCCACCGGTGAGCGCGTTCCAGTGGCGCGTCGCTTCAATCGCGAGGTCTTCCTTGCTGGAGAAATGATGAAAGAAGCTGCCTTTGGTTACGCCAGCTGCCGCGCACATGTCGTCGATGCTGGCTGCACTATAGCCTTTGGCGCGGATGACCTTGAGCGCGGCATCGAGCAAGCTAGTGCGCGTGAGCACCGCGCGCGGCTGCCTGAGGCTCTTGACGGGGTCTGCGGTGGAGGCGTTCATTGTAGGTTTGGCTATACGCTCACGTTACATACATACCGGTTGGTATTTAATTATCTCTGCCAGTTGGTCTATTGTCAAGGGAACTGCAAGATTCGGCGGCCACCAAATCAGCGGCTTCGGCGTCTCGCTTTGTTACCATCTCCGATTCACTTAAGTCCGACAGGCTCCTAGCGTCTTGTGCGAGCAGAAAATGCGGCCTACTGTCACGGTCACTGCCTCAAAATGAATTTCGGTTGGCCTATACGGGGATGACACTGTTCGACGCTCTCGGCTCGCCGCACGCGCCAGCGCAGGGTAGGCCGCGTATCGCCTCGCTCGTGCCCAGCCTGACCGAGCTGCTGTGCGAGTTGGGGCTCACCGACCAAATGGTCGCGCGCACTGGCTATTGCATTCACCCGGTTGATGCTGTGCGTCGCATCCCGAAAATTGGCGGCACCAAAACCGTCAACTTGAACAAACTGCGCAAGCTTGCGCCCACGCACGTGCTGGTTAATGTGGATGAAAACGAGAAGCCGACCGTCGACGCGCTGCGTGAGTTTGTGCCGCACGTCGTCGTGACCCACCCGTGTGCCCCTTCTGACAATCTCGCTTTGTTTCGATTGCTCGGTGGCATTTTTGGGCGAAACGCACAGGCCGAAAATCTGTGCGAGCGCTTTAATCAAAGCCAGGCCACGCTGCGAGAGTCCGCTCGCGAGCACCGCGCCAGGCGGGTGCTCTATCTGATTTGGAAAGACCCGTGGATGACGATTGCGCCATCGACCTACATCGCGCAAACACTCGCGCAGATGGGCTGGAGAAGCTTGCCAGATAAGCCTCTTTCGGTATCATCGCCGGAAACCGGGCGTGCCCGCTACCCGATCATCACGCTGGATGAGCCTTGGCTTGACGAGGTCGATACAGTGTTGCTTTCCACCGAACCGTATCAGTTCAAGCAGGCTAATTGCGACGAATTGGCCGCGCAGCCGCGCTTCAAAAACAAAACCGTTCGCCTGATTGATGGTGAGATGACGAGCTGGTTTGGCAGTCGGGCGATTGCTGGAAACGATTATCTGGCGCGGCTCTTGCGGCAGATGGCTTGAAGATGCTTGCTGAGTAAGCCTCTACAGGCATCAGCCTGTCAAAAGCCGCCATTGGGCTTCAAAACCTTCGAGCGGATTTTTCTTGAAACCGGAGCGCACAAACTGATGCCAGCGCCCGGTGACATAGCACACCAACAGATTGGCGTGGGCTGCCACATCGGTGTCGGCAGCCACTGTGCCTTGAGTGATGGCGATGCGCAAGGCTTGCTTGACTGAAGCCTCGATCCGGTCTGACAACTGTGTGACACGTGCTTGCAGGCGCTCGTTTTCACCGACCAGCGCGTCGCCAATCAAGACCCGCGTCATGCCGACGTTTTTGGCGGCGAAACCGAGCAGCATGCCGAGCATCGCCTGCACCTGCGCGATGCCTTGCGGCTCTTTGCTGCTGATTTGGTTGATGAGACCAAACACGGTCTCTTCGATGAACTCGATCAAGGCCTCAAACATCTGCGCCTTGGAGGCGAAGTGGCGGTACAGCGCCGCTTCTGATACATCAAGCTTGGCGGCCAGTGCTGCCGTGGTGATCTTTTCGCTTTTTGGGTTTTCCAGCATCTGCACGATCAATTGCAGAATCTGTACCCGGCGCTCGCCTGCTTTCATAGTGTTCCCGCTCCCACGGATTTTCTGACCTGCTGCAAAGATTTTACGGTGAGGTCAACGCCGCAAGGGCGCCCGCGAAAGCGGATTTTGTCGGGGCGCATCCACACCGTGCTCAGGCCACAGCGCCGCGCGCTACGCAGATTGGGCAGGTTGTCTTCCACCATGATTTGGTGGCGCGCTGGATGCCGCGCAAACACCCGTCGCATCGCCGCTGTGCTCGGTTTTGGGCGAAACTTGAGCGACTCCATCGTCACTACTTCAACGAAGAGATCGTCAATCTTCAGCAGCGCTAGCACCGCGCTCACATAGCCCTTCGGCGCATTAGAAAAAAGCACCTTGACACCCGGCAGCGCGCACAGGGTTTGCCGCAAACGCTTCTCGTTCACCACCATCGCCGCCAGATCGGGGAACTGATGGGTAGCGGCCAAAAAGTGGCGCGGGTCAGTGCCATGGCGCTTCATCAAGCCTAGCAGAGTGGCACCGTAGTGATGCCAATAGCTTTCGCGCAGCGCGCTCGCGGCGGCCTCGTCAAGTGCCAAATGCTCCATCACGTAAGCCGTCATCAGTCGGTTCATGTGCGGAAAGATATGCGGTGTGGCATGGTGCAGCGTGTCGTCTAAATCGAAGAACCACACGGTATCGCGTCGCGCGCGCCGCACTCCACCCGCGCCGCCCGCTCTGCCTGGGCTCACGGCTTAAGCACTGTCACGCCATGGCCGGTGGGCGTGAGGCTGACATCGGCCCCCGGTGCAATCGGCTGCAACACTTCGTCGCACTTGAGAAAGAGTTCGCCGATAGCGGTGGTGACGTGATACTCGATGTGCGTGCCCAAATAGGCGGCCTTCTTGATGACCCCTTGCAAGATGCCTGCTGGGTGCGTTTCTCCGGCATGCATGGCTGAAGAAGCTTGTACCGCAAGGCTTTCCGGGCGCAGGCTCACCTGCACCTGGCCTGCGGCGATGCCACGATGCGCCACCGGCAGAGTCATACCGCCCAAGCGTACGTCGCCGTGCGTGGCACTGGTGTGCTGGAGCAGGGCGGCCACCAGATTCGCGTCGCCCATGAAGGTGGCGACGAACACGGTCTCGGGGCGTTCGTACAAATCGCGCGGGCTGCCAATCTGCGCAATCTCGGCATGGTTCATCACCACGATGTGGTCTGAGACGGCGAGCGCTTCTTCTTGATCGTGTGTCACGTAGACCACGGTTACGCCCAAGCGCTGCTGCAAGTCGCGGATTTCCTCGCGCATCGAGCGGCGCAGCTTGGCATCGAGATTGGAGAGCGGTTCGTCAAACAACAGCACCGAAGGCTCCAACACCAGAGCGCGCGCCACCGCAACCCGCTGTTGCTGCCCACCAGAAAGTTCGGAAGGCAGGCGCGCTTCCTTGCCTTCCAGCCCGACTGACTTCAACGCTTCACGCGCCCCCGCATGCGCAGCAGGTTTGGCCGTACCGCTCACCACCAAACCGTAAGCCACGTTCTCGATCACGTTCATGTGCGGAAAGAGCGCGTAGCTTTGAAACACCATCGACACATCGCGCTCAGAAGCAGGCAGGCCCGACACATCGCGCTCACCGATCAGCATGCGCCCGCTGGTGGGCAGCTCCAGCCCGGCGATCATGCGCAGGGTGGTGGTCTTGCCACAACCCGATGGCCCGAGCAAAGTCACCAGCGTGCCCGCCGGAATTTCAAACGACACATCGCGCACCGCGACCACCGGCCCATAGGCCTTGCGCACGCTCTCAAAGACAATTCGCGCCGGTTCTTTTTTCATAGTCCGATGGGATAGATGCCAACAAATAGGGACTGTCCCTATTTAATCGCGCCTATTTGCTTTTCCTTCCGATTTTTTGGTTACGGTCGCCGACCAGCCATTGAATCAGCAAGATGGCGAGGATCATCATCACGACCAGTACTGTGCAGTAGGCCAGCGCGATGCCATAGTCGGCGTTGACCACGCGGCCGATGATGAAGGCGGTGGCCAGGTCGTATTCGGCGCTGACCAAGAAGATCACGGCCGAGACCGTGGTCATCGAGCGCACAAAGCTGTACACCAATGCGGCGACAATCGCCGGGCGCATGAGTGGTAACACCACGCGGCGCAAGGTCGTGAACGAACTGCCACGCAAGGTGAGTGAGGCTTCGTCTAACGACTTATCGAGCTGGCTCATGGTCGCAACCCCGGCCCGCACGCCGACCGGCAAATTGCGGAACATGAAGCACAGCAGAATCACCAGTGCCGTACCGGTGATTTCAATCGGTGGCACGTTGAAGGCGAGGATGTAAGCCACACCGATGATGGTCCCGGGAATGGCGAAGGACAGCAGTGTCATGAACTCAAAGGCGTTCTTGCCGGCGAATTGGTTGCGGGTAATGAGCCATGCGGTGAGCAGGCCTAATGCTGCCGTAAACGGCGCTGCAATCGTCGCCAACGTTAACGTGGTCCAGAATGAATTCCACGCCGCACCGGTCCAGACAATCCCCAATCCCGTACCACCTGCTGCAGAAAACTCAACAGAAAACGCTTTCCAGAAGTGTTTGAGCGTGGGCGTGTAATCGCGACCCCAAGTTTCAACAAATCCGCCCAACAGCGCCAGCACATAGAGAATCACGGTCAGGCACAGCCACGGAATCACGATCGCGTACACGCCTTTTTCGACCCGCGCGGGCAGCGGCACCGGCAGGCCGGAGTCACCCTTGCCGGTCATCGAAACGTAGCTCTTTTTGCCGAGTACGCGGCGCTGAATCCAAAATGCGCCGAGCGCAAAACTGAGAAGAATCAGGGCGAGCACCGCCGCCTTTCCCTGGTCTAGCTGCGCGCCGACAATGGAGAAGTAAATCTCAGTCGAGAGCACCGCGTAGTTGCCGCCCAGCACAATCGGGTTGCCAAAATCGGCGATGCTTTCGATAAAGGAGATCAGGAAAGCATTGGCAATGCCGGGCAGCATCAGCGGAAACGAGACCGTGGTGAACACTTTTGCGCGATCTGCGCGCAGCGTTTGTGCGGCTTCTTCGAGCGTAGGCGAAACGCCTTCGACCACGCCGATCAGCACCAAAAACGCGACGGGGGTGAACGCAAACAACTGCGCCAACAGCACACCTTGCAAGCCGTAAATCCAGCGCGAAGGCGCGATGTCAAAGGCGTATTCGAGAAACTGATTGACCAGGCCGGAACGCCCCAAAATCAAAATCAACCCCAAGCCGATCACAAACGGTGGAGTCACAATCGGCAGCACTGTCAACACCCGCACCAGCTTCTTGGCCGGGAATTTGGTGCGCGTGACCGTGAGTGCAAATGCCAGGCCGAGCAGGGTGCAGCCGGTGGCCGTGCAGAGCGCCAGAAACAGCGTATTCCATGCCACGCCGCAGCGGCCCGCGCCTTGTACGCAGGCCAGGCCCCAGATGCGCTCATTGAAAAGCCGGTTCGCAAACGCGCTGATCGACCACGCGCCTTCTTGATTTTGAAAGCCGCCGGTCAGCATTACGAAGAGCGGCACAAACGTGAACAACACGACCAACAGCACACACAAGCCCACGCCACCGGCTACGAACATGTCGCCACGAAAGCTGCCGCGCAGCGCGATGCCGGTGGTGAGTAAAAACAGAAAGCCCAGCACCACCAGCACCGCGCCTAAGCCCATGCCGATCTGCGTTTGGGTGGTCGTGCCCGCCAGCGCGGTGAGAAAGCCGAAGCTCCAGCCCTTGATGCCCAGCGCAAAGCCTTGCAGCAGCGTGTAAGCCACGCCGAATCCGCCGATCCCTACCAGCCATGCGCCCAGTGGCTTACGGGCTGCGGCGGGGAAGGTGAAGGCAATCGCTGCCGCAAGCGCGAACAACAGGCCAATCGGCAACAACCAGCCGCGCCCGTGTGAAAAGGCTTGCAGCAGCAGCGGCGCGGCCTCTTTGGTGGCGATGTGCGGCAGCCACCCCAGGGCAAACACGTTGCCCTGCAAGGAATACCAGGGCAGTACGGCGCAGGCAGCAAGGCCGGCCAGCGCCCAGGCCAGTGCCGCGCGTTGCGGGGGTGATCTCATGCGGGCTTTCCCTCACCCCAACCCTCTCCCAGGGGGAGAGGGAGTTTCAGCAGCCACGAATTGCTCCCTCTCCCTCGGGGAGAGGGTTGGAGTGAGGGAAGACCTTGCAAGGCTGGCACCACGCTTACCTAACTGCGCGGAATCGAGTTGACCTCTTTCTCCCACTTCTCCAGCAATCGCTTGCGTTCTGCGGCGGCACCATACTTGGCGAAGTCGTACTTGATGAGTTTGATCTTCTTGAAGTCGGGCACCAGTTCATGCACCTTGGCGTTTTTGTTCGAGGGCACCTGAAACTGTTTCGCTGCCGCGCCCATCTCTTGCGTCGAGGCGGTCAAAGCCCAGTCGTAAAACTTCTTCGCCGCCTCCATATTGCGGGCCCCTTTGACAATGCTCATCGAGCCAATTTCGTAGCCCGTGCCTTCACACGGCGTGACCGCTTTGACCGGGAAACCCGCTAAGGCTTCGCCCGGCGCATCATGCACAAAACTGATCGACACCGCCGTCTCGCCACGCGCCGCATTCTTGATCGGGCCTGTGCCCGAGCGCGGGTATTGGCCGATATTGCGATGCAGGCCTTTGAGGTACTCGTAGGCTTTGTCTTCGCCCATCAATTGCACCAGTGAAGCAATCGCGGTGTAGGCAGTACCCGATGAATTCGGGTTGGCCATTTGAATCTCGCCTTTCATATTGGGCTTAAGCAGATCAGCCCAGCAAGTCGGCACTGGCAGGTTTTTCTTCTTCAGCACTTCGGTGTTGTAGCCAAAGCCCAATGCGCCCATGTACACGCCAACGGTTTTGTATTTAGAGTCCTTCGCCTGGTTTTGCGCCCAGTCTTGCAAGTTGCCCAGAGAAGGCGATTTGTACTCTTCGGTGATGCCCACTTCAGCGGCCTGCAAATGCGGGTCGCCGGTGCCGCCAAACCAGAGGTCGGTCTTCGGGTTGGCCTTCTCGGCGCTCAATTGCGCGAAGGCTTCGCCTGAACCTTTTTGCACCATGTTCACCTTGGTGCCGGTGGTGCGCGCAAATACGGTGGCCAGCATGTTGCACCACTCGGCTTGCACGCTGCAAATCACGTTGATCTGCGCTTGCGCAAAAGCGGAGGTCGTGCCGACCAGTGCCATACTGGCCGCCAGCGAACGCCATGCGGTTGATTTTTTCATTTTGGTCTCCTTTAGAACTGGAATAATTGATTTGATGAAGCTCTCAGAAAATTTTACGTTGCAAGCACTCACTGCGTCGCAAAAAGCGCAGGAGCTTGGCCTGGACAATCAACCGCCAAAAGAACACCTGCCCAATCTGCGTCGTTTGGCGCTGGGCCTGGAGCGTAGCCGGTCGCTCTTGAGGAACGAGCTGAGCATCAGCAGCGCGTATCGGTCGCCTGCGCTCAATGTGGCAGTCGGCGGTGTTACGCACTCGGCCCACGCGCGCGGCTTGGCGGCCGATTTTGTCTGCCCAGCATTTGGCACGCCGCTAGAAGTCGCGCGAGCCCTAGCAGCTACTGATCTGCAGTTCGACCAAATCATTCACGAGTACGGGCACTGGGTGCATCTGGCATTCGCGGATCGCTTCACGCTGCCACGCCGTCAATTGCTGACGATTTGTTCTACGGCGCAGGGGTATGAAGAGGGTCTACTAGCGTGCGTTTCCAGATGATGCACCTGAAAAGCCTGATGGGATAAGCGTCTTCAGGCATCGACCTGAAGCACTTCGCCGCTGGCAAGATTAACCGCCGTCAATTGCCGCCCCCACACGCAGCCGGTGTCGCAGCCGGTCAGCCCGGGCCGTTGCACCAAGCCCAGCGCTGCCCAATGCCCAAACACGATGGAAGTATCGCGGCTCGCGCGTTCGGGCATGTCAAACCACGCTTGATAGCCGCGCGGCGTGGCTTGTTCCTTACTCAAAAAATCGAGCGTGCCATCGGCATTGCAATAGCGCAGCCGGGTGCAGGCGTTGACGATAAAGCGCAAGCGCGCTTGGCCTTGCAGAGTATCGTCCCAGCGGGACGGTTCGTTGCCATACATCCCCGCGAAAAAATCTGCGGCGCGCGCTTCATCAGCAAGTACGGCAGTGACTTCACCACCCAAGAACGCCGCCTGTTGCGCCGTCCATTGCGGTGGCAGCCCGGCGTGAACCAACAGCTGACCGGCTTCGCTGTACACGAGCGGTCGGCGCTGTAGCCAGTGCAGCAATTCATCGCGATCCGGCGCTTGCAGCACGCTGTCCATGGTGTCGCCCGCCTTCTGTTTGGCTAAGCCTCGCGCCACCGCGAGCAGGTGCAAATCGTGGTTGCCCAGCACTGCCACGGCGGCATCACCCATCGCTTTGATGGTGCGCAGCACGCCCGCAGAATCTTCACCGCGATTGACCAAATCGCCGACATACCACAGGCGTGGCGCGGTGGCGATGCGATGAATCTTGTCGAGCAAGCGCAGGTGCGCGTTTTGGCAGCCCTGCACGTCGCCGATGGCGAAGATCGACGGCGCGGCGTTGCTCACCTCATCCCCGGCAAGCGTGCGGCCGTCACGACAACTTCAAGCAGCAAACCGGGAGCCAGTTTGGCTTCTGAAACGGCGCGTTGCGGCCACCCTTGTGGATCATCGCCCAGCCACTCACACCATTGCGCATCAAAAGCGGGGCGATTGCCGATATCAGTGAGTAGCACCTGAACCGATAGCATGCGCTGCCGATCAGAGCCCGCTTCGCTGAGTGAGGTATCGAGCAACGCCAACACGTCGGCGGTTTGCGCCGCGAAGTCGGCAGCCGGGTTGCGGGCCGTCTCGACCGTCCACACCAATTCGCCGTAAGCGGAGGTGCGGCTGCGCCCTCGGCCACTCGACGGCCAGCGCTCAATCAACATACGCTGCGCACCTTGTTCACCAGCGCGGTGGTCGAGCGCTGATGAATGAATGGAATCGCCAAAGCCACGCCGCCCCAGCTTTGTACCAGAGCGGTTTCGGGCAACTTGGTCATGTCGTAGTCGCCGCCTTTGATGAGAATGTCGGGCTTGATTTCTGCAATCAAGTTTTGGGGCGTGTCTTCGTCAAACCACGTCACCAAATCCACCGCGCCGAGCGCGGCAATCAGTGCTGCGCGATCCGCCTCGTTGTTCAGGGGGCGCTCTGGGCCTTTGCCCAAGCGGCGCGCCGAAGCGTCGGTATTGAGTGCAACGACCAGGCTTGCGCCACGGGTACGGGCTTGCGCCAGATAGGTGGCGTGGCCGCGATGTAGGAGGTCGAACACGCCATTGGTAAATACCAAGGGGCGTGGCAGCAAGGCCGCACGAGCCGCAGCGCCCTCGCGTGCTACCAGCTTGGCTTCAAACGACGGGGCTGACACGAGCTTGCTGACCCTAAGCGTGCTAACCCGCCACCGGCGCACTCGCCGCAAGTGAGGCATTCAATTGCTTAATGACTTCTTTGCGGTAACGGTTCAAGTCTTGCACCGAGTCAAAGCTGCACTCAAACAAAATTTCCATGTTGTGCAAGATACGTTTGACTACCTTGGTTTCCCATTCGCGGTCAAACTTGATTTGCGTGTCGAGCCAGCGTTCAAGCCACGAAGGGTCGGGCAGTTTTGACTGCACCGTGTCATGCGGAAACATCGACTCGTTCACGTGCAAATTGGTCGGGTGCAGCGCCTGAGCGGTGCGGTTGGCGGAGGCCATCAACACGCCTACCTTGGCAAAGGCGGCGCGGGCTGAGTCGCCAAAATTGCCGATCGCGCGCTTCATGTATTGCAGGTAAGCCCCGCCATGGCGCGCTTCATCGCGCGAAATCAGGTCGTAGATTTTTTTGATCACCGGCTCGGTATGCCATTCAGAGGCACGGCGATACCAGTGGTTCAAGCGAATCTCGCCACAAAAATGCAGCATCAGCGTTTCCATCGCGGGGGCCGGGTCGAAGGTGAAACGCACATTGTGCAACTCGGCCTCGGTGGGCAGCATTGCCGGTTTGAAGCGGCGCAGATATTCGAGCAGCACTAGAGAGTGCTTCTGTTCTTCAAAAAACCAGATCGACATGAAGGCCGAAAAGTCACTGTCGTCCAGGTTGTCACGCAAGAACATTTCGGTGGCGGGCAAGGCCGACCACTCGGTGATCGCGTTCATCTTGATCGTTTGCGCCTGCTCGTCAGTCAATTGGGACGCATCAAACGAGTCCCACGGCACGTCGGTGGCCATGTTCCAGCGCACCGCTTCAAGCGATTTGAACAGTTCAGGGTAGAGCATCACATTTCCTTCACGGCTAAGCTGGCGATTATAGAGAGTCAAGATTATTAAGTACGTGCGCGGCATGCAAGCGGATTGCCGCGCGCTCGTCACCGCTCAAGCGCTGCACGCTTTTTGCCATCAGCACGGTGCGCATATTTTTGAACAGCGCCGCTTCGTGGGTGTCGAGAAAATTCCAGTACAGCGTGGTCATCGGGCAGGCTTTTGGGCCAGTGCGCACCTGTGGCTGATAGCGGCAGCCGCTGCAATAGTTGCTCATGCGTTTGATGTAAGCGCCCGAGGCGATGTAGGGCTTGGAGGTAAAGCGCGGGCCAGTCGCATAGAGCGCCATGCCGGCGGTATTGGGCAATTCAACCCACTCAACCGCATCGACATACACCGCCAAATACCAGTCTTCCACTTGCTGCGGATTCAGCTGTGCGAGCAGGGCGAAGTTGCCAGTCACCATCAAGCGCTGAATGTGATGCGCGAAACCGTATTGCAAGGTTTGCCCAATGCTCTCTTTCATGCAATTCATCTGGGTTTTGCCGTTCCAATACCAGGCGGGCAGGGCGCGTTGATGGCCGAAGTGATTGGCTTCACGCATCAGCGGAGCGTCGAGCCAATACACCCCGCGAATGAATTCGCGCCAGCCCAGCACCTGCCGCACAAAGCCTTCGACACTCGCCAATGGCAGCCGATCCCGGTGGTAAGCGGCCAACGCCGCATCAATCACCTCGCGCGGGCTGATGAGCTTCAAATTCATCGCAGGCGAGAGCAGCGCATGCCAGCCAAACGGCTCGCCAGCCCACATCGCGTCCTGATAGTCGCCAAAGTGGCCTAAGCGCGTGCTGACAAATTGGTCGAGTGCGTGCAGCGCTTGGGCGCGGGTCACGGGCCAGGCGAAGTCGGCCAGCGACCCAGGGTGATCGGGCAAGTGGGTTTCCACCAGCGCCATCACCTCGCGAGTGGTGGCATCGGGCGTGAAGCGGGCGGCAGGCGCGATTTCACCGGGGCCAGTGCGCGGGTAGGCTTTGCGGTTTTCCTTGTCGTAATTCCAGCTGCCACCCACAGGCTCGCCATCGATCATTAACACGCCGGTTTTGCGGCGCATCTGGCGGTAGAAAGCTTCCATCAGCAATCGTTTTTTGTCGCCCGCCCACGCCGCGAATTCCTCGCGGGAGCACAAGAAATGGGTATCGGGCAACACCGTGAGCGGCACCCCAGCGGCGGCGCAGGTGTCTTGAGTGCCGGCCAGCATCCGATATTCGCCGGGCTCGCACACCACCACCCGGTCCGGCGCGTGGTGCTTGATTTTTCGGGCAAGCATCGTGAAGAATGGCTCTGTGATTGCCTCTTCGAGCATCACATAGTCAAGCGGCAGGCGGTGTTGGCGCAACTCGGCGGCAAAGTGGCGCATCGCCGCCAGAAACAGCGTGCTGCGCGCCTTGTGGCACCACACTTGTTGGCTCTCAGAGCGCCGCTCGATCATCAGCACGCAATCCTGGGTGGCATCGAGCTGCTGGAAGGCCCTGCTGTCGCGATTGAGTTGATCGCCTAATACAAGTATCAGGTTCCGAGTCATGGCGAGGTTCTGCCTGCCGCAGGCTTGGCGGCACGACAGCGCTCTGAACAATATTTGACGGCCTCCCAATTTTTTGCCCAGGCGCGCCGCCAAGTCATCGCGCGGCCGCAGACCAGGCAGGGTTTGGAGGGCAAATTGGCTTTGATGCCACGAAACCCGGTGCTCGCAGACTGCGTAGGCCGGACCGGCAGATTACTCACGCCGCCGGCAAACGTAGCGTGCGCCACTCGGCAACGGCCGCGTGCACCGCACTGAGCGCACCGATGATGCGGACTTGCTCCGGCGGCTTTTTCTGCAGGGCCGAACCCGCGCCGCCCGCCCAAATTTCAGTGCCAGCAGGCAGGTTGGCGCGCAACTCGCGCAGGCCGTCGGCCAATTGAGTGGCGGGGTAGGCTTGCGAAAACGACAGCGCGACAATATCGCAACCATGTGACTGCGCGGCGCGCGCAATCTCGTCCAATGGTGTCGCAGTACCCAGCGAGACACAGCGCGCGCCTTCGAGTGTGAGCAAAGCTTCCACCATCAGCAAGCCCAAGCCGTGCTGTTCGTCCGGAAACGTGGTCAGCAACACATGCGGGCGTGATGCAGGCGCGGTGTGAATCGCGCTTGGCAGCGCGGCAATCGCATGGCGCAACACGGATTGCACAGTTTCGGTAAAGAGGTGCTCTTCATAAATCGCCAGCCGCCCGCTCATCCAGGCGTCGCCAATCATTTGTGTGAGCGGAGCCACCGTGCCAATCACAAAATCGGCGACACCGTGGCGCAGCAGTGCTTGCGACAGGGAGCGGCGCAAATCTTCCACCGCGTGGGCCCGCAACAAGTCAAGATAGCTCGTCAGGCTTGCCGCTCCGGCACTTCTCGCCGAGAACAGAGCGGCGGAGGCGAGAGCGGGCTTTGGGTCGGTTTGCCCGAGCGCGAGCAACTCTTCCAGCGGTCGCCCGATCACTTTGCCGGGGCGCATGCCGCGATCCATCAGGCGCTTGATCAGCCGCAGCGTATCAATCTGCACTGGTGGGTAGAGGCGCTCGCCTGCAGCGTCGCGATGCGGCTGCGGAAAGCCGTAGCGGCGCTCCCAGACCCGCAGCGTGTCTTTGGAAAGCCCGGTGTCGCGCTCAACCGCGCTGATGCCGACAAAAGTGCCAGCGTCAGCCGACCTTGCAGTGCCCACGGAAGCGGAAACGGGTTGGAGAGTCACGGGGACTTCAATTCCACGGCAAAAATGCTATTGAACCTTAAACCAAGTATTTTGTCTAGGACAATATTAAGAATGAATGTATCAAAAAAATGCGTTATAGGGGTTGATTTTCTACAGAATAGACTATATCTTTGAGACGTGGCTTAATTGTCTAGGACAAAATATGATTTTCCTCAGCCAACATCTCAGTCTGACCGTCCGTAAACCGTACTCCTTTTCGCCAACAGGTTCCGCTTGACTCTACCCGATATGCAATCCGCGTTGGATACCCGCCAAATCGCGATCAACCGCGTTGGCATCAGGGCCATGCGCCACCCGATCAAAATGCGCTCGATGGACGGCTCCGGTGTCGCCACGGTGGCGCTGGTTGATATGGCAGTCGGATTGGCTGCCATCCAAAAAGGCACGCACATGTCGCGGTTCGTGGAGCTGATGCATAGCCATGGCAACGAGATCGACACGCAGTCGTTCGCCGACCTGTTTGAGCGCATGCTGAGCAAGCTGGAGGCTTCAACCGGCCTGCTTTCGCTCAAATTCCCTTACTTCTACACCAAGCACGCGCCCGTGTCGGGTGTGGCAAGCTTGATGGATGTGGATGTGGTGCTGACGCGCGAGAAAAAACAAGCTGACAGCGCGGTGGAATACACGATTGAAGTTGCGGTGCCGGTCACCAGCTTGTGCCCGTGCTCGAAAGAAATTTCTGACTACGGCGCGCACAACCAGCGCTCGAGGGTCGTGATTCGCGTGCTGGTGGCAGCGCCCTTGCCGGTGCTCGAATTGATTCAAATCGCCGAGCGCGCCGCCTCGTGTGAACTGTTCGGCATTCTCAAGCGCCCCGACGAAAAATGGGTGACTGAACGTGCTTACGACAACCCCAAATTTGTCGAGGATTTGGTGCGCGACATCGCAGTGGCGCTCAATGCTGAAGAGCGCATAGCCGCTTACACCGTCTCGTCGGAAAATTTTGAATCGATCCACAACCATTCCGCCTATGCGGTGATTGAACATGACAAGCGTGACCGCGCGAGCGCGCTGGCCCAGGCAAGTAGCGGCAGGTAGTTTCCTTTGGGCGGATCCTCCCCCCTTGCTCTAAGGAATGTGTAAATCCTGCCGTTGCTTGCCCTAGTTTAGCGTTGCTCACTTAATGCGACTTAAAAATGCGTCTTTTACGCCGACTCGTCGTTGCAAATGCTCGTCATAGTGGAACTATGACTGTGCTTTGCACCTCGATTCGACGAAAAATCCATCATTTTTATAAGCCGCAAACAGCGTGCAACACCACACCAGGTTCATGCATCCGAGCCAGTTCCATTTTCGTAAAACTTCCATGAACATTGCTGTCATCGGTGCTGGAATTTCTGGCCTTGCGTGCGCGTGGCAGCTGGCGCGTGCGCCGGGGTTGCGCGTGAGCCTGCTCGAAGCCGACACGCGCCTGGGTGGGCATACCCACACGGTCGAGGCCATGGTGGATGGCATCACCCACCCGGTGGATACCGGCTTTCTGGTGTTCAATCATCGTACCTACCCGAATTTGGTACGCCTGTTTGACGAGCTGGGCGTGCCGACTGCCAAGTCAGAAATGACTTTTTCAGTGAGCCTGCGTGACACGGGCGGCGTGCCGACCCTCGAATGGGCCGGCTCGAACTTGGCCACTCTGTTTGCGCAAAGTCGCAACCTGGCGCGCCCGGCGTTTTGGCGTATGGTGCAAGAGATTGTGCGCTTTAATCGTGAGGCCAGTGCCTTGGCGGGGCAGCACGGCGAGGCTGCCTCGGCTTCTCAAAGCCTGGGCGATTATCTCGACGCAAACCGTTATAGCCAAACTTTTCGCGACTGGTATTTGCTGCCGATGGGGGCCGCGATTTGGTCCTGCCCCACGGCCGAAATGCTGGACTTTCCAGTGGCCACGTTTACGCGCTTTTGTTTGAATCACGGCCTGTTGCAAGTAGCCGACCGCCCGCAGTGGATGACCGTTGCGGGTGGCGCGCGGCAGTATGTGGAAAAGCTCGCCGACGCGATCCGCACTCAGCCCGGGTGCGCGGTGCGGACCAGCGCCGGGGTCACGCGGGTCAGCCGCGCCGCAGCCGGGGTCAATCTGGTCACCGCACGCGGCATCGAGCATTTTGATCAAGTCGTGTTTGCCTGCCATAGCGACCAGGCGCTCGCCTTGCTGGAGGCGCCGACCTCGGCCGAGCGCAGCGTGCTCGCGGCCGTCCCCTACCAAACTAATCACGCCGTATTGCATACCGACATCGCCCAACTGCCCGCGCGTCGCCGTGCCTGGGCGGCGTGGAATTTTTTGGGTAACTCTGGCAAGCCCGGTGCGATTGGCAGCAGCAAGCGCCCGGTGGCCGTGAGCTATTTGCTCAATAAGCTACAGCCGCTTCCATTTAGTACGCCGCTGATGGTGACGCTCAATCCACTTACGTCGCCGCGGACCGAGACAATTTTGCAATCCATCGAGTACGCGCACCCGGTGTTCAATGCAGCTGCGATTGCCGCACAGGCACGCGTACCGCAGATTCAAGGCACAGATCGGCTCTGGTTCGCTGGCGCGTGGACTGGCTATGGCTTTCATGAAGATGGCCTCAAATCGGGCTTGCACGTCGCCCACGCGATTGCGGCATTGGCAAACTCTCTCTCAGAACCAAGGCTGAAGAATGCCGCCTGATGCGCTTGTTGCGCCAATATGCCGTGAAGAACCGCCGCCATGGCTGTTCTTAGGCCAAGTAATGCATGCGCGGGTGCGCCCGACGGCACACAAATTTGTCTACTCGGTATTCTTTCTGCGCTTTCCGCTTTCAGGCTTGAAAGCCCTGGATCGTGCTGCGCCGCGCTGGCTGGGCGTGAACCGCGCCGCGCCGCTCAGCTTTCATTTTGCCGACCATGGTGACGGAGGCTCGCCTACCGATTGGATCGCCCGGCTGTTGCGCGAGCACGGCATTGCCGATGCCGAAGGAGAAGTGTGGCTGCAGACATTTCCACGGGTCTTAGGCTACGTGTTCAACCCGGTCAGTTTCTGGTTTTGTGAGCGAGCTGACGGTACGACTCGCGCCATCGTGGTCGAGGTGAACAATACCTTCGGTGAGCGGCACTGCTACCTGATCGCCCAGCCGGATGGCGGCGCTTTGCTGCCGGGTGCGCCAATGATTGCGCGCAAAGTGTTTCACGTGTCGCCGTTTGCGCGTGTGGAAGGCGAATACCAATTCCGCTTTCTGGCCGCCCGGCGCGAAGGCGCGCAGCAGGTCGTGGCGCGCATCAACTTTGCCGACGCAGCAGGGCGCTTGATCGACACTTGCGTCTCGGGGCGTTCGGTTGGCGTCACGGCGACAAACTTGGCGCGCACCCTGCTGCGCTTTCCGTTTTTCACTGTAGGCGTGATGGCGCGAATCCACTGGCAGGCGCTGCGACTATGGTTAAAGCGCGTGCCCTTCTTTCGTAAACCTGCCCCACCCGCCGACTTCGTCACCCGTTCGCTTTGAGTTCCCATTTCATGCGCTGCTCGCTTATTCCCCAATTGATCCACTCGCAGTTGTCCCCTCTGCTTGCGCAGCCGTTTGTTACCCCCAGCCCAGCGGCTCCCCAGGGCGCGGGCTATGCGCCAGCGCCTTGGGCTGCGAAGGTGGTATTGCGCTTGCTCACTCGCCTCGAAGTCGGCACGTTGACCGTGCATCTGCCGGGCGGCAGCACCCGCACTTTTGTAGGCGCGGTAGCACCCGATGCGCTGCATGCAACCCTGACGATCAACGACTGGCAGGTGTTCGCGCGCGCGCTGCGTGGCGGCGACATCGGCTTTGCCGAGTGCTTTATCGAGGGCTTTTGGTCGGCCGATGAGACGGCGGACGATCTGCCGGCTCTGATTGCTCTATTGGCACAAAACCGCCACCTGCTTGAGCGCGCGGTGTATGGCTCGTGGCTGGGGCAATTGGTCTACCGGATCAAGCATTGGCTCAAGCGCAATTCAAAGCCGCAGGCGCAGAAAAACATCCACGCCCATTACGACTTGGGCAATGATTTCTATGCGCTCATGCTCGACCCATCGATGACCTATTCCAGCGCGCTGTTTGACGGCGATTTCGCGCTCTCGCTCGAAGCGGCGCAGCGTGCCAAGTACCAGCGCGTGCTGCACGAATTGCAACTGCAAAACGGCGCGGACATTCTCGAAATCGGCTGCGGCTGGGGCGGCTTTGCGCAAGTTGCGCTGGAACAACCGCAAGCCCGGGTGACTGGTGTCACGCTCGCTTGCGAGCAATTGGCCTACGCGAATCAACGGCTTGATGCCTTTGCTGAACGCGCGCACCTGACGCTCACCGACTATCGCGACCTCAACACCCAATTTGATGGCATCGCCTCGATTGAAATGTTTGAAGCGGTGGGCGAAGCCTACTGGCCTGACTATTTTCAGTGCCTGAAGCGCTGCCTGAAACCCGGCGGGCGGGCCGTAGTGCAAACTATTACGATTGCCGACGAGTTGTTTGCGCAGTACCGCACCGGCACTGATTTCATTCAGCAATTCATCTTCCCCGGTGGCATGCTGCCTTCACCCGAAGTGTTCCGTGCCTATGCAGCCCGTGCCGGTTTGCGGGTCGCTAGCGAGCACGCGTTTGGGCTGGACTACGCCGAAACCCTGCGGCGCTGGCGCAAGGCTTTTCTGGAGCAGCGCGACGCGGTGGGCGCTTTGCAACCGGCCAACCAAATGGCGGCGTTCGACCAGCGCTTCATGCGCACCTGGGAGTTCTATCTGGCCTACTGCGAAGGCGCGTTTCGCGCAAGGTCAACCGACGTAGTCCAATTCACGCTGGCCCACGCCTGATTTAGGGCCGGAATGACCGCTGCTGCGCGCGCCAACACTGGTCGTCTCATCCTGTATGGCTCGCTGGGCTTTCCGCTCGCTTTTGCGGCACTGCCGGTTTACGTCTATGTGCCAAAACTGTATGCCGAAAGCGTTGGCGTGGCATTGGGGCTGACCGGCGGCATCCTCTTAGCCTCGCGCGCGTTGGATGCGATGCTCGACCCGTGGATTGGCCGCATTGCTGATCGGGCGGACGGTGCGCGACGTGTACCGCTCATGGCAACCGGGCTGCTGACGCTCGCGCTCGGCCTCTTGGCGCTGCTGCATCCAGCCTGGAGCCAAGTGTTGGGCATTTCATCGGCCGCCTGGCTGGCGCTGACGGTGGTGGTGGCGACCCTGGGCCTCTCGTGCGTGACGATTCCGCATCAGGCGCTGGGTGCAGTGCTGGCCCCTGATCCGGACCCGCATCACGAGCGCACCCGCTACACGGCGTGGCGCGAAGGCTTCGTATTCGTCGGCGTGATCGTGGCTGCGCTGCTGCCGCAGCTGCACACCGACTTGGCCCAAGGCATGGCGCTGACCGCGTGGGTGGGTGCGGCCGCCGCACTGGCGCTGGGCGCGGTGTTCCTGGGTTCCGGCATAGCCAGTGGCGGTGGAGCCATTACCTCCAAAGCCTGCGTGGCCAAAGTCAGCGACGTGCGACCACTGCAAAACCCCGCCTTCCGACGTTTAGTTGCCGTGTTTGCGATCAATGGCATCGCAGCCGCCATTCCAGCGACCTTGCTGCTCTTTTTTGTAAGCGACCGGTTGCGGCTACCACAGTGGCAGGGCGCATTCCTGGCAGTCTATTTTTTGTGCGGCGCGCTTGCCTTGCCGCTATGGCTGCGGGTGGCGGCGCGCTGGTCCAAGCGTGTGGCCTGGTTGCTTTCAATGGGTTTGGCGATTGCGGTTTTTGTGTGGGCGTTTTTTCTCACCAGCGAAACACCGCAAGTGGTGGCCGCCTTTATGCTGATCTGCGCTTTGTCCGGCGTGGCGGTGGCGGCAGATTTGGCAATCGCGCCCTCAATGCTGGCCGATACCATCGCAAAAGCCAATCACCAGGGTGCGGAGGGCGCTTATTTCGGTATCTGGAATTTGGTGACGAAGGCCAATCTGGCTTTTGCCGCTGGCTTGACCTTGCCCATTCTGAGCCTGGCAGGATATGTGCCGGGGAACCTCACGCCGACCGCCAACGTCTCAGGAGGCGTGGCATTGGCGGTGCTCTACTGTCTGGTGCCGTGTGGTCTCAAACTGATTGCAGGAGGTTTGTTATGGAAAATTCGATAGGCCGAAGACGATTTACTGGCGCGGCTCTTGGAGCACTCGTGCTCGCAGGTTGCGGTGCGACTTCAGACTTGGCCCACTACGCCGCCGAGCAGCCAGTGCTCGACTTGCGTACCTATTTCAACGGCACGCTCGATGCTTGGGGCGTGTTTCAGGACCGGTCTGGCAAGGTGGTCAAGCGCTTCACGGTGGTGATGCGCTGCTCGTGGCGCGGCGATTTAGGGGTGCTCGACGAAGACTTCACGTACTCAGACGGCACCAAGCAAAAGCGCGTGTGGAACCTGCAACGCCGCGCCGATGGCAGCTATATCGGCCGTGCCGACGACGTAGTGGGTGAAGCGATTGGGCGCATTTCTGGCAATGCGCTGCAATGGGAGTACACCCTGCGCCTGCCGGTGGATGGCAAAGTGTACGACGTACAGTTCAACGACTGGATGTTTCTCATGGACGACCAGGTGATGCTCAACCGCGCTGAAATGCGCAAGTTTGGTGTGTATCTGGGTGCTGTGACTCTGTCGTTTAAAAAGCGTTCCGCGAGTTGATGGCGCTCAATCCCAAGTTCAGTGATTGGCGCGATTTGCGCGTTTGGGTGGTCGGTGCTTCGACTGGCATTGGGGCTGCCACCGCCAAGCTGCTGCTGGCGCGCGGTGCGCGCGTCGCCGTTTCAGCCCGCAGTGCCGACAAGTTGACCGGGTTGATTGCTGGCCACGCGCACGCGCTGGCCCTGCCGCTCGATGTAACCGACCCCGGGGCGCAGCGCGCCGCCCACGCGCAAATCGCGCAGGCTTGGGGCGGGCTCGATTTGGCGATTCTGTGCGCGGGCACGTATTCGCCCCTGCGTGCTGACCAGTTTGACCTGGCCGTCATCAACCATCACTTCGCGGTCAATTTCACCGGTGTCTTGCACGGGATTGATGCCGTGCTGCCCGGCATGCTGGCAGCCGCCCACGGCCACATCGCCATCGTTGCTTCAGTCGCAGGCTATCGCGGCTTGCCCAATGCGCTGGCCTATGGTCCCTCGAAAGCGGCGCTCATCAACTTGGCCGAAACGCTATACCTCGACTTACACGAGAAGGGCTTGGGCTTGAGCGTCATCAACCCCGGCTTTGTGGAAACGCCGCTCACGGCGCAGAATACTTTCGCCATGCCCGCTCTCATGTCAGCGGAAGAAGCTGCAGGCGAAATCGTCAAGGGATTGGAGCGCGGCGAGTTTGAAACGCACTTCCCCAAGCGCTTTACGCGCACCCTCAAAGCTCTAGGGTTGCTGCCCGATGCCGCCTATTTCAAGGCGATCAAAAAAGGAACCGGACTATGACAAGCATGGACGACATCGTGCAATGGTTCGAAAGCATCACGCCACAAACGGTGGCGCAGGTGCCGCTGTTTTACAGCGAGGAAGCGTTCTTCAAAGACCCGTTTCAGGAAGTGCGCGGCGTGGCCAAAGTCGAACACGTTTACGCCCACATGTTCAAACAGGTGGTCAATCCGCGTTTCAAAGTGCATCAACGCTTTCACGCTGCCAATGGCGAGGTGATGCTGACGTGGGACTTTCTGTTCGAGATGCGCGGCAAGTCGCAAGTAGTGCGCGGCACCACGCACCTGCAATTCGCCGCCGACGGACGCATCAGCTCGCACCGCGACTATTGGGACGTGGCAGAAGAGTTGTATGAGAAATTGCCGGTGCTCGGCAGTTTGATGCGGTTTTTGAAACGGCAAGCGGCAAAATAGGTTTCTTTCAACGTAAAGTCTTGACCGCCCATGCGCCACGCCCGCTGGTACTTCGACATCATCTCGCCCTACGCCTACCTCGCGCTCAAGCAGTTTGGTTCGCTGCACGATGAGTTGGAGATTGAGTACGTGCCGGTGCTGTTCGCCGGGCTTCTCAAGCACTGGGAGCACAAAGGCCCGGCGGAGATTCCTGCCAAGCGCGTGCAAACCTATCGTGCCTGCGTGTTCACCGCGCGGCAGTTGGGCATCCCGTTTCGGATGCCGCCCGCGCACCCCTTCAATCCGCTGCACGCGCTGCGCCTACTCTGTGCAGCTCCCGTCACGCGAGCGAAGGTCGAGGCGGCGTTTGATTTTATTTGGCGTGACGGCCGCGACCCTGGCGGGGAGTGGGATGCGTTTTGCGCGGCACTCGAGGTAGCCGACGCAGCGGCAGGCCATGCCTTAACCGGCGAGGTCGCCGTCAAGCAGCGGCTGATTGACAACACGGCGGGCGCTGCTGCGGCAGGCGTGTACGGTGTGCCGACTTTTGCACTCGAAGGGCTGCGTAGTACCGAACTCTTATGGGGTGCTGACGCGCTGCCGATGCTGCGCGCCTGGCTCGCCGACCCGGCACTCTTTGAAGAGGCAGAGCTGGCTCGGGTTTCCAGCCTGCCTATCGGGAAGAGCCGCGCGGGGTAAGGGTTTTCAGGTAGGCTTGGGTCGCCGCTGCTACGGAGCGACTCCAATGATGACCAACGGCACTGACGGAACTCCACGACCGTTGCGGATGACGTTGTAGAGTTCGCCTTCGTAGTAGCCGGGGCCAGAAGACATCTGCTGTTGCAGTACTTTCATCGGGAGTATCTCGATTCCCACGTCGATCTGGTCCTTCACGTAGAAAGCCAAGTGTTTGACAAAGAGATCGTAGGCGACGAACGCATATTTGCCAAACTGGACCTCGATAGCAACCCGCTCTTTGACGAAATCCGTTTGGTTGTAGCTCATGATCGCGGTCAGTCCAGCTTCCTCAATTGCTCGTTTTTGTTCGTTCGCGCTTTGCATAAGCGTGCTCCGAATCAGTTTCTCGTCCTCGGTAACCCAGTAGGTCACCCGGCTCTCTTTCCAGCCTTTGGCACTCAGCTTTTCGTTGAACGCACGGTTCATGTCGATGGGGCTGTATTTCAATTGGCCCTTCATGCGAATTTCCTGACTCACTTTGGTCTTGCAAGCGGCAGCGTCAATCAAAGCGATGACCGACTGAATCTCGCGCCAGAGCGAGTTCCTGTGAACGATCAAATACTCCAATCCGTTCAAGTGCGAATAGGTCTTGGCGATCTTCATGGTTCACCTCCGGATGCCGTCACAGGTCAGCTATGCGCGGCCCGGCATGGGGTCATATGACGCTTGATCCTGGAGGAGCGCGTACTGCGTGGATACCGTGGTGTGATCATAGTGGTTTGGGCGAGGTGCAGTTTGAAGCGCGGCCCACGGATTTGTGGTCAGACTCTTGCCTGCATCGGCGGGGTCATAGACGGGCGTATTCATCGGCCGCACCGGCAGAGTTCCTAGCGCTGCTTGCTCGATGCGTCGACGGGCGATCTCCACGTATTCGGCCAGTTTCTCGGCACCCACACCACGACGTCCCCGTCTGACCGCAGCAGCAACGGCGGTGCCAACGCCCGCGAAAGGATCCAACACCCAATCTCCTTCGTCGGTGAGAGAAAGAATCAGCCGGTCGACCAATTCAATCGGAAACTGGCAAGGGTGAGCCGTCTTTTCAACATGATTGTTTTTCACGTTCGGAAACACCCAGACATCCCCCGGATTTTTCCCAAGCGGATTTCCCGAAAGCTGCCCAGCCTTGGGGCCTTTGAAGTGTTTCTTGCCGGGATATTTTTGAGGGACGCGAATTGGATCCAGGTGAAAGGTGTAGCTATCCGTTTTTGTGAACCAAAGAATGGTTTCGTGACGACCAGACAAGCGATTGCTGCAATGCAGACCATGCTCAAAATGCCACACGATCCGATTGCGCAGCTTCAAACCGTGCTGAGAAAAAAAGGGGTACAAGGCGATGTCAAGTGGCACGATTTCGCCGTTCTCTACGTAGTTCCCCACTTGCCAGCAGATGCTGCCCTGCGGACGCAAGACTCTCACTGCTTCAGCGATTACCTCCGCTTGCCAGGACAGATAGCTGTCCAGTGCGCTACGCTTCTCGTACTTTTTCCCAAGATTGTAGGGAGGGGAAGTAACCACCAGTTGCATGCTCTGAGCGGGTAGGTTGCGCATCAACTCAAGGCAATCCCCTTGATGATAAACGGCATCGCTGTGCGCGTCGAACGCGTCGCTGACGACAAACTCAGTTCGAATTCGTGGCGATGTTTGCGGATTGATCTTCTGTGATTTCATACACATATTGTACTCAAGCAGCTTTCGTCAATCTCGCGCTTGAATGACGGCGTGCAGGCTTATGGCAAAACAACAATAGCGAGCTGCTGGAGAGCCGCGAGGAGATCCCTACGAATCTGCGCCGAAGCATTATTGAGCTTTCCCAAAAACATGACAGCCTCGCCAGAGGCATGTTTTTGTCATTGTTTATGTAACGATCAATAATTCTGCTGCTACCCCGAAGCTGCTGGCGCAGCCGGAGGCAACCCAGGGCGGGCCCATTTCATTTCGCTTGAGGCGGAAGCGGCATCATCGCTGTAATCAATCGCGGTGTCTGGCATTAGCGCAAGCGCGGCCAAACGTTCGCGTTGCTCCACGGACAGCGATGGCGGGTGCTTGGGGTCGATGAAGAGCTTCACAATGGTCGTTTTCCTCGATTCGTTTTCTCAAATCGCAGCTTCAGGCCGCCGCCTCAACGGTGCCCGCCTTTCCCCGCAGCCGTGCCACCACTCTCCCCGCCCAACCAGTCAAATCATCGACGATCGTATAGACCACCGGAATCACCAGCAGCGACAACAGCGTCGAGGTAATCAGCCCGCCAATTACCGCAATCGCCATCGGTGCGCGGAATGAGGGATCGACCCCGATGCCCAGCGCAATCGGCAGCATGCCCGCGCCCATCGCAATCGTGGTCATCACAATCGGGCGGGCGCGTTTGTGGCACGCGTCGATCAAGGCCTCAAAGCGCGCCATCCCCAAATCGCGCCGGGCGATGATGACATAGTCGATCAGCAAAATCGAGTTTTTGGTGGCAACTCCCATCAGCATGATGAGGCCGATCAGCGAGGGCATCGAGAACGACGAACCTGCCACCAATAGCGCGATGAACGCGCCGCCGATGGACAACGGCAAGGCCGCCAAAATTGAGAATGGCTGGGTGAAGTCTTTGAACAGCAGCACCAACACCATCCAGATGCAGATGATGCCGGTCAGCATTGCCAATCCGAAGCTGGCAAAGAGGGCTTTCATTTCTTCCGCATCGCCAAACGGCGCGCGGCTTACGCCCGGTGGCAGGCTGGTGAGGCTGGGTAGTTTGGCCGCTGCCGCATCGACTTCGCCGAGCGATTGCCCGTTCAACTCCACTTCGATGATGACATTGCGTTTGCGGTTCAAGCGGTCGATCTGCGCCGAGCCGCTGGCAAGCGACAGTTCGGCCACGTTGCCCAGCATCACATAGCCTTGCTTGGCGGGTACGGCTAAGCGTTTTAGGCTTTCGAGATCGCGGCGGGTGGCATCGTCAAGCTTGACCATGATCGGTACTTGGCGCTGCGCCAAATTGAGCTTGGCGATCTGGGTGTCGTAGTCGCCGCTGGTGGCGATGCGCAGGGTGTCAGCAATTGCCGCAGCGGTCACGCCCGCGTCGGCGGCTTTGGCGTAGTCAGGTTTGACGAGAACTTCTGGGCGGATCAAGCTGGCACCTGAGGTGACTGCACCCACGCCGGGGATGGTGCGCAGGTCGCGCTCGACCGCGCGCGCGGTGTCGCTCAACGTGGCCCCGTCGTCGCCGGTCAGCACGAGTTGGAATTTTTCGCCCGAGCCACCCAAGCCTACCGTCATCCGCGCGCCGGGCACATCGATCAGGGTATTACGCAACTCGGTTTCGATCAGCTGCTTTTTGGGTCGCTCACCCCGCTCTTTGAGGGTTAGGATCAAATTCGCCTGTCGCACCTGCGAAGCGCCGCCGCCGGCAAATGGGTCACTGCCCGCATTGCCACTGCCAATCGCGGTGTAGACCAGCGTCACGTAGGGATTTTTGGCGATGATCGCGCGTGCTGCTTCTGCGGTTGCGAGTGTGTCGGCCAGCGTAGCGCCAGGCGGCAATTCGAGTTTGACCGCGCTTTGCGAACGGTCGTCGGGCGGAATAAAACCGGTGGGCAACAGCGGAATCAGCGCCAGTGAGCCGATGAAGAACAGCGCCGACATCAACACCGTGGCCCAGCGATGGTTGACGCACCACGCCGCCAAGCGCAGATAGCTGCGCATCACCATGCCGTCCGGCTGATGCCGTTTTTCAGCGGCAATCGGTTTGAGCAAATAGGCGGCCATCATTGGCGTGAGCAGGCGCGCGACCAGGAGTGAGGCCATGATCGCCAGTGCCGCAGTCCAGCCAAATTGCTTGAAAAATTTGCCTGCCACGCCACTCATAAAAGCGGTCGGCAGAAATACTGCGACCAAGGTGAAGGTGGTCGCGATCACCGCCAAACCAATTTCGTCCGCCGCTTCCATCGCCGCCTGAAATGGCGTTTTTCCCATGCGCAGGTGACGCATGATGTTTTCGATTTCAACAATCGCATCGTCCACCAAAATGCCGATCACCAAGGCGAGCGCGAGCAGCGTGACTGTATTGAGCGAAAAGCCCAGAAAATACATGCCGATGTAGGTGGGAATCACCGAGAGCGGCAAGGCGGCGGCAGAAACAAAGGTGGCACGCCAGTCGCGTAAAAAGAACCAGACCACGATCACGGCCAGAATCGCGCCTTCGATCAGCACCAGCATCGAGCCATAAAAGCCTTCGCGCACCGGCTCGACCATGTTGTAGGCTTGGGTGATTGTGATGTCGGGGTGCGCTGCTTTGAGCGTGGCCAGCGCGCGCTCAGCACCTTCGCCCACGTCAATTTCCGAGGCACCCTTGGAGCGTGTAATTTCAAACGCCACCACCGGCTTGCCATTGAGCAAAGCCGCTGCGCGGCGCTCGGCGACGGTGTCAACCACGCTGGCAATTTGCTCTAAGCGCACCCGCCTGCCGTCGTTCAAGGCAATTTGCACTGCGGCCAGTTCTTGTGCGGAGGCCACGGTGGCTACCGTGCGCACCGCTTGCTCGGCCCCGCCTAAATCGGCGCGCCCGCCACTGGCCTCTTGCTGCACCTGGCTTAAGGTGCGCGACACTTCGGCGGCTGAGACATTGAGTGCCGCCATTTTGGCGGCATCCAACGCCACCCGCACTTCGCGCGTCACACCACCCACGCGCGCCACCGAGCCTAAGCCCGGCACGGCCAGCAAGGCTTTGGTGACTTGGTCGTCGACAAACCACGAGAGCGCCTCTTCATCTTTTTTTGACGAAGCAATCGTGTATGCCAGCACCGGCATGCCGGAAAACTCCAACTTGGAAATCACTGGGTCTTTGAGCGCCCCCGGCAGTTCCGAGCGCACCCGGTTGACGGCATTGCGCACGTCATCGACCGCTTCGCTGATCGGCTTTTCAAGATTGAATTCGACCGTGATGGTGGCGACACCATCGGTGGCCTTGGTGTAGATGTTCTTCACGCCTTGCAGCGTGGCGGCTGAGTTCTCGATCTTGCGCGCGACCTCGGTTTCGATCTGCCCCGGCGAGCCGCCCGGCAAGGCGGCAGTCACGATCACGGTGGGCAGCTCGACATCAGGGAAGTCTTGCACCTTCATCGAGTGAAATGAGAGCCAACCTGCCAGTGTGAGCAGGATGAAGAGCATCACCGAGGGGATCGGGTTGCGGATGGACCAGGCGGAGACGTTCATTTTGTCGTGAGGAGACAGGGGTGAGGAGTGAGGCTGTCGGCGCGGCTTATTTCGCCGCGCTCACGGCGTTGACTGAGCTCACCACGCGCACCACGTCTCCGTCGTTCAAAAACCCTGCCCCGGTTGCGACCACACTGGCTGCCGCATCGATGCCACTCACAATCTCGACCTTATCCCCCGTGCGTCTGCCGGTGACAACCTTGGTTTGCGTAACGCGGTTGCCAGCGTTTAAGCTGAACACCCAGCTAAAGCCGTCACGCGCCAGCACGGCGCTGGCGGGTACGGTTAAGGCGCGGGCGCGACCCAACTCGAATTCGCCTTTGGCAAACATGCCGGCTTTGGCGGGCGATTGATTGCCTAAGTCGACGTAGACCAAGGCGTTGCGGGTTTGCGGGTCGACGGTGGGGGCCACCAGCCTGACTTTGCCTTCGACCAGCGCGCCGCTGGCGGTCGTGACCTTGACGACTTGCCCTGGCGCGATGCGTTGCAGCTCGCTGGCGGTGACTTCGGCGCGCCACTCCAAGCGGTTTTGGCGGATCAGGCGGAATAGCTCCAGGCCTGGCGCGGGCACAGCCCCCACGGTGGCGTTACGCTGAGAAATAACGCCGTCGTCTGGTGCGGTGACGCGCGTGTGGGTTAAGCGAACCTCTTCAGCTTTGAGGCGGGCGCGTTGCGCGTTTAAGCGCGCGGTTGCGGCTTTTTCTACGGTCAGCCATTGCGCTGCCTGCTGCGCCGAGATCATGCCTTTGGGTTCGAGATTGCGGGCCCGGTCGGCGTTGCCTTTGGCTTCTGACAGCGCCGCTTCTGCTTCGGCGATATTGGCTTTGACTTGCGCCAAATCGGCCGCCAAGCTCTCGGTGGAAAAGCGCGCTAACAACTGGCCGCGCTTGACCACGTCGCCCACTTGCGCAGTCACGTCAATCAGGCGCAAGCCGTTGGTTTCGGTGCCAATCGCCGCTTCTTGCCAGGCGGCGACATTGCCATTCGCGCTCAAGGCGCTGGGCCAGTCGGCAGTTTCGGGCTTAACGGTGGTAACCGTGAGAGCGGGTTTGACTGCAGGGGCAGCCTTGTCCTGCGCTTGGGATGGAACAAAAAGGCCGAACAAGCAGGCGGCGAGCGCCGCGCGATGAATCAATAGCATCAAAAAACCGCTTTCAACAAGGCATCGAATCGATGCCGTAACAATAAAACCTCGAAGACCCGTTTGTGGCGAGTCTCTTCGGATGCTGTCTCCCCGCTTTTTCGTGAAGAGCCGCTCTGGTGGCGGCTCTTCAGCTCACGCTTGAGTCTAAAACTCTATTTGTAGTCCGGCGAGGTGATCGGCACGCCTGCACCTGAGCCAATCCCGGTAGCATTGGATGGCCGTGCCCGCTCGGCCGCCGCCGCCTTGGCTTCCGCCGAATCCGGCGCAGGCTGCACGTACTCAAACACCTTGACCACGCGCGAAACGCCGCTGGTGCGCGCCGCCACATCGGCCCCGCGATCACCCTCCGCGCGCGTCACCAAGCCTTGCAGATAGACCACGCCCGCTTCGGTGGTCACTTTGTAGCGGTTGGCATTGACATCGCGGGCATCGATCATGTTGCCTTTAACTTTGGAGGTAATCACTGAATCGTTGGTGCGCGAGGTGAGCGAGGCTTTACCGCCAATGTTGATTTCGTTGATGACCGCCGTCACGTTTTCGATTTGACTCACCGCCCGCGCGACCGCCGCTTTGGTCGCAGCATCTGGCGCTTCGCCAGTGAGCAATACGCGCCGGTTGTAGGGGGTGGAATTGACGTTCACGCGATCACCAAATTGCTGACTGACGGCAGATTCAGCCTTCACGAAAATCGCCTTGTCTTCCGCTTGCGCGCCAGTGGTTCGGCGGTCTTCTGCCACCAAACCGCCGCCAATCGCACCAGCCACAATCACCGGCGCACAGCCTTGCAGCAGCAGCGCAAGCGCCGCGACACCACTGGCCAAAATCTGTAACCTCAGACCGCGCTTGATCATGACTCTTCTCCGAGAAGGGCGACATCGACACCGTCGCACAGGCAATGCAAAACCAGCAGGTGAACTTCTTGGATCCGCGCGGTGCGCTCGTGTGGCACACACACATGCACATCTTCTTCGCGCATCAGCCCGGTGATCGCACCGCCGCCACGGCCGGTAAGTGCGATCACGCGCATGTCTTTTTGGTGGGCCGCGTTGATCGCAGCGACCACATTTTTTGAGTTACCCGAAGTCGAAATCGCAATCAGCACGTCACCTGGACGGCCCAGCCCGCGCACTTGCTTGGCAAAAATCTCATCGAAGCTGTAGTCGTTGCCGACTGCGGTGAGAATCGACGAATCGGTGGTCAGAGCCAACGCCGCCAACTCAGGTCGCTCGCGCTCAAAACGCCCGACAAATTCGGCAGCGAAATGTTGGCAGTCGGCCGCTGAGCCGCCATTGCCGCAGGCCAGCACCTTGCCACCTGCCATCACCGCAGCCACCAGCGTATCGACCCCGCGCGCCACCAAAGGGGCGAGCAATGGGGCGGCATCAAACTTCAGTTGCGCACTGGCTTCAAAATGTTGCTGAATGCGAATGACGGGATCAGACGTTTCCAAGTGAATTGCCTTGACGAAAGCTAAGCATTATAAAAGATTAGCCGAGATGAAGCATGCCAAGAGCCAGATCAGGCGGCCTTCAACACCTCAAGCTCAGCCTGCTTTTCCAGCCATTCCGTCTCCAGTGCATCGAGCTCGCGCGCCAGGTAGGCTTGGTCTTGCACCAGCGCTTTGAGCGCTTCTTTGTTGGCATCCTCATAGGTGACAGGGTCCGCCATGCGCTCGTCCACCAGCTTACGCCGCGCGGTCAATTTGGCGATTTGCTCATCCAGCCGCTTGACGCGTGACTCGACCGGCCGCGCAAGTGTGGCACGGCGCTGGCGCTCTGCTGCATCGGTGCGCTTTTGCTCCACGCGATTGACTGGGACGACAGTGGTCGTGGAAACCTTTGCCGGGCGCGCTTCTTCAGCCACAGTGCCTGAAGAGGGTTTACCCATGCGGGTCTTGAAGAGCCAGTCGCGATAGTCTTCCGAGTCGCCGTCGAATTCGCTAAGCCGCGCGTCGGCCACGATAAAGAATTGATCGGTGGTGGCGCGCAGCAAGTGCCGGTCGTGCGAGACCAGCACCAGCGTGCCTTCAAACTGGGCCAGCGCCATAGTGAGCGCCTCGCGCGTTTCGAGGTCTAAGTGGTTGGTGGGTTCATCCAGCAGGAGCAGATTTGGGCGCTGCCAGGCGATCAAGGCCAACGCCAGGCGGGCCTTTTCACCCCCAGAAAATGGCGCAATGCTCGAGGTGACCATCTCCCCCGGAAAATTGAACCCGCCCAAGAAGTTGCGCAACTCCTGCTCGCGTGTGGTGGGGCTCAATTTTTGCAAATGCCAGAGCGGCGATTCGTCGTGGCGCAGCAGGTCGACTTGGTGCTGCGCGAAATAGCCGATCACCAAACCTTTGCCGAAGTGCGCCACGCCATCGACCAAGGGCAGCTCGCCCGCGATAGTTCTAATGAAGGTTGATTTGCCGGCACCGTTCACGCCCAGCAAACCGATTCGCTGCCCGACTTGCAATGCGAAAGTAATTTGTTGAACGATGGCCGTTTTGGTGTGGTCCTCGGCACCGTCGTTGGCAAAGTATCCGGCCGCCGCATCCTCCATCACCAAGAGCGGGTTGGGCGACCGCAAGGGCTCGCGAAACTCGAAGGCGAACGGCGATGAAGCATGCAGCGGGGCAATCTCATCCATTTTCGCCAGCATCTTCATGCGGCTTTGCGCCTGCTTGGCCTTGGTGGCTTTCGCGCGGAAGCGGTCGATGAATGATTGCAAATGCTCGCGCTGCCGGGTTTGCTTTTCAATCGCTGATTGCGTGAGAATCATCGCCGCTGCCCGCTGCCCCTCAAACGAGCTGTAGTTGCCGCCATAGCGCTTCAATTTGCGCTGGTCGATATGGGCAATTACATTGACCACACCATCCAAAAAATCGCGGTCGTGCGAGATGATGATGAGCGTGCCAGGGTAGCGCTTTAGCCAGTCTTCAAGCCAAAGAATTGCATCCAGGTCGAGATGGTTGGTGGGTTCGTCCAACAGCAGCAAATCCGATGGGCAGATCAAAGCTTGGGCGAGATTCAAGCGCATGCGCCACCCGCCGGAAAACTGCGCCACCGGCTGGTTCATCTGCGTGAGCGAAAAGCCCAAGCCCATCAGCAATTGTTCGCCGCGCGAGCGCACCGTGTAAGTGCCCGCATCGCCCAGCAGCCCGTGCAGTTCGCCGATCCGCGCGCCCTCAATTTCATCGTGGGTGGTGTGTGTTTCGAGCTGGGCCAGCTCGGCTTCGAGCGCGCGCAGAGTCGTATCGCCGTCGATCACGTAGTCCAACGCCGGGCGATCCAGCGCCGGGGTTTCCTGTGCGACATGCGCCATCCGCCATGTGGGCGGGATCGCCAGTTCGCCACCGTCGGCATGCAGATCGTCGCGCAACATCGCGAATAGGCTCGACTTGCCCGAGCCATTCGCGCCAATCAGGCCGACATGCTCGCCAGGGTTGAGCGTGAGGTCGCAAGCTTCCAGCAGCACTTTGGTGCCGCGGATTAAGGTGAGTTGGGTTAGGCGGATCAAGTTGGGTTATTCCTCAAGGCAGGGGCGCACTGGGTTGATTTCGCGGAAGGATCGTGCCGAACAGCCGCAGCCGCAGACGCCGACGCCGACGCGGTCGGGCATGCCATCGGTGGACGGAATCAGAACGGCGCTCACGTCACGTGCCGGGTCCGCCGCAGATAGCCATCAGGTGCCACTGAGATCATGATCTGCGCGTCGATCTGCTTGTCGATGTCAAAGGCGAGGCGCTGACCATCAACGGCTAGTGTCGGTGTCGTACTAAGTTCTCGCAGATACTGGAAAACTGCTGATTTTGGGTTATTCCCCACGTCCCAAGGGCGATCAGGGAACAAGCCCTTGGGCAAATCTTCGATGACCGTGTCAAACACCACACAATAGCTGTCAAGGCTGGTGAGCGGCGCGTAGGCGCGTAGCTCAGCCAGTACATGCTGGTGCGTGTGATTGGAATCCAAGCACAGCAGAATTTTTTTGTAGGGCCGCGCGTGTTCGTGTACCGCCCGAATCGTTTCGGCCTCGATTGAAGATCCTTGCATCAGGTCAATCCGGTGGGCCATCGGATGCGCTTCAATGGCCTGGCGATTGTGCGGTCGGATCTCAATGTCTACGCCCAGCACGCGCCGCTGCGGCTTTTTTGGGTCGAGTTGCACGCCATGCTCAACCGCGTCGCAGTAATCGAGCAGGGCAAGCATGGCCGCACTCTGGATCAGGGAGCCGCCGTGCGCCACACCGGTTTCGATGATGAGGTCCGGCCGCACCCGCCAGATCAGCTCTTGCATCGCCACCATGTCCTGCGGGTACTGAATGATGGGCCGACCAAGCGCCGAAAAGTTATACGTATAGCGATTGGTCAAGGAGCGCAAAAACCAGGCATCGGTCAGACCGCGCAATTGCGCGTCCTTTCCTTGCCGCGCGATACTGTCTTGCATTTCGCGAATGAATGTTTCGTGTTTGCTCATAGGGGATACCAGAAAGTGACTGCTTGAACAAGGCGTGATCGCGAACGCGTCAGGCGGCGTGGGGGGCAGCGCAGATTGGCAGCGCGCCACGTGGCATTTTGGGAGCACCCGCAGGTCATGCGCCCGCCTGCCCGCTCGGCAGCTCACGCGCCGGGTTGCCAACCATGACTTTGCCGGGTGCCACCGACCTGGTAACCACAGCACCCGCCCCAATCACCGCGCCTTCCCCAATGACCAAGTCTGGCAGCACGATTGCACCGACCCCAACAAACGCAAATTTGTCCACCCTGACTCGCCCCGCAAGCCGCGCACCGGCCGAAATATGCGCGCCGTCCCCGATGATCGACTCGTGGTCAATCGACGCGGCCGTATTGACGATGACTTGACGCCCCAGAGTGACGCCAGCGCAAACGGTGCTGTTGGCCAAAATTTGGGCTCCTGCACCAACGCGCGCGGTTTTTGCGATATAGGCCGTGCGGTGAATGATGCTGCGCTCCATCAAGCGTCGTGAAATCAGATAGTCGGCAATCTCAATACGGTCTTTTCCCAACGTGCCGCCGATCGCGATAGAAAAATGGAGATCGGTCGGCTTGTTTTTTTCAAGCCAGCGCTCCAATCCGTCTCGGCCTTGCACGATCGGTATGCCCGTGATGGGCGATGCGATTTGCTCGCGGTCTACGACCAGGCAGAGCACAAACTCGGTGCAATCAAGTGCTTCGCTGAGCACCAGCGCTTGCGAGGAGCCACCCCAAAAAACGATCCGCCTGACCATCAATCACCCACCCAGATGCTGAAGCAGCACCGCGCAAACGCGCTCAATTTCGTGCTCAGTCATGTCGTGATAAGAGGGAAGGTTGAGCGCATTGACATTGAGCTGTGCGCTGACCGGATTGTCGTGACGAGTCGGCAGCAAGCCTAATTGACTCAACGGCCAAAAAAAGGCTCGAGCGTCAATATTCTCTGCTTTGAGCGCAGCCAAAATCGTCTCGCGCCGAACCTTGACTTCAGGGTGTGCTACCAGTGTCGGCATCCAAAACCCGTTTACTGTACCGGGCGGCTCACAGTTCATGGCGACCGGTAAATGGGCAAGCTGGGCCGCATAGTCCGCAAAGATGCTTCGCTTGCGCGCTACCAGTTCGTCAACCCGCTCGATCTGAGCCAGACCAATCGCGGCTTGAAGGTTGGACATTTTGTATTTGTAGCCAATCATATCGGGCCAAAATTGCTTGGTTTGGCCTGAAGAACGACCATGATTGGAAAGGGTTAGCACCCGCGCATGCAGCTTGGCATCATTGGTCACGAACATGCCGCCTTCACCCGTGGTCACGGTTTTGCTGCCGTGAAAAGAAAATACGCCGAACCTGCCCAATGACCCCGCGCGGTGGCCTCGCCAGGAAGAGCCGATTGCTTCGGCGGCATCTTCGATGACCGGAACTTCGTGTTTAAGGCCAATTGCCAGAAGCGCGTCCATGTCGCTCAGGTTGCCGTACAGATGCACCGCGCAAATCGCTTTGGTGCGCGGTGTGATCGCAGCGGCCACTTTCACCGGGTCGAGACACCAGGTCTCGGCGCTCACGTCAACCAGCACTGGCGTCGCCCCTAAATAGGTGACCGGTGCCACCGAGGCGATCCAGTTGATGTCTGGCACGATGACTTCGTCGCCCGGTCCAATGCCAAGGCCTGCCAATCCCAAATGCATGGCACCGGTGCAACTCGAAGTGGCAATGGCATATTGCACTCCAAGATGATCGGAAAACGCAGCCTCGAATCGCTCGATGTACTCGTAGCAATGCTCGCCCCAGCCATTGGCAGCGGCATCGGCCGCGTATCGCGTTTCGCGCTCGGTGATCGAAGGCTTGGCGTAGTAGATTCGGCTCTTCATCGCAAACGGATATCGGGCATGGTTGTGAGAAATTGCTTCACCCTGGCTTGCGATTGGCGTACCTGCGCCATCACCTCGTCGGCGATATTCCAAGGCAGGATCCAGAGGTAGTCGAGCTCCATCGAGTTCAACACTTCAGGGGCGTGGACTGGGATATGGGAGCCGGGCAGAAATTTTCCCTGTTTGGACGGGGCCGCGTCGCAGACCAAGGGAATCAAGTCGGATTTAATGCCGCAAAAGTTCAACAGCGTGCTCCCTTTTGCGGCGGCTCCGTAACAGGCAATCCGCTTTCCGGACAGGCTTGCGTCAAGCACAAACGCGAGCGTCTGGTGCTTGATTCGCACGGCGGCCGCCTGAAACGACAGATAGGGTTCCACGCGCTCCAACCCAAACAGCCGTTCCTGTTCCAAGAACTGCGCAACACTGCCCTCTTGGGGTCTTGAGGCGGCGCTCTGGCAGGCAAAAACCCGCAGGCTGCCACCGTGCGTGGCCAGGGCTTCAACGCGCCAAACCCGGAGACCGGCCCTCCGCAGGATTCGATTGACTGCGCCCAGAGAAAGGTAGGAAAAATGCTCGTGATAGATGGTGTCAAACTGGCAGTGCCTAAGCAACTCCAACAGTGACGGAAATTCCAGCGTGACGATGCCGTCTGGTTTCAACAAAATTTGCATCCCGCGCGAAAAATCGTTGATGTCCGGCACGTGCGCAAAAACGTTGTTGGCGACGATCAGGTCGGCTGCCTTGCCTTCGTCTTTCAGCGATTGCGCCAGCGCGGCGCTGAAAAATGCCTGGAGCGTTTCCACACCTTGCGCCCGCGCTGCCTGCGCCGTGAGTTCGGTGGGTTCGATGCCAAGGCAGGGGATTTTTCGTGTGACAAAATTTCTCAGCAGATAGCCGTCGTTGGATGCCAACTCGATCACCATGCTTTGCCCGTCCAGCCTCAAGGTCTTGGCAATGCTTTCACAATAGCGGGCCGCGTGTGCCAGCCACCCCTGACTGGTGGAGGAAAAATAGGCGTAATCCTCCTTGAACAGAGTGGCCGCATCGGCGAAGTCCTGAGTTTGCACCAGCCAGCATTCGGTGCAGACAAAAACCTTGAGCGGAAACGTCAACTCCGGCCTGAGCAGGTCGCCCTGCGTTCGATAGGCGTTCGACGGTGGCGCGAAACCCAAATCAACGAACGGATGCCGCAGCTGCGTTTGGCAGTGGCGGCAGCGCGGGGCTACTACCAAATCAGCCGCCATCACGGTTCGCGCTCCATCCAGGCAGATTGGCATCGCGCGCTGAAATTTGACTGACCCGCAGTGGCCAGGCGATGGCAAGCTCGGGGTCGTCATAGCGGATTCCGGATTCGTGGCTGGCGGCGTAGGGGGCCGTATGCAGATAGAGCAGTTCGGTGTGGTCAGCGAGCGTTTGAAAGCCGTGCGCAAAGCCTTCGGGGATGACCAACAGTTGGCCATCCCCAGCGCGCAATTCGACCGCGCTATGCTGTTTGAAGGTGGTGGACGACGGGCGCAAATCGACCGCGACATCGTAAACCGCACCGCGCAGGCAGCGTATCAGCTTCATCTCGGCATGCGGGGAACGCTGAAAATGCAAGCCACGTAAAGTGCCCGTATGATCGGTGACTGAGTGATTGATTTGAGCGATGCTCCGACCGCTCAGGATCGATACCAGTGACTCTTGACAAAACAGGCGGCTGAACCGGCCGCGCGCGTCGGAGTGGGCGACGTTATGCACCAATGTCAGGCCCTCCATCGGCAGATGCTCAATTTGCATTGCGCCTCTCACGTCGTTGCTGTCGGTTCAGGCAGCGGGTTTGTGCAGTACGCCTCAATTTGACCTAGGCTCACGGCGCGCATTTCCTCTTGCGCCAGATGTGCGCGATGCCAATCGACCACGTGCGCAAGTGCATCGGGCAGCCGCAGGCGCGCGCGCCACTGGAGCAACTCGAATGCTTTGCTGCTGTCCAATTTGAGGGTGTTTGCTTCGTGCGGCGTGGGTCTCTGGTCGATCTGGTAGCTTGCGGCGGGCCCCCAAAGGGTGGTGAACCGTTCAGCGATCCATTGCACTGACTTCGCATCGTCTGGGGCAGGCCCAAAGTTAAACGCTTGGGCACAATCGCCAATGCCCTTGTGGAGGCGCTCGCCCAGCAAGAGGTAGCCAGCCAGCGGATCCAGCACATGCTGCCAGGGGCGAATCGCCTGAGGGTGGCGGAGCTGTGCGGGCAGGCCTGCGCTAAGCGCACGCACCATATCAGAGAGTAGCCGATTCGCGCCCCAATCACCGCCACCAATCACATTGCCTGCGCGTGCACTGGCGACGGCGACACGCCGCACGCTATTGGCGTGACCGTCGGTGTGACCATCGAAGTAGGAACTGCGAAACGCCGCCGTCACCAACTCGGCGGCGGCTTTACTGCTGCTGTAGGGGTCGCGTCCACCCAAGGGTTCGTTTTCGCGATAGCCCCAATACCATTCGCGATTGTCGTAGCACTTGTCGGTCGTCACCACCAGAACGGCTTTTACTGCCGCGACGCGTCGTACCGCTTCAAGCAACGTGGCCGTACCCATGACGTTGGTTCGGTAGGTCTCCAAGGGCTGCTCATAGCCTTGCAGAACCAGTGCTTGGGCCGCCAGGTGAAAAACTATTTCTGCGCCAGAGTCGCGCAAACTGCCCTCCAGCGAAGCCAGGTCACAGATGTCCCCAAGGTGCGATGACATTCCTTCGACTACGCGCGCGGTTTGGAAGAAATTGGGTTGTGAAACTGGCGCGAGCGCGTATCCAGTGACCACCGCGCCCAGCTTTTGCAACCAAAGGCTTAGCCACCCCCCTTTGAAGCCAGTGTGCCCAGTGACGAAAACCCGCTTTCCGGCCCAGAACCCCGGCTTCACCGTCAACCCGGGGTGCATACCGGCCACCACTTTTGTGCTGTCACGTCCAGACCTTCCATGGGGCGGCACCGCTGCGCCAAAGTTCCTCAAGATAGGTTTTGTCTCGGAGGGTGTCCATCGGCTGCCAAAATCCGTGGTGCGGATAGGCTTTCAGCTGGTTTTGTCGCGCCAGTGTTTCCAGCGGCCCACGTTCCCAAACGGTGTTGTCATCCTCAATCAGGTCGATCACTTGGGGCGACAGGACAAAAAATCCGCCGTTGATCATCGCGCCGTCGCCTCTGGGCTTTTCGGTAAACGAGTTCACGGCGTTGTGCTCGTCGATCACGAGCGCACCAAACCGGCCTGGCGGATAAGCCGCCGTGAGGGTAGCCAATTTTCCGTGACTGCGGTGAAATGACACCAGCTTGGTCAGGTCCACGTTGCTCACGCCATCGCCATAGGTGAAACAGAAACTTTCTTCGCCCGCCAAATAAGAGGCCACCCGTTTCAAGCGGCCGCCGGTCATAGACGTTTCGCCGGTATCGACCAAAGTGACCTTCCAGGATTCGGCCGATTTTCGATGGACTTGCATCGCGTTGGTCGCGAGATCGAAAGTGATGTCGGAGGTGTGAAGAAAGTAGTTGGAGAAGTACTCTTTGATGACATAGCCCTTGTAACCACAACAGACCACAAAGTCGTTCATGCCATGGCTTGAAAACATTTTCATGATGTGCCATAGCACAGGGTAGCCACCCACCTCAATCATGGGTTTCGGTTTCAGGTGGGTCTCCTCGGAAATGCGCGAGCCAACACCACCGGCAAGAATGACAACTTTCATGGTTACAGCGCTATGGGTGAAGTGGTTGCGGCTGAACCGAACAGGAACTCACCGTTCGGTAAAAATCGTGCGGGCGGGTAGTCGCAGCAGGGGCGTGCTCTGGGCCCGGGTGGACTCATGCGGAAAACGTCTCTCACAGATTCACCCAGCGGCCATGTTATCGCTATAGTGCGCGTCGCCAAAATAACATGCCTGCAACGGAGAATCAAATTTTTTGTACATGGCCTCGTAGATGCTCACACTGGATTTTCGCGCTTCCTCGCGTGCTCGCGTTATCAAGTGGTTATTGATTTGATTGTTCGAGTGTGGAAGCAACTGCGCTGCCAGACCGACTGCGCTGATCAACGACTCCGAGGGGAATGCAAGCCCAGGCGCTTGGTCGAGCGTGACGGACTGAATCCGATGCTTCTTCGCGAACGACTTTAACCGGGACCATTGATCGAAGCGATCCGTCTTGGTCTCCCAGGTCGTAGCGCTCAGGTCTTGTGTGACGGCGGTGACCAGGCGCTCAAGGAGGCGCGGCGCGAGCACATAAGCTTGGGAGAGTTTGCTCATCGTCGCGACGTAGTCGGCCGCCAACTGATTGTGTACCGACGCATACAGCCCTTGAATCGGCGCACTGGCCAGCGCCTGCGAATCCACTGCCACAAACTGCTTGGCCGCAGCCGCGCTTTGGGCCACCCTCATTCCATTAGAGCGCTCCGAGAGGATCGAAAGCAGCAGTGGTCGCCCCATGTCATACACCGTCGAGGTCAGTGCGAGTGCCATAATCCCGGTGGTGAAGTCGGGCGATGAGGGGTGGAAAAGACGGCCGGTTTTCTCCGCGATGCGTGCCGTGAGCGCCCGTCGGTAAGCACCAAAGCAGGGCTTTGCCGTGAAGTACTTCGTGCCTTCCTGCGCAATTGGTGTGGCAAAGCTCAGCCGGTCGCTCAGGCATTGCTGCGCATCGAGCTGAGTCGGCAGGGTTGCTCGATACTGCGGTGAGTAGTAGCCCTGTTCGTAGCCAATCGCCTCGTCCACCGGGACGTAAAAGTCGCTCCACCAGGAAAATATTTCCGCGTTGCTGGTCTGCGCAGCCGCCGTCAGGCGCGCCAAGGCGCTCGGCAACAGCAGGGTTTTGTCAATCAAAGTGACAATCAGGTCGCCGCGCGCGTGCTGGAAGGCGAATTCCCAGTTGTCCGCCATGGTCAATGGATTTGGTGGCCGCAGATAGCGAAAGCGCGCATCCGCACCGAGTGCCTCGACTTCCAGCGCGGCGCTGCTCCGGGTGAAATTGTCGGAGACGATCACTTCGAAGTCGGCTTGTTGCGGCAGGAGACTGGACAAACAAAGACGCAACAGATCTGGTCTGTCTCTCGTGGGAACGAGCACGGAAATCAACGGTTTTGACGAAGTCACTGAGGCGGTGCTCTGAAACGGGCAGCCAGCAGTTTAGCCTTTTGGAGGTAGATCGGCGTTTAGTACCGCCTGCTGCGCGCCCCGGGATGGCGCGTAACCGGCATCCAACTGCTTGCGCTATTCCGGCTGCATCCCCGCATCCCGAAATGCCTTGCCCCAGGCATCGAGTTGATCTTTCAGGAACGCACCCATTTCCTCCGGGGTCGAGCCCGCCAACTCAAACCCCAGCTTGTCAACCCGCTCGCGCACCTCCGGTTTTTGCATCGCGGCGTTGAGTTCTTTGTTCATGCGCTGGGTGATCTCGACGGGCAGTTTTGCAGGCCCAAGCAAAGTGGCCCAGGTACCAGCAGTGAACGGTGGCAAACCCGCCTCGCTCGCGGTCGGCACGCCGGGGAAGAGCGCCGAGCGCGCGGGCAGCAGCACCGCCAGTGCGCGCAACTTGCCCTCTTTCACGTGCTGGAGCGAGCTGATCGGCGTGGCGAAGGTGAGTTGCACGTGGTTGCCGAGAATGTCGGTGACGGTGGGCGCTTCGCCCTTGTAGGGCACCAGATTCATATCGGCCCCCACCGATTTGAGCCGGTTATGCATCAATTGGGTGACCCCGCTGTAGCTGCCGTACCCCAGCTTGCCGGGGTTGGCGCGCGCGTGGGCGAGTAGCTCGGGCACATCCTTGACTGCCAGCGCAGGCGTGGTGACCAGCACGTAGACGTAGCGGCCAATCAGCGAGACGGGGGTGAAGCTTTTCAGCGGGTCGTAGGGTGCGTTCTTTTTCAGCAACGGCACTTGCATCATCGCCGTGTTGGTCGCCATGAAAAAGGTGTAGCCGTCGGGTTCGGCTCGGGCAACCGCGTCACCGGCGATTGCGCCATCCGCACCGGGGCGGCTTTCGACCACCACCGGCTGGCCGAGTGATTGACTCAAGTGCTGCGCGAGGATGCGCGCCACCGCATCCGTCGCACCGCCTGCCGGAAATTGCAGGATGATTCGGATTGGCTTGGCGGGCCAGGCTTGGGCGGTTGCGGCGCTAGAAGCGAGCGTGAGCAATGCCCCAAGAGCCGCACCCAATAAGGGTTTCCAGAAGTCGTTTCGCATCGTATTCTTTCTTCTCTCTTGGCTGATTTACAAAAAAGGATTAGACCACGCCGTCTGCCAGCAAGCCTTCAATCGCGGCTGCATCGTAACCGGCTTGACGCAAGATGGCGCGCGAATGCTCGCCCAACGCGGGCACATGCAAATTGGGCTGCGCAGCTGTACGCGCAGCGCCGGTAAAGCGGATCGGGGGCCCGAGATGCTGATGACCTTCAGCATCCTTTAGCACCATGCCGCGTGCCGCCAAATTTGGGTCTTGCGCGGCTTCGCGCAGCGTGCGCAAGGGGGCGTAGCACACGTCGATATCGGCAAGCCACGCCAGTGCCGCAGCCTGCGTGCGTGCCGCAAACCAGTCGCGCAAAAAAGCAATTGCAGGGGCTTGACCCGGCCCTGGCGGCAGGTTGGTGGCGGCGATCAGGTCAGGCCGCTGCGCTTTGTTCAGAAAGTTCTCGCAGAACTTGTGCTCCATGCCGCCCAGCACGAGGTGCTGGCCGTCGCTGGTGGCATAGATATTGTAGAAGGCCGCGCCGCCCCAATTGCGGCCCTCTTTCACCACATGGTCACGACCTTCGGCGAAGATCGGGCCGATATAGTTGGCCGTCCACGCAAACAGCGCATCGTGCATCGCGATGTCGAGGTAGTCGCCTTGCCCGGTTTGCTTTTGCTGCAACAGCGCCATCAAAATGCCGGAAAGTGCGGTCAGCGAACCGGCCATGTCAGCCATCACCATCGGCGGGTTGACCGGCTGGCCTTGCGCGTCCTGATTAAACGCCAGCGTGCCTGCCATCGCCTGCATCGCAATATCGTGCGCAGGTTTGTGGCGATTCGCACCGGTTTGCCCGAAAGCCGAAATCGAGCAATAGACGATTTGGGGCGCCCGGGCCCGCACGGCTTCGTAGCCTATGCCCAGGCGATCCACCACGCCGGGGCGAAAAGATTCAACCAGCACATCAGCTGTTTCGCACAGCTTCAATAGCACCTCTTTGCCGCGCGGGTCTTTGAGATTCAAGCGCAGACTTTGCTTGCCCCGATGGGTGTTGCGAAACCACACGCTCATGCCTTGGCCGGCCGTGGCTTCAGCCCCCATGGTGCGCGCCGGTTCGCCACTGAAAGGCTCCACTTTGATGACGGTCGCACCATGGTCAGCCATGGTCATGGTCAGATGCGGGCCAGGGAGAAACTGCGAAAGTTCGATGACTTTGATGCCGGTCAGTTTCATTGAGGTTCGCTGAATTAAATAGGGACTGTCCCTATTTAATTGCCTTGGAAGTTTGGGGTACGTTTGGCCATGAAGGCGCTGCGGCCCTCATGATAATCCGCGCTGGCGAAGCAGGCATCGACCATCGTTTGCACGGTGGCGCGGTCGGCGGTGTGATCTGCCTTACGCATTTCAATCAAAGCGCGCTTGGCGGCGGCGATGGGCAAGGGCGCGTTTTCTGCGATTTTTGAGGCATAGGCCTGAACCACCGCGCCCAGCATGGCTTTTGCGACGACCTCCTTGAAGAAGCCCATCTGGTAAGCTTCTTCAGCCTGCACGATGCGTGCTGAGAAAAATAGATCGGCTGCATTGGCGCGCCCAACGATTTCGACAAAGCGCTGGATGCCGTCGAACCGGTAACCTACCCCTAAGCGCGCAGCAGGCATACGAATGCGCGAGTCGTCTGCGCCAATGCGAATGTCGCAATACAAGGCCAGCCCTAGGCCGCCGCCAAAACAGATGCCCTGAATTTTGGCGATGGTGGGCTTGGGGCTATTGACCACGCTGGCGTATCCCGCTTCGACCGCTTCGTCGTAGAGGGCTTGCGCGTCGCCCTGGCGCAGCCTATCGAATTGCGAAATGTCCGCACCGCTGATGAAAGCCTTGTCGCCTGCACCTTCGAGCACAATCACGCGTACCGCAGCATTAGCTGCGAGCGCCGCCATCGAACTTGCCAAGCCTTGCCACATTGCCAAGGTCATCGCGTTGAATTTGGGCTGCTGATCGAAGACGACGGTGCCGATGTGGTTGGCGACGGAGTAAGAGACGTTTGCCATAAGTGCCGCATTATCCCGTTGCGAGAAGGCAGATGCCATAATCTCCCTCATTCTTGTAACCCACCATTGACCCCATGACATTTACCCCCGCCCACGACCCCCACACTGAACTGCGCGCCGCCGTGCGTGGCCTTTGCGACCGCTTTGATTCTGCCTACTGGCAAGCGCAAGATGCGGCGCATACCTACCCGGAAGAATTTGTCGTCGCGCTCACCAAGGCGGGCTGGCTCTCGGCGTTGATCCCGACTGAGTTTGGTGGCTCAGGCCTTTCGCTTACCGAAGCCTCGGTCATCATGGAAGAGATCAATAAATCAGGCGGCAACTCGGGCGCTTGCCATGCGCAGATGTACATCATGGGCACGATTTTGCGCCACGGTTCGCCTGCGCAAAAGGCGAAGTACTTGCCGAAGATTGCGACTGGCGAACTGCGTCTGCAAGCCTTCGGCGTGACCGAACCCACCACGGGTTCCGACACCACCAAGCTCAAAACCTTCGCCGAGAAAAAGGGCGACCACTATGTCGTCAACGGGCAAAAAGTGTGGACTTCGCGCTTCCAGCATTCCGATGTGATGCTGCTCTTGGCGCGCACCACGCCGATCGATCAAGTCAAGAAGCGCACCGATGGCCTTTCGGTCTTCATCGTCGATTGCGCCGGCGCCGATGTGGCGCGCGGTGGCAAAGGCCTGACGGCGCGGCCGATCCGCAACATGCCGGGGCACGAAACCAACGAACTTTTTATCGACAACCTGATCGTGCCTGCCGAAAACTTGGTGGGCGAAGAAGGCAAGGGCTTCAAATACATCTTGGATGGCATGAATGCCGAGCGGATTTTGATCGCCGCTGAGTGCGTCGGCGACGGCTATTGGTTTTTGGAGCGCAGCGTGAAATACGCCAATGAGCGGATCGTCTTTGATCGCCCGATTGGCAAAAATCAGGGCATCCAATTCCCGCTGGCACGCGCCTACATGAACATCGAAGCGGCCAATTTGATGCGCTTCAAAGCGGCAGAAATGTTCGAGCGGCACGAGCCGTGCGGCGCGCAAGCCAACATGGCCAAGCAGCTGGCCAGCGAGGCTTCATGGGAAGCCGCCAACGCCGCGCTGCAAACTTTTGGTGGCTTTGGCTTCGCGGCGGAATATGACATCGAGCGCAAGTTCCGCGAAACGCGGCTCTATCAGATCGCGCCGATTTCGACCAATCTGGTACTTTCCTACATCGCGGAGCACGTGCTGGGCTTGCCGCGGTCGTATTGACGCTTTGTGTACGATCTGGAAAATCACTTTAAATCTTCCATAAGCTTGAAATCGACATCATGTCCGCCGTTAACTACAGCATCCCAGATGAAGCGCGTGTCGCATTCAATGACGCGTTTACTGGCGAGACCAAGAGCGCTGTGATCGTGCGCCGCGAGCAGCGCGTGAGCAAATGGTCTGAGGCGCAGATTAGTCAGTCACGCCAAGCGACTCGCACATGAGCGTGAAATCGACGGTCGTCGTCGATGCCAGCGCTGGATCGCCAGATTCGCCCGAGAGCACGTGGTTGACACGCTCTATCACGCCGTCGCACGGGAAACGCCGAGTGCCACGCTGTTGACGGCAGATGAGACGTATTTCAAGGCTGCGCGCTCGTTCGGCGCGATTGTGCTCTTGGGTCAAGGCAGGCCCGCTACTTCAACCCCGCCTTAATCTCATCCCACTTGTAAGGCAGTGGCGCAAAAGTCTTGCCCGCTACCGTCTTGGGCAACTCGCGATCAATCAGCGCAAAGCGGTCTTCCGAAGCCGGGTGACTGGACAAAATGGCGGGCAGGGCCAGCTTGGTGTCCTCAGACATTTTGCGAAAAAAGGTCTTCAGGCCAGTCGGGTCAATCCCGGCGCGGGCGAGCATTTTCATGCCCTCCAAATCAGCCTCAGTCTCACTCTCACGGCTGAAGGAAAGGCGGCTCATTTCTTGGGCAGCCCCCACCACTGCCCCGCCCGAGACATCACCCATAATCAACGAAGCCGCGATGCCCAGCCCTAAGCTATGCGCCATGGCTTTTAGGCTGTGGCGTTTTTCTACATGCTGTACCTCGTGCGCCAATACGCCCGCCACCTCTTCAGCACTGCTGGCGCGTTCAATCAGGCCAGCATGCACGACCACAAAGCCGCCGGGCATGGCAAAGGCGTTTACGGTTTTGTTGTCCACCAGGTGAAACTCATACTTGTAGGGCGAGCCCTGCGTCAGTTTGGTACCGATCTCATCGAGCATCTTGTTCACCACCGGGCGTTGCACGATTCCCAAACCCGGTTTTTGCATGGCCCAGAGCTTCTCGCCTAACTGGCGCTCGGTGGCGATTGGCATCTGGCCTGCGGCCCATCCTGCGATCTCTTTGGAATAAATCACCAAGGCCACAATCAGCATCAGCGGTGCGATCAAGCCAATCCACACCATCGCATGCGACCAAGCGCGCGTGGTGGCATCCGCCTTGGTAGCACCGATCTTGGTGCCAGGTTGCACCTGCTTGAGCTTGGCCCGCACTGCCGCGATCGCGGCGACGTCGCTCAGCATCAAGGCATAGTTGCTGCCGCCGCTGCTGCGAGATTCGCCGCTCCATGACAGCATCAGCTGCGCGTCGTTGAAGCCGCGCTTTTCCGCTTTCACATGGGACCAGGGCGGCTCGCCGTCGAAGGCTTCAGGCGTGACCAGGCGCAAGCCGTAGTCGCTCAGATCGACCTCGACTTTCGACCCCGCGCTGGCAAAGCCGGGGCCGAAAGCGGTAGCAGGAACGCGACTCATCGAAGGTCAGGCGATTAAATAGGGACTGTCCCTATTTAATTTCAGTCGTCGTCGCCGCCGATCAGGCCACCCAAGACTGAGCCGCCGACCAGGCCAGAGGCGCCGCCGCCACCTTTCCCAGCGGGGGCCGCCGCGAATACCCGCGATGCCAAGCGTGAGAAGGGCAGCGATTGCAAAATCACCGTGCCGGGGCCTTGCAGCTGCGCGAAAAACAGGCCCTCGCCACCAAACAGCGCGGTTTTGATTTTGCCGACGTACTGAATGTCGTACTGTACTGAAGGCTGCAACGAAACTAGGCAGCCGGTATCAACGCGCAGAGTTTCGCCTACTGCCAGTTCGCGCTTCATCATTGTGCCGCCCGCATGGATGAAGGCCATGCCGTCGCCTTCGAGCTTTTGCATGATGAAGCCTTCGCCGCCAAAAAAGCCAACGCCGAGTTTTTTCTGGAACGCAATGCCGATCGATACGCCTTTGGCCGCGCAGAGGAAAGCATCTTTTTGGCAAATCAGCGTGCCGCCGATTTTGGAAAGGTCTACCGGAATAATCTTGCCGGGGTAGGGCGCGCCGAACGCGACTTTGGCTTTGCCGGGACCTTTGTTTTCATAGACGGTGGTGAAGAGCGATTCGCCAGTCACCAGGCGCTTGCCGGCGCCCATCAGCTTGCCAAAAAAGCCGCCTTGATTGGCTGAGCCATCGCCGAAAACGGTGTCCATCTCGATCCCGGATTCCATGTAGAACATGCTGCCAGCTTCGCCGACGGCTGATTCATTCGGGTCTAGCTCTAGCTCGATGTACTGGGTTTCGGAGCCGAAAATTTTGTAGTCGATGATGTCCATTGCCATAGCTGGCCTCTTTACAGGGGTGGGGATTAGGGATCGGGGATCAGAGGGGCGACGACGGTCGCTTTACCCCTCGTAAAATGCGGATCGAATTCTAAGATTGCAAGGGCCCTATTTTGAACGTTTTTTACGAGGAAGACGGCGGCTTCAAAGTCGGCGCTGTCCTGTCGCAGACCGATGCTTCTCTGCAAGTGGAGGCGGCGCATGGCAAGCGCTCCAAGATCAAAAGCAACGCGGTGCTGGTGAGCTTTGACAAACCGGCGTTAAGCGATTTTCTGCCGCAGGCCGAAGCGATCAGCGGCGCGCTGGACCTCGACTTTCTCTGGGAGTGTGCGCCACCCGACGAATTTGCCTACGCCGACCTGGGCGCGGAGTATTTTGGGCACGCGCCAACGCCAGTTGAAGCGGCAGGCTTGCTCCTGCGCTTGCATGGCGCGCCAATGTACTTTTACAAAAAAGGCAAAGGCCGCTACAAGGCCGCTCCTGAAGAATCGCTCAAAGCGGCGCTGGCGCAGCAAGAAAAACGCCGTTTGGCGGCGATCAAGCAAGGCGAGTACGAGGCACAACTGCAAGCAGGCGAGCTGCCAGACGACTTTGTGTCGCAAGTCGATGCCCTGCTCTTCAAGCCCGACAAAAACACCACCACCTGGAAAGCGCTCGACGCGGCGTGCGCTGCGCTGCATCTGCCACCGGCCAAGCTGTTGCATCGGGCGGGCGCGCTGAAGAGTGCGTACGACTTTCATCGGCGCAAGTTTGACTTTGAGCATGCCGTGAAGAGCCGTTCTGAGCTTGCCTTTTCAGCCGATGATGCCCGAAGAATGGCACTGGAATTACCTCTTCACGAGGTGCCCTGCTTCAGTATTGACGACGCCACCACCACCGAGATCGACGATGCCTTTTCGGTAGCGACGCTACCCGACGGCACCAAGCGCATCGGTATTCACATTGCCGCACCGGGTTTGGGCGTAGCATCTGGCTCGCCGGTGGACGAACTCGCGTCTAAGCGTCTCTCCACCGTCTACATGCCGGGCGACAAAATCACCATGCTGCCAGACGAGGTGATTGCTGCCTACACGCTGCGCGCCGGTGACGAAGCACCCGCGTTGTCGCTCTACTTGAGGCTGGATGCGCAGGGCGAGATTGTCGAGGAAAGCTCGCGCATCGAGCGTATTCGCATCGCCGCCAACCTGCGCCATAACGAATTGGACGAGTTGGTCACCGTAGAGAATCTGGCCGCTGATGCGGGTGACTACCCCTTCAAGGCCGAGTTGACCACGCTCTGGCAACTGGCCTGCAAGTTGGCCCGCGCGCGCGGTGAAGACGAGCAAAAGCAAGACCGCGCCGATTACAACTTTTATGTCGATTGGCAAAGCACGCCGGCCGCTGTGGCGATCACTACGCGCAAGCGCGGCGCGCCACTGGACAAATTAGTGGCCGAAATGATGATCCGCGCCAACTTCAGTTGGGGCAAGCTGCTTGACGAAAAGGGTGTGCCCGGCATCTACCGCACCCAGCAGGGCGGCAAGGTCAAAATGACCACGGTGGCCGCGCCGCATGAAGGGATTGGGGTCTCGCACTACGCCTGGTCGAGCTCGCCCTTGCGGCGCTATGTCGATTTGGTCAATCAATGGCAGCTCATCAGCGTGCTACGCCACGAGCCGCCGGTGTTTGCGCCGAAGTCGGCTGAATTGTTCGCCATCCTGGGCGCGTTTGATTCCGCTTACACCGCTTACAACGAATTTCAGCAAAACATGGAGCGCTATTGGTGCTTGCAATGGCTTGAGCAGCACGGTCTAGTCGGGACCGGGGTCACGGTCGCGGCGACCCGCGTGCGTGAGGAAGTGGTTCGCCTTGAGGCGCTACCGGTCTGGCTCAAGGTGCCAGGTTTGCCCGAGCAGATTCCGAACGGCGCTTTGCAGCTCGAGATCAAGCGTTTTGACGAATGGGATTTGAGCGTGGAAGCGCGCTACGTGCCCGCTACGCCCGCGCTGCCTGCGGCGGTGGCTGTTTGAAATTTTCACGTGAAAGATTAGAATTCGTGCGTAAGTCATTTATTTCAAAAGGTTTTTTTGAAAAATCTGAGTGCCAAAACACGGCTTCAAATGAGCGCAGTTTTTCCTCCTTCCTTTCGATTCGACCTGGCCGCACGCGGGGCCGACGGACGCGCCAGCATGGCTAAATCGGGTAGTCAAGTTTCGCCCGCGAAGCCAAAACTGGCCAAGCGCGCAAGCAAAGCTGGGGCCAAAGGCGCTGCGGCGCGTGGCACTGTGATGCCTGGCACTGCGGCGCCCCGGCAGGAAGAGTTGCCATTGCCGGTTTCGCCCTCACCGGTTTCGCCCGAAGAGCACGCCCGCACAGCGCAGAAGTACGACGCACCACTACCCAAATTTATTGCCAGAGCGCGCATCCCAGTGGCCACAGGTGGTCTGCGCCATTGGGTCAACAATCTCACCGCGCTGCCGCTGGCGCTGCTCTTTTCGCTGTGGGCGCACGCGATGCTGTTGGCGGTGAATTTTGTTGCGCCAGCGGTGCAAAAACTGAACTCCAACGAAGCGCGGCTGGATGTAATTTTGGTCAATTCCAAGAGTGCCACGGTTCCCACCAAAGCTGATGCGCTGGCGCAAACCAATTTGGATGGCGGGGGCGACAAAGACAAGGGCCGTGCCTCATCGCCATTGGCACGCAGCGCCAAGATTCAAGACGGCGATGATGTCAAGACTTCGCAGCAGCGCCAGCGGCAACTCGAAGCTGAGCAAAAGCGCCTGTTGACCGCACTCGCCCCGAGCAAGACCGCCGTTTCGGCCGAAGAAACCAAGCCGGCGCAGCCGCTGGAGGCTCCGGTGCAACCGCAGATTTCAGGTGCTGATTTGGCCGCTAGCTCGCTGGCGATTGCGCGCATGGAAGCCCAGATCAAGCAGCAGATTGAGGACTACAACAAGATTCCACGGCGACGAGTGCTCTCACCTTCGACCCGCGAAGTGCGCTACGCGATGTACTACACCGACTTTGTGAGCAAAGTGGAGCGGATTGGCCGTCAGAGCTTCCCGGAAGAGGCCCGCAATATCGCGGCCAGTTCGTTGATTGTGAGCGTGGTTATCAAAAAGACCGGGTCGGTTTCAGTGATCGAAATCATCCGCGAGTCCGAGCACGCTGTGTTCAACCGCGCGGCGCGCGACATCATAAAAAAGGCCGGGCGTTTTGCGCCCTTCCCGGCATCCATGCCAGAAGATGAGTTTGAGATCATCACGCGCTGGCAATTCTCGAAAGAGGGCATGTTCGACGGCATTGAAGCGCTCTCTTCGCGGTAGGCCAGAGGATTTTTTCTTTCGATGCCCGACCGCTACGCCGTCATCGGCAACCCCATCGCCCACAGCAAATCGCCGCAAATCCACGTCGAATTCGCGCGCCTCACTGCGCAAGATTTGACCTACGAGCGCATCTTGGCACCGCTCGATGCGTTTGTTGCCACCGTGCACGCTGAACGCGCCGAAGGCTTGTGCGGCTGCAATGTCACACTGCCCTTCAAAACAGAAGCGTTTGGCCTGGCCACCTTGCACACCAATCGTGCTGCGCTCGCTGGTGCGGTCAATACGCTCAAGTTTGAAGGTGATGAAATCATCGGCGACAACACCGATGGTGCCGGTCTGGTGGCTGACTTGGTCGGTAATCTTGGGCTGGATTTAGGCGGTAAACGCATCTTGATTTTGGGTGCTGGTGGCGCGGCGATGGGCGCAATTGAGCCGCTGCTCGGTTGTCGGCCCGAAGCGCTCGTAATCGCCAATCGAACGCAGGCGCGAGCGCGGGAGACGGCCCGTAGTTTCGCGCCAGTGGCCGCCAAGTATGCCGTGAAGACGCTTACTGGGTGCGGCTTTTCAGCCATCGACGGTTCGTTCCACGTGGTCATCAACGCCACCTCGATCAGCTTGGGTAACGAGGCCCTACCAGTAACGGCAAGCATTTTTGCCAAAGACGGGCTCGCCTTCGACATGATGTATGGCCGCAGCGAATCACCGTTTTTCGCGCTCGCTCACACCGCCGGGGTGCGGACCCGCGATGGTCTTGGCATGCTGATCGAGCAGGCCGCCGAATCCTTCCTTGCCTGGCGCAGTGTGCGGCCACCTACCGCATCGCTGTTCGCGCTGCTGCAAGCCAAGTAAGCGGCGCTACCCACTGCCGTGGCTGCCGAAACTCGCTCCGTGTCCGTCTCGATGCCGCACAAGCTTTGGCGATGGACCTGGATCGCAGGCCTGGCCGCGCTGCTGCTCTTCGTACTCTGGCAACTCTCGCTGGTGGGGCGGGTGTGGTGGTGGCGCGACCATAACCCTGGCTCCACCGCCTTCATGCGTGAGCAGCAAAGCGTGCTGCAACAGAAAAACGCCGCCGCCCGCTTGAAACACCAATGGGTGGCCTACGAAAAGATTTCGAGCCACTTGAAGCGCGCTGTTATCGCCGCCGAAGACACCGCCTTTGTCGAACACGACGGCTTTGACTGGGAGGGCATGGAGCGCGCCTGGGAGAAGAACCAGCAAAAAGGCAAGGTGGTCGCAGGCGGCTCGACGATCACGCAGCAACTGGCAAAAAATCTTTTTCTCTCAAATGACAAGAGCTATTTGCGAAAAATGCAAGAAGCAGTGATCGCCGCTGAACTCGAATGGCTGATGGACAAAGAGCGCATCTTCGAGATTTATCTCAATGTGGTGGAGTGGGGCGAAGGCGTGTTTGGGGCCGAAGCTGCCGCCCGCCACTATTACGGCATCGCCGCGGCGCAACTCTCAGCTGAACAGGCCGCCAAGCTCGCGGCGATGCTGCCGCGCCCGCGTTTTTATGACAAGAACCGCAGCTCGCGCTATTTGCAGGGCCGCACCGCGATCATCAGCCAGCGCATGCGGCAGGTGGAGATTCCGTGAATTGGATTCACCACCCAACGCCGAAGCGCCGAAGCGCCGAAGCACCAATCGCTTGTAGACTGAAAGCAATTTAGTTTCTTGGAGGTCGCGATGTCAATCCGCTTCATCTACTGCCTCTTGAGCGTGCTGGTCTGCTTCAGCGCGAGTGCGCAAGCGCAGGCTGACTACCCGGCCAAGCCGATCAGATTCGTCGTGCCCTACCCGCCCGGCGGGGGCACCGACATCATCGCGCGCATCGTGCAAGACCGGCTTTCACAGGCCTTAAAGCAGCCTATCATTATTGAAAACCGGGGCGGCGCGGGGGGTGTGGTCGGGACCGACGTGGTGGCCAAGGCGGCACCCGATGGCTACACGATTCTTTTCACGCTCTCTTCCCACACGATCAACCCGTATTTCAGCAAGCTTCCTTACGACCCGCAACGTGATTTTGCGCCGATTGGGGTGGTGGCAAGCCTGCCGCAAATCATCGTCACCCAGCCGAATTCACCCTTGAACAGTTTGCGCGAGGTGGTGGCAGCTTCTGCCGCCAGGCCGGGTGGCCTGAACTACGCCTCGGTGGGCAATGGCACGCCTTCGCATATTGCCGGTGAGCTGCTCAAAGCCCGTGCCGGAATCTCGTGGGTGCATATTCCGTACAAGGGCGGCGGCCCAGCCCTTACCGATACGCTGGGCGGGCAGGTGGAGTTGATGATCGTCTCGATTCCGGTGGCGATGCCGCATGTGAAAAGCGGCAGACTCAAGGCGCTCGGCGTTACCACCTTGAAGCGCACACCTGCCGCGCCTGATGTGCCCACCGTGGCTGAAGCGCTCGGCTTGCCCGACTATGAAGTGGATTCTTGGTACGCCATGTTTGCGCCCGCCAAAACCCCGCCCGCAATCATCAACCGCCTGCAAGCCGAGCTGGCCAGAGTCGTGCAATTGCCCGAGATCAAAGAAAAGCTGCTCGCGCAAGGTGCCGATGCGGTTGGCGGTACGCCTGAACAACTCGATAAAATCGTTAAAGACGAATTGAGAAAATGGGCTGAGCTGGCTAAGTCGGCGGGCTTCAAAGCCGAGTAGGCTTCGCCACCCACGCAGCATTGATAACAATTGTCACACCGACCCCTGGACCACGAACCAAGGCCTGCGTCGCTGGTACAAACTTGGATTGGATACTAGAACTGGCACGCGCGAGCGCAAATTCCCATGAACGAAATCGACGACCTCCTCAATCGCGCCCGAATGGCGCAAAACCGCTACGCCACCTTTTCGCAAGAGCAGGTGGACGAAGTCATCGTTTCCTGTGCGTGGGCGATCATGGAGCCCAAGCGCAATCGTGCCTTGGCTGAGTTGGCGGTAAACGACACCGGTTTGGGCAATGCGGACGACAAATTCGCCAAAAATCATCGCAAGACCTTGGGGCTGCTGCGCGACTTGACTCGGGCTAAAAGCGTGGGCGTGATTAGCGACGACCGCGCCAGCGGAATTACCGAAGTGGCGCGCGCCGTGGGTGTGGTGGCGGCAATTACGCCCTCCACCAACCCGGGTGCCACGCCGATCAACAAGATTCTCAATGCGCTCAAGGGCGGCAACGCAATCATTCTCGCGCCTTCGCCCAAGGGTTATTCGACGGCGGTCAAGCTGGTGCAGTTTGTCCACCAGCAGTTGCTCAAGGCCGACGCACCGCGTGACTTGGTGCAATTGCTGCCCGCGCCAATTACGAAAGAAGCGACGCATTACTTGATGCGCAAAGCCGACCTGGTGGTGGCTACCGGCTCGCAAGCCAATGTGCGCGCCGCCTATTCAAGCGGCACCCCCACGTTTGGCGTAGGCGTAGGCAATGTCGCGGTGATTGTGGACGAATCGGTCAATTCGATCAACGCCGCTGCAAAAATTGCTAAATCAAAAATGTTTGACAACGCTACCTCCTGTTCTTCTGAAAACAGCGTGGTGGTGGTTGACACCGTGTATGAGCGCCTGGTGGTAGCGCTGCGTGAAGCGGGCGGAGCCGTGCTCACTGCAGAAGAAAAGCAGCAATTGCAAGATGTGATGTTCCCGGCCACTGGTGGGCACAAGCTTTCTGCCGCGATTACGGCCCAATCGACCGCGCGCATTTGCGAGCTGGCTAATTTGCCGCAGCATGCCAAGGCCAAATTCTTGATGGTCGAAGAGACTGGCTTTGGCAAAGGTTATCCGTTTTCAGGCGAAAAGCTTTCGCCAGTGCTCACGTTGTATCGCGCCGCCGATTTTTCGGAGGCCAAGCGCATCGTCTCGCTGATCTATGGCTATCAGGGGGCGGGGCATTCGGTGGGCTATCACGGGGCCGACAACGAGCATATTCGCCAATTGGCTACCGAGTTGCCGGTGGCGCGCGTGATCGTCAATCAAGCGCATGCGATCGCGACGGGCGGCAGCTTTGACAACGGCCTGCCGTTCTCGCTCTCGATGGGCTGCGGGACCTGGGGGCGCAATAGCTTTTCGGACAACCTGAATTACCGCCACTACCTCAACATCACGCGCATCGTGCGCCCGATTGCCGAGGTCGTGCCACGCGAAGACGAGTTTTTTGCCGCTTATTTCGAGCGGCACGGGCGCGGCTGAAGTGCTCCGCACATCCGGGAAAGTGCCTGAAGATCAGCCACCAGAGCCACTCTTCAGAACTATTTTTGCGGCCCTTGAGCATCACGCCGCCCGCCGTAGCAAGCAAACTTACCTGATCGCACCTGACGCCGGACGCAGCTTGACCTACGGCGCGATTGCCCGCGAAGCGGCGTTGTTGCACCGCTACCTGCACGCCCAAGGCATCAAGCCAGGCGCACACATTGGCCTGTATCTGCCTAACGGTCTGCAAACCACTACCCTGTTTTTAGCCGCGATGGCGATGGGCTACGTGATTGCGCCACTCAATCTACTGGCACAACCCTCACAGCTGGCCTATTTGTTGGACCACTGCGATTGCGCGATTTTGTTTACCGCGCGCGAGCAAGAAGAAGCGCTCACTGCTGCGCTGCCTCACGTGAAGCGCCGCTTTCCAGTGATTGTGATCGACCCGGATGCACCTTCGCTGTTTCAAGCGCGGCATTTGGGCGTGGCACCCGCAGCCGCTTCTGAGTCCACGGTGCGCCCCGAGCAGCCCGCCTTGCTCATGTACACCTCGGGCACTACCGGCCAGCCCAAAGGGGCGCTGCTCACCCACGCCAATTTGTGCGCAGCCGCTTCCAGTGTGGCGCGCTGGCACGGCCTCGGGCCGGATGATCGGGTGCTCTCTTCCCTGCCGCTCTATCACATCAACGGGCAAGTGATTGCCACGCTCACGCCCTTCCTCTCCGGCGGCAGTCTGATCGCGCCACGCAAGTTTTCAGCTTCCACGTGGTGGCAGCAGGCACGCCGACACCGTGCGACTTGGATCAACTTGGTGCCCACCATCATCGCCTATCTGCTCAACGCCGCGCCCGCTGACTTCAAGCCGCTGTCGCGTGTGCGGTTTGTGCGGTCGGCTTCAGCGCCTCTGCCGCCCGAGCATCATCGTGCGTTTGAAGCCCGGTTTGGCATCGGCGTGATTGAAGCGATGGGCATGACCGAGTGTGCCTCGGTGGTGTTTTGCAACCCGCAGCAAGAAGCCTTGCGCAAAATTGGTTCGCCCGGCTTGCCATGTGGCGTGACGGCAAAAGTTGTCGCCCCGCAAGATGCGAGCGCCATCGCGTTGGCCGACGGCGTGGCAGGCGAGCTGCTGCTGCGCGGCCCCAATGTCATGCCCGGCTACTACAAAGCGCCTGACAAGACCACTGAAGCGATCACGCCCGACGGTTGGCTGCGCACCGGCGACCTGGGTTTTCGGGATGGTGACGGCTTCTATTTTGTCACCGGCCGCTTGAAAGAGCTCATCATCAAGGGCGGTGAAAACATCGCCCCGCGCGAGATCGACGAAGCTCTGCTCGCGCACCCGGCAGTGCTTGAAGCTGCCGCAGTCGGTGTGCCAGACGCGAACTATGGCCAGGAGATTGTCGCCGCCGTGGTACTCAAAGCGGGCGCTTTCGATCTGCTCACCCCGACTGGCCGGGCCGCCGCCCTGGCAGCGCTGCGCGAGCATTGCATGGGCACTCTCGGTAAATTCAAAAGCCCCAAGCACTTTCGCCTCGTCACCAAGCTGCCCAAAGGCCCGTCGGGGAAGGTTCAGCGGATGAAAGTAGAGCCAAGAAAATCTCGGCGCGGCGATGCTTGAGGTGCAGCGGTTGCCGTCGGCAAAAAGAGTGACGGGTGACCAGTGCTGCTAGACCCAGCGCGACCCCGCCGATGTCGCCTCCACCTGGCAGGTTCTAGCTCGTTGCGCTCGCGGTCGTTTTGTCGGACAGCGCACTGAGTTCTTCCGTGAGAGCGAGCCGCGCCGCTTCGAACTGAGCATTCAGTGGTGCGACTGAGCGGCGGATTGCTTCAATGTCGCCACTCTTGGCCGCCGTCTCCACCGTTGAGCAGAGCGTGCTCAGGGCAGTAGCGCCAATGTTGCTGCTACTCGACTTTAGTGCGTGCGCGGCGTTGGCTACTTCGGCGGTGTTTCCCTCTTCAGCAGAACGGTGCAGTTTTGCCACCAATTTTGGTGTTTCGGTCAAATAGAGCTGGATGACGCGCTCCAAAAGCGCGGGGTCTTCCTTGGTTTGCAGGGCTGCGAGTTGGTTCAGAACCTCGCGGTCCAGTAACGCGGCTTTTGGCTCAATCGCAGGCGTGTCTTGCCGTCGGTTGATGTGTGGGGTCGCGACCAGTTTGACTGGCAACCATTGATCCAGCGCAGCCTGCAATTGCTTGCGGCTAAATGGCTTGCCCAGATGCGCGTCCATCCCCGCATTAAGGCAGTCGATGCGGTCTTGTTCCATCGCATTGGCGGTTACCGCAACGATGGGAAGGCGCGACGCGCCCATATCCGCTTCGCGTTTTCGGATGGCCTTGGTGGCTTCAAAGCCGTCCATCTCGGGCATATGACAATCCATCAGGATAAGGTCGAATGACTTGACCGCCAACGCCTCCAATACCTCGCGCCCGTTGTTCGCCACGGTCACTTCGTAGCGCCCTGCCTGGTTGAGAATTCCCATCGCGACCGCTTGATTGATCAAGTTGTCTTCTGCAAGCAAAATCGATGCTGTTGGAGTAGCGCGCGACGGCAGCGGCAATGAGGTGTCTTGCGCCTCCGCCTCCGGCATTTCGATATCGTTCGCAGATCCCGCCATGACCCCGACAAAGCACTCGTACAACGCCGACTGCCGCACCGGCTTAATCAGGCAGGCATTGATGCCTGCAGCGCGCGCCTCTTTGACCAGGCTATGGCTTCCGACGGGCGCGAGCATCACGATCCGGACTGCGCTGATGCTCCGGTCGCGCCGGATCTGTTGCGCCAGTTCCAGCGAATCTGTGCCGGGTAGCCCCAAATCGATGACGGTGAGATCAAACGGCGCGCCCCGGGCTACCGCCTGCGCAAGCAGCTCGAGTGCATGGCTGGGTGTCTCAGCGACCCGCGTATTCATGCCCCAGCCACCGATTTGTGTCGTGAGGATGCCACGATTGATCGCACTGGCCTCAACAATCAGCGCCCTGCCACCGGTCAGTGCCCCCAGAGGAGTGTCGGCGGAATGCCCTTCAACCGAACGTTTTTCCATACGACAGGTGAACCAGAATTTGGAACCCACTCCCACGGTGGATTCAACCTGCAGCTCGCCGCCCATCATTTGCACCAGTTGCTTGCTGATGGTCAAACCCAAACCAGAGCCGCCATGCTTGCGGGTGGTAGACCCATCAGCCTGGGAGAATTCTTCAAAAATCCGGGACTGAGCCTCTAAAGCAAGACCGGCACCGGTATCTTCGACCTCGAAGCGCACGGTGAGATGCGTCGTCGATTCGTCCATTTTTGAAATGGCGATCACAACTGCGCCTTGTTGGGTAAATTTGATGGCGTTGCTTGCCAAATTGGTCATCACCTGCCCCAACCGCAGGGGATCACCTCGCACCTTGGTTTGCACGTTGGAGGCAATTTTGCACGCCAGTTCCAGGCCCTTTGCGTGAGCCCGTTCGGCGAGCAATTCCACGGTGTCCTCGATCACGACACGCAGGTCCATTTCGACGTGTTCAATTTCAAGTTTGCCCGCTTCGATTTTGGAAAAATCGAGCACGTCGTTGATGATTCCCAGCAAGTTGGTACCGGAGCGCTGCACGGTTTCAGCGTACTTGCGTTGCGTGCCCGTCAAGCCGGTTTCGAGCAGAAGTTCGGTCATCCCGAGAACGCCATTCATCGGTGTCCGGATCTCGTGGCTCATCCGCGCAAGAAACGAGCTCTTCGCACGATTCGCCGCTTCGGCGGCCTCTCGAGCTTGCCGCAGGGCTTCCTCGCTGCGCTTGCTTTGCGTGACATCACGCGCCACACAGATGGTGCCGATGAGTTGTGCGGTTTCGTCGACCAGCGGGGCCATCGCCACTTGGATGTCAAGTTCCGCGCCGAATTTTGTCAGCGTCTTGGTGTCGTAGGAAAACCGCTCGCCGGCAGCCAGCCTTTTGTGGTGAATTTCTTCTTCGGCGACATTTTTTCGCGCCACGTTGAGCGGCCGCCCCATCGCCTCGGCCGGGGGGTAGCCAAACATGGCAGCGGCCCCGGAGTTCCAGCTGGTAATGGTGCCGCTCAGGTCAGTCGTCCAAATGGCCTCGCTGGACTGCTCGACGATGGTCGCCAACAGTCGGCTCTTCGACTCGCTCTCGCTGAGCGACGTCAGCAGACTTTCGGTATTGTTGGCCATGTTGTTGAATGCCTCGGCCGCCAAGCGCACCTCCGGCGCCCCAGTTGGCATGATGCGCACCGCGCGGTCGCCTTGGCTGAAGCGGTTGGCGCTGGTCGCGAGCATCCGCAAGGTGCCCAAATTGCCGCGAAAAATCAACCAAATAAATTGCAGCATCATGAACAAGGTTGCCGCCAAAATCTGGAGCTGCTTGACGAACTGCTGCCAAAGCCGGTTCTGGGCCTTGACCAAGGTCATGGTGGCTTTGAGCTGGCCGTAACTGACACCGCCGGCCGTAACCTCGACGCTTGCATCAACCGGCGCAATCGCCGCAGCCGCCGTAAACCAGGCCGGTGCGGACAGCGGGTCAATCTCGTCAGCGGCAAACAACTGGCGACCTTCTTTGTCGGTCCACTGGAAACGATGGATTTCCCCCTTCTTGACCTGATTTTTCAGGAGTTGCTCAATCGCCGCATACTCACCCACCAACGCCTGATCGGCAATCAGTGGGGCGATAAAGTTGATCGATTCTGCCGCGTCGCGCCGCAGCCGCTCCGCGCTTTCGGTCGCACCTTCGGCCACTAGCAGAAAAGTTTGGATCCCGCCGCCAACAGAGATGGCAATTCCAACAGCGAGCATTAGCCGGGGGATGAGTCCCCACTGACTCCAGAATTCGATTGTTCGTGCAGTTCTCACAATGCGTCCAGGCAGCAGATTGTTGACAGGTTATTTGGCTGTGCCAACCTGGGTGGTTTTGTAAAAAGTTCGATAGTTGTCGTAGTCACGGTTTTCGGCTCGAACGAACCCGAGATCGCCGGTGCTTTTGAGCAAGTCCGCCCCTGCTTCGAGGATTTTCCTGCCCTCCGGGTCGGCCAGCATGTTCACCAGCGCCTCAGTGACCGCCCGGGCCTGATCGGCGGGAACCTTGGGATTAACCATCACGCACAAGTCCTGAAACAGTTCAGAGGTCCACAGCGCCCGATAAGCAAAGGCTTCGCGCCTGCCGTAGCGCCCCATGACTGAACTGTTCACCCCGGCTGCGGCCACCTTGTTGACTTTTAATTGTGCCGACGCGGCCTCTTGATTGCCCGCAAACACCGTTTTCACCGATACTTTGGCGCGCAGCAAAGCGTCTTTTGGCAACCAATAGCCGGCGAATGCGTCGGGCGTCACAAACGCAACCTCTTTCCCATCAAGGTCTTCGAGCGAACGAACGGGCGAGTCTTCCGGCACTACAATTTGCGAGCGAATTCCCGGGCCTGCCGGGCGCGCAACTACCCGATATCCCAGTAGATCGCGCTCTTTGGTAAAAAAGTGATTGGTGTAGAGGAATTGATACGCACCTTTTTCCGCCAAGGTATTCCCCTCTTGGGCGGTCTTTGACAGTTTCAATTCGAGCGGGACCCCGCTCTTCTTGCTCACGTAAGTCAAAATCGGGTTCCAGTACTGCGCAGTGAGCGAGATGCTGCGCTGATTGAGCACATGAAAGGCATAGGGCTTTTCGTTAGCGGCATGGGCTTGCAAGCCTGGTGCCAGTAAACCTGCCAAGCTGACGATCAGGGCCACCAAGGGTCTGCTAATCATGATTTTCTCCGGGTAAAAACGGGGGGTTTTGAAGACGCTCAAATCGCGCTAATTCGCATCGCTTAAACGGCGACTTTGATGAGTAGCAAGGCGCCGCTGATGACCAGCAGCGTACCAACCACCTTGAGCATGCCCTCGCTGGTCATGTCCATATGCACTTTGTTGCCGATGTGCAAGCCCAGCATCATCGGGATAATCGCAGCGGCGTAGGCCAACTGCAGTTTTGGATCCAGCAGCAGTCCGGCAAACATAAACAAGCACAGGCGAAAGCCGCCGTCGAGGACGAACAGCCATGAAAAAGTCGCCCGTACCGCGCCCTTGTCGGTGAGTCGGCGCGAAAGATACATGATGTAAGGCGGGCCACCCACGCCAAACAGCGCGCCGGTGCCGCCCCCCACCAGCCCGGCAGGAATTGCCCAATTCTTGGACAGTTGGCCAACCGGATTCAAGCCGAAGATATTGCGAAAGCCGAAAAACATCGTGACCGCGCTCAAGGTCACCAAAACCGGTGCGCGTGGCAGATTGAGCAGGGCGAATGCGCCCAAGCTAGCACCGATAATTCCAGCTGGCAGCAGGGCCTTGATCTCGCTCCAGTCAGCCTGTTTGCGATTGAGGCCACCTAAAAGAAGTGAGGACGTAAAATCAAGTGCCAAGACGAGCGGTACCGCGAACTGGAGCGGATAGGACAACGCCAACAACGGTACGGCGATCAATCCGGAACCAAACCCGGTGATTCCGCGAATGAAGTACGCGCTGAGCACAATACACAAGACCAGCACCAGATCGCCCATCAATGCCGCCCTCAGTTGTTTTGGTGCTCGATGCCGGGAGTTCCGACATGAATTCACGCCAAGCTTAAGTTTACCCTTAGTATATGAACGTTTCCTCCACAAGTCGCGGCGATTGCGCGCCCGCCCATGCAAGCACTGGACCGATTGACCGATTGACCGACAGGAAAAGGCCCTCATGTGGTATCACTCAAACGGTGCAGTAAACGTAACTTGACTGAGAATTGGAGGGCGCGTGCACACAGTTCTTGAGGTTATTCCGTTGGCCCGCGTAGGGGCCGAAATCAGCGGTGTGGATTTGGCTCAGGCAAGCCAAGACGAGATCGGGGCCATCAAACAGGCTTGGTATCAGCATGATGTATTGCTGTTTCGCAACCAACAGCTTTCCGACGACGACTTGCTCTCGTTTTCGCGCAATTTTGGGGTACTCGATCCGCCGCCAAATCAGGGTGCAGGCAGGAAATCTCCGCCAGGCTACCCGGATGTCTACATCGTCTCGAACGTTTTGGACGAGCTTGGCGAACCGATTGGTGCCTTGGGCGACGGCGAGGCGTCATGGCATACCGATATGAGCTATCTTCCAGTGCCCCCGGACGCTTCCATGCTCTACTCTCTGGAAATTCCCCGCACGGGCGGGGACACCTGCTTTAGTAGCATGAAGGCCGCACTAGCCGCCATGCCGCAAGCGCTTCGGAAGCGGCTCAATGACTTGCAAATCAAGCACGACGGCACCTACGACTCAGGTGGCTACCTCCGCAAAGGGCTGACCGCCACCCGCGATCCGCGTACCTCAGTGGGGACACCCCACCCGTGCGTCATTAGGCATCCTGAGTCAGGGGATGCTGCCTTGTATCTTGGGCGTCGACGCAACGCCTATATCGTGGGCCTGGAGCTGGAAGAGTCGGAGCAACTGCTGGATCGAATGTGGGCCTACGTGGGCACGAGCGTCTACCGGCATCGCTGGGCGCTGGGTGATTTGGTACTCTGGGATAACCGTACCACCATGCATCGCCGGGACGCGTTTGATCCCAGCGAGCGTCGCATCATGCATCGCACCCAGATCAAAGGGACGAATGTGCCACAGCGGGCGGTTTATTGAGCAGACCGGTAGAAGCAAGAACGTGGGTGCGCATTACCCTGCCGAAACTCGGTGACGAAAATGCATGCCTCCCGGCGCTGGTGCTGTAGCTGCTCAGTGTGCCGGGCAAGGCAACTTATTCCAAAGAAGTGATTGAAATGCGTCATCCAAGCCTCCACGTTGCTCGTTAAGCTCGATATTGAGTTGCGTTCGTTTCAGAAAAGTGGCGATCCACTTCGATTCACGTAGTTCGATGGAGGCCCTAAATGAACATTCTGTTCAACAGCGAAAATTACTTTGTCGCAGAAGTACCGGAGCCTGCCGGGTTCGAAATTGTGGACAAATTCACTGGTAAAGGTGCGTTTATCGGCGGCGAGATGGCGCTCTCGATGCGCGCCTCGTTCCAGGCTTTTGTGGACCAACATTCGCAAGGCGGCAATACCGTCTCGGCCGATGAGATTGACGATTTTCTGCGCAACTATGACGCCTTGTTCAATCAGCGCGTGGTCTACCACTAAACCGGTTTGCAACTCGCGCCGGGTCATGGCGGCGGCATCAACAGCGCGAGCTTTTCGCCCGATGGCAGCCGCGTCGTCACCGCCAGCGACGACGGCATGATGAAGTTCTGGGGCGCGGCACTGGGCACCAACTAGGGCCAGTGCCTGGCAACCCACTTCTCGATGCGTGAAGACGGTAGCGCGGCTGCCCTCGACCAGACCCACTAATTCCATTTCTAAATCATTACGATATGTTGTTGCCCATTCCTAGCCGTGCTGCTCGCACTGTCGTCGTCGGTGCGCCTAATCTCGTAATGATTTAGAAATGGAATAACCAGCGCGCTGGCGCGGCGACGGCGCAGCCTTGCGCGCGATCCGCTACCGCGACCCCGCCGAAACCTTGCAACCCGCGCCCTTCATCTTCACCGAATGGCATGCTGAAGACTTGCCGGAGCTGGAATGGAAAGCAGCAGTTGCCGATTTACCTTAAGCCGAAGAGCCGCCCACAACAATCGTTTCCACCGCCATGCCGTGAAGAGGCTTATCCAGTAATCGTTTTCAGCGGTATGCCGTGGAGATGCCCAGCCAATAACCTTCTTCAAGCAATGGCCGCGCAAACAACATCCCGCCCGCGATCAATTCAAAATTTGAATCGGACGATTGCCATCTGCAACACTACACTAGATAAGCCCCGCCCCATGCGCCTGCAGATCGGCGTGGTAGCTTGAGCGCACCATTGCGCCGGAGGCGACGTGCGAAAAACCCAGCGCCTGGCCTTCACGTTCAAACATGGCAAATGTGTCAGGGTGGACATAGCGCCGCACCGCCAGGTGATGGCCAGAGGGCTGTAGATACTGGCCGACGGTGAGCATGTCTACCTGGTGAGCGCGCAGGTCGCGCATCACTTGCAAAATCTCGTCATCGGTCTCGCCCAAGCCCACCATCAGGCCGCTCTTGGTGGGCGTTTGTGGGTGTGCGGCTTTGAAATCTTTGAGCAATTTGAGCGAGTGGGCATAGTCGGAGCCGGGGCGCGCTTCTTTGTACAGACGCGGCACGGTTTCCAGATTGTGATTCATCACGTCGGGCGGCGCGGCGTTGAGAATGCCAAGCGCGCGCTCCAAACGACCGCGAAAATCAGGCGTGAGAATCTCGATCCGGGTGGCGGGCGATGCGGCGCGCACGGCGCGAATGCAATCGACAAAGTGCTGCGCGCCGCCGTCGCGCAAATCGTCGCGGTCCACGCTCGTAATCACCACGTACTTCAGCTTTAGTGCGCCTATCGTGCGGGCTAGATTGGCGGGTTCGTCGGCATCCAAGGGCTGTGGGCGGCCATGGCCGACATCGCAAAACGGGCAGCGTCGCGTACACAAATCGCCCATCACCATGAAGGTGGCCGTGCCCTTGCCGAAGCACTCGCCGATGTTGGGGCAAGAAGCTTCTTCGCACACGGTGTGCAGTTTGTGCTCGCGCAGGATTGCCTTGATTTCACCAAAACGCGAGGTTGGCGCTGCGGCCTTGACGCGAATCCAGTCGGGTTTTTTGAGCTTTTGCGCCGCGTCAATCGGGATGATTTTGATCGGAATGCGCGCAGTCTTGCTCTGGCCTTTTTGTTTGGTGGCGGGGTCGAGCAGGTCGGTGGTCATACGGCCTCCAATGCGGCATTGGCCTGAAAGCTGGCCGGTACAAATGGTGAAGAGGCAGGCGGGGCGTGCTTCTTCAAGGATAAGTGACTGAAGAGGCTTGCCAATATTGCTTCTTCAGCTTGCGCCATAGTCCAATGTAATCCCGCGTCGGCGCATTGCGTCACGGCAAGCCCCGCGTAGCCGCACGGGTTAATCGCTGCAAATGGCGACAAATCCATCGCCACATTGAGCGAAAGCCCGTGGTAGCTACAGCCTTGCTTGACCTTCAAGCCCAAGGCCGCGATCTTGCCCTGCGCGGTGTACACGCCGGGCATACCCGCGCGCCGGGCCGCTGCAAGGCCGCTTGCTGAGAGCGCATCGATCACGCTTTGCTCCAGCAGTGTGACCAGTTCGCGCACCTTCAAGTCGCGCCGCTTCAAATCGAGCACCACATACGCCACCAATTGCCCCGGCCCGTGATAGGTGATTTGCCCGCCACGGTCGGTTTTTACCAAGGGAATCGAGTTCGGATTGAGCAGATGCTGCGCGTCGCCCGCCAAGCCTAAGGTGTAAACCGGTGCGTGCTCGGTGAGCCAAATTTCATCTGCCGTTTGCGCATCACGCGACTCGGTGAATTCGCGCATCGCCTGCCAAACCGCTGCATAGTCTGTCAGACCAAGATGCCGCACCCCGATCCCCGCGTTCATCACAGCACCCACTTCACACCGGGGTGATCACACAATTCTTTGTACAGCGCGTCCAGTTGCTCGCGCGAGGTGGCGCGAATCGTGACGGTGAGGCTCAGGTATTTTTTGAGCGACGAGGAGCGCATCTCCACACTCTTGCCGTCAAAGTCCGGGGCGTGCTTGCGCACGATGTTGACTACGCCGTCGGCAAATCCTGGTTGCATCAAGCCTGCCACCTTGATCGGAAAATCAAGAGGGTATTCGATTAATGCGGGGTCGTCTGGCATCACGGGTGAGTTCAAAGCCGGTCAAGCTTTGGCGCGCTGAAAGGCGTCGTACATCTTGCGAAACACTGGGCCCACCTTGCCGGGCTGCAAGCCCACTGCCTTGCTATCGAGCGTGGTGATCGCCAAGGCTTCTTTGGTCGAAGAGGTGAGCCACAACTCATCCGCAGTCCAGACCTCGGCCGCACTGATGTTGCGCACCTCAAACGCATGGCCGATTTCGCTTGCCAAGTCGAACGCGGCACCGTAGGTGATGCCAGGAAGAATCAGATTGTCTTTGAGCGGTGCCGCGATGATGCCGTTTTTAACGATCAGCACATTGGAAGACGAGGCTTCGGTCAGCCAACCATCGCGAAACATGACCACCTCTACCGCATCCTGATCTGCCGCATGCTGGCGCGCCAGCACATTGCCCAGCAGTGAGATCGATTTGATGTGGTTCTTGAACCAGCGGTCGTCGTTGAGGGTAACGCAGGCCACGCCATGCTTGTACTGCCCCGCCGTGGGCCGGATGAGCGGGTTGGACATCATGAACACCGTGGGCGTAATGCCCACCGGAAACACGTGGTCACGTTTGGGCGGCGCACCGCGCGTGACCTGAAAGTAAATCGCTTGATCGGATGCCGAATGTTTGGCGACGATTTCAGCGACCAATGCGAGCCACTGGTTTTCGGTGTAGGGGTTGTCGATGCGAATTTCTGCCAGCGAGCGGGCCAGCCGCTGCAAATGTTCGCGCGCGCGAAACGGTTTGCCCGCGTAAACCGGAATCAACTCGTACACGCCGTCGCCGTAGATGAAGCCACGGTCCAACACCGGCACCATCGCCTCTTCAATCGGCTGCCACTTGCCATTGAGAAATACCGTTTGTGTCATCGCTTTTTTAGCCTTTCTCAAACCAGAGTTTCACCGAATCCAGCGCCCGGCCAAAGAGGCCTGCCGCATCGACTTTTTCCAGCGCCAGCACCGGTACTTTGCCGATTTCCTTGCCGTCGAGCATCAGTTGCATTTCACCGATTTTTTGGCCTTCGACCAACGGCGCGGCAAGCGGCTTTTGCGTAATCAAATTGGCTTTGACGCGCTCAAGCTGGCCTTTGGGCAGGGTCAGAAACAGCTCTTGACCAAACCCGGCTTTGACCTCTTTGGCCACACCCTTCCACACCGGCAGGGTCGCAACCGACTGGCCCTTGCTGTAGTAGCGCACGCTGTCAAAATTCAGAAAGCCGTGATTGAGGAGCTTCTGGCTTTCCACCGCGCGCGCAGTGTCACCGGTGGCGCCCAGCACTACCGAGATTAAGCGGCGCTCTTTGCCCGGCTCGCCGCGCTTGGCCGAGGCTACCAGGCAATAGCCCGCCGCCTCAGTATGGCCAGTTTTGAGGCCATCGACGTGCGGGTCCATCCACAAAAGTCGGTTGCGATTCGGCTGCGCGATTTTGTTGTAGGTGTAATCTTTTTGCGAATACAGCGGATAGTGGTCAGGGAATTCGCGAATCAGCGCGCCAGAAAGCTTCACCAGATCGTCGGCGCTGGTGTAGTGGTCTTTGTCAGGCAGGCCAGTCGAGTTTTTGTAGCTGGTATTGGTCAGCCCCAAGCGCTTGGCTTCGGTATTCATACGCTGCGCAAAAGTCTCTTCCGACCCGGCGATTAGCTCGGCCAGCGCAATCGAGGCATCGTTACCTGATTGGATAATCATGCCGCGCAACAGCTCGGCTACGGTGACTGGCTTGTTCGGCTCAATGAACATGCGCGAGCCGATTGCCTTCCAAGCGCGCGGCGAAACAGGTACGTTTTGCTCGAGCGTGATCGTTTTGGCTTTGAGCGCCGCAAACACGATGTAGGCGGTCATCAACTTGGTGAGCGACGCCGGGTCAACCCGCTCGGCGGCATTGCTGCCACCGAGCGTGGTTTGTGCAGTCAGGTCGTACAGCACCCAGGCTTTGGCGTTGATTTGCGGCGCGGAGGCTTGCGCCAACGCGACACCGGAGAAGCCGATGAAGAGCAGGAAAGACGTGATTACGAAGCGACGCATGCGAGAACTCAAGAAGGCTAGCCCCGCATTATAAATTCTGCGGGCTATGGCGTCTTCCACGCACCCTGAATAATCGCGCGAATCAGGTGTAAACGCCGATGGAAGAAATGGTCAGCCCCGGGGATCACCGTGACTGGCAAATCCTGCGGGCGCGCCCAGTCAAGCACCAAATTGAGCGCCACCACCTCGTCGGCTTCGCCGTGGATCACGATGGTGTCGGCGGGCACATTCTCAACTTTGCCGCGCGTGACTGCTGTACCGACGAATACCAGCCGCTCCGCCGGTGTGCGCTGTGCCACGCGCGATTGCACCAGCGAGCCGAATGAAAATCCAGCGAGCACCAGTGGCGCGATGCCGAAGCGCTGTTGCGCGTACTGAGCCACCAGCAGCAGGTCGTCAGTTTCGCCATTACCTTCATCGTGAGTGCCGCCGCTTTGGCCAACCCCGCGAAAATTTGGGCGCACCGCCACGTAACCCAGCTCGACGAAGGTGCGCGCCAAGGTTTGTGCGACCTTGTTGTCCAAGGTGCCGCCAAACAAAGGATGCGGGTGCGCTACCAGGGCGATGCCGCGAGCGGGCTTCTCGCCAGTAGGCTGGTCGATCACCGTTTCGATATCACCAGCCGCCCCAGGCAGCAGCAAGCGCTCAGATGCCATGCCTTAACTCCTTACGCCTCAGCCCTCACGCTACCGCAGGCAGCTTGAGTCGGTCCACCTGCACGCCCTTGACGATATGTGAATCAACGATTTCGTCGATATCGTGCTCGTCGAGATAGGTGTACCAGACCGCTTCAGGGTAAATCACCAGACACGGGCCTTCTTCGCAGCGCTCCAGGCAGCCGGCGTTGTTGATGCGCACTTTGCCGGGTGCGGCAAGTTCGAGTTTTTTGATGCGCTTCTTGGCGTAGTCGCGCATCGCAGCGGCCGATTTGTTGGCGCAGCACGGTCGTGGCGCATCGGCATCGCGCTGGTTGGTGCAGAAAAAAACGTGGTGTTGATAGTAGGTTTCCATTTTGGACATTTTACGTTTTAGGCCGTTGTCATCGATCCACCGCCCGTGCGGCGAGGCTGGCGATGTAGAGCAGCGCGGTGAAGGGCCACAGCGCCGAGACGACTTGCATGAGGCCAACAAAATTGAGGAGCCGTCCCTGGTTCCAGGCGGCCAGTGCCACGGTGTGATACGGGTTGGCCGGTGCGAGGTTGACGATCACCACGGCAAAAGTGAGTGCTATCGCCGCGAAAAAAAGCTTGAGTGCGCGTGGCAGAAAAATCAATGGCACCACCAGCAAGGCTGCCGCAAACAGACCATTTGTAGCTCCCGGGGTGAGCCATGCAAACGCATGTTCGGCTTTGAAAAAAGCGGCAAATGACATCGACTTGATGCCCATGCCCGCCACAATCAGCAATGCAGCCGCCGCACCGCGCAGCGCCAACGTGGTGGTGAGTGATGCGGCGATCAGGCACGCAGCCAACGCCTGGCAGGCGGTGACCGCAGCTTCAGCGACCGCATATTGGGCCGGCGAGAACGGTACGGTTTCGGAAAGGCCAATCCAATCGGCGATGCGCCCGTTGCCAAACAGCATCGCCTCGGGGAATACCTGCGCAAAGCCCCACAGGCTCAAAATCGCCACCCCTTGCCCGAGCACTGCGCCGTCAGCAAAGGCGCTACGGCGGAATTTGACAAAGCCGCTGCGCTCCAGCAAAGGTACGGTGAGCGGCAGGGCGATCAGGCCGCCCAGCATCGCTCCGCCTGCATTGCTCAACAGGTCGAGAAGCGACGGGATGCGGCTCGGCAAATAGGTTTGCAGCGCTTCAAGGCTGCCCGAGAGCAGCGCCCCAAACAGCAAGGCGGCGACCACGGCAACGATGCCGCGCATTAAGGGGTACACCGCCCACACCACCAAGCAGCCCAGCGGCACGTAGGCCAACAGGTTGAACCCTAAGTCAAACGCGGTCCAGTGGCGCGGCCAGGGCGCGGTCAGGTAGGCCCAGGGCGGCACGCCGTTGTCGCGCCAGCCGGTGAGCGGGTACAGCGTGGCGCAGGCGATCAGCCCGGTGTAGGCCAGCAGAAGATAACGCGCTACCGGCGAGCTATGCATGGTTGTTTGAGTGCGCGCTTAAAGTTCAAGTGGCTCGATCAATGGTATCAAGCAGTTAGCGCAGGTGAAGGCCGAGTGGCGTGGCGCGTGGCGCTTTAGCGCGGCGCGCCCGGCGCGGCGGCCCAATCCAGCACTGCATCAATCGCGGCATCACCGGCGGCAATCAGCGCCCGTGCGCCGCCACCCGCATCGGCTACGGTGCTAGTGCTTTCTTGCGCAAAAGTACGCTGCGCCACCACCTCACGCCCATTGAGGAGCGTGGCGCGCAGGCGAACCACGCCTTTGCTTTCTTTCGCGCTCGAAAACGCATGAGCGAATTCATCAAGCTCAATTTTCAAGGTGGGCGCGCCGCGCAGGCCTTCGTTGCCCGCAACCACGGCTCCGGCCTGCGAGGCGCGCTGCTTGACGCGCTGGGTCCACAAATGGGTAGCCGGCATGACCCAGCGGCTGTTGGCGTAAGCGGCTGGTTGGGCTGCATCGGCATAGGCTAAGCGATAGTAGATGCGAGTCGAGTCCATCCACTGCGGGGCTGCGACATCCTGCACGGCGATGCCCTTGAGCGGCAGCGCGCGGGCGGCCGGTAGCGGCCCGAAATCGAAGGTCGCGCCGGGTGCTTTGGGGGCGTTGGTGGCACAAGCCCCAAGCAGGCCAACGGCACCCAAGAGCAGAGGTAGCAAGAGTTTTTTCATGATCGCGGTCAGATTCATCATTTCGTGGTGCCAGTGGGTGTCGGCGCTGCGGGCGGGGCAAAGCCGCTCTCGCCAGGGCCGGGGCGCGCTGGCGCGGCCCCGAAGACGACCGACGAAGGCTCGTCGGCCAGTTTGTCTACCGCCGCTTCGAGCGAGCGCGACGTGCGCGAGAGGTCGCTGGACAAAGTATCGAAGCGCGCGTCTTGCGCGGTGTTGCTCACGGTGCTGGAGAGCGCCTTGGCACTATCGCCCACATCCGCCGACACCTTTTCGATGCTCTTGGTGATGCGCTCGATGGCATCGAGCCGTGAATTCAGGTTGTTGGCCACTTTGCCCAAATCGGCGATCAGCACGTCGGCGCTTTTGAGGGTGTTGCCCGCGCCCGCCACCGTTTTGTCGATGCTTTTGACCACCATTGGCAGTCCCTTGGCGGTGGGGGTGAGTTCCTCGACCAACGAATCGATTCGCCCCGCAGCCCGGCCGAAGCTTTTGAGTGTGCCGGTCAGCGCTTTTTGGTTCTCGTCGCCCAGCATTACGCTCACCCGATCAATCGCCGCGTTGGCCTTGTTGATCATCAATTCACCGGAATCGCTCACCCGGTCAAACAGCGAGGGGCGAATCCGCAGGCGCGCATTGACAGCCAGGGGTTTAGCGGTAGCCGATTCTTTGTCGTCAGCATTGAGCTGAATAAAGGCCAGGCCGGTTAAGCCCTGCAAGCCCAACTCGGCGAAGGTGGCGCTGGTCATCGGCGTGTTTGGCAGCACGCCAATTTTGACGATGATCTGCCCGCTTTGCTTGCTGTCGAAAACGATGTTCTCGACCTTGCCCACTTCCATGCCGCGATATTTCACCGCCGCTTGCGGATTCAAACCCGCAACCGAGCCGGTGGTGACCAGCTCGTAATTCACGCGCGCTTGCGTGTCTTGATTGAGCCACACGGCCGCCAGCACTACCGCGATGGCCAGCACGATGGTGAAGACCCCTGTAATTAAGGCGTGACTCTTGTTTTCCATAATCTTTGATTACACCACAAATGGATATTCCCGGATAACTTCAATCGCGCGCTGCGCCCGCTCGCCCAAAAAGAAGTTTTTGATGAAAGGGTGGGGTACAGTCATCACGTCTTTGACCGCGCCAATCGCGATCACGCGCTGCTCGGCCAGCACGGCCACGCGGGTGGTGAGCTCAAACAGCGTGTCGAGGTCATGGGTAATCATCACCACCGTCAGTTTCAGTTCGCGGTGCAGCTCGCGGATCAGATGCACAAAGCTGTCGGAGCGATCCGGGTCGAGACCGGCAGTCGGCTCGTCGAGAAACACCAATTCCGGCTCCAGCGCCAGCGCCCGTGCCAGGGCGATCCGTTTAATCATGCCGCCCGACAAATCGGAGGGCATTTTGAACGCGTGGCGCGCCTCAATGCCCACCATCGAGAGCTTCAAATACACCGCTTCACGAATCGTGTCTTCGTCAAAGCACTTCAGCTCGCGTAGCGGCAGGGCGATGTTGTCGTACACCGGCAGGGCCGAGTACAGCGCACCTTCTTGAAACAGTACGCCCCAGCGATTGCGCAGCGCTTGCAAGGCCTTTTGGTCGGTTGAATCAAGGCGCTGGCCGAAGACCTTGACCGTGCCTTGATGCGGTGTTTCCAGCCCGAGCATTTGGCGCAGCATGGTGGTTTTACCGCTGCCCGAGCCGCCCACCAGCGAGAGAATTTCACCGGCTTCGACTACCAGATTCACGCCTTTATGGACGACGTGGTCACCAAACTTGGTCCACAGACCTTCAATCTCAATGACGGGTTCAGCCATGGTGGTCTAGATGCCGACGTTCGAGAAGGCAATCGCAAACACTGCATCGGCCAAAATCACGGCCGTAATCGAGGTCACTACCGAACTGGTCGTGCCCTGACCCAAGCTCTCAGTGTTTGGCTCAATCCGCAGCCCGAAATGGCAGGAAACAAGCGCGATCAAAATGCCGAACACCGCACCTTTGAGCAGCCCGATATAGAGATTGGCCACCTTCACCGCGCTGGGGATTGCGTTGAAGAAAAATGAAATTGATAAATCCAGTTGAATCCACGCCGCCACCATGCCGCCTAACAGCGCCACCGCATTGGTCCACAAGGTGAGCAGGGGCAGCGCAATTGCCAGCGCAATCACTTTGGGCATGATTAGGCGAAAGCCGTGCGGAATGCCCATCACCTGCAAGGCATCGAGCTCTTCGGTGACCCGCATCACGCCTAGCGCCGCTGTCATTGCCGAGCCGGAGCGCCCGGCCACCAAAATCGCGGCCAACACCGGCCCCAACTCCCGGATCACCGCGATGGCGAGCAAATCGACGATAAAAATATCTGCACCAAAGGTCTTTAACTGCTTGGCCGAGAGGTAAGAGAGCACGATGCCGATTAAGAAGCCGACCAGCGCGGTGATCCCCAACGCCTGGGCTCCGCTGCGGTACAGGTTGGCCGAAATCTCGCGCCATGGGCCTTCTTTTGGGTTTTTCGCGAAGCGCAGCGTGTCGAGCACAATTTGGCCCAGCAGTCCGGTAAAGCCCTTCAGGTGATTGGCAAAGCCAAATGCACCCGTGCCTAAAGTGTGTACCGGGTCCAGCCAATGCCCGACCCGCGCCGCGTGTTTGGGGCTGTCTGATTTGGCGAGGTTTTTGAAGAACTCCTGGTGCTCGGGATCAATTTGCGCGTTGGCCGGTACTGCGCGTTGCCACGCGCGGAAAAAGTAGATCGCGCCGACGTGATCGAGCGCGGAGACTTCGCGCAAATCCCAGGTCAAATCACGACGCTGCGCGAAGCTCTCAAACTGCGCTGCAAGCGCACCGGCGCGCTCGCGCGTGCCGGAAAGTTCATGCACATTCCAAGCGCCGCGTGCAACCACGCGCTCTTTCGGGCCAGAGCGATCAAGCGTCAGTGAGGGCGGAAGGGCTGCGGACAATGCGGGCGCGGGGCTGATTTAAACAGCCCCGCAGTTTACGGTAAGCCGAACCAGCGGCTCCTGGTCTGGCGGCTAAACTCTGGTCAATTTATGGGACCGATTACACCCTATCCTGCTGCCTTGGATGCCGCGCTGTGTACGCCGAATGTGTGCGACCCTGCTTTTTGCGTCGAAGTGTTGCCTGAATGCGCCTCGACCAACGCTGTGCTACTTGAACGCGCCGCTGCGCAAGCCCCCAGCGGCTTGGTCATCACTACCGAATCACAAACCGCTGGGCGCGGGCGGCGCGGGCGTGGCTGGGTGGCGCCACCGGGTGCGAGTTTGCCGTTTTCTCTGCTGTGGCGCTTCCAGTTGAGTCCGGCCCGCCTGAGCGGGCTGAGCATGGCCGTCGGGCTGGCGGTGGCGCGCAGCTTGCACGCTATGGGCGCGGCGGAGGTGCGACTCAAATGGCCTAACGATTTGGTGGTGGCTGATGCGGCGACGCCGACTGGCTACGCCAAACTGGGTGGCATCTTGATAGAGCTACAAGGCACGCCGCATGAAACCGCCACCGTGATCGGGATCGGCCTAAATATCGCATTCGACCAAGCCGCGCGCGCGGCCGCTGCTCGTGGGGGCGCGGGGGTGACCGATGTGGTCACGCTTTGCGGCCAGGCAGTGTCTCGAAACGCGCTATTGGCAAGGCTCTTGACGCAATTGCATACGGCCTTGCACAATTTTGAGCAGCATGGTTTCGGTGTGGAGATGGCGGCGTGGAATGCGCTGCACTTGTTTCAAGGCAGGAGCGTGGCGATTCTGGAAGAGGGCGAAGTGTTGATGCGTGGCAGCGTCGCGGGGGTCGCGCCCAGTGGTGCCCTGCTGCTCGACACCGCTGAGGGGCGGCGCGAAGTGGTGAGTGGCGATGTTTCGCTGCGCGCCGCACCGCATGCCTGAAGAGGCAATCACAGAGCGGGCGTTCAGAGCAATGCCTTGAAGAGTGTTGACTATGGCCGCTCTTCGCGCCCTATCCGTGTTTTAGTCGTACTGCTGAATCGCAAACTTCTCTTTTTGCTTGAGCATCCGCGCTTCCAAGTCGGCCATGTAGGATTTCTTGTTGCCGTCAGGAGTCGTTTCGAGCATCGTCTTCCAAGTCATCGAGCGGCCGATATACACATCGACGAAGAAGGGAATCGGGATCGTTGAGCCTTTGGGCAATGACTTGCCTAAGCCGTGCATATAGACCGGTGCCAGCGGCACCTCGGGAAATTTGGCGGCGAGAATCGCCACGCCGGACTTGAGTTGTTGCATGCGTTCCGGCTCACCCCGCGTACCTTCGGGAAAGATGATGAGAATTTCGCCGCGTTCGAGCGCCCGGTAGCACTCTTCGAGCGGGTCATCGTCGGGGTGTTTGCGTTGCCGCACAATCGGAATAATGCCTACGACATTGAGCGAAAACCAGCCCATAAAACCCGGCTTCATGAAGTAGTCGGCCGCCGCCACCGGGCGCACTTTCGGGATCACCGACAGCGGGAACAGCGACAGCAGCGTAAGCGTATCCAAATGACTGTTGTGATTGCCCGCGATGATCGCCGGGCCCGCAATCGGCAGACGGTTGCGATGGCGGATATTGAGCCCCAGCCAGACCAGCGTAATTGGGTAGGCGAAAAAAAGCACGAAGGCGCGCCTGAGCCACGGGCGCAACAGCAAGTTGAGTTTTTCCATCAGTAGTACAGGAAATAGATGATGTGGAAAAACACCGGTGCGGTGAAGGTGAGGCTATCGACCCGATCCAAAATGCCGCCGTGCCCGGGCAGTAGCGATCCCGCATCCTTCACGCCCAGGTCACGCTTGATCGCCGAGATCGTCACGTCACCGACAAAGCCGCCCAGGCCAATCACCACGCCCAATGCTGCGGCCTGCAAAAAGCCGATCCAGGTGTGCGGAATCGGCGTAAGCCACGGTGCCAAAATAATCGCCAAAATCGTCGTCACGGCGACCCCGCCGATCAAGCCTTCCAGTGTTTTGTTAGGCGAGACCGTGGGCGTGACCTTGGTTTTGCCGAAGAGCTTGCCCGAGACATACTGCATCACGTCGTTAAATTGGGTGAGAAACACCAGATAGAAGAGCAGAGCCACGCCACCGCCACGCGGGTTGCCGCTCTCGGGCAAGGCCAGCAAATAGGCCATGTGCGAAAGTGAAAACACGGTGGTCATCAGCCCAAATTGCAGATTGCCGACCGCGCGCAAAAATCCTTCGGTCTGGCCGATCAACACCATCCGCATCGGCAAGAGCAAGCACCAATACACCGGAATAAAGATGATGAACACGCCGTACCACTCAACCGAGACCAGCAAATACTGAATCGGAATCGCCAGATAAGCCCAAAACAGCACGCGATGATCCGCACGCCGCGTGGGAATCAACGACAGGTATTCTTTGAACGCTAAAAAGCTCACAAAGGCCAAGCAAAAAATCGAGATGTATTTATTGAAGCCCAGCGCAAAGGTGGCCAGCACCACGATGATCCACCAGGTTTTGATGCGCAAGCGCAGCTCGGTGTAGTCGCGCGCCGGGCGCGTGCGTCGCAGATAAACGACGATCAGGGTCGCGAAGATCAAAATCGCATAAGCGCCCATGAAAGCGAGCATCACAGGCAGGGGCATCATCATTTTTGGCAGTGCAGCTTGCAAGGAATGGCCTCCAGAATAAATAGGGACAGTCCCTATTTATTGACTCGTTCGGTTTCTCTAATGGCGCGCCCGACTCGATTAACGATTGTAAGCGCCGTCATCAGGGCGATCAGCCCCAGTGCGATTGGCACCCAGAGTCCCGCCTCCACCCCGCAAGCGAGCAGTACCGCGATCAACGAGATCCAGAACGCCCGGTCGCTTTTTCCCATCGGGCCGTCATAGCGGCGCGTGCCGCCCAAAGCTTGAGCTAAAACGCCCGTCATTTCACTGATGATGGCGAGTGCTACGAGCAGCACAATCAGCCACATGGCAAACGGTAGCGAGAGCACGACAAAGCCAAAGCCCAGGTAGAGCGCGCTGTCAGAAACCACATCGCCCAGCTCATTGAGAAACGCGCCCAGCCGGGTTTGCATGTTGTGCTCGCGTGCCAGCATGCCGTCGACCGCGTTCAAGGCCATGCGCCCCAGCAGTGCGGTCGGCAGCAGCCAGAGCACCCAGCGCTCACCAGCGTATTTCCAGAGCAGCATGCCGACTGCCACCGAGAGCAGCATGGCCGCGACGGTGACCATGTTCGCCGTCACGCCAACCGCTGCGAGCGTGCGCACCAGCGGGCGCAGCAGGTTTTGAAACGCGGGTTTGAGTTGGTAGATCGAAGGCATGGCGCATTGTCTCAAGGCAATCGGCGACTACAACACACGATGCCAAGTTTGGGTGCGACCCAGCGTCCCGGTAAATCCCACAAAGCCGCGCACCGCCAAGCGCTTGCCGCCATCTTCCAGCGTCATCTTGCATTTGTAGACGGTCGCGTTGGCCGGGTCGAGGATCTGGCCTTTGTCAAATCCGGCGCTACGCTGGTCACGATACGAAGGGGTCAGTGCCCACAGGATCGTCAGACCAATCATTTCCTTACCTTGTTGAGGTGCGGGGCAGCGTTCACAGCGCGATTTGGCATCTTCATCAGCGCGCCAAAAAACTTTCTCAATGTCGCCTTGCAGCGTGCCATTGGCTTCATAGATGCGCACAATCGCGCGTGGCTGACCGGTTTTGTCGTCAATCGTTTGCCAGCGCCCGATGGGCGAGTGCGCCGGATTAACCTGAGCGAGCGCTGAGCCAGCGAACGAAAACGCAATGATGAAGCTGCCACTCATGGAGGCGATGAGGCGCAGGATGAATTCGAACATGATGTTTCTCCAATCGAGTGAATGCGGGTTGAACGACAAGCGCAGTTTCACTAGCATAGGCAACGCCTGCCAGCGGCATGCGATCTGTAGCGGGTGCGGCGCTCTCGGGTATCATCTCTCGATACCATCTCGTCAAATTCCTTATGGGCCAAACTAACGCTGTCATTGAAGTTTTGAAGCGCGAGCTCAAAGCGCGCGGCCTCACCTATGCCGACGTGGCCAAACATCTGGAGATGAGCGAGGCGACGGTCAAGCGGATGTTTTCGACCAAGAATTTCACGCTCGCGCGCTTGGACGACATCTGCGAATTCGCCGGTATGGAGTTCACCGATTTGACGCAAACACTCGCCGAATCGAGCACGCTGCTCTCACAGCTCTCGCTGGAGCAGGAACGCGAATTGGTGGCTGACCCCAAGCTGATGCTGGCGATGATCTGCGCTTTGCACAACTTGAGTTTTGAGCAAATGCAGGAAGCCTACAACTTCACTGCAGCCGAAGCGGTGAAAGCGCTGACTCGCTTAGACAAGCTCGATTTGGTCGAGCTGTTGCCCAATAATCGCATCAAGCCCTTGGTGGCGCGTGGCTTTACGTGGCTAGCCGGTGGGCCGATCCAGCAGTTCTTCTTCTCGCAAGTAACGGTGGACTTCTTCCGCCACCACTTTGGCGGGGAAAATGAGGCCGTGCTGGTGGCAAGCGGCAGGTTGTCAAAGCATTCGGCCACGCTGATGGCCGAGCGCTTGCGCAAAGTGACGCAGGAATTTCGCGATCTGCACCATGAAGATTTGAAGTTGCCGATGCAAGACCGGCCCGTGTTTGGCATGATCGTGGCGATGCGCCAGTGGGAGTTTGAGGCGTTTCGCAAATTGCGGCGCAAGTCGGGTGTGCAGAGTGAACCGTGAACCGTGAACCGTGAACCGTGAACCGTAAACCGTGAGGCTTGAAGCATGAGGAAAATCGTGATGCAGAGATCAATGAGTTGGATTGAACAATCTTGGCGCGGTCTGGTGACAGGCGCGTTTAGTGTTGCGGCAGCGCTGGCGTTGAGCGCGTGCGCCACCGCCCCTGGGAGTCGGCCTCTCACGCAAACGCCGATTGTGTTTGTTCACGGCAATGGCGACACCGCGGCGCTTTGGCTCACGCAGTTTTGGCGTTTCGAGTCAAACGGCTATGAGCGGCGCAATCTGCATGCGATTGACTTGAGCAATCCACTGGCACGCAGCGACGACTCGAAAGACCAGCCGTCCCGCTCTTCGACCGACGACGCGCGCCGCGAGCTGGCCGCGTTTGTCGATGAGGTGAAGCGCAAAACCGGTGCGCCGAAGGTCGCTCTGGTGGCCAATTCGCGCGGCGCAAATACGGTGCGCAACTATGTGAAGAATGGCGGCGCCGCGCATGTCTCGCACGCCGTGCTTAGCGGCGGCGTCAATCACGGCGTATTCGCATTTGACGCCAATACCGGCAGCGAATTCAATGGCAAGAGCGCATTCATGCAAGGTTTGAACACACCTGCCTCCGATGGCACGGAAGTGACGGCAGGCGTGAAATGGATGACGATTCGCTCCGACAAATTCGACAAATTCGCTCAACCAGACGGGCGCTATATCGGCCAACCAGGCGTGAAGACCAATATTGGCTTTGATGCGCCCGCCCTGAAGGGAGCGGAAGACGTGGTGCTGCCTGGTGCCGACCATCGCGAGGTGGCCTTCAATGCGCTTGCCTTCGCCGAAATGCACCGGCACATTGCCGGCACGCCGCCGCGCACGGTGGCGGTGTCGCCAGAAGAGACGGTACGATTGAGCGGCAAACTGACCGGCTTCGCCGCTGCGGTACAGACCAATTTGCCGCTGGTGGGCGGCCAGGTGACGGTCTACGCGGTGGATGCCAGCACCGGGAAACGTTTATCGGGCGCGCTTCTTCAACAAAAGGTGGCTGAAGATGGGCGCTGGGGGCCAATCTCCGTCGGGCCGGATCAGGCGCTGGAGTTTGCAATCGAGGCGCCAGGCTATCCCATCACACATATCTATCGCTCACCATTTTTGCGCTCGTCTGACATCGTGAACTTGCGCCCCGCTGCGCCTGGCGTGCTCGCTGAACTCAGTGCGCCGCCCAAGCCCGGTGCTGCCGCTGATTTCAGCTGGGTGACGATTACCCGGCCGCGCGGCTACTTTGGGCAGGGGCGCGATCAGTTTGGGGTGGACGCACAGACCCGCGCAATCAATGACGGCGGCGTGCCGACCGATTCGACGCAACGCTTTTCATTGAACGCTCCAAGCCGCAGCGCAGTTGCCCGCTTTAACGGCGAGCGCATTGTGGTGCAAAACTGGCCGCTGGCAGAAAAGCGCGTCGTATTCGCGGAATTTCACTACTGATGTTGCGCAGGCGCGGGCTGCTGTTGCTGGTGGCATGCGTTTCTGGCAGTCTTGCATTGGTCGCTTGTAGTCAAGCGCTGGATTGGCGCGAATATCGCGCTAGCGACGGTGCTTACAAAGTGTTGTTCCCTGCCAAGCCGGGCAAAAGCGAGCGCGAGCTCACGATCAATGGTGTGCGCGTCAAAATGCAGATGACTTCGGTCGCGGCACAAGACACGCTGTTTGGCGTGGGCACGGTCGATTTTTCTGGCAAGGCACCGCCGGGCATTGTGGCGCAATTTCGCGCAGGCCTGGCGCGCCACCTTGGTGGCAAGGAACTCACCAGCACGGAGGCGGTGACTGCGGCGGGGGTGGTGTCCGACTTTTTCGGCGAGGGCGTGGGCAGCGACGGCAAGCCTGCAAGTTTGCGTGGGCGTATCGTCTTGCGCGGCCATGCGGGTGGCGAGCGCCTCTTCCAGATTGTGCTCATCGGCAAACCGCATGCGATTCAAGATGCCGATCAGCTACTATTTATTCAATCATTTGCCCCGCTTTAACCGTTAATTTTTTTTGAGGTCGCCATGTTGCGTGTTTGTGCTGTGTTTCTGCGGATATTGCTCTCTGGCCTGCTGCTGACCGGTGGCGCGGTCGCCTATGCCCAATACCCGGTTAAGCCGGTGCGCATCATCGTGCCCTTCCCGCCGGGTGGTGCGACCGATGTGGTCACCCGCATCCTGGCGCAAAGCCTGGCTGAAAAATGGGGGCAGCAAGTTTTGGTTGAAAGTCGCGCTGGCGCGGGCGGCAATATCGGGGCCGACGTAGTCGCCAAAGCCGCGCCCGATGGCTACACGCTGCTGATGACTTCCGGCTCGATTGTGACCAGCAACCAGCACATCTACAAAAAAATGCCCTTCGATCCGGCCAAGGATTTGCTGCCAATCACCAATGTGGCAACCGGCCCGATGGTGATTGAAGTTCACCCTTCCGTGCCGGTTAAAAATCTGCGCGAGCTAGTGGCCTTAGCTAGAAAAAGCCCCGGCAAATACAACTATGGCTCAGCCGGTTTTGGTAGCCAGGTTCATCTGGCCGGCGAGAGTTTTTTGCATGCCGCTGGCTTGGACATCGTGCACGTGCCCTACAAAGGCGCAGGCCCCGCGCTCAATGATCTGGTCGCTGGGCAGTTGACGATGATGCCGGACAACATTGCCTCTTCGATTGGCTTTATCTACCAAAAGAAATTGCGCCCATTGGCGGTCACGAGCAAGGAGCGCTCGGCGCTGCTGCCTGATTTGCCCACGGTGGCTGAGCAAGGCTACCCCGGCTTCGAAGCGTCCGGCTGGTTTGGCTTGATGGCCCCAGTCGGTACACCGCCTGAGATTATTCAAAAAGTGTATGCCGACACCAAGCTGATACTTGAGACCACGCAAATGCGCGCACGGCTCTATACCCTAGGCATGCGCCCCGTGGCCAATACACCTGAAGAGATGGCAGCCTCGATCGCTCGGGAGTCGGCCAATTGGGCGGTGGTGGTACGGGCCCGCAATATTTCTGCAAACTAATAGGAATTTCGAATGCATAGCTCCACTTGGCGGCATCGTGCCGCTTGCCTGCTTGTTTTTGGTTCTTTGCTCTGCGCTATTGCCCCGGCGCGTGCCGAGATCGCCGAGATGAAAATCGCCATGCAATTCGGCATCAGCTATCTGCCGCTGATGGTGCTGGAAGAGAAAAAATTGGTCGAGAAATATGCGGCAGCGGCTGGCATTCCCAATCTGAAGGTCAGCTTTCCGCGCATCAATTCCGGTCAGGCAATCACTGAGGGTTTGGCGAAAGGGGATTTGCATGTGGGCTCCGGCGGCGTTGCGCCCTTGGTCAGCTCTTGGGCACGCGCGGCAGGCTCAGGGGATGCCGAGATCAAGGCAATTGCTTCCATCAACATCATGCCGATTTACCTCAATGTGAAGGGCGATGCCATCAAGACCCTGCGCGACTTGGGGCCGAACGACAAGATCGCCCTGCCGGCCGCCAAAACTTCGATTCAGGCAATCACGCTGCAAATGGCGGCCGCGAAAGAATTCGGGGCCGACCAGTTTGGCAGATTTGATGCGCAGACCGTGACCATGTCGCACCCGGACGGCAGCAAAGCGTTTGCGGAGGGCACGATTGCCGGGCACTTTAGTTCGCCGCCGTTTCAGTACCGGCAGCTCAAAGACAAAAACGTCAGGACCCTGCTCAATTCTTACGACGTGCTCGACGGTGTAGCCAGCTTCAACTTAGTGTGGGCGACGGCCAAATTTCGCCGTGAAAATCCCAAGGTCTACAAGGCGTTTCTGGATGCGCTCAAAGAGGCCGTGACTTTTATCGACCGCGAGCGTGAACCGGCGGCAGATTTGTATTTGCGGGTGTCAAAAGATACCGCGCCGAAAGCCGAAGTGCTCGCGATTCTGAACGACCCGGTAATCCGGTATGGCATCGAGCCGCGCGGCACGTTCAAGTACTCCAATTTCATGCACAAAGTCGGCATCATCAAAGTCAAGCCAGGCTCATGGAAAGACCTGTTCTTCCCGGAAGCACACACGCTCTCAGGCTCTTGATCCCCCTTCGCCCACTATGCCCTCAGCAGATTTCAACCCCACTTTCACGCGCCTCGCCCCTGCGTTGGTCGCCGAGGCGGCACAGTACGCCTCCTCGATCTTTGCCGACGTAAACGGCAGGCGTGGCGGGCTGCATGGGCGCATCGCCGCGATTAACCCTGCGCTCTCGTTTGCAGGTTCGGCCCTCACGGTGGAAGTGCGCCCCGGCGACAACCTGATGATCCACGCTGCGATTGCGATTGCGCAACCCGGCGACGTGTTGGTGATCGACGGCAAAGGCGATCAAACCTGCGCGTTGATGGGCTCGATCATGATGAACCAGTGCAAAGCGAAAAAACTGGCTGCGGTTGTGCTCGACGCCGCCGCGCGCGACCTGGACGAATTGCGCGAGTTGGGCTTTCCGGTCTACGCGGTCGGGGCCAATCCGAATGGCCCGAGCAAGGGTGTAACCAGTGCGCCGGGGCGGGTAAACCGACAAATTTCCGTCGGCGGCGTGATCGTCAATCCGGGCGACTTGGTGGTGGGTGACGCTGACGGTGTCACGGTCATTGCGGCTGCCGAGGTCGCAGCGCTGCTGCCGCAGGCGGCCAAAAAAATGGTCGACGAAAAAAAGCGAATTGCCGAGATTTTGGGGGGTGACAACAGTACGCCTGCCTGGGTAAGCGAGGCATTGCGCGCCGTGGGTGTGTTTGCCCCGGGCGAGAAGCTGTAGCTGGAATCAAGTCTCAGAAAATGCCTGAAGAGCGGCTTGTATGGCGGTTCTTCAGGCATCGATGGCAGAAATTAACTGCCCAGTGCGGCTTTCACAAAGCTCAGCCGGTCTTGCCCCCAAAATAGTTGGTCGCCTACAAAAAAAGTGGGCGCGCCAAACGCGCCGCGCCGCACCGCTTCCTCAGTGTTGGCGATGAGTTTGGCTTTCACGTCAGGCTCGTTGGTGAGTGCCATGATCGCCATCGGGTCGAACCCGGCTTTGGCCAAAACGCCACCCACGATGGCAAGGTCGGTCATGTTCAAGCCGTCACGAAACATGCCGCCGTAAAGTGCATCGACCAAGGGCGCAAATCGGCCTGGCTCCTTCATCTGCATTGCCACCGCCGCGCGCATGAAAGGCAGGGTGTTGACCGGGAATACTGGCGGCATCTTCAATGGGGCCAAGCCGTATTGCTGCGCCCATAAAGCCAGATCGCCGGTGAGCCACTTGCCCTTGGCGGGAATCGTGACTGGGCTGGCATTACCCGTGGCTTTGAACACGCCGCCCAGCAAAAAGGGAATGGGGTTCACGGTTGCCCCTGTATCAGCCGCCAGCTTGGGCATCTGGGTCCACGCGAGATAGGCGGCTGGGCTGCCGATGTCGAAGTAAAAATCTACGGTCTTCATCAAAAACTTTCCATGTAAGGGCGCAAATCCATTTCGTGAGTCCATGCATCGCGCGGCTGTCGGTGCAGTTGCCAATAGCTTTCGGCGATATGGTCGGGGTTGAGGATGCCGTCCATGCCTTTGAGGGCGTAACGCTCCGGGAAAGTGTCGCGGATAAACGCAGTATCAATCGCACCGTCGATGATGACGTGACCGACGTGAATCCCCTGCGGCCCCAACTCGCGCGCCATACTCTGCGCCAGTGCACGCAGCGCATGCTTGCCGCCAGCAAACGCGGCAAAGCCCGCACCGCCGCGCAACGATGCGGTAGCGCCGGTGAAGAGAATCGTGCCACGCTTGCGCGGCAGCATCAGCTTCGCGGCTTCACGACCGGCCAAAAACCCACCAAACGCCGACATCTCCCACACCTTGCGATAGACCCGCGCGGTGGTGTCGGTAATGCCAAAACGCACGTTGCCGCCAATGTTGAAGACGACCACCTCAAGCGGCGCGATACCAGCCTCAATCGTGGCGAAAAGTTGCTCAACTTGCGATTCTTCTCGCGCGTCCGAGCCGAAAGTGTGACAAACACCGCCATCGGCTTCGATCTGAGATTTGAGCGCTTGCAGCTTTTCAGCGCTACGGCGCGTCACGCAGGTGGCATAGCCCTCGCGCGCAAAGCGGCGGGCGATAGCACCACCTAAGGCATCGCCAGCGCCGATGATGAGGGCGGATTTTGTGGGGGAAGTCATAGAGCGCGTGGCTAAACTGTGGGCTCTCGATTCTTGCAGAGGAATTCTTTCATGTCCACGATTCTTATTGAACGCGCAGGCCCCGTGACGACGATTCTCATCAACCGCCCGTTTGCCAAGAATGCGGTTGACGGCGCAACCGCGCATGCGCTCGCGGCGGCATTTCGCGACTTTGATGCTGACCCCGTGCAGAGTGTGGCGGTGTTCGGCGGCGTCGAGAACACCTTTTGCGCGGGTGCCGATTTGAAGGCCGTTGCGGGTGGCTTGGGGGACAACGCCCAAGCCAATCCGATCTCGTCCAACCTGCAAGACGACGGGCCGATGGGGCCTTCGCGTTTGCTGCTTTCCAAGCCGGTGATCGGCGCGGTGGCGGGCTACGCGGTGGCGGGTGGCATGGAGTTGGCGCTGTGGTGCGACTTGCGGGTGATGGAGGAAACAGCCACCTTCGGCATCTTCTGCCGTCGCTTTGGTGTGCCGCTGATCGATGGTGGCACGGTGCGCCTGCCGCGCTTGATCGGCATGAGCCGCGCGCTTGATTTGATTCTCACTGGGCGGGCGGTAAATGCCCAAGAGGCGCTGGGGATGGGGCTGGCCAACCGCGTGGTGGCGCATGGTCAGGCAATTGCCGCGGCGCAGGCGTTGGCGCTGCAGCTGTGTGCGCTGCCACAGCAGTGCATGCGGCATGACCGGATGAGCGTGTATGAGCAGGGCGGGCTGGCGTGGGAGGCAGCGCTGGCAAACGAATTTGCCTGGGGCCTGAAGACGGTAGCCTCTGGCGAAACGGTGGCCGGGGCCAGCAAATTCAAGTCGGGCGCGGGCCGCAGCGGGCAGGCCCTGCCCGGAGAAGATTGATACACAACGCTCTTCAAGCCATTGCCGTTAAAAGCCTTATTGGATAAGGTTCTTCACGTGGTTTACGTTAACGTAAACCAGCCATTGCATACCGCTACAATTTGGCGTTGCTTTCCCCACCTCTTTCCATTCCAGCCGCCGCGATGCCACGCCTCGAAACCCAACTCAATCCGCGTTCCGAAGAATTCCAGGCCAACGCTGCCGCCATGCTTGCGCAGGTCGCCGACTTGGGCGCGGTGGTCGGCAAAATTGCCGAAGGCGGCTCGGCCGAGGCGCGCAAGAAGCATTTGAGTCGCGGCAAGCTGCTGCCCCGTGAGCGCGTAGCGCAACTGTTGGACCCCGGTACGCCCTTTCTCGAACTATCGCAACTGGCCGCTTACGGGATGTATGGCAACGAAGCACCCGGTGCCAGCGTGATTACCGGCATTGGGCGCGTGAGTGGGCGCGAATGCGTGATCGTGTGCAACGACGCGACGGTGAAAGGCGGCACCTACTTCCCGATGACAGTGAAAAAGCATTTGCGCGCGCAAGAGATTGCGCAAATGAATCGCCTGCCTTGCCTTTATTTGGTGGACTCGGGCGGCGGCAATTTGCCAACACAAGAAGATGTGTTTCCGGATCGCGAGCACTTCGGGCGCATCTTCTACAACCAGGCCAACATGAGTGCCCAGGGCATTGCGCAAGTGGCGGTGGTGATGGGCTCGTGCACGGCGGGCGGCGCGTATGTCCCGGCGATGAGCGATGAGACCATCATCGTCAAAAACCAAGGGACGATCTTTTTGGGCGGGCCACCTCTGGTGAAAGCAGCGACCGGCGAGATTGTCAGCGCTGAAGAGTTGGGCGGTGGCGACGTGCATACGCGCTTGTCGGGCGTGGCCGATCATCTGGCTGAAAACGACCATCACGCCTTGAGTATCGCGCGCCAGATCATCAGCACAGTGCCTGCCAATCCGAAATCGCTGTTGGCGGCCGAGGTGCGCGAGCCAGTGCTCGACCCGGCCCAACTCTACGGCGTGATTCCTGCCGATACCAAAAAGCCCTACGACGTGCGTGAAGTGATCGGCCGGATTGTCGATGGCAGTGAGTTAGACGAATTCAAGGCGCGCTTTGGCACCACGCTGATTACCGGATTCGCGAAAATCTGGGGCTATCCGGTGGGCATCATCGCCAACAACGGCATTCTCTATTCCGAGAGCGCGCAAAAAGCCGCGCACTTTATCGAGCTGTGTTCGCAACGCAAAATCCCGCTGGTGTTTTTGCAAAATATCACCGGCTTTATGGTGGGCAAGAAATACGAAAGCACCGGCATCGCGCGCGACGGCGCGAAGATGGTGACTGCGGTTGCGACCGCCTCCGTGCCCAAGTTCACCGTCATCATCGGTGGCTCGTTTGGCGCTGGCAACTACGGCATGTGCGGGCGCGCTTACAGCCCGCGCTTTTTGTGGATGTGGCCCAATGCGCGCATCTCGATCATGGGCGGCGCGCAAGCGTCTTCGGTGTTGGCAACGGTGAAACGCGATGGGATCGAAGCGAGGGGCGGCAGCTGGAGCGCGGAAGAAGAGGCCGCTTTCAAGCAGCCTATCCTCGACCAGTATGAGCGCCAAGGCCACCCTTACTTCGCCAGTGCCCGCCTGTGGGACGACGGCGTGATTGACCCGCTCGATACGCGGCGCGTGTTGGGGCTGGGATTGGCGTGCGCGGCGAATGCGCCAATTGGCGAGCCGAAGTTTGGCGTATTCAGGATGTGAGGAGCGTGATGGCACTCAAGCGATGGTTTCAAGCACTCTGCCTTGTGTTGGCAGGCATCGGAAGACTGGCATCGGTCCACGCCGAAGAAGTTGATCTGAACGCGACGCTCGCAGCGTCGGCCACGCATGGAGTCGTTTTGCTGGCCATTTCTTATGCCACGATAGTTGTGCCGCCTCGTTTCGCCTATGCTGAAGTGAAGTGGCGCAAGGCCGGAACAAAGGATTTGGGTAGCCGATTGACACTGCGGCCCTTCGGGTCGATGGGTAGCTCGGCTGACGAGGATTCCGCGAAACGTGGCCGTGTGCTGCGCTATGCAGCACTCAAATTGCCCCCTGGCGACTACGAAATATTTGATGCCAACGCGCATTATTCGGGGGCGAGTCAGCGCGGGATCAATGTTTTTAGCAAGCGTTTTTCTGCGGCGGCGGGGGCGGTGCGCTATGCGGGAAATCTTGATTTCACCTTTTCGACATCGCGCAACGCCGTAATGGTGGGAATCTTGATTTCTCCCCTGATCGGTGGGGGCTCGACTACCTACCCGGTGATGATGGATGATCGCGCTCATCATGTTTCGCAGTTGGAGAAAGCGCTGCCGCACTTGGTCGGAAAGATTGCTCCGGCGGTGCAGCAAGACGACGAAGACAAGAC
>JANLTH010000053.1:0-11677 GCA_031362865.1 Burkholderiales bacterium | reverse complement strand
GGCACACTGATTACCAGTGTGCTGGCCTCCAAGCGTTTGCCGGACGGCACCAAGTCTTACGTGGTTGATGCGGGTGTGAACCTGCTCTTCACCGCCTTCTGGTACAAATTCGATATTGCCACGGCGCGGCCAGTGCCTGGTGTGTGCGAGCATTCAATTGTTTACGGTCCCCTGTGCATGAATATCGACGCGCTTGATGAAGGCATGCAGCTGCCGCCCCTGTCGCGCGGCGACCAACTGGTGGTCTCGTGTGTCGGCGCTTACAACAACACGCAATGGATGCAGTTCATCGAGTACCGCCCGAATGTGGTGCTGGTCGGCCTCGACGGCACGGTCGAAATCATCCGCGAAGGCGAAGACTTGAGCGACCTGCATCGCCGTGAACGCCTCCCACAGCGGCTAGTCAACGCCGGTGCCAAGCTGGCACTGCCGCAAACGGCGGCGAAACAGGGAGCTGCTAGCGCGGCAGCTGAAATTGCCGACTCCGGCCGCGCTACCGAAGAGTTGATCAAGCGGCTCGCTCAGCCATCGACTGCTGTGCAGAGCGTTGCCAAGGAGTACGACCTTGTTGGCAAGTAATCGACAGTCTGCCGCAGCTCCAACACCGTCGTTCCCGCGAGGGCAGGAATCCAGACGGCGCTGGAGCGACCAGCGGAATTTGAGCCACCCACCGGATTCCCGCCTACGCAGGAATGACAGACTCACGAGGGGCATCCGGTGCGCAAAATGATGAATCAAGCCCGCAGTACCCTCAATGGTTTTGCAAGTAGTCTGGGCTTCACACAAGCCACTGCCGCAGGCTCCCCCTTGACCGCAGGTGCGCTGTCCGAAGTGGCCACGCTGGCACGCGGTGCCGCTGGTCTTTTATTCCTCAGCCGCCCGTGGATCGGCATCGTCTTTCTGCTGCTCTTGCTGCGCTTTCCGGCGAGTGCCTCGGCGGGTGCAGCGGCACTTGCCGGAGCCTTTGGCGCGGCTTGGCTGCTCGGTTTGGGCCGCAGTGCTTTTGTGCCAGCGGCGGCAGTTTTCAACCCTTTGCTTGCGGGGCTAGCCGTGGTGTATGCCGTGCCGTCGTTTCCACTCGCACTGGGGCTTTCAGTCGCGGCGGGCGCACTGGCTTTGCTGCTGCACATTTGGCTCGCGCAAATCTTGCATGAACGCGGCCTGCCGGTCTTGAGCTTGCCCTTCATGATCTCGGCTTGGCTGATTCAGCTCATCATGCCACGCACCGCAGACAACGCGCTCACCGTCGTGACAGCGCGCTTGGATGCATGGACAGTGGAATCACTCGCCAGAGGTTTTTGCGAAGCGCTGGGCTGGGTATTTTTCTTGCCGGACGCTCTTAGTGGGCTGTTGTTAGCGCTGGCGCTGCTGGCGGCCTCACGCATCTTGTTCTTGCTGGCATTAAGTGGCTATCTGGTGGGCATGGGCACGCTCGCCTTGCTCGATACCGGCATGGGATTTCCGTCCTACCCCTTTGCGTTCAATTTTTCGCTGATCGCGATGGCATTGGGCGGCGCGCTCCTCAAGCCCGGCCCCCGCAGCTTGAGCCTGGCCTTGGCCGCCACAGCGCTGGCGGCACTGGTGGGCGAGGGCTTGCGTCACTGGTTCAATGCGTGGGGCGTGCCGCCCTATGCCTTGGCCTACTGCGTCATCACGCTGCTAGTGCTGTTTGCCTTGCGTACCGCGCAGAGCAGTTTGCTGCCGCTCTTTGCGGGCGAATCGCCCGAGCGCATGATTGAGCGCTACGCCACACTGGCAGCCCGCCCCGGCGAGCTGCGGGCGATTGCCTTGCCGGTCTGCGGCACGTGGCGCGTCTCGCAAGGGCGCGACGGCGCTTGGACCCACCAAGGCCCGTGGCGCTATGCCTGTGATTTCGATTGCATCGACGCGAGCGGCAAGGCATTCACGGGCGACGGCATGCAGTTAAGCGACTATCACGCCTTCGGCAAACCTGTGATCGCTCCGGTGCGTGGCAGCGTGGTGCGGGTGGTGAGCCACCTGCCCGACGAGCCACCCGGCACGGTCAACCACGCCAACAATTGGGGCAACCATGTGGTGCTGTTTGACGAGCGCGGCTTCTATGTCTTGCTCGGGCATTTAGCGCAACATTCGGTGACAATGAGCGAGGGGCAGTCCGTCTCGCCTGGCATGCTGGTGGCGCGGGTGGGCAACTCGGGCTACTCGCCGACCCCGCATCTGCATGTTCAAGCGCAGTTGACGGCAGATGCGGGTGCCGCGTCGATCCCGTTTGAGTTTGGCGGCGTGATAGCCCAAGGGCGTTACCAGGCGGCCTGGGTGCCATTACAAGATGCCCAGGTGCTTGCCGCACCGGCTGACGACGCGGTGCGTTGGGCGACCTCGTTCAAGCTCGACGACGAGTTGCGTTTTACGGTGCGCGACGCAGACGAAAGCGAAGACCGACAGGACGTTCCGCGCAGCCTGCAGCTAAAGGCGAGGATGGGCTTGGACGGCTGCTTTTACCTCGACTCGGGGCGGGGGCAACTGTGGTTCACCGCTGACAGTTTCAAATTCAAAGTGCTCGCGGTGACGGGCGACGACCCTGATCTGGAAGCATTCGCCCTTGCCATACCGAGCTTGCCTTTGGTGCGTGGTGCGGATGTTGCGTGGACCGATGCCGTGCCGGTACGCAGCGCTTTGCCTTTGATCGACCGCAACCCGGTGCGGCTTTGGGCGCATCGTGCGGCACTCGAACTTTTGGCCTGGATGCAGCCGCGCTTCGCGGTGGCGCAAACCCAAGCCCATTGGAGCGCGCAAGACACGGTGGCTGGCAGCATCGCGGTCAGCACCACCCAATCGATTCGCTACAGCATCCAGTTTGACGACCGTGGCATCGGCGCTGTGCAAGTGGGCGAGCGCAGCTTCACCCGGCTCACGACCAGCAATTTCAATTTACCTAATTCCACCGCACTTTAAGCCATTCTTTTTAAGGAAAAATCCCATGTTCAAATCACTCAAACGCCTGCTGGTTGCGAGCGGCATCCTCCTGTGTGTTCAAGGCGCACTCGCGCAAGACGGGCGCGTCGACCGACCCCAAGTCAAAGTTGGTGATGCCTGGACCTACCAATACAGCGACAACTGGAAAAAACTGCCGAACGCCACTTTCACCCACTCGGTGACCGAGGCTAACGAAAGCCGCATCAAAGTCGCGGTACTCAACACCGCCTCGAAGGAGCGTTTTATGGACGCGACCTACTCCACCGACTGGAATACCTACGCCCTGGCAGGTGTTACCTACAACCCGGCTGTGAACGACTATAACTTTCCGCTAACGGCCGCTAAATCCTGGAAGTCGATCTACACCTACAAACGGGCCGATGGTGGTGAGACGCGCTGCGAGCAGACCGCCACAGTGGCAGGGATTGAACGCGTTGCCGTGCCAGGCGGCACATTTGATGCGGTCAAGATCGTCATCAACGGCTCGTGGCGCTGGACCTCTGGCGGCGCCTACAACGGCTCATTCACCAAAACCATCTGGTATGCACGCGACCCAAAGCGCTGGGTGAAGATCGTCTACGCCGATTTTGATGCACAGGGCAATCCGTTTGCAAACGAGACCTGGGAAATGGTTTCGCACAAATTGGCGAATTGATTTTTCGCTCGCGATGGATGCCTTAAGAGCCGCTGTGGGCGGGCTTCTTCAGCCATTAATCAAAGTGCAGTCAGCGCTCAAAACTGGCGCTTCACACCCACGCTGAGCAAGCGCACGCCTGCAGTGCGCCCCAGCGTGCCGTCGAGCTGCCAAGCCTCGCTCACGGCGTAGCGTGCGCCAAGCTGACTGGTGGCCGGTGTGCCGCGCACACCAAAGCGCTCGACGTGGAAGGCGGTTTTTCCCCAAGACCACTCACCCGCTAAACCCCAGGTGGTGACGGTGGCGCTGGCCTGCTGGCGTTGCCGCCCGAGGTTGAGATTGAGCGCCCAATCGTCGTTCAGTTTGAGGGTTGCCAGCGCGGTGCCGAATCTGCGGGTGGTGCGTGTAACCCCGGCGCCGCCTGCCTGCGCCTCGCGCGCGGCACCCAGCGATGCGCCCAAGCCAAGCGGGCCGAAACGCCATGGCAGCACCGCTTTGGCTTGCAGCGCATAGCTGCCCCCGCGGATTTCACCGCCATGGGTCGCGGCCACCGCAAGCTCAAGATTCTCGATTGGCGCATAGGCCGGTGCTACCGTCCATTGGGCGCGCTGGCCGCGAGTATGGGCCAACCACGCTTCGACGTGACCCGCGCCTGCTGCATTGACGGCAGCATCGTCGACCGACAGCGGTCGACCGGCGTGAGCTGTGCCGAACCCGAGTAAATGGATAGCTGATAGCGCCGCCCAGCCAACGATTCGCCAGCCTGATGGCGCGCTCACGCAAGCCACTTCACCAGCGGCTGCCACTGGTCTAAATCCTGCTGCACTCGCCCCGGCGCGACGTCAAACAACGTGAGTCCGCGCGCGGCGAGTTGCACGTAGTTTTGGGTATTTCGTAAGTGGCCCAACACTGGCACGCCCAAGTCTTCAAGAAAGCGCTCCAACTCGTCGTAGGCGCGAAAGCGCGTATCGACACGCATGCCGACTACGCCGATGGCGGCATCAGAGGATTTGGCGGCCGCTGAATTGACCAACTGATCGACAAACTGGCGCGTGGCCAAAATGTCGAACATCGAGGCTTGCAGCGGGATCACGATGTGCGTGGCTTGCTTGATGAGCCGATTGGCGCTTGCCTGCTCCAGCCCGGCTGGTGTGTCGAGCACCACGGCTTGGCTGCCTTTGGGTGGCTTGGCGGGCGCGCCTTCGGTTAGCGCCCAACTTTCAATCGGGGCGCAGGTCGCCGGGCGAAACTTGAGCCATTCGCGGGCCGACTGTTGGCGGTCGATGTCACCCAGCATGGTTTTGAGGGGCCGGGTTGCAAAGTAGCCTGCAAAGTTGGTCGCCAGCGTGGATTTGCCAACACCGCCTTTTGGATTCATCACTGCGATGATGCGCATTGTCTGGCTCCCTTCGGGGGGTGAGGCGTAAGCTTCGCGGCGGCTTGAGGCGAAGCTGAAATGGGCACGCAATCGCGCAATACACCTCGGCCCTTACCCCTTCAGCCTAACTCCTCACGCGCAATTAGGCTTCAATGCCCTGTTCCTGCAAATATTCGTCGTAAGTGCCTCTAAAGTCTACAACGCCTTCTGGCTTGATTTCAATGACGCGGGTGGCCAAGCCTGCGACAAATTCACGGTCGTGCGAGACAAAAATCAGCGTGCCGGGATACTTCTCCAAGCCAATTTGCAAGGCTTCAATGGTTTCCATGTCCATGTGGTTGGTGGGTTCGTCCATCAGCAGCACATTGGGGCGCGTGAGCATTAGCTTGCCGTAGAGCATGCGGCCTTTTTCGCCACCAGAGAGTACCTTCACTGACTTTTTGATGTCGTCGCCCGAGAAGAGCAGCCGCCCCAGCGTGCCGCGCACCACCTGATCGTCTTCTTCGGCCGCACGCCACTGGGTCATCCAGTCAAACAGGTTCATGTCGCGCTCAAACTCTGCGGTCAAGTCTTGTGCCATGTAGCCGACCTGCGCGTTTTCAGCCCATTTGACCAGCCCCGTGTTGACCGCGATGCCGCCATTGCCAGCACCACCGATACAGCGCAGCATGGTGGTTTTACCGATGCCGTTGCCGCCAATGATGGCGATCCGCTCACCTGCTTCGACATCGAGAGAAAAGCGGTTCAGCAGGTTCTTTTCGGTGCCTTCATACTTGAAGCTGATGTTTTGCACCGAGACTGCCTGGCGAAACAACTTTTTGTTTTCGGTGAAACGCAAAAACGGGGCCACGCGCGATGAAGGCCTGATGTCATCGACCTGAATTTTTTCGATTTGCCGCGCCCGCGAGGTGGCCTGTTTGGCTTTGGATTTGTTGGCCGAAAAGCGCCGCACGAATTCCTGCAAATCAGCAATTTTGTCTTTGGCTTTGTCGTTTGCCTGCGTGAGCTGCGCGCGCGCCTGCACCGAGGCTAGCATGTAGTCGTCGTAATTGCCGGGGTAGGTTTTGAGCGTGCCGTAGTCTAAATCTGCGATGTGGGTGCAGATGGAATTAAGAAAGTGGCGGTCGTGGCTGATGATGATGATGGTCGACTGGCGTTGGTCAAGCACGCCTTCGAGCCAGCGGATCGAGTTGATGTCCAAATTGTTGGTGGGCTCGTCGAGCAGCAGCACATCGGGGTTGGAAAACAAGGCTTGGGCGAGCAGCACGCGCAGCTTGTAGCCGGGCGCGATTTCGCGCATCGGGCCGGCGTGCTTGTCGATGGGAATCCCGGCACCCAGCAGCAACTCACCGGCGCGTGATTCGGCGGTGTAGCCGTCGTATTGCCCATAAACGCCTTCGAGCTCGGCGGCACGCATGTAGTCGTCTTCGCTGGCCTCGGGGTTGGCATAAATCGCGTCGCGCTCGGTTTGTGCGGCCCACATTTCGACGTGGCCCATCATCACCACGTCAAGAACGCGGGTCTCTTCATAGGCGAATTGGTCCTGCTTGAGCTTGCCTAGGCGCAGGCCGCGTTCCATCGCCACGTCGCCAGACGACTCTTCCAGATCGCGCCCGAGAATCTTCATGAGCGTTGATTTGCCACAGCCGTTGGCCCCGATCAGGCCGTAGCGATTGCCGCCGAAAAATTTTGCATTGACGTTCTCAAACAGCGGTTTGCCGGAGAACTGGAGACTGACGTTGATGGCGGAGAGCATTGCGGTAGATTTCTTCGTAGAAACATGAATGACGCGGACAACCGACCATTTTACGGCGTTGCTGAGATGGCGCTCGAAAATTTTGTGCAGTGCAGCGCGGTTTGTGCGCACCAAAATCCGCTACCGCGAGTGGCGCACGGCGCGCCCGCGCTCAAGCGCGCACCGGCGGCCGACAATTCGCGCTATGCTTGCCAACATCTGCATTTCAACCGGAGAAGCACATGAACCCCTTGGCCATGATTTCCTCTTTGCTCACCTTGGTCGGCATCGTCGCGGGCGGCGCGATTCTCGCTTCGGCCTGGATGCCACAGCTCTCCGGGCAGTTGCTGGTGCTGTGGATCATCTTTGCACTGTTTTTTGTCTGCGGGGTGCTCGCGCAGCTGATGTTTGGGCGCACCGATGGCGCGACCCTGGTGCTCAAAATCGCGGGCTATTCAGCCGCACTGATTGGCGTGGTGGCGCTCTTCGCAGGCCTGGGCTCAGCGCTCACGCTGATCCAGGTTGGCAACTTGTTCTCAGTGTGGGTGCTGGCGCTGCTCTGCCTGCCATTGGGAGTCTCGCTACTGGCGATGGGCGGCTTGGCCTCGCGCAGCAGCGATTGATGCCGTAACTTTTTTACGGCGTCGCAGGCTTGTTCAAATTCGCCTTGTAGATTTCGACCTTGGACTGCTTTTTGAGGCCTGAAAGATAGGCCTCAAAGTCTGAAGTGCCGCTCAAGCGCGCGAGCTGAGTTTCAAAGTTCTTGCGCACGCCTTCCTCTGATTTGGCCGGTGCGGCTACTTTGTTGATGCGATAGATTGCGTAGCCTTGTGCGCCCAAATCGACCCCAACCACCACGGGTAGCGTGGTTGAGGGAGCGGCCATAATCTTGGCAATCGGTTCGCCAAACAGTGTGTCTGGCTTCAAGCGTGAAACCGTTTTGGCCGCGCCGTACTGAATCGCATCAACATTCTTTTGCGCATCGGCCAAGCGAGCTTCGCCTTCCTGCTTGGCCAGTGCCGCCGATTCTTTGGTTTTGATCGAGGCTTCGATGTCTTTCTTGGCTTCCTCAAAACTGCGCGTACTGGCGGGCTTGTGCTCGACTACGCGCGCGGTCACCCAGTTGCCCGGCGAAACTTCGACCGCTTCGGTATTGCGCTTCTTCACGATCGCATCGTCGGAAAAAATCGCCGCGAGCAACTTGGTGGCACCAGCGCTGGGCTGCGCGCCCGGGGCTGGGGCGAAGGGTGGAACCGGCGCTTCTTTCGAGAACAGTGCAGTGGTTCCCAATGGCAGGCCCAGGCCCTCGGTGACAGGCTTCAAACTGTCTGGCTGCTCGTAGGCCAGGTTTTGGAATTTCTCGACGCTTTCGAGCAACTTTTTCTGCCCAGCTTGCTTCTTCAGTTCCACCTCGATCTCGCCGCGAACTTCAGCCAGCGTTTTGCCTTTGGCTTCTTGAATCGCCGTCATGCGGATCACGTGATAACCAAAATCGGTTTCAACCACGTCAGAAATTTCATTCACTTTGAGGGCAAATGCCGCTTTCTCAAAAGTAGGCACCATCGCGCCTTTGCCAAACTGCCCTAGATCGCCGCCATTGGGCGCAGAGCCTGGGTCTTGCGATTCTTTTTTGGCAACCTCCGCGAAAGTGTCGGGCGCGGCCTTGACGGTCTTCAGAATTTCTTCAGCCTTGGTCTTGGCCTTGGCACGCTCGTCTTTTTTGTCTTTGTCAGCAGCGATCAAAATGTGGCTGGCCTGGCGCTGCTCGGCCTGCACGTACTTCGACTGATTGATGTCGTAGTATTTTTTGACATCGTCTTCCGCCGGTTTGGCCGCAGTCGAAAATGCCGCCGCGCTCATTTGCACCAGCTCCGCCTTCACCTGCGCGGGCACAGCAAATTCTTTTTTGTTGTCCGCATAGTACTTTTGCATCGCCTCAGGCATCACGGTGACTTTGGCTGCAAAGGCATCCGCCTTGAAGCTCACTTCTTGCACTTCACGTTCTTGTTCCAGTGCCCCAAGAACCTTATCCAGCAACGCTTTTGAGCCAATGCCTGTGTCGCTCACACCGCTTTGCACGAGTTGTACTGCCAAATCCTGGCGCAGCTGCGCTTCAAAGCGTTGCGGCGTTAGGCTTTGGGAGGTGAGCAGAGCCTTGTAGGTGTCGTTGTCGAATTTGCCATCTTTTTGCACCGAGGGCAGGGCGGCGATGGTTTCGCGCAGCTTGTCGTCAGAAGCGGTGAGCTGGCTGCGCTGCGAATGGTCGAGCATCACCCGCTGCATGACCAAGCCATCAAGCAGCGTGTCGCGTGCCTCGGCGCTGTCGAGCATTTTCGGGTCAAACTGATTGCCCAGCATGCGGCGCAAGCGGTCCATTTGCTGGCGCTGGGCGTTTTGGAATTCGAGCTGGGTGACCGAATGCGTACCGACCTTGGCAACTGCGTCGGCCGGGTCCGACATGCGCCGGTAGCCGTCCACGCCGAAGAATGCGAAGGGCGGCACGATCAGAATCAGCAACACAATTTGCATCAGTTTTTGATGCGTGCGAATGAAATCAAACATGTTCGAGGACTAAGGCCTAAGTTGAGCGGACAACCCTGCATTATAGGGGCGAAGCCCAACCAATCCCTTGGTTTGCGAGCGCAGGAAGCGACACTAACTTGAGGTGTCATTCCATTTCTAAATCATTACGATATGTCGTTGCCCCTTCCTAGCCGTGCTACGCGCACTGTCGTCGTCGGTGCGCCTAATCTCGTAATGATTTAGAAATGGAATCACTTCACCGTGCTGCATTGCAGCAGGCCTTTCACAAACTTTTCCACCCCTGGATTGGGGGTGCTCCTAGACTCGGTGCAGAGGTGAAACACTGAACCCGCTTAAGGAGACCAAGATGAAAACCTGCTTCGCTGCCGTGCTCTGCGTCACTCTGATGGCTTGCCAGCTTGCTCAGGCGCAATTGCGGATTGGCCAAACGACTGGCCTCACTGGGCCGGTGGCGGCCGGTGCCAAAGAAAACACCGAGGGTGCCAAGCTTTGGTTTGACCACGTCAACGCGAAGGGCGGAGTGCATGGCGAGAAGATCGACTTGATCAGCTTGGACGACAAATTCGATGCCAAGCTCGCGCACGACAATGCGCTCAAGCTGATTGCCGAACACAACGTACTGGCGCTGTGCCTGAATCGAGGTACGCCGCACACCGAAGCCATCATGCCTTTGCTGCCGCTGCACAAAATCGCGCTGATTGCACCTTCAACCGGCGCGATGGCGCTGCATTCGCCGGTGAATCCCTACATTTTTAATGTGCGCTCCACCTACCAAGTCGAAGCACGAACCGCGATCAAGCATCTCGCAACCCTAGGCCTGACGCAGATCGCTGTCGTTCATGTGGCTGATTCGTTTGGGCGCGATGGTTTAGCCGGCGCAATGCTGGGTTTTGCGGATGCGAACCTGAAGCCGCTTGCGGTCGAGACTTATGACCGGGTCAAACCAGTGCTGGAACCCATTGTTCCCAAGGTGCAGGCAGCCCAGGCGGTCATCATTATTGCCTCGGCCACGCAGACTTCGGATATGGTCAAGCTGCTGCGCAAAGCCGGCAGCAAGACGCAGGTAATCACGCTCTCAAACAATGCCTCCGGCGGCTTTGTGAAACAGTTGGGTGAGCATGCGCGCGGGGTGGTGGTGGCGCAGGTGTTTCCGAATGAACGCACGCTGTCGATGCCGATCATCCGTGAGGCGGTTGACTTGGCGCGCGCCAAAAATATCGAACTCACCCCGGCCATGATGGAAGGCTACGCCGGGGCCAAAGTGGTGGTCGAAGCACTCAAGCGCGCTGGCCCCAAGCCCACCCGCGAGAAGGTGCTGGCGGCGCTCGACAATATCAGAATCGATTTGGGTGGACTGATCGTCGACTACTCGGTCAACGATCACACGGGTCTCGATTTTGTCGAGCTCTCGATCATCGACGCACAGGGGCGCTTTCGGCGTTGAAATCGGTGCCCAACTTCAATCCGGAAAATCGAATTCTTCCTTGCCGGCCGACACGCCGACTTTCTCAAACCACTCCGGGCCAAGCTCTGAGGTCAGGGCTCCGGTGCATTTGAGATTGGCGACTTGTTTGCCGCCGCGCTGTACCACCAAGCCCTGTTTTTCGCGGGTTTCGCCTTTCGGGCCCCATTTGCCGATGCCCGTGTAGGCCACGTAGGCATAGTCACCCTTGCGGAACTTGAGCCAGGCCCCGCCACCACCAGCAAAGGGCACATTTTCGCCAGTCGCGGCTTTGGGTGGGGGCATCAGACCTTCAGGCAGCGTGATCTCGAGCGGTTCGGCTGAATCCGGCTTGCCGAAACGGTATTGCACGTAGCCCTTGCTGCGCCCGGCATCTTTGGAGGCGCACACTGAAACGAGCTTGGCCCCGGTGCGGCAAGCGAAGACCACGGTTTCGAGCGGCGTGCAAAAAGACGCTTGCCTGCCCGCAGCGGCAGCTTGCGCAGGTGTCGCCTTGGCCGTGACCGGACCGTCGATGGCTTTGGCGGCTACGACCAGTGCGACTGCGCGGGTTTTTTTGCAACTCGGATTGCCCTGGCATTCATCTGCCATCACCTTGCTTTCCTGGTAGGTAAGCGCGACTCGCCTGCCTTTGAGCGCCGGCTTTTGCTGACAAATCTCAAAGTCGGCGAGTTCTTTGAACGCCTTACCGTGGCTGTCGGTCAGGTTGAGATAGCAGGCGACATCCCCGGCTTCGAGGGAGGTCACTGTGCCACTGGTGCGTTTGGTTTGGTTACCCACTTGGACGGTGGCTTCCTGCGCGATGGCGGGCACATCGATGAGTAGTGTAGCGAAGATGGCAGTCAGGCGAAGAATGCAGCGCGAGGCGAAGAGAGCGTTCATAGAAGGTAGGAATGAGGTAGATGGTCCCACCGACAGGAATCGAACCTGTATCTAGCGCTTAGGAGGCGCTCGTTCTATCCATTGAAC
>JANLTH010000088.1:0-5883 GCA_031362865.1 Burkholderiales bacterium | reverse complement strand
ATCAGCGTGGCATCTTTGATGCCTTTGGCAACTTCTACGCCGCTGGAAACATCAACCGCAAACGGCTTCACGCGGGCAATGCCGCTTTGCACATTTGCAGGATTTAACCCACCAGACAAGACGAGTGGGCGATCGGCGTTTGCGGGAATGAGGGACCAATCGAAGACCTTGCCGCCGCCGCCAAATCCCTCGACATGCGTGTCGAGCAGAATGGCTTGGGCACTGTTAAAACGATGCATGAAGTTTAGCAAATCGGCAGCAGTGGTGTCGGCCGCCACGCGCGCCGCCCGCACGAAGGGTTTGGCACAGGCGGCACTGGCTTGCTCGCATGCTTCGGGCAACTCATCGCCATGGAATTGCAGCAGCTGGATGCCGCTGAAATGAGCGGTTTCTGCAACCTCTTCAGCGCTGGCATTGACAAACAAACCGACCGGCGTGACGAACGGTGGCAAGCGCCGAATCAAGTCGTGGGCCCGCGCGGGCGTGACAAAGCGCGCGCTCTTGGCATAAAACACAAAACCTACTGCGTCGACACCGGCGGCAACCGCCGCGTCCACATCGATTTCACGGGTGAGGCCACAGATCTTGATACGCGTTCGGTTCATCAGGCTTTAGGAAAACAGAGAGTTAAGGCATGCAAATTTGAGGCAACAGGCTGGGGTAAGCCGAACCGGTCATCATACGCGATGCCAGTAAGGTAGAGACCCGCCGCTGAAAAGGTCGGTGCGGCACGGGTGCGATCCCGCATTTGCAGCACCCGCAACATCCATTCCGGCGGAAAGCGGCCACTTTTTTCATATACGTCTTTGCCCACATACACCAGGGTGCCTACGATGTTGCGAACCATGTGGTGCAAAAAAGCATTGGCCGTAATGCGGATGGTGAAGACATCACCTCGCTGCTCTAGATCGAGTGCCGTGATGGTGCGAACCGGGGATTTGGCTTGGCATTCGGACGAGCGAAATGCCGAAAAGTCGTGCTCCCCAAGCAAATACGCAGCGGCGGTTTGCATCGCGTGTAAGTCAAGCGGCACGTGAGACCAACTAGCCTGATTGCGTGCAATTGCGGGTCGGTTCGGGCGGTTGATCAGCACGTAGTCGTAGGTTCTGGAAGTGGCCGAAAAACGGGCGTGAAAATCAGCCACTACCGGCTGCGCCCAATTGACCACGATGTCGGCAGGCAGGTGCGCATTGGTGCCGCGCACCCAGGCCGACACAGGTCTCTCAACCTTTGCATCGAAATGCAAAACTTGATAGCTGGCATGCACGCCGGTGTCAGTCCGACCTGCTGCGGTCACCGCCACGCGCTCCGCCTCGGACTTGCCGGAAACCCGCGCCAGCGCTCGTTCTACGGCACTCTGCACGGTGGGCCCGTGGCGCTGGCTCTGCCAACCTTGGTAGTGGCTGCCATCATATTCGAGGCCAAGGGCGATTCGCGTAGGCACTACACGCCCTGCGCCGAAAAGCTCGAACCGCAGTTACTGGTTCGCTGTAAAGGGAGCTGTCGCGCGCAGTTCATTTTTTTATTCGCCCCTCAATAAAAACAAAGGGCGGAACGTTACCCGTTCCGCCCTTTGGGATGATGCAATTTAGATTACAGCGTGGTGAGCATCTTGGTCGCCGCATCCTTCTGCTTGCCGTCACCTTCTTTGAGTACCTCGTGCAGCAGCTCGCGAGCACCGTCTTTGTCGCCCATTTCCTCATAGGCCTTGGCCAGATCAAGCTTGGTGGCAATCTCTTGCCACAGAGTGTTTTGCGCGACTTGGTTGACTTTGTTCAAGTCCAGTGAAATGGTCGACAACTCCATGTCAAGATTGCCGAGCGGCATCCCGGAAGGCTTGGCTACCGCTGCCGTTGCTACGAAGGCCGGCATGACCACCGTCGCTCCACCAACACCCAAGTCAAATTCGAAGTCCACCGACGGTGCTTCCATCACAGAGGGCGCTTTTTCGAATCCGCTCGACGGTAGCTGTACGGTTTTGGTGAAACCCTCAATGCTCTCAATTTTGACCTGCGGCATTTCCAGCGTGCCGGAGGTCCCGCCCAAATCAAAATCAACCGAAGGCACGTCCTGTACCGCAACATTTGCGGGAGGTGCGGGGGCGGCTCTCGGTCGATAGGCAACCGTCGCATCCATATCATCGATCAATGGTGCATCGATAATCAATGTGCCGCCAGGCGCGAAATCGGTCGGTGGAACTACTTGAGGAGCAGCAACCGGCATTTCCAACATCGGTGCGGCAGCCATCGGCGCTGGCCCAGGAGCAGCTTCGCTGCCAAAACCTAAATCAAAATCAAGTCCAGAATCGCTCGATGAAGTTTCGCCGGTGGCGAGCTGGTCGAGAACGATGATATCGGCGCTGTCGCTGGTACGGGTGAGGTCCAGATCAAAATCGAGATCAATCGCCTGCACGGCATTTGCCTTGACCGCATCCAACGCGATGGTCTTGGTCATCGGGTCGTTGGCGAACAATCCGCCGCCACCGCCACCCAAAGCCGGCAGCACGACCGTTTTTTCGGACGCGTCGGAACCATACATCGCAGCACCGCCAGCCGCCAAGGCGATGCCCGCGGTGGCAGCCGCAGCCAAGGGGATCGTCGCCGAATTGCTTTCCGCCTGCCCACCATAGAGCGGGTTGGTTGGGTCCATCGCCTGACCCTGCGCACGTACTTGTAGCCATGGGTCGCCAGTGCCGCCGGTGGATGCGTACATCTCTGAGGCATTGACCTCGAAAGATTTGCGGTCACCGCGTGCGCTGTAAATATCGAGCAGCTTCATCCGTACCGTCTGGCGGTTCGGATCTTTTGAGAGTGCCTCTTTCAGGATTTCCTCAGCCTGCTGGTCGCGGCCGTAGGCCATGTACACATCAGCCTCAGCCACTGGATCTACCTCATCCGCATTGATTTGCGAGGTGCCGATTTGACTGAAGTCACTCTGAAATGAGCTATTGCCGGTGTCGATACTTTGCCCACCAGTATTGCCGAAAACCGAGTTCGCCTTGAGATCGCCACCAGTGATGACGCTGTTCTCAAATTTTTCGTATTTGCGCTTGCGGCGGACGGCGTACACCGCATAGCCCGCCAGCAGTGCCAACACACCACCACCACCAGCCAGATACAGCGGATTGTCGGTAAACTCGTCGAGCAGTGACTTTTCAGGCGGCGGTGCTGCCACCTTTTTCGGCTCGTCGTTCTTCGGCTCGATCTTCTTAGGTTCGTCTTTTTTGGCATCTGCCACGGGTGCCACCGGCGTCACCGAGATTACAGCTTTAGCTGCATCAGCCTTAGCTTTTTCATCGCCGACAGCTTTATCGGCTGCCGCTTTGTCAACACCAGCTTTGTCGGATGTCGCTTTTTCCGCAGCAGCCTTATCTACCGCAGCTTTCGCGTCAAGCGCTGCTTTGTCTGCCGCAGCCTTCGCATCGGCGGTGGTCTTGTCGCTATCAGACTTGGCTTTGTCGGCCCCCGCCTTATCCGCTGCGGATTTCTCTGCTGCGGCTTTGTCGGAGGCAGCTTTGTCGGAGGCAGCTTTGTCTGACGTAGCTTTGTCGGCCTTCGCTTTGTTGTCGGCTTCAGTTTTTGCCTTGTCGGCAGAAGCTTTGTCGGCTACCGCCTTGTCCGCCGCAACTTTCGCATCTGTCTTGGCTTTCTCGGCGGCGACTTTGTCGACGCCAGCTTTGTCGGCCGCCGCTTTTGCCGCTAGCGCAGCGCCACCTGTGGCCGTTTGCTGCTTCGCCAGCTCTTGGTTTTTGACTTCCAGGAGTTTTTGCAAATCCTGAACGTTCTTTTCCAACTGCGAGACGCGCCCTTGCGCATCTTTGACTGCACGGTCTTTGGCGATTAGGTCTTCTTCAGCCGCTTTCACCCCTTTGGAAGCTGGTCCACCCTTGGCGGCTACGTCGCCTTTGGACAACTTCAGTTGATCTTTCGTGTCCGCCTTCGGCTTGGCCTTGTCTTCGACTTTGGCGGTGACCTTGCCGCTCGCCGCTTGAGTGGGCGCGCTGGCTTTGGTGGCTGGGGTGGCCGCAGCCGTACCGGCCAGCTTGGACTGGTACTCTTTGAAGTCTGCGGTTTGGGCAACGACCAGACGTCGCGCATCACCGCCAGAAACCGATCCAGCACCTGACTGGTCCGGCAGATTGAGGACAACACCACTCTTGAGCAGATTAATGTTGTCGTTGATAAAAGCGCCGGGATTGGATCGCTGCAAAGCAATCATCATCTGGTCGAGGCTCACGCCCTCGGGCAGATTTTCACGCGCAATCTTGCCAAGCGTGTCACCACGCTTGACTTCGACAGTCCCGGATGTAGCAACTGCGGTAGAGCCCGCCGCCGGAGATTTTTGCGCTGCCTTAGGAGCAGCTTTCGAATCCCCTCTCTTGGGCGCGGGCTCAGACAGCTTTGGGAGGCTTGTGCCCTCCGGTACGCGCGCCTGTGTCGGACTGGAAACGGCGGGTTGGGTGGGTTGTGCGGCCGCCACCGGTGGAGTCACAGGAGTTGGCGCTTCAGCCAGACGAACCGGCTTGGGCGTTACTTCCGACGGGTCTAGCAGAAAGGTGTATTCACGCACCAAACGCCCGGTCGCCCAATTCAACTCCACCAGCATGTCAACAAAGGGATCGTTGATTGGCTGAGTCGACGTCACGGTAATAAAAAACTGACCGTCAGGCCGCTTGTTGATCGCAAACTTCAAGCCCAACAAGGCAGCATTGAAATCGACGTTAGCCTGTTTGAACGCATCTGGCGATGCCAGTTTTGCCGCTATGGTGGCCGCTTCTTCGCGGGTCACCGCCGTGAGGTCAATTTCGGCTTTGAGCGGTTGCCCTAGGCTCGACATGACCGAGATCTTGCCAAGCCCGGCGGCATGCGCAGCTAGCGGCGCAAATGCAGCAGAGATGCCAAGCATCGCGGACAAGACCACGGCTTTCATCTTTGTTCGTCTCACCATAATGTCCCTCTCTTCGAAGTATGGACGCGCGGGCCAATGCAACGACCGGCAACAACTAACAACGCCAGGGTCAGCGCGACGCGTGCCACAATTATGCAAACGCCACTTTAACCCAACGTCATAACCGAAGTTTACACCGGGGAACGCAAAGCAACCCCGACGCAAAGACCCCACACCAGAATAGTACAGTAACATCATAGCCTTAGCGTTGCAAGCTTATCTTGCTCCTTAAGACTTTGCGTTTTTCGCCAAGTGTCGCAGATGCGCAACCGACGTTTTCAGCGCACCCTCCGGCCCTATCTTTGAATGGGTCGCTTTAGCCACCCGACACAATGCGCAGCATGCGGCGCAAAGGCTCAGCCGCCCCCCAAAGCAGCTGGTCGCCCACGGTGAAGGCCGAAATGTACTGCGGCCCCATTTGCAGTTTGCGAATCCGGCCAATCGGCGTATCCATTGTGCCGGTCACCGCCGCGGGTGACAGCCTTGCCATCGAATCTTCTTTGCGATTCGGCACCACTTTGGCCCATGGATTGGATTGGGCCAAGATGGCCTCGATGTCGGCTACCGGCAGGTCGCGCGTCAATTTGATGGTCAGTGCTTGACTATGACAGCGCATTGCCCCAACCCGCACGCACAGGCCGTCAATCGGGATGGTTTGCGGGCCCGACAAACCAAGAATCTTGTTGCCTTCGGCCCCGGCTTTCCACTCTTCTTTCGACTGGCCGTTGCCTAAATCTTTGTCGATCCACGGAATCAGGCTCCCTGCGAGCGGCACGCCGAAATGTTCGCGCGGCACGCTGTCCGAGCGCAGATGATCGCTGACCGCGCGGTCGATCTCCAAAATCGCAGACGCAGGGTCGCTCAACAGCGCCTGAGCCGACGCATGGGCCGTGCCCATTTGGCTCAGCAACTCGCGCATGTGCTGCGCCCCGCCGC
>JANLTH010000174.1:0-41571 GCA_031362865.1 Burkholderiales bacterium | reverse complement strand
GCGAATTCAGTTAACTCCTGCATCAAGGCGGTCGCTTCGGCATCGGGCAAGCCTTCGATACTGCCGACATGCGAAGCCAGGTAGAGCGAGTCGCGCCCTGATTGGGGAATCGTGCGCACCAGTGGGCGGCGCACCGGGGCGAAGTTGGCACGCTCAGTGGCGGTGAATTCAGTGAAGCCCAGCTTGGCGCGCGAAAACATGATCGAGTGCTGCGCAATCAGGCCTTCGAGTTTTTGTTTGCGCGCCGGCGGTAGTGCGTCGAAGGCCGCGCGCAAGTCGGCATATTCGGTATGTCCACCAATCGGTGGAATCGAGCGTGCATACAGCATCGATGTATAGGCGGTGGGTGCTTTGAAGGAGCTGTCGGTATGCCATAACCGGTTGCCCATTTGAAACAGGCGCAAGCGGCTGTCCGCCTTCCAGACTTTACCGTCAGCATCCATGTTGGCGATGTCGGCAAAACGCTCCGAGATGCGCAGCTTTTCGCCTTTAAGCGCCACCTGAATACTTTGCTCCAGCGGGCCGAAGTGGGCCGCAAATTCAAGATGCTGGTCGCCAGAAAGCGCCTGCGCCGGAAAGATCAATACCGCGTAACGCGCGAAGGCGGAGCGCACTTCTGCAAGGGTAGCCGCGCTGAGCGGCTGCGCCAAGTCAATCTCGCCAATCTCAGCGGCGAATTGCTCGGTTACGGGGTAGATGCTGATTGCCATGGCAGGCCTCCAAACGGTCAGACGGGCTTTGTGCCTTTGAGTGTGACGCGATGCATCAGGCGCTTGTAACCGTGATAGTCGTTGATCGGGTTATGCAGCACGCAGCGGTTGTCCCACAAGGCGATAGAACCTTCTTGCCACGCGAAGCGACAGGTGAATTCGGCCCGGGTTTGGTGTTCGTAGAGGAAGCTGAGCAAGGGTGCGCTTTCCGCTTCGGTCATGCCGTCAAAGCGCACGGTATGGCCGGCGTTGACGTAGATCGATTTGCGTTTGGTCTCAGGGTGGGTGCGCACCACCGGGTGAACCGCTTCGAAACATTGCGGTTTGGCGGCAGCGCCTGAATCTTTGATGCGGTCTTCGCGAGTGCGCGTGACATCGGCCTTGGCCGAGGCATTCACCGCCTTTAGGCCTGAGAGCATCTTTTGCATTGAAGGCGAGAGCGCCTCAAAAGCTGCTGCGCCACTGGCAAAAAGCGTATCGCCACCAAACGGCGGCACCTCGCGCGCGATCAGCATGGTGGCCATCGGCGGTACTTCCAGATAAGCCGTGTCGGTATGCCAGATGCCGCCGAAGTTGTGCTTTTCATGCGGCAGCTTGAGCACTTCAATAATCAGCGGGTGCGCCTTCAGGCCTTTGACAAAGGGGTATTCGATCACCTCGCCAAAGCGCTCGGCGGCTGCCTGGAATTCAGCCGGCGGCAAGATTTGGTCGCGAAAGAACAGCACGCCATGCATAAGCCATGCCGCACGCAGCTCACGCACCACACTGGCGGGCGTGGTTGCCGAGAGCGCGAAGTCGAGCACTTCCGCGCCCACGGCACCGGCGACTGGTTTGACGTTGATGTGCTTGTATTCCATCGATGGCGCTCTTTAATGTCCGCTAAAACTGGTTAAGGTAAATACCTCAAGACCCGCGCCAGTCAAGCGTTTTGAGCCACCGAGGTCAGGTAAATCAATGATCGCGCCGATAGTAATTTCAGCCGCACCGAGTCGTTTGAGTAGCTTGGCCGAAGCTTCAAGCGTGCCGCCGGTGGCAATCAAGTCGTCAATCAAGAGCACGCGCGCACCGGGTTTGATCGCATCGGTGTGCAACTCCACCGCAGCTTTGCCGTACTCCAAGGCGTACTCTTCCACAATTGTCGTGTAGGGCAGCTTGCCTTTTTTGCGCACCGGCACAAAGCCCTTGTTCAGCTCATAAGCAATCACCGAACCCAGAATAAAGCCGCGCGCGTCGATGCCCACCACAACGTCAATCTCGCGCTCGAAGAAGTGAGTGACAAAGGCGGTGATAAGAACGCGGAAAGTGCGCGGGTCAGAGAGCAGCGGCGTGATGTCGCGGAACATTACGCCAGGTTCTGGCCAATCGGGCACAGTGCGCACGCGCTCGCGGAAAAACTGCGCGTCGACGCTTTGACTTAAGGGTGGGCGTGACGAATGTGAGGACATTGTTTAAAGTGTAGCGAGCTTTGGCACCACAAGCCGTGATAGTTCAAATTGATAGTTCGGTGATGGGGATGACATCAACATTTTCGGCAAATGGAAAACGGTGTGCAACTGGGGCCACAATCACGGCGCGCGTAACCCCCACATCTTCGCAAGCCTGCCAAAAGCCCTTGGTGACTTTGGGCGCGCTGGAAAATTTGACCTCGATGCCGATGGTTTGCGTGGCGGTGCGCACCACGATATCGAGTTCAGCACCCGCTGCGGTGCGGTAGAAGCTCAGGTCAGCGCCCTCGGGCAGCGCGCCGATCACCTGTTCGAGCACAAAGCCTTCCCATGAGGCACCAGTGACTGGGTGGCCGATCAAATCGTTGATGGTGCGAATCTGCAAGAGCGCATGCAGCAGGCCGCTGTCAGCGATGTAGAGGCGCGGCGATTTGACCAGGCGCTTGCCTGAATTGTTGTGCAAAGGTTCGAGGCGGCGCATCACCCGGGCCGCCACCAAAAGATCAATGTAGCGCGCAATCGTCGGGCTGGAGAGGCCCATGCTTTGTGCCAGCTGAGTCACTGCTTGCAACTGCCCATGCACGTGCGCGAGCATGCGCCAAAAGCGCTCCAACACCGGAGCCGGGATGTTGATGCCAAATTGCGGAATGTCCCGCTCGAGAAAGGTGCGGATGAAGTTGCGCCGCCAGAGGAAGGAGTGTTCGTCGTTGCGCGAAGTCAGACTTTCGGGAAAGCCGCCGCGCATCCAAAGCCGTTGGATGCCCGCAAAATCAGGCTTGACCTCGCTTGCCAGCAAGGGCTGCAGGTCGATCATCGCCACCCTCCCGGCGAGCGATTCGGCGGACTGCCGCAGCAATTGCGGCGAGGCCGAGCCTAAGAGCAAAAAGCGCCCCGGCACGCGATGGGCATCAATTTCCGGACGCAGCGCGCTGAAAATTTCCGGGGCGCGCTGCACTTCATCGAGCACCACCAAGCGCCCCCGGTTTTCACGAAAAAAGAGCGAAGGCTGGGTCAGGCGTGCGCGGTCATCGGCATTTTCCAGGTCAAGAAACAGCGCCCCCGGTGCTTGCGCAGCGATTTGGCGCGCCAGGGTCGATTTGCCGATCTGGCGCACGCCCAGCAGCACAACCGCTGGCGCGCGTCCTAGCGCATGATGAATTTCCGGGGTGGCGCGTCGTTCAAACATCATTGCATTATTAACAACAAATATTAATAATGCAAGGAAAAATTAGAAACCTTCGTCCGCCCGCAGGTAGCGCCATTGGCCCATCGGCAACTCGCCCAACGCCACGCGCCCTACCCGCACGCGCTTCAAGCCCAGCACTTTCAAGCCGACTGCCTCACACATGCGGCGGATTTGGCGTTTTTTGCCTTCTTTGAGAATAAAACGCAATTGATCCGCGTTTTGCCAACTCACCCGGGCGGGTTTTAATGCCTTGCCATCCAAGTGCATGCCGAAATTGAGGCGCTTGAGATCGTTATCAGGCAGCCGCCCGCCGCGCGGATACTCCACTCGCACGAGGTATTCCTTCTCGATTTCTGAGCCTTCGCCGATCAGCTCTTTGGCTACGCGCCCGTCCTGCGTGAGGATCAACAGGCCGGTCGAATCAATGTCTAAACGGCCTGCGGGCACCAGGCTTTTCAGGTGTTCGCGTTTGAAGGCGCGCGGTGAGTCGTCGCCTTGCCACTGATTTTCGGGCTTGACCAACACCACCGCCGGTTCGTAACCATCCTCGGCCTGGCCTGACACATAACCCACCGGCTTGTGGATCAGCACCGTGGCCAAATCGGCCTGCGCTTTGGCAGCGGCGCGCTCGATGGTGATCTTCTGGTCAGGGCGAATCTTCGTACCAAGCTCGGTGATAGCAATGCCGTCCACTTTGACCCAGCCACGCGGAATCCACTCATCGGCTTCCCGCCGTGAAGCCAAACCCAACTCCGACATGCGCTTGGAAAGCCGCACCAGTGCTGCCTCTTCGGGCAGTGAGGCGGCAGGAGTGGGGGGTGAGGCGGGGGGTGGGCTTGCGATGCGGGTGCGCATGGAGGAGCAGTAGGGAGTTAGGCGTGCGGCGTGCGGACTGCGGTATTCTACGAAGGCGGCGTGGCTTCCCTCACGCCTTACTCCTCACTGCTCACGCATGCTCAGCTTTCAACCCGCCGCCCGCATGGCCTCGATTGACTCGTTCTACGTGATGGAAATCCATCGCGAGGCGGTGGCATTGCAAAGTCGAGCTGAAGCGGCGGGCAAGCCAGTTATTTTTATCTGCGTGGGTGAGCCGGACTTTGATGCCGCCCCGGAACTGATGGACGCAGCCGATGCCGCCGTGCGCGGCGGCCACACGCACTACACCGTGGCACTGGGCATCATGCCCTTGCGCGAAAAGATTGCCGCGCTCTACCAAAGCCGCTATGGCCTCGCGATCTCGCCGGAGCGGATCGCAGTCACCGCCGGGGCCTCGGGCGCAATGTTGATTGCCTTCGGCACTCTGGTCAATCCGGGCGACGAATGGTTGATGCCGGACCCGACTTACCCGTGCAATCGTCGCTTTGTCTCACTCTATGGCGGCACAACTCGCCTGATTCCAACCGGCCCGGCGGAAAACTACCAACTCACCGCAGCACTGGTTGAAGCGCATTGGGGGCCGCAGACCAAGGGCGTGATGTTGGCAACGCCTTCCAACCCGACCGGAACGATGGTGGCCCCGGCCGAATTGCGCGCAATCCACCAGGTCGTGCGTGCCAAAGGCGGCGTGCTGGTGGTCGATGAGATTTATCACGGCTTAACCTACGAAACGGATGCGGCCGGCCGCTTCGTTGAGCCGCCCTCAGCCTTGGCAAACGGTGAGGACCTAATTGTGATCAACAGCTTCTCCAAATACTTCACCATGACCGGCTGGCGTTTGGGCTGGATGGTGGCCCCAAGTGCGCACATGAAGGCCCTCGAAAAATTGGCTCAAAATCTCTTTATCTGCCCTTCGTCGATTGCCCAAGAGGCAAGCCTGGCGTGCTTCTCCAAGGCATCAATGGCGCTGTTTGAAGAACGGCGGCGCGAATTCAGGGCGCGCCGTGACTACCTGGTCCCGGCTTTGCGCGAGTTGGGCTTCATCGTGCCACACGTGCCAGAAGGGGCGTTTTATGTGTATGCCGATGTGTCGCGTTTTATCGCCAATGGGTTTGCCAAAGACAGTTGGGAGTTTTGCTTGAATCTCTTGCACCAGGCGCATGTCGCCATTTCACCGGGTAAAGATTTCGGCACGCACCGCGCCGATCAACATGTGCGGATCAGCTACACGATGGCGATTGACCAGTTGCGCCACGCTATCGCGCGCATGAAGGCGGTGCTGCAATGAGGCGCTTGATCGTAGCAATTACCGGTGCCACCGGTGCGGTGTATGGCGTGCGCTTGCTGCAAGCGATGCGGGCCCTGCCGGATTGGGAAACGCATGTGATCGTCTCGGACGCGGCGGCACTGGTCGCGCAAAGCGAACTTGGCATGAGCCGTGCGCAGATCGAAGCGTTCGCGCACGTGGTGCATCGCAACAAGGATATTGGCGCTTCGATTGCCAGCGGCTCGTTTAAAACCGATGGCATGGTGATTGCGCCTTGTTCGATGAAAACTCTGGCATCGGTGGCGCATGGCTTTGCCGACGACCTGATTTCGCGCGCGGCCGATGTGTGCCTGAAAGAGCGCCGCCGCATTGTGCTGCTCACCCGCGAAGCACCGCTCAATCTGGCGCATTTGCGCAATATGACAGCGGTGACTGAAATGGGTGGCGTGATTTACCCGCCGGTGCCCGCGCTGTATCAATCAAAAACCACTTTGGACGATTTGGTCAACCACACCGTCGGACGGGTGCTCGACTTGTTCGGCGTGGAAAGCGAGGGGCTGGTGGAGCGCTGGCAGGGCCTGATCGCCAAGCCGCCTACGGTTTGACGTACGCGAACTTCTCGCGCGTTTGCAGTCGGGTAATCCGCACCACGCCTGAGGGCGTGAAGCTTGGGCCCAAAATGAATTGCTCTTTTTTCAGGTTGCGGTTCTTCAGCGTGATTTCGCAAATCTCGAATTTCACGCCCCGCCCGGCAAGATCAGCCACCAGCGCGGCAAACTCTTGATTGTTGGTGGTGCGCGCGCCTTCCATGAGAAAGTCCACGCCTTCCGCATGCGCCACCACGGTGATTTGCGCCGTGGCATCGGTGTCGAGATGGTTGCGCACATTGCGCAAACCCTTGGTGGCCTGCGCAATTCCAGCATCAAAGTGATAGACCACTTTGTCTTGCGCGAAGCTTACGCTGCACCAAAAGACCAAGCTGGTGACGAGTAACTGAATCAGCGGTTTCATCGAGGTTCTCCGTTACGCGGCAAGCGCGGTGAGTTGTGCGAACAGCGCATCCGGGATGGCAACGCCGTCAGTTGCGGCACGCGCGGCCAAATCGTTGCGACGATAGCCCGGTATGCGCACCGCCTCATCTTGCAGCACAAAGGCAAGCAAGGTTTCTACGCGCGCGAAGTAGGTTGCTGCACCACTCAACGCGCCCGGGTCGATCACTAGAAAGGCTTGGCCAATGCGTGGCGCGTTACCAGCATCGACAAAAAACGAGTCGGCCTCAAAGCCCATGCACGCGCCGGTGAGGGCGGTGACCAGCAGTTCCACCACCAGCGCGAGCACTGCACCTTTGGTGCCACCGTTGCCGGAACCAAAGGGCAGCATCATGCCCGCCATGCCGACTTTAGGGTCCGTGGTGGGCTTGCCCTGCGCATCGAGCGCCCAGCCTTCGGGGATAGGCTTGCCGTCGCGCGCCGCCACCATCAACTTGCCGCGCGCCACTTCAGAAAGCGAGAGGTCAATCGCGAGTGGTGCCACCCCTTGGCGCGGGAAGATTGCCGCAATCGGGTTCGTGCCAAACGCGGCGCGCGTGCCGCCTGCCATCGGCATCGCGGCGGGGGAGTTGCCAAATGCCAAGCCGACCATACCGGCCGCTGCGACCGCCTCAAGGTGTTGTACCGCTACGCCGAAATGGTGGCTGTTGGTGACACCGCTGAACGCCACCCCAAACTTGGCCGCCCGCGCCAGTGCCACGGCCACCGCCAGATCACAGGCCGGGAAAGCCAAGCCTTCCTCCGCATCAATTAACGCCGCGCCGCCACGTGCGCGCACCACCCGCGCTTGCGCCGCACCGTTCACGCGCTTGAGCTGCAGATGCGTGGCGTATTGCGGCACGCGCGAAATGCCGTGGGAAGCCAAGCCCTGCGCTTCAGCAGCAACCAGCGCGGCTGCGGTGCTGCGGGCCATGGCTTGGCTGGCGCCTGCGGCTGTAAGTGCGCGGCAGCTGAGGGTTTCGAGGTCAGCGAGTGAGAGTTGGGGCATGATGAAAAAGTGTTCAGTGGGTGCGGAGAAACTGGGCGACTTTTTCAGCAATCAATTGCGATACTCGCTCGTTCGATTCGGTCGTCACCCCAGCGATATGTGGGGTGAGAATTAAATTCCCCAGGCCATCTTTCAAGGCCCGCGCCAGTGGCGACTCTTCAGGCAGTGGTTCGTGCAGAAACACGTCCAGCGCGGCTCCCCCGAGATGACCTGATTGCAAAGCGGCCACCAGTGCGGCTTCATCGACCACGCCGCCGCGCGCGGTGTTGATGAGAACTGCACCGGGCTTCATTGCGGCCAAGCGCGTTGCATCAATGAAGTTACGCGTGGCATCGACCAAAGGTACGTGTAGCGAGAGCACGTCGGCCCGCGAGATCACACCTTCGATGCGGTCTTGTTCCACGTGATGTTCGCGCCAAACTTCGTGGTCGGGTGGCAGCGCCGGATCGTTAGCGATGACCTTCATGCCCAGCCCTTGCGCCAAACTGGCCGTCAACCGCCCGATGCCGCCAAAACCGATGAGCCCCAAGGTTTTACCGGCGATCTCGCGCCCTTTAGAAAGCGCTGGGCGCGGCCACAGGCCCGCTGCCATCGCGCCATGGGCGTGGTAAGCGCCCCGCAGCAACAGCAGCGCCGTGGTAATGACATACTCCGCTACCGAAAGCGCGTTGGCCCCGGTGGCCGGTATCACCTCGATGCGACGCGCAGCGCAGCTGGCGACATCGATATTGTCCAAGCCCACGCCCAAGCGACCCACCACCTTAAGCTGCGGCGCGGCCGCCAGCAGCGCTTGATCCACCTGGGTCGCGTTGCGCACAATCAACGCGGGGTACTCGCCAACGCGCGCCAACAAGGCCGCGCGTTGCCCCACCAGGCCAGGTTCGTAGTCCACCGCAAACTCACGGCGCAAGGCATCGACTGATGCCTCGTCCATGAACTCGGTAATCAGAACCTTGTTCTGCATAGTCACAACACCTTCCCCGGATTCATGATGCCCAAAGGGTCAAAAGCATCTTTGATTTGTCGCATCATCTGCAACTCGAGCGCCGACTTGTAGTGCTTGATTTCTTCGCGCTTTAACTGGCCAATGCCGTGCTCGGCTGAGATTGAGCCGTTGAATTGGCGCACCACGCCGTGGACGATGTTATTCACCTTTTCCCATTCGGCCACCCACGTGCTCTCGGTGAATCCGGCTTCCGGGTGGGCGACGTTGTAGTGCAGGTTGCCGTCGCCCACATGACCGAAGTTGACCGGGCGCACGCCGGGGTAGGCAGCTTCGAGCGCAGCATCAGCGACTTCGACAAACTCGGGGATTTTTGAGATCGGGATCGACACGTCATGCTTGATGTTGCGTCCCTCGCGCGCCTGCGCCTCGGTGATGTTTTCGCGCAGCGCCCACAGCTTGTGGTTCTCGGTCTCGTTTTTGGCAATCGCTGCATCGAGAATCAGCCCGGCTTCCATCGCGCTGCCGAGCGCCTCTTCCGTTTCGGCCGCCAGTGCGTCTGCGTGCGACGAGTCAGCGACTTCGAGCAACACCTGCCACGGGTAGCGCTGGCTCAAGGGTGAGCGGTGGCCCATCTGCTTTTCCACCAAGTCAATGCCGTAGGCCGAGATCATCTCGAAAGCGGTGAGCCGTTCGCCCATCGTGCTTTTCATGTGGGTCAAAAATTGCAATACATCGCGGGTGGTGTTCAAACCCGTGAAAGCGACCTGCACTGCTTTAGGCTTAGGAAAAAGCTTGAGCGTGGCGGCGGTAATGATGCCCAAGGTGCCTTCAGCGCCAACAAAGAGCTGCTTTAGGTCGTAGCCGGTATTGTCCTTGCGCAAAGCGCGCAGGCCGTGCCAAATTTCGCCGGAAGGCAACACTACTTCCAGGCCCAGCACCATCTCGCGCGTGTTGCCGTAGCGCAGCACATTCACCCCACCTGCATTGGTCGAAAGATTGCCGCCGATCTGGCATGAACCTTCGGCCCCGAGCGACACCGGAAAGAGCCGATCCACCGCGTCCGCTGCTTGCTGCAAGTGCTGCAAGATGCAGCCTGCTTCCACCGTCATCGTGTTGTTCAGCACATCCATCTCGCGCACACGGTTCATGCGCGAAACATTGAGGATTAATTGTGTGCCCGAGCCGTCAGGCACACTCGCGCCGCACAGGCTGGTGTTGCCCGCCTGCGGCACGATGGGCGTGTGGGTTTGCGCGCACAGCTTGACGATGGCCGCAACCTCTTCAGGCGAGCCTGGCTTGACCACCGCCAAAGGCTTGCCGTAGTACTTGCGGCGCTGGTCGTTGGCGTAAGGGGCGAGATCGTCCGCGTTGGGTGTGAGCACATAGGCTGCGCCGACAATCGCGCGTAGGGCATCGAGAAAATCGGCGGCTGGCATGGGGAAAAGAGGACAAGAATCAGGCATCAGAAAGTTTGACATTGGGTGCCGACAAGCCCTGAATCATCACATTGATGCAAGCAGGCAGGCCAGACTGGAGTGCGCGTTCCACCGCAGGCAGCAACTGCGCAGGCTCAGTCACCGATTCGCCGTAGCCGCCGAAAGCGCGCGCGACTTCATCATAGCGGGTGGGCAGCAACTCGCAGCCAATCAGGCGATCTTTGCCGTATGCTTTGAGTTGAATTTGGTATTCGGCATTCCAGCGGACGTCGTTGCCGACGATGGCAATGAAGGGCAGGCCGTGACGCACCGCAGTGTCGAATTCGCTTGAATGAAAACCAAAAGTGCCGTCTCCCATGAAGGCGATGATCGGGGCCGCCGTGGATGAATTTTTGGCGGCTGCGCTACGCGACCCTAAGGCCAGCGAAATGCCCGCGCCAATCGCTCCGGCTGTGCCATTGATCACGCGATGCGGCGCGCTCAAGCACGCTTGCGCCCACTGACCAAATTCGCCACCATCGCATACCAACACCGCATCAGGATGCCGGTCAAGCACCGCTTGCAGCGGGCGACACGCTTCGACTGGGTGCAGCATGCCTTGAAGAGCCGCTCCAGCATTGCCTCTTGGGGCATGCCATGCCTGCGGGCGGTGGGTAAGGGCGCGCTGCACTTCGGATAGCCACGCCGCGTTGAGGTGGCGTTTGGCGTTGGCGGCGAGCGCGGCGATGCTAGCGTGCGTTTGCGCTAGCACTACTTGGGTCAGGCGTGCCCCAATGGCGCGCTTTGAGCGATCCAGTTCCGTTTGGTCAGGGTCGATTTGCAACACGGTTGAGTTGGCTGCAAACGCAGGCGCGCGACCAAACTTGAGCGTGAAATCGAGCTTCTTGCCCAGCAGCAAAACGCAATCGGCCTGCGCGAGCATTTCTGCAAATGCACCCAACGAAGGGTCGCCCGTACCGCGCGGGCTTTCTGTGCCGATGACCGGGATGCCGAGTGCAGCTTCAAGCGCGATCAGCGTATACCGATGCGCGCGGGTGAGGGTGGCAGGGCCGGTAATGATGAGTGGGCGCAGCGCTTGCTGAAGCGCGGTGATGATGGCTCGAAAACTTTCACTCACCCCCAGCCCCTCTCCCGACGGGAGCGGGGAGCTAAGTAGTTTGGCAGCCATTCCCTCGCCCTCCGGGAGAAGCTTGGGGTGAGCGAAGGGTTTCGAACCGCTCACCGCCTCCAACACATCGGTAGGCAAACTCAAGTGCACCGGCCCCGGCCTGCCGCTTGCCGCTGCCTGAAAACATTGCAACACCTCACTACGCAGCGCTTCAAGCGAGCTCGCAGTGATCGACAGTTTGCACACCGGTGCGGCCATCTCGGCCTGGCGCATTTCTTGAAACGCGCCTAAGCCTAGTTGATCGTGCGGCGCATGCCCCGAGAGCAGCAACACGGGTGATTCGCTCATCAACGCGGTGTACAGCGCTGACACCGCATTGGCATGCCCTGGCCCACCGGTAACGAGCGCGACCCCTACTTTGCCGGTAACGCGCGCATAGGCATCGGCCATGTGGACGCAGGCCGCTTCATGGCGCGTGTGGATCAACTCGATTCCGCTACCGAACAGAGCGTCAAAAATCGGCATGATGTGATTGCCAGAAAGCGCGAAGACGCGCTCTACACCTTGTTCTTGGAGCACTTGCACCAGCAGGTCAGCGCCGCGCTTTGAGCTTGTCACAGAATGGTTTCTCCAGGTTTGACGCGGGTGAATTGCACCGCTTCGCGGGTGAGGTTTCGCGTGCCGTCGCGCTCGCGGACCACGGTGTAGGTCGAGGTTGGCAAATCGCCGGTCTCAGGAAAGTCTTCGCGAAAATGCGCGCCGCGGGAATCTTCTCGGGCCAGCGCTGCTTGGGTGATGACTTGGCTCACCGCAATCAAGTTGCTCAAATTGAGCCAGTCGTGCCAGGTGAGATTGAAGGCGCGTGACCCAGTGGCGACGCAGATTTGCTCCAATTGCTGAGCCAATTCGCGCAAACGCACGGCGGCGCGCTCCAGGCCGACGCGGGTTCGCAGCACACCGACATCGTCCCACATGCAATCGTAGAGTGCCTCGCGAATCGTTTCAATGTCGGCGACACCGCCGGCCTTTCGTGTGAAAGGTGCTTCAGCTGCCGCAGTTGCCAGGGTAATTGCGATCTCATCGGGCGTACGCCAAACACCTTCGCTTGCCACCCAAGCCGCCATCGCCTCGCCAGCAATGCCGCCATACACCGTGGAGTTGGCCACGCCATTGCCGCCCAAGCGGTTAGCGCCATGTACGCCGCCAGTGTCTTCGCCTGCGGCAAATAAGCCGGTCAGTTCGGTTGAACAATTCGCCTTGAACTGCACACCTCCCATCATGTAGTGTGCAGTGGGCACGACCTCGACCAAGCCACCGGCCAAATCAAAGCCGCAATCAGCGCAGCGCTCGACCATGCCTTTGAACTGCTGCTTCACCTTCGCAGGCCCCAAATGGGCCATCGCGATATACACCCCACCATTTGGAGAAGTCCGCCCAGCGCGCATCTCCGAGTAGATGCCGCGTGAAACTACGTCGCGCGTGGCACGCTCGCCCTTGGCGTCGTAATTGGTCATAAAGCGCTCTTTAGCGCCATTGAGCAAGTAGCCGCCGGCGCCGCGCAAGCCCTCTTCGATTACCGTGCCGGTCATGCGCGTGCCGGTGCCCGCGAGTAGGCCGGTGGGGTGAAATTGCACCATCTCCATGTCGCGCAAGGGCAGCCCTGCGCGCAAGGCCATCGCCAAACCGTCGCAGCTTTTGTCACCCGAAGGCGTGTGATACTTGTACATCGTCGGGCCACCACCGGTGGCGAGCAGTACCGCCTTGGCCTGCACAAAGGTGGGGTCGCCGGTGCGAATGTCGATCATCAAGACCCCAGCCAAAGCGGCGTTTTCCTTACCGCCGTCCGGTGTTTTGATCAGTTCAATCGCCCGATGTTCTTCCAGCCGCTCAATTCCGCGCGCCCACACCTGCTCGGCCAAGCGGTTGATGATCTCGATGCCGGTCAGGTCGCCTTTATGGACGGTTCGGTCAAAGGTTTGCCCGGCGAACGCTTTTTGGTGAATCGTACCGTCCGGGTTACGGTCGAAGAAGCAGCCCAGCTCGTTTTCCAGCTCGTGAATCCGCTCAACGGCCTTAGTGACCAGCGTCCACGCGAGGTCTTGGTCAGCCAACCACTTGCTGCCCTCAATCGTGTCCATAAAGTGCCGCTCGACCGAATCACCCTCGGCCAGCGCCACGTTGTAGCCACCTTGCACCATGCGTGTACAACCACTTTTGCCCAGCAAGCCTTTGACCGCGATGGTGATTTTGAGGGTGGGATTGGCCTGATGCGCGTGCAGCGCCGCGAACAGGCCGGCACCGCCGGAGCCGAGGATGAGGATGTCGGTTTGGAGGCGTTTCATGCGGAGATGCCCAACCCCGCCAGCGCCGCCGCCCGCCGCCCTGCCGCATCCTGGTTCACCGTTTCATACAAACTTCCGCCGTGGCTATCCATCGCGACCAGCAGTGGGCCGAAGCCTTTGATGCGAAATTTCCAGAGTGACTCGGGGTTTAAGTCGTCCATGTCCACGTCTTCGATCTGTTCGATCCAGGTGGTTTCCAGCGCCGCGGTGCCGCCGATGATGGCCAAGTAGATGCCGCCTATTTCGGCGAAGGCTTTGAGCGTGCCTTCGCGCATGCCGCCTTTGCCGATGATGATGCGCACGCCTTCGCGGGTCATCAGCGGGCCGGTGAAGCGTTCCATGCGATCGGAGGTCGTAGTGCCGATGCAGACCGGCGCGTAGCCTGCCGGGTGTTCGGGCGACGGGGGGACCTTTTTGACGTTGGGTGCGGTGTGAATCACCGCGTGGCCTTGCAGGTCAAACTTGGTGCGCCGCGCGCGGTCGAACATGTGAATCTGCGTCGCGTCGCGGATGCCGAAGAGCGTGCCGTGCAGGGTGACGGTGTCGTTGACACGCAAGCCGCGCATTTGCGCTTCGGTCACGGGGGTGGTGAGATCGACGTGTGCCATGAGTCACCCTTCAGGCTTCAAAACTCGCGCTTCAAAATCCATATTCCAGCCCCGCCGGGGTAAACGTGGCGCGCGCGCGCCTGGCCGAATGGCATTGCATATTGACAGCAACCGGGTTCATCGTGATATGAGTGGCAGCCAGCTCGATGTGAACCGCGAAGGCGGTCGAATCGCCACCCAAGCCTTGTGGGCCGATCCCTAAGCTGTTGACGGCAGCCGCTAATTCTTCCTCAAGCCTGGCCCCCGCCGGGTCGGTGCAGCGCGAGCCCAATGGGCGCGTCGCGGCGCGTTTGGCCAGATGCACGCACAGGTCGGAGGTGCCGCCCACGCCAACCCCGACAATCACTGGTGGGCAGGTTTTTCCACCGGCGCTGAGCACGCAGTCAATCACGAAAGTTTTGATCGCGTTCACGCCCTCAGCGGGAATCGCCATTTTGAGAAAGCTGCCGTTCTCTGAGCCACTGCCTTTGGGAATCATTTCGATACTGAGTGTTTCGGCGGCATCGTTGAAGTCGAGATGAATCACCGGCACTTCAGGCCCGCAACTGGTGTGTTCGTTCCGGCGCGTGATCGGATGAACGACCGAGGAGCGCAGCGGGTATTCACGGGTGGCGCGTGCGCAGCCACGGCGGATCGCCTCTTTCAGCGCATGCCCGTCGATTGCGACATCGCGCCCGATCACGACGTTGTAAATCGGCATGCCGGTATCTTGGCAGAGCAGATTGTCCGTGGCTTCTGCCACGGTGATATTGCGCAGCATGGTTTTGATGATGCCTTGCGCGACCGGCGTGGTTTCGGTCGCGTCAATGCGGGCGAAGCCACTTTTGATGTCGGGCGGCAGCACTTTGAGCGCGCGAATGTAAAGCTCTTTCGCCGCATCTTCGATTTGTTGGGGGGTGAGTTGCATTTTTTTTAAGGATCGGGGATCAGGGGGATCGGTGCTACGCAATCAGAGCGAGGGCAAATCCGAGGCCGACTGCCATGGCGATTCCGGCGCTGACCGCGATCAGGTTTTTGCGCAGGCCGCTCCATGGAGAAAACTCAATTAACAGCACGCGGATGCCACCGGCCAAATGCAGTGTGAGCAGTACCACCAAGCCCCATTCGGCAAACTTGAAGATCGGCTGATCGGTGTAGCGCAAGAATTTGTCGAGTTCGGCCGCACCGTCGAGCGAGCGTGAGAGCGCGTAGAAGTGGATCGGTAAAAACGCTGCCAGTGCCAACCCACTCAAGCGATGCAGCAGGAAGGCCCAGTAGGCAGGGTGGTTGCGGTGGGGTTTCAGCATGTTGTCGATTGCCCCTGCCACACGTTGTCATTGCCGCGTAGACGGGAATCCAGACGGGGTTCGAATGACAGATCGGAGTGCGAAATGTGCGCCCACTGGATTCCCGCATTAAGTGTGCAACAGTACACTAGGGTAGGGGTGGGCATCACCAGCTTCATCGCACCAAGCCCCAAATCGCCGCAAACCCGAGCATGGAGTAACACACGCCTATCAGCACAATTACCTGCATCGGCAGCCTGCCGCGCCAGCCAAACCACTCGTTGATGATGGCGCGCAGTCCTAAGGGAACATGAATTGCAGCGGCGAGCACAAACACCAGATAAAACGCGCCCCACAGCCAATTGCCCTTGGTGCGCCCCAAAATTTCAGCGGCGGTTAGGCCGCCACGCACGGCGTAAATCATCGTGCCCAGATGCACGAAAACGCACACGGCTAGCACCATCGCAGAGAGGCGCTGCCAATACCAAAGCTTGGCATCGCGGATTGCCTCCGCCTGACGCTGAGCGGCCAATTCCGCCGCGTCGTGCGCTGTGGCGTTCATCCCAACTCTCCGCGCACTGCCGCGCGCGCGACCATGCGTTTCAGCCCGGCAATACCGGCGGTAGGTTCGATTTGCTTGGGGCAGCGCTCGCTGCACGAGCCTTGGGTGTGGCACACGTGGCAACCGGCATCGCCCGCCACAGCGCGCAAGCGCTCGGTCTGGGCGGTATCGCGCACGTCGTTGGCAAGGGTCCACGCGCGGTTCAGGGCGGCGGGGCCCAGGTAGTCAGGCCGCCATGCCACCACGTCGCAACTGGCGTAGCACACGCCGCAGCCGATGCACTCGATGCCCGCGTTGGCGGCAGCGCGCTGCTTTGAGGCGGGCGCTACCACGGCGAAATCGTCATGGCGGGTTTTCGTGCCTTGAAAGCTGCCCTTGGCCTGCGCCCACTTGTCGAAAAATTCGCGCATATCAGTGGTCAAATCTTTGATGACCGGCAGATTGGCGAGCGGGCCGATTTCAAGTCTGCTATCGGCCCCCACCACTTTGTCGACATGCGTGCGGCAGGTCCAGCGTGGCAGGCCGTTGACCGTCATCGCGCACGAGCCGCACATGCCGACGCGGCAGGAGAAGCGATAACTCAAACTCGGATCGAGTTTGCGTTGAATATAGGTGACGACATCGAGCACCGTTTGCGAAGGTGTGCGCGGCACTTCGTAGCTGACGAAGTTGCCTTGCTCTTGCTCTGGCGCTTCGCGCCAAACGCGTACCTGAAGGGAAGAGGTGGTCACCGTTTAGCTTCCGGATGGTCGGATGGCCGAACGGTCACACTGACGCGATGCACGGCATTGTTGCCCATGCCAGCGGTATTCCAGTCGGGTTCGAGCGGTTGCTGATTGCCTTCGGCATCAGTGGCGCGGCAGCTCAGGGTAATTTCACTGCCCGGTGCGTGAAGAGCCGCGTCCCACGTGGCTTTCCATGAAGACCATGCCCAAGAGCCGCTTCCATGGCTGATCTTCGCTGCATGCCAGGTGAAGCCGTGGCCCGCGTCGATGCCCAGCTCCGCTGCGGTAATCGGTACACCACGCCCCGACCAGGCGCGCCCGCTGATCTCGATAGGGGCGCGCTCCACTAAACGGCGGCGCGTGTACCAATCGGGAATGCCGGGTGGCAACAGCAAAGATTTCACGCGCATGTGCTGTACTGGTAAGCCAGGCTCGCCTGCTTTTTTGCGATAGTGGTAACCCACCGCTTGCTGAAAGCCGTCAAACGGTTGATCGAGTGCGACGATGCGGTTCAACCACTTGACGCTCGCCATGCCGTACCAGCCGGGCACGATTAGCCGCAACGGCGCTCCATGTTGGGGCAGCAGCGGCTGGCCATTCATGGCCGTGACCAGCAGCACTTCGTCGCGCTTTGCATCGGTGAGGCCAAGGCTGCGCCCGTAGTCATGTTCATTGCCGCGATCAAAGCCGCGATCAGCACCCAGAAAGGCGATCTCGGTGGCGCGCGCGTCTAACCCGGCGTGCTCCAGCACGTGGCGCAGGGGCGTGCCAGTCCATTGACTCGTGCCAACCGCTTCCACCGCCCACGGCATACTGGGGTAGCGCGGCGACATGCCGGCCCGCCCGTTGCCTGCGCATTCGAGTGTGACCGTGTGGGTAACCTGCGGGAATGCTTGCAGCTGCGCCAGGCTCAACCGCTGAGGGCGAGCAAACAAGCCCTCAAGCGGCACCTGCCAGTGCGCGACATCGCCCGCCGGAATGTCGAAGTGCGAGAGCAGGTAGTGCATGCCAGTGGGGGTTACGTCGTAACGCAAACCCTCGAGTGGCATGCCGCAATTGTGAAACGCGAGGCCGACTTCTTCGCGCGTGAAATCGTCGCCCACAAGGTGCGGGCGCGATTCGCGCGTGGTGAAAGGGTTGCTGGACATAGAGTCGATTGACACCATTCACCAGGCAAGAGCGGCGCCTACGCGCTTTCGTACAAGCGGGTCAGTACGAATTCGCGATGCCCCAAGGCCTCTGCCGAAGTCAAGCGGCCGTTTGCGGTTTTGAGCATATTTTCGAGCAGCTTGTCGCCTGCGCCTTCGAGGGTCAGCTCGCGTTGCAAGAGGCTGGAGGTGTCCACGTCGATATGCTCGCTCATCAAGCGCACGGTGCGCGGGTTGGCGCAAATTTTGATGACCGGCAGAATCGGGTTGCCGATCACATTGCCCTGCCCCGTGGGGAAGAAATGCACGGCAAAGCCGGACGCCGCACACAGGGTCACCATTTCGGCGGCCGCTGACGAAGAATCCATGAACCACAGGCCCGGGTGGGTGGGCATTTCAGCCTTATCAATCACGCCGTCAACCGTGCATTTTTTGCCGATCTTTTGAATGTTGCCGAGCGCTTTTTCTTCAATCGTGGTGAGGCCACCGGCGATATTGCCCTTGGTGGGCTGGCTGTCTGACAAATCGCTGGTTTTGTGACGATTAATCAAGTCTTGATAGCGGTTGAACATGAACATGAACTTGTCGCGCACCGCATCATTGGCGCAGCGCGCTGCGACGATGCTCTCGCCGCCGGTAATTTCGGAAGTTTCGCCGAAACACAGGGTCGTGCCCAGCGGGTGCAGCTTGTCGAATGCTGCGCCCACGGTGGGGTTGGCACCGCAGCCTGAAGTGGTGTCTGATTCGCCACACTTGGTGGATACCCACAAGTCTTTGATCGCGCATTCAACCCGGTGCTTTTCGCTCGCCCATTGGATGTATTCCTTAGCCACCTTGGAGGCTTTGCGGATTGTGTCGTGGTCGCCATGGCCTTCAATGCCAAAGCCGGTGACCGGCTTGCCGGTAGCAGCAATTGCATCGACAATCTTTTTGGTCCAGCCGTCTTCAATGCCGATGACCACCACGGCAGCCACGTTCGGGTTTGACCCGGTGCCAATCAGGGTGCGAAAGTGCAGGTCAAGATCGGCCCCGAACTGCAAGCGCCCATAAGGGTGTGGAATCGCCAGCGTGCCCTTGATGTTGTGCGCCACGGCTTCGCAGGCCGCATTGGAAAGGTCGTCAACGGGCAGGATGATGACGTGATTGCGAACCCCAACGCGACCGTTTTCGCGTTGGTAGCCCCAGAAGGTAGTGGAGGAATTAATCATTTGGAGTTAGAAGTAAGGGGTTAGGAGTGAGGAGGCGGCAATCGACTGAAGGGGCAACAGGCAGAGTGATGGACTTCACTCCTCACGCCTGACCCTTCACCCAAAAACCTACCAACGCTTGGTTTTAATGTTGTGAACGTGGGCGTGCTCGCCCGCTTTGATCGGGGCTACCACTTTGCCGATATCTACGCCGTATTTGATAACGGTGTCGCCAACCTGCATGTCTTTCAAGGCCACTTTGTGACCGATCGGAATGTCTTGCTTGCAGGTGAGGGAAGTCTCACGGTTGTCATCCATGATCCAACCGTTCAAGGCCATGCCGGCCGTGATGCCTTCGACCACGACTACGGCAACGGTGTCGCCCGCATCGTGCAAAACGTAATGGTTCATTGCGATTCCTTCTGAGGTGAGTGAATTGAACTAAATGCAAAACCCATGCAATCTGAATTAGAGTGTAAAAGCCATTTTTCGCTTAGTCAACTAGATGACTTGCTAACATTCATCTATGCCTGAAGCCCGTTACCGCGAAATCAAACGAGAAATGATCCGCCGCTTGAAAACTGGCGTTTGGCTGCCGGGGCGGGCGATTCCGTCAGAGGCACGCCTCAAAGCGGAGTTCAACGTGGCCATCGGCACCATCCGCAAGGCGGTGGACGAATTGGTCGCCGAACACCTGCTGATCCGTCGCCAGGGTTCCGGCACTTATGTGCCTACCCACAATCAAGACCGGCACTTGTTCTACTTTTTTCGCGTGGCGCGACAAGACGGATTTATCGAGTCGCCGGCCATCGAAACCTTGCATTTCAAGCGCGGCCACGCCACGCCTGAGGCCGCAGCGCGCTTGGGGCTGCGCGCGGGTGATGCGGTTATCAGCTTTCGCAATGCGCTGCGCTTGCAGGCGGCCGTGGTGATGATCGACGACATCGTCATTCCGTGGCGGCGCTTCAAAGGCTTGAACGAGCCCAAACTGCGTGGCCGGCCCAACACGATTTACAACCTCTACCAAGACGCGTTCGGCATCAACGTGGTACGCGCCGCCGAGAGCGTGCGCGCCTCGCTGGCTTCCAGCGAGTTGGCGGCACTGCTGGGCGTGCCAGTCAATGCGCCACTGCTTGATGTGCATCGCGTGGTCTACACCTACGACGATGTGCCGGTGGAATATCGGCGCTCGTTCGTCAATACCACCCGGCACGAGTATGTCAATGACCTGAAGAAGTCCGTCTGACGGGCTTCTTCAGGCATCGTCCGGGCAGCTAACGGGCCCGCACCAGCTTGACGACCCTCTTGGCGGCTTTTTTGGGCGAAGCGGCGCGCTTGGTGGGCAGTGTTGCGGGGGTCACTTTTTTTGTGGCCTTCCTGGTTTTTGCGGCCTTCTTGGGAACCATCCTGACCGCTTTGGCGGCCACTTTTTCGGCTGTTTTCGCAGCTTTTGCAGGCGTAGTTTTTGCCGGTTTCTTTGGGGACTTCGCGATGCTGGCAAGGGCGGGCGGCTCTACAGTCGCGCTGCCATCCAATCCTTCGAGGCCGAAAACATCAGCCAAGGCGGTGGAATCGGTTGCACCCAAACGGCGCTTGCTGACTTTACCGGTGGGATCCGCCGCCCCAGCTCGCGCTTGCGCGAACACGTTTTGACCCGCCTCGGCCACCAGGTCTTTGGCCTTAACCCCGCGCAGGGTAAACAGTAATTCCGGTTTGGAATCAAGGCGCGTGCCAATGCCGTACATCACAGCTGCGACATGCTTGCACATGTCGGCCCAGTCCGGGCAACTGCATTGCAGGGTGATTTCAGCGGGGGCCGGAAACAAGCCGGTGGAGCGATGGCAAATCCGCGCCATCACCGCATCAGAGAGCTCGCCTTGTAACAGGCCTACCAGCGAGTCGATCGAGCCGGTGCAGTCTTTGCAAACGGCGCGCCACTGCGCTTCAGGCAGCGGTTTAATCGCAATCGAAACTTGATACACGCTTGAGCCTGCGACTTGCGCTTGCACGCGGCCGGCCAGTACCCGCAAGTCAATTACCGCGCCGTTTTTCAGATAGCTGCGCCCGCGCGGCAAGCGGTTGGCATAGTCGCTATAGCTTTCCAAATTGGTACACCACGCTTTGCCCCAAAACGAGCGCGCTACTGCCCCACTGAAGGGGGTAATCGGGGCAGAGGCTGATCCCGATTTTTGCAACTTCGCCGCCGCTTTTTGTGCCTTGGCGCGGCGCTGGGCTACCGTGACGTAGGGCTTATAGTCGTAGTAATAGCTCATCGCGCGGTTCCAAAGTTGGTTGGGGGAATGGGGGGGGGGAGAATTGCACATCGGCGAATCTACGGTATTTTCAAGCATCTTGCGCGCTGCTGATGTCGAGCCTGACCAGGTCGAGCAATTCACGGTCACTCATCTCCGTTAGGGCCAATTCTGCCCCGCCTTCGAGCACGTTGTTAACCAGTTCCTGCTTGGCGGCAATCAGCGTGTTGATCCGCTCTTCAACCGTGCCCCGACAGATGAATTTATGCACCAGCACATTGCGCTTTTGGCCGATGCGAAAGGCGCGGTCAGTGGCCTGATTTTCAACCGCCGGGTTCCACCATCGGTCAAAGTGAATCACGTGCGAAGCGGCAGTTAAATTCAAGCCAGCGCCGCCTGCTTTGAGAGACAGCACAAAAAAGGGAATCTGCGGGTCTTCTTGAAAGGCGCTCACCAGGGCACGCCGCTTGGCAACTGGGGTGCCGCCATGCAAAACCAAGCCTGCGCGCCCAAAAATGCTGCCCAAAAACGCGGCGAGCGGCTCAGTGGTTTCGCGAAACTGGGTGAACACGAGGAGCTTTTCTTCTTTGCCTGCAATCACTTCGGCCAGCTCGCGCAAGCGCGCAAACTTGCCGCTGGCGGCGGGGTCCCAAGCGTTGTCGCCCAGCCATTGCGAGGGGTGATTGCAAATTTGCTTGAAGCGCATCAAGGCCACCAGCACGGCACTCTTGCGCGCCATGCCGTCGGCGCTTTGCAGCGTTTTGGCAAGCGCATCGACTGCCGCTTGATATTGCGCGGCCTGCGCCGGGCTTAAGTGGCACCAGGCATCGAGCTCGGTTTTGTCGGGCAGATCGGCGATCACCGTCTTGTCCGTTTTCAAGCGGCGCAAGATGTAAGGTGCCACCAACTGCCGCAACGGCGCAAACTGACCTTGCTCAGTTAAGCGGCGGGTGAAAGCGGTGAACACCTGGTCGCTGCCCAAGAGGCCCGGGTGGGTGAAATCGAAGATCGACCACAAGTCACTCAAGCGATTTTCAACCGGCGTGCCGGTGAGCGCAATGCGCGTGTCTGCCAGCAGTTTTTTGGTTTGGCGGGTCTGCTTGGCGCCAGGGTTTTTGATGGCTTGGGCTTCGTCAAGCACGGCAACCTGCCAACGCGTTTCGAGCAGCGCCGGGGCACGCAACAGGCTGCCGTAGCTGGTAATGACCAAGTCTGCATCGCTCAGGCTTGCGGCACTGAGTTTTTTGAAGCCATCGGCACCCATGATTGAAGGGTGAGCCACCACGACCCGCAGATCTGGCGCGAAGCGCGCCGCCTCGGCAGCCCAATTAGCCAAGAGCGAGGCCGGGGCCACCAGCAGGCTGGCGCGCGCCGCGACATGGCGTTTGGTGGTGACGCGCCGTTCTTTGAGGACCAATAGCAATGCGAGCACCTGAATCGTTTTGCCCAAACCCATGTCGTCGGCCAGGCAAGCGCCCAAGCCCAGTTGGTGCAGCAAGTAAAGCCAGCGCACCCCGGCTTCTTGGTAGGGTCGCAGTTGCGCTTTGAGCGCCGGGCCAGGATCGACTTGCGCCAAGCCTTGCGGTGAGCGCAGCTGTTGCAGTGTTTCACCCAGCCAAGCCCCGGCGCTGACCCCGATCCAGTCTGCATCATGCGCGTCGCCAGCCTCGGAGTTGGCTAGCGTGGCCCCGGCCAGCAAGCGCATCGCCTCGCCAAAGCCGATGCCGTCGGCCGCCGCCGCTTCGATCGCGGTAAAGCGCGCGAGCAGTCGCTTAAGGCGGGCTTGATCTACCTCCACCCACTGCCCGCGCAACAGTTGCAGGCCGTCGCTGCCAGCCAGCAAAGCGCGCACCTCCGCTTCGCTTAAGGTGGCATCACCCAGCGTGACCGACAGTTGAAAATCAAGCAGAGCCGCCTGGCCCAGCAGCGTCGGCACAGCATCGCCCACCTTGGCGCTGACCTTGGCGCGCGCTGGTCGCCCGGCGGGCCAATTGCCCGGTGCGCGCAGCGTGACCCCAGCCTGCGCCAACAGTGGCGCATCGCGCAGCAAGGCCATGGCCTCAGCCGCGCTCCAGCGCATCGGGTGGTAGACATCACCTTGCTCGACCAAGCTTGCCAGCCACGGCACTTGGGCCGCCGCGCGTTGCACCGGCAAGAGCAGGGCGAGCAACTGCGCCTGATGCTTGCCGCCCGAGTATTCCTGCAAGGCGCGCGACAGTGGCAGATGCTGGGGCCGCCCAGCGGTCGAAAGGCGGTGCGTGTAAGTTGCCATGAAGGCAAATGGAAACTCGTCGTCTTTACGATTTTCTGCCAGGTTAAACACGACCCGCCCGACCTGGTTCCAGGCCGGGTGCTGGGCGTGCAGCCAGAGCTGGAGTGGTTGGCTTTGTGCCGCCAAGGCGGCTTGCAGGGCCTCATGCAGCAGCCTCCACAGACGTTCGACCAGCGCCGCATCGAGGTACTCGGCTCCGCGCATTGGTGGCAGATTGGTAAGCCAGGATTGCACCGTCGCAGAGTCGGGCTGTGTCACCCGAATCTGCGCGCTTGGCGTGTCTTCAGGTGTGGCACACAAAGCGGTCACATAGCGCGCAGCCAAGTTGCGCCACCACGCCCAGATCGGCGGCAGGCTGATGCCAACCTCGTTGGCTCCCAGTTGTAGTAGGCCCGCGCCCGTACCCTTGGCAAAGTTGGCGTGAACTCGCTGCGCGGTAGCGGGCGGCAGAGGCGATGCTTGGGACTCGGCAAGCGCGAGCAGTTGCCCCTGCGGGGTCAGGCAAAGGTTGACGTGAGCGTCGTCAGACGAGGAGATTTGCACAGGTTTCAAGGTCTCATTCCATTTCTAAATCATTACGAGATTAGGCGCACCGACGACGACAGTGCGCGTAGCACGACTAGGAAGGGGCAACGACATATCGTAATGATTTAGAAATGGAATCAGGTCAGTCAATCCGCGTCGGCCGCAAGGACAATGGCGCGCGCGGTGACGCAAACTTGTTGCTCTAACGCATGCTCCTCGCAATCCAGTGCCGTACCCGATTCCCACATCTGCATCAAAAAATCGGCGGGCTGATCGAGTGCAATCAGCGGCGCGTGCCAAGTTCCGGCGCGATATTGAATACCGTAGCCGCTGGTGGCAATGAAGGCGCGCGCAGTTGGCATAGCAGGCATGCCATTTGCCCCAGCTTCACAAACGACGACCAGATAGCGCGCTGCCCGCAACGGCAAAAATAGCTGGGCACTCAAGGGGTGGCGCTCCAGCACGGTGACGGTAAACGGCAGCGTGCTGGCATCGAGGCGGTAGATGGCGTTTTGCTGACGGGTTGCGCGTGCGTCGGCACTCGCTGACTCGACAGCGAAATTGGTGCGGGTGCCACGCCCTTGGTTAACCGGAAATTGCGTTCCCGCGATCGCTACCAGTGTTCCAAACGGCGCAAAGTTTTGGGCGGTAAGTGGTGTGGCGCTGATTTGGCCAATTTGCGGATTCATGAGTTTTCCTGAAGATAGTCGCGTGCAAGTGCGTCAACCACGTCGGCTTGCAACCCATCTTTGCGCCGCTTGAGCGGGTCACGGTCAGGCAGTTTGGCCAGCGCGCGTTTGATGCGGGCAAATTCGAGTGGCTGCACCGTGCGCATCGTGGCCATCTTGCCATTGGTGGCAATGACAGTCTGGGTGAAGCGCGCAGCATTGAGCAGCGCGCTACCCATCGAAATTTGCACTGCCCAAAAATCGTCCTCCGCCTGACTCATGCGCATGGGGTGTGGATCGCCCTCCATGCTCAGGCGGTGGGTCACGTCAATTTCGAAACCGCTGGCGTTGACCGCCATGTGGGCCTGGTCCTCACGTACTTGAAACGTCTTGTCCGCACGCCGCAAGATGTCGATAAGCGAGGTGCTCTGCATCGTCTGCAAAAAGCCCAAGCGTTTGCGGGTGTCAAACAGCAAATCGATGTCTTGCGTGGCGGTTGCACGGTCGCCGATGCGTACGCCGGCCGCCGTTTCGTAGGCGTAGAGTGAATGCGTACCAATGACGAGAAATTGTTCGCCCACACCCGCTTCCGCCAGCGCGTTAAGCGTGTCGATGACGATGGCGGGTGTCCGGCCCACGCGCAGAGCGCGATTGAGCCGAGTTTGCGTTTGCAGGGTTGCCTTGAGTCCGCGCAAGCGTTCGGTAGCACGTGCCTTGCGTTGGGTGAACTTGTCGTAGATTTGGCGCGTCGCGTCGCTGAGTGGGCCAAGCGAAGTCTGTCGGCCCTTTTCGCTCGAACGAATCAGGTACTTGCCTCCGGCCTGGGTGCGCCAGAACATAAACCCGCGCACCTGTGCGGACTCCGTTTGAGCCCGCGCCAATGCACCGAAGGCGGCGGCGGAGTCAATTTGCTGGCGCAGTTGCGCGGAAGTTAACTCTAGAAACACGGATTTTCAACATCAAAACGAATTGCTGGATTTTATGTTGAAAAATGTTTGCCGTGCGCGACCTGAAAAAAGCTGATTTTTCTTGTTTTGCAGGTAATTTCATAATCTTCTTGATCGTTCTTTAAGGGTAGCAAGTGCGGTTAAGCTGATCATACTCACGGGCGGCTCAACCGCCGTCCCCTCTTGAACAGCCCTCCAAAAGGTAAACGCGATGGTAAAAGTTGCACTGGTCACAGGCGCCGGCAGCGGTATCGGCAAGGCATCTGCCATTTCTCTGCTCAAAGCGGGTTACGCGGTGGTCTTCGCCGGGCGGCGCGCCGATGCGCTGGATGCTGCGATTCGCGAAGGTGGCGCAACTGCGGACAACGCACTGGCGGTTTCCACCGATGTGAGCAGCCCAGAATCGGTTGCCGCCTTATTCGCCAAAACGCGCGAAAAGTTTGGCCGTCTTGACGTGGTGTTCAACAATGCCGGAACCGGCGCGCCAGCGATTCCGCTTGAAGAGTTGAGCTTCGCCCAATGGAAAATGGTGGTGGATGCGAATTTGACTGGGACTTTTCTGTGTACCCAGGAAGCGATTCGGATCATGAAAGACCAGACTCCGCGCGGCGGGCGCATCATCAACAATGGTTCCATTTCAGCGCACGCGCCGCGCCCCAACTCAGCGCCCTACACCGCGACCAAACACGCCATCACGGGGATGACCAAATCGACTTCGCTTGACGGGCGCAAATACGACATTGCCTGCTCGCAGATTGACATTGGCAATGCCCACACCGAAATGGCCGCGCGCATGGCCAAGGGCGTGCCGCAGGCCAATGGCGAAATTGCGATTGAGCCGCTGATGGACGTTCAGCATGTCGCCGACGCGGTGGTACACATCGCCAACATGCCATTGTCAGCGAACGTGCAATTTATGACCATCATGGCCACCAAGATGCCATTTGTCGGGCGCGGGTAGGCAACGGCAGACAAAGATAAGCAAAGCACGCTACCGGGCATGCGCGCAGGCCCGGTAGCCGAAACGTATACTGGCGGGCTTGGCCGCGCAAACGTCGTGCAATTCTCGCAATGATTGGTTCGCGCCGCCTACCACACCATGACCATCCCCGCTGACGACTTGATTCTCGAAACCCGCGACCTGACCAAGGAGTTCAAGGGTTTTGTCGCGGTCGGCAATGTGAATTTGAAGGTCAAGCGACACACGATTCACGCGCTGATCGGCCCCAACGGTGCGGGCAAAACGACCTGTTTCAATTTGCTCACCAAGTTCCATGCGCCCACCTCGGGCAGCATTAGCTTTAACGGCCAAGACATTACGCGGGAAGCGCCTGCGCAAATCGCGCGACGCGGAATCGTGCGCTCTTTCCAGATTTCCGCCGTCTTTCCACACATGACTGCGCTGGAAAACGTGCGTGTGGCCTTGCAGCGCAAATTGGGCACGTCATTTCACTTCTGGAAGTCGGAACGCAGCTTGGATACGCTCAATGGCCGCGCCGCCGAGCTGCTGGCAGAAGTGGGTTTGGCCGATGTCAGAGACGCGATGGTTGCCGACTTGCCTTACGGGCGCAAACGGGCGCTCGAGATCGCGACCACTTTGGCCATGGAGCCTGAGTTGATGCTGCTCGACGAGCCGACTCAGGGCATGGGCCACGAAGACGTGGACCGGGTCACAGCCCTCATCAAGCGGGTGGCGGTTGGCCGTACTGTTCTGATGGTTGAACACAATATGAATGTAGTGGCGTCGATTGCCGACACGATCACCGTGTTGCAGCGCGGCCAGGTACTGGTCGAAGGGCCTTACGAAAAAGTCTCGCGCGACCCGGCGGTGATGGAAGCTTACATGGGCACCACGGCGGGCGAGTTGGAAGGTGCGCACGCGTAAAAGCTGCGGGAATCATGACCGAATTGCTGAACATCTCCAATTTGCACGCCTTCTACGGCGAGTCGCACGTGTTGCATGGTGTTGACCTCACTGTCAGCCGTGGCGAAGTGGTTACCTTGCTGGGCCGCAATGGGGCCGGGCGCACCAGCACGCTGCGTGCTTTGCTGGGGCTAACCGGCAAGCGCACCGGCTCGATCAAATTGAACGGAGTTGAGACCATCGGCATGGCGACTCACCGCATCGCGCGCCTAGGCGTGGGTTATTGCCCGGAAGAGCGCGGCATTTTCGCTAGCCTCTCGTGTGAAGAAAACCTGATGCTGCCCCCAGTGCTGGCAGGCGCGGGCAAAGGGATGAGCGTTGATGAAATCTACGCCATGTTCCCGAATTTGAAGGAGCGCCGCGCCTCACCGGGCACGCGCCTCTCGGGGGGCGAGCAGCAAATGCTGGCAGTCGCGCGCATCTTGCGTACCGGGGCCAACCTGCTGCTGCTGGACGAAATTTCTGAAGGCTTGGCGCCGGTGATTGTCAAGGCACTTGCCAACATGATTACCGCGCTTAAAGCCAAGGGCTACACCATCGTCATGGTGGAGCAAAACTTTCGCTTTGCCGCGCCCTTGGCCGACCGCTTCTACGTGATGGAACACGGCAAGATCGTCGAAGGTTTCGCGGCCAGCGCCCTGGCCTCCAAGATGGACATGCTGCACGAATACCTCGGTGTATAGAACGTTTTTTAAACAGGAGTCTTCAATGAAAACACGATCCAAACTCAAGTTCAAAATGAGCGCTGCGGCTGCGGTGCTCACGCTTGCTGGTTTCACCAGCGGTGCGCTCAACGCGCAGTCGAAAATTTCCGGTGATGTCGTCAAGATCGGCGTGCTAACCGACATGTCGGGCCTATATGCCGACTTGGGTGGCACGGGCTCGGTGCTCGCGGCCAATATGGCGGTAGAAGACTTTGCCAAAGACAGAATGGTCTTGGGCAAGAAGATCGAAATTGTCAGTGCCGACCATCAAAACAAGGCAGACGTGGCTTCCACCAAGGCGCGCGAGTGGTATGACCGCGACGGCGTGGACATGATTACCGATCTGCTCAACTCTTCGGTTGGCCTGGCGGTTGCCAAGGTCACCGCTGAGAAAAAGAAAGTCTCGATCAATACCGGCGCTGCGTCCACGCGCTTGACCAACGAAGAGTGCAACCCGAATTCGATTCACTACACCTACGACACCTATGCGCTGGCCAACGGCACCGGCAAGGCGGTAGTCAAACAGGGTGGCAAGTCGTGGTTCTTTCTGACGGCAGACTACGCCTTCGGCCACTCTTTGGAGTCGGATACCGCGAACGTCGTCAAAGCCAACGGCGGTGAAGTCAAAGGCGCGGTGCGTCACCCGCTCAACGCGGCGGACTTCTCCTCTTTCCTGTTGCAAGCGCAGTCGTCCAAGGCGCAAATCGTGGGCCTGGCCAACGCCGGTGGTGACACCATCAACGCGATCAAAGCCGCCAACGAATTCGGCTTGACCAAAACCCAGGCCCTGGCAGGTTTGCTGGTCTTTATCACCGACATTCATGCGCTCGGATTGCCTGCCACACAAAACATGTATGTCACCGAAGCCTGGTACTGGGACTTGAACGAGCAAACCCGCGCTTGGAGTCGTCGTTTCTTCGAGAAGCACAAGAAGATGCCCACCATGATCCACGCCGGCACTTACTCCGCGGTACTGCAATACCTCAAAGCGACTCAAGCTGCTGGTACCGATGATGCGGCAGCGGTGATCGCGCAAATGAAAAAGACCAAGATGAGTGACATGTTCATGCAAAACGGCACCTTGCGAGATGATGGCCGCGTGGTACACGACATGTACCTCCTCCAGGTGAAGAAGCAGTCTGAATCCAAGGCGCCTTGGGACTACTACCACGTGCGTCAAAAAATCGACGCCGCGGAAGCTTTCCAGCCGTTGGCGCTGTCGCGTTGCCCGGCGGTCAAGAAGTAGCCTCAACCCGACTGTAAACCCCAGTTTTTCGAGTATGGAAATTTTCGGTATCCCGCATCAAGCCTTCCTCGGTCAACTGACCTTGGGGCTGGTGTCGGGCTCGTTTTATGCCATCCTCTCGCTCGGGCTGGCGGTGATTTTCGGCCTGCTCAACATCATTAATTTTTGCCACGGCGCGCTTTACATGATGGGCGCGTTTTCGGCATTTATCGGCCTCTCGCTCTTGGGGGTGAACTACTGGGTCATGCTGGTGGTGGGCCCGTTGGTGGTGGGCTTGATCGGTGCGGTGATCGAGCGCACCATGCTGCAGCGGCTCTACAAGCTTGACCATCTATACGGATTGTTACTCACCTTTGGCATTACGCTGCTGCTTGAAGGTATCTTCCGCTCCGTCTACGGGGTCTCGGGCCAGCCGTATCAGGCCCCCGAAGCGTTGAACGGCGCGCTCAATCTGGGCTTTATGATGCTGCCCAAATACCGCGCCTGGGTGGTGGTCGCATCGCTCACGGTGTGCCTGGGCACTTGGTATTTGATTGAGAAAACGCGCCTTGGTGCCTACCTGCGCGCCGGTACTGAAAACCCTGCGATGGTGCAGGCGTTTGGCATTAATGTGCCGCTGATGGTGACCTTTACCTACGCATTTGGGGCGGCACTGGCGGCTTTTGCTGGCGTGCTCGCGGCTCCGATCATTCAGGTCAGCCCGCTGATGGGCTCCAATCTCATCATCACGGTATTTGCGGTGGTCGTGATCGGCGGCATGGGCTCAATTCTCGGCTCGATTTTGACTGGCCTGGGCTTGGGCGTGATCGAAGGCTTGACGCGCGTTTTTTACCCCGAAGCGTCGGCTACCGTGGTGTTTGTGATCATGGCGATCGTGTTGGTGTTGCGCCCGGCCGGTTTGTTTGGCAAGGAGAAATAGCGATGTCACGCACTGGCTGGGTCTATGCAGGTTTGGGCGCGCTGCTGCTTGCTGCGCCAGCGCTCGGGGTTTACCCGGTCTTTATGATGAAAGTGCTGTGTTTCGCGCTGTTTGCTTGTGCCTTCAATCTGTTGATCGGTTTCACCGGCTTGCTTTCTTTCGGGCATGCCGCCTTCTTGGGTAGCGCAGGCTACGCGGCAGGTGTGGCAATCAAATTTTGGGGCTTTCCCACTGAGCTTGGCATTTTGTTTGCCGTGCTGGTTTCAGGCTTGCTCGGCTGGCTGGTCGGTTCTTTGGCGATTCGCCGCCAAGGCATCTATTTTTCGATGATTACTTTGGCGTTAGCGCAGATGCTGTTTTTCTTCTGCCTGCAAGCCAAATTTACCGGTGGCGAAGACGGCTTGCAAGGCATTCCGCGCGGCACGCTCTTGGGGCTGATCGATCTCTCGTCGGACCTCACGATCTACTACGTCGTGCTCGCTATTTTTTTCTTAGGCTTCGGGCTGATCTATCGCACTATTCATTCGCCTTTCGGGCAGGTGCTCAAGGCGATTCGAGAGAACGAGCCACGCGCCATTTCGTTGGGCTACGAGGTGGACCGTTACAAGCTGTTGGCGTTTGTGCTCTCAGCCGCACTGTCGGGCTTGGCGGGTGCCACCAAGGTGGTGGTGCTCGGCTTCGCAACCCTGTCGGACGCGCATTGGTCAATGTCTGGCGAGGTGGTGCTGATGGCGCTGCTCGGTGGCTTGGGTACGGTGTTGGGACCGGTGGTGGGCGCGTTCATCGTGGTTTCATTGCAGACCAAGCTGGGCGACTTGGGTCAGGCGCTGAAATCGCTGACCGGCATCGAGTGGTTTAGCCAAATCGGTGAGTCGGTCACGATTGTTACCGGCCTCATCTTCATGGTTTGCGTGCTCGCCTTCCGCAAAGGCGTGGTGGGCGAGATAGCGGCCTTTTTCGAGCGCAAAAAGACCGCCTGAAATTCCTGAAGAACCGCCACCAGAGCGGTTCTTCAGGCAGTTAATTGCTTGCTAACTGGCGGGCTACTGCTCCAGCTTGATGTTCGCGTCTTTCGCCACCTTGCCCCAGCGGCGCGCTTCATCACCCATAAACGTGCGGAACTGATCTGGGCTCATATTGCCAGGCTCGATCGCCAGTGCCAACATGCGCTCTTTCATTGAGCTGTGGGCAATCGCAGCCGCGAACTCGGCCTTCAGTTTTTCCAGTACCGGCGCGGGTGTTTTGGCTGGTGCGACCACGCCCCACCATTGCTCCACGATCAAATCTTGGTAACCGCTTTCGCCCACGGTGGGCACGTCGGCTAGTGCCGCCACGCGCTTCGCACTGGTGACACCAATCGCTTTGACGCGCCCGGTTTTGAGCGCGCCAGCGCCGCTTGCCAGCGTGGCAAAAAAGGTTTGCACTTCGCCAGCACTCAAGTCGAGCAGGGCCGGGGCTGAGCCTTTGTAAGGCACGAACACAAATTGTGCTTGGGCCTGCTTTTGCAGCAGCTCGCCCACCAAATGGCTGATGGAACCGGTGCCGCTGGTGGCAAATGAGATGCCCGCCTTCTCTTTCGACAAGGCAACCACGTCTTTTAGATTGTTGGCTTTGAGCTGGTGGTTCGCAAACAGAACCAGCGGCGACGCGCCGATGTAGGCCACCGGCGCGAAGTCGATGTTCAGGTCGTAAGGCACTTTGGCCATCAGCGCCTGCGCGGTGGCGTGCGGCAGTTCAACGATGGTGAGCGTATAGCCATCGGGCGCGGCGCGTGCGCCCATTTCGGCGCCGATCATGCCGCCCGCCCCTGGTTTGTTTTCCACCACGACCTGCTGGCCGATGGTTTGCGACAGGCGCGCCGCAAGCGTGCGGCCAATCGTGTCAGTGCTGCCGCCGGGCGCCCAAGGCACGATCAGGCGCACCGGCTTTTCAGGAAATGTCTGCGCGATCGACCACGCGGGCAACAGCCCCGCAGTCAGACTGAGCGCTGCAAGCCAAGGTTGTAAACGGTTGCGCATCGTAAACATGGTGAGCAGGTTAAGCATGTGAGGCTCCGATTTTGTGACGGGGTGAATCGCAATTGTTGCATGGTGCCTTGAGCAATAATGACACCCCAGTCTTGCCAAGTTCCGATTGCCATGCGAATCCTCCCTTTTTTTGCCGGATGTGCGCTCTCTCTGTTTGCCGGTATCAGCGCCGCGCAAGCCTGGCCACAAAAACCGTTGCGAATCATCGTCGCCTTTCCACCCGGTGGCGCAGCTGATGCGATTGCGCGAGCCTTGCAGCCCGGCTTGCAAACCGCGCTGGCTCAAACGGTGGTGATTGAAAATCGCGCTGGTGCCAATGGCATGATCGCGGCCGAAGCCGTGGCGAAATCGGCGGCCGACGGCTACACGATTTTGATGGGATCAGGCGGCATGGTGTCGGTGAATCCGCACTTGGTTGCCAAGTTGCCGATTGACCCGGTGAAAGACCTGATGCCGGTCGCGGCGACCGCACGGATTGCGGTTTTTCTCGTCACTCATCCCAAGGTGCCCGCCAACAATGTTGGCGAATTCATAGCCTACGTGAAAGCGAATCCCGGCAAGCTTTCGTTTGGCTCACCTGGCAGCGGCAGCTCGCCGCATTTGGCAGGCGAAATGTTCAAGGCACAGGCCGGCTTGTTTGCCTTGCATGTGCCGTACCGGGGCGCAGCGCCCGCCTTGCAGGACTTGCTCGCCGGGCAGCTCGATTTTCACTTTGACCCTGGCATCGGTTTGACACAGGTTAAAGCCGGAAAACTGAAATTGCTGGCAGTCGGCAGCCCGAAGCGTGCTGCCGCCTACCCGGATACGCCGACCTTGGACGAAGCGGGATTGAAGGGTTTTGACGCGGACTCCATCTTCGGCCTTTACGCGCCTGCGGGTACGCCTGCCGACGTGATTGCGCGCCTGAACCGCGAGGTCAACCAACTGCTGGCAAGCGCAGCAGTCAAAGAGCGTATCGCAACCCTGGGCGGTGAGGCGCTGAGCATGAGCCCGGCTGAATTCGGTGCGCGCGCGGCTGACGATTCGCGGCGCTTTGGGGCCATCATCAAAGCGCGGCGCATCGCCGCAGACTGACGGATTCCAGATGGAAGTTTCATTCAGCAAAGAAGTCGAGTCTTTACGGCTTGGCGATGGTCAAACTTTTCACGGCGAAGGCATTCTCGCGATCACCAAGGCGCTGTTGCAATCTGGTGTCGCCTATGTTGGCGGCTACCAGGGGGCACCCGTCTCGCACTTGCTCGATGTAATGGTGCAGGCCAAGCCCTACATTCAAGAGCTGGGCGTTCACGTGGAGCCATGCGCGAATGAGGCATCTGCCGCTGCCATGCTGGGCGCTTCGCTGCACTACCCCTTGCGTGGCGCGGTGACGTGGAAGTCGATTGTCGGCACTAACGTGGCGGCAGATGCGCTTTCCAATCTCTCCTCGCCTGGTGTTAAAGGTGGCGTGTTGATTGTGGTGGGCGAAGACTATGGCGAGGGCGCATCGGTGATTCAGGAGCGCACTCATGCTTATGCGATGAAATCGTCGATGGTGCTGTTTGACCCGCGCCCGAATTTAGGGCAAATGGTGCGCATGGTGGAAGAAGCTTTCTGCGTTTCAGAAGCCTCCAATATGCCCGCCTTGATGGAGCTGCGCATCCGCGCCTGCCATGTGCGCGGCAGCTTTGTGGCAAAAAACAATCGCGCACCAGTGGTCTCAACCCAGTCGCTGATGGACCATCCGGCTGCGTTCGATTACGGCAAACTGGCGCATCCGCCGGTGACATTTCGCCACGAAAAATTGAAGTCAGAAGAGCGGATTCCGGCTGCGCGCCGCTACATTCAATCGCATCGCCTGAACGAATTCTTTTCCGGCAAGCAGGACGATCTTGGCATCATCGTGCAAGGTGGTTTGTACAACACGCTGATCCGCACCTTGCAGCAGTTCGGGCTGGCTGATGCGTTTGGTGCAAGCGAGATTCCGCTGGCGGTACTCAATGTCACCTATCCTTTAGTGCCAGACGAACTGACCGCGTTTTGCGTCGGCAAACGCGCGGTGCTGCTGTTTGAAGAGGGGCAGCCCGAATACATCGAGCAAGAGCTTGCCACCATTTTGCGGCGCGCCGACATTCAAACGCCGCTGCATGGCAAAGACTTCCTGACCTTAGCCGGTGAATACACCGCTGAAGTGATGGGGCACGGACTGCACAAATTTGCCCAGCGCTATCTACCCGAAGCCGACGGGACAGCGGCCGCGCAAACCTGGCTTGCCAGCATCAGCGCCGCACGCAGCGCTGCGGTCGGCTTGCTCGGTCAGGCGCTACCGGCTCGCCCACCCAGTTTTTGCGTGGGCTGCCCCGAGCGCCCGGTGTTCTCGGCCTTGAAGCTTGCGCAAGAGGAAGTGGGCAAGGTGCACATCGCCGCCGACATCGGCTGCCACGCGCTAGCCACTTTCGAGCCATTCTCGTCAGGCCACTCGATCTTGGGTTACGGCATGAGCTTGGCTTCGCGCGCCGGGGTCTCGCCGATGATGAACCGGCGCACGTTGGCCATCATGGGTGATGGCGGTTTTTGGCACAACGGCCTGCTCACCGGTGTGCAGTCGGCGCTTTTTAACCGCGACGACGCGGTGCTGCTGATTTTCAAAAACGGCTACACCTCGGCTACCGGTACGCAGGAGATCATTTCCACGCCGCTTGAGGCGGGCAAAGCGGAATCGGGCGATAAAGCGCAGAGCTTGACGCACTTGAATCAAACGATTGAAAACACGCTGAAAGGTTTGGGTGTGCAATGGATGAAAACCGTTCACACCTATGAAGTTGCGACGATGCGCGAGACTTTGGTCGAGGCGTTCACCTCCGACTTTAGCGGTCTCAAAGTCATCATTGCGGAAGGCGAATGCCAGCTCGAACGCCAACGCCGCATCCGCCCCTGGATTGCTGGTTTGCTTAAGGGGGGCAAGCGTGTGATGCGGGTGAAGTACGGGGTAGACGAAGATGTGTGCAACGGCGACCATGCCTGCATCCGCCTTTCCGGCTGCCCCACGCTGACGCTGAAGGACAATCCTGATCCGCTCAAAGTTGACCCGGTAGCCACCGTGATTGACGGCTGCGTTGGCTGCGGCTTGTGCGGCGAAAACGCGCATGCGGCCACGCTGTGCCCCTCGTTTTATCGGGCTGAAGTGATTCAGAACCCGGCCTGGCATGAACGCTTGGCCGCTGGGCTGCGCGCCGCCGTGGTCGGCTGGCTGCGCCCGAAAGCGCTCGTGGCATGAAGCACGACCGCCCGATCACCTTGCTGCTGTGCGCTTTGGGGGGCGAAGGCGGCGGGATACTGACCGAATGGCTAGTCGAGATCGCACGCCATGCGGGCTATGCCGCGCAAGCAACCTCGATTCCCGGGGTAGCGCAGCGAACCGGTGCCACCACCTATTACCTCGAGGTGTTCCCGGTGCCGGTGGCACAACTGCAAGGCCGCGAGCCGGTCTTGAGCTTGAACCCCTTGCCCGGCACGCTCGATGCGATTGTCTCTTCTGAGCTGCTGGAAACTGCGCGGCAAATCAGCAATGGCTTGGCCAACGCCGCCCGTACCACCGTGATTACCTCGCACGCACGTGCCTTCACGACCGTCGAGCGCATGGAGCTGGGCGATGGCAGGGTCGATGCGCCCAAGCTGATGACCTTGGTGCGTGCGCAGTCGATTGCGCAACATGTGCTTGAGATGGGTGTGCTGGCCAAGCAATCCGGCACGGCAATCAGCGCGGTGATGTTGGGCGCAGTGGCAGCCAGCGGTGTGCTGCCGTTTGCACGTGCTGATTACGAGCAGGTGGTGGCGGCAAGCGGTGCTTCGGCGGCCGCCAGCTTGCGCGGCTTCGCAGCGGCATTTGAGGTGGTGCAGGCGCAACGTACCCAAGCGCAGAACGTGGCACCGAGCGTGGCACCGAACGTGGCACAGTACGTGGCGCAGGTGTTGGAAGCGCTGCCGGATGAAGCGCCTGTGATCGCGCAGCAAGCCCTGCAAGCGTTGCCGGTCGCCGTGCAGGCTATGGCGCAGCTAGGCTACGCCCGCACGCTGGAGTATCAAGACCGCGCCTATGCCGAGCGCTACTTCGCCCGCTTGCAAACGGTGGTGGCGGCTGATACCAGCGCCGACTTTGCAGCGAGTGTCGAGGCGGCCCGCTGGCTCGCACTATGGATGGCGTTTGACGACATCGTGCGCGTGGCTGACCTGAAGAGCCGCGCCAGTCGCGCTTCACGGGTGCGCGGCGAAGTCAAGGCCGGGGCCGACGACATCGTTAAAACGTTCGAGCATTTCAAGCCCGGCATCGCCGAATTCGCCGCACTGCTGCCAGCAGGGTGGGCCGGGCGCTTGCAGCGCTGGGATCGCGCCCGCGTCGCCACCGGCAAACCGCCGTGGGCCTTGCCGCTCAAAGTGGGTTCGCATTCGGTGGCTGGCATGCTGGCTTTGCGCACGTTGGCCAGTTTAAAGTGGCTGCGGGTGCGTGGGGCTCGCTTCGCCGACGAGCAGCGCCAGATCGATGCTTGGAAAGCCGCTCTGGTGGCGGGTCTTCAAGCATCGCCGGGGCTGGGTTTGGCGCTCGCGCGGTGCGGCAGGCTCATCAAAGGTTACGGCGTGACCAACGAGCGCGGCAAAGAAAACCTGCTGCACATTACTGACCAGTTGGCCACTGCCGATCAGCCTCCAGAGCGTCGTGCGGCGGCGATTGAAGCCGCGCTTGCGGCGGCGCTCAAAGACGAAGGCGGTGTCGCACTCGATCAAGCCTTGCAAGCGCACGGTGCGGCTGCAAGGCCCGTTAAAGCCCAGCCGATCCGCTGGATGAAAAAGCCCGTTGCTCCCGTCGTTTCCTCGCTCTAACTCAAGGACATTTAATGCCATTCGTCGTTTCCAACCAAACCCGTATTTTCTGGCGCACCGATGGCGATGCCGCCAAACCGGCGCTGCTGCTCTCCAATTCACTGGGCTGCGACCACGCGATGTGGAGCCCGGTCATGCCGATGCTGCTGCCGCATTTTTATGTGATCCGTTACGACGTGCGCGGCCATGGCGCATCGGATGTACCGACGGCCACTTCAGAGAACTACAACTTTGCCCAACTCGGGCGCGATGCGCTGGCGGTGGCCGATGCCGCCGGTGTCAAGAGCTTTCTCTTCGCTGGGCTTTCGATGGGTGGTGGGGTCGGGCAGTGGCTGGGCGCGCATGCGGCAGGTCGGGTGATCCGCCTGGCGCTGCTTAATACCGCTGCTGTATTTGATGCGGCCAGTTTCGATGCGCGCATCGCCTTGATCCGTGCGGGCGGCATGGCTGTGGTGACCGACGTGGTGATGCAGCGCTTTATGGGTGAAGGCGAACCGTCGCAACCAGCGCATCTGCGTGATCGCAAGGCCACCGTGCGTGACACCTTGCTGCGCCTTGATCCTGAAGGCTACATCGGCTGCTGCGTGGCCCTGCGCGACATTTCCGCGACCGGCGGTTTGATCGCACAGAACGCCGCCATCAGCGTGCCAACCTTGGTGGTGTCGGGTGAGAAAGATCTGTCCACCACTCCAGAAAAAGGTCAGGCGCTGGCAGCCTCGATTAAAGGCGCGGTCTATGTGGAGTTGCCCGGTTGCGCACACCTCTCGTCGATGCAAATGCCAGTGGAGCTTTGCAACGCGCTCCTGCCCTTCTTGCTCTATGGCTCGCCTGCGAATGCTTTAAGCGACGATGCGCGCTTTGAGCGCGGCATCGCCGAGCGCAAGCACATGCTGGGGGCCAAGTATGTTGAAGACCGGATGAAACATTCACCGGCCTACGCGCAACCCTTCCAGGAATTCATTACCCGCTATGCGTGGGGCGATTTGTGGCAACGGCCAGGCTTGGACGAGCGCACTCGGCGCATCGTGGTGCTGGCGACCTGTATCGCGCTGGGGCGCTGGGAAGAGTTTGTGCTGCACACCCGGGCTGGCCTGGCTAATGAACTGGATCCAGCCGAGTTGCGTGAGGTCATCATGCAAGCAGCGATTTACGCCGGTGTGCCGGCCGCGAATACCGCAATGAAAGAGGTGCTGGGGCTGATGAAGTCGTAGCCGCAGCCATACTTTTTGGCACGGCCGGTTCGTGCCAAAAAAAATCCGCAGACCTTTTGCAAGGTTCTGCGGATTGTTGGAACGGAAGAGCAATTCAACGAATTCCTGTGCTCCTCCGGATGCTCCATTAGGACTGCATATTCCAGCCCTACCCGTTAGGGTGCGTCCGTAAAACTTAGGGACGCGACCCAGTCGGGAAAGGCCATGCAGCCGCCGGGTTAAGCGCAGGACGCGATCCCGGTGCAGCAGCCGTTGACGGTTTTGGAGCGGCTGCGGGCTTCCCAGCCGGCTTCGCGGCAGCCTTCTGCGGAGCCGGCTTTCTAGGCGCAGCTTTTTTGGCTGCTGGTTTCTTCGCGGCTTTTTTAGCGGCTGGTTTTGCTGCAGCTTTCTTCGCAGCGGGCTTCTTTGCTACTGCTGCTTTTTTGGCTGCCGGTTTTTTGGCGGCCGGTTTTGCTGCTGGCTTCTTTGCTGCTGGTTTCTTCGCGGCTGGCTTTTTCGCTGCCGGTTTTTTCGCTGCTGGTTTCTTTGCGGTTGCCATAATGGGCTCCTTCATGAAGTAAACAAAAAAACAACCAACTAAAAAACCCGTCTGTACTAGCCCGGATTATTCATCGGCACAAGTTCATGGAATAACCCATGTACAACCACTTGCGCTAATGAATTCGTTTCAACCAGATGCTGTGATTGCGGCAAAACTCACACTCATCACTGCCTACCACACCACCTGATCGTTCCTTCTTCGTTCAATGAACGAACTGCTTATTGGATCAATAAATCGAAGAAGGATGCACCAAAAAAAAGTCGGCAACACTGCCGACTTTTTCTATTTAGTCTTTATGAATCCCACGAAAGAGCGCCGCCTGTTTGGTATTCAATGACACGAGTCTCGAAGAAATTGCGTTCTTTTTTCAGGTCAATCATTTCACTCATCCACGGGAATGGATTGTCTTCCTGTGGAAACAAAACGTCAATACCTATTTGCTGTGCGCGACGATTGGCGATGAAGCGCAGGTAGCCTTTGAACATCGGCGCGTTCAAGCCCAACACACCGCGCGGCATGGTGTCTTCTGCATAGGCGTATTCGAGTTCAACCGCCTGCTTGAACAAGCAGCGAATCTCTTCACGAAACTCTGGCGTCCACAGCTGCGGGTTCTCCATCTTCAATTGATTGATGAGGTCAATGCCAAAGGCGCAATGCATCGATTCGTCGCGCAGGATGTACTGGTACTGCTCAGCGGCGCCGGTCATTTTGTTTTGCCGCCCCATCGCCAGAATTTGCGTGAAGCCCACATAGAAGAACAAGCCCTCCATCAGGCACGCGAACACAATCAGCGAACGCAGCAGCTGCTGGTCGGTTTCAAATGTGCCGGTTTTGAAGTGCGGGTTGGTGAGGATGTCGATGAAGGGAATCAGAAATTCATCTTTCGCGCGGATCGACGGAATCTCGTGATACGCGTTGAAGATTTCGCTTTCTTCCAGGCCCAGCGATTCAACGATGTACTGATAGGCGTGCGTGTGGATCGCTTCTTCAAACGCCTGGCGCAACAGATACTGGCGGCACTCGGGGGCGGTGATGTGGCGGTAGGTGCCCAGCACAATGTTGTTGGCAGCCAACGAATCAGCGGTGACAAAGAAACCCAGATTGCGCTTGATGATGCGGCGCTCATCGTCCGTTAAGCCATTCGGGTCTTTCCAGGTCGCGATGTCACGCGACATGTTGATTTCTTGTGGCATCCAGTGGTTGGCGCAACCTGACAAATACTTGTCCCACGCCCATTTGTATTTGAAGGGCACGAGCTGATTGACATCAGTGCCGCCGTTGATGATGCGCTTGTCTTCTACGCGCACGCGGCGACCATCGTCGTGAGCCGCTTTGGCCGATGGTGCTGCGGGTGAGGCAGGTGGCAGGGTTGCCAGAGCTGCGTTCGGCTTGATGGCAAAGCCCGCCAAGGCGGCTGCGCCTACTGCCAGTGTGCCAACGCGCATCGCTGGCATAGCTTCTTCCGCGAGCGCAGGCGCAATCATCGAGGCAGGCAGGGGCGTGGCGTGGCCGCTTGGTTGCTTCGCGGTCACGGGTGATACGGGCGCTTCGTCGTCCCAGGTCAGCATAGGTTCTTTAGTCTTTCAGGATTCAGGTTTGGATTGTCTAGAGGCTTGAGGCGACACGCGACAGGTGGGCCGTAATGGAGTTATTGGCAGGCTTCGCATTCCTCGAAACCGACATCACCAGGACGCATCATGCATGCTGCGCCGACAATTTCCGGCTCGGCACCGAGTGCTTGCATCGGCTGGGTGGCCAGCATCGCGGCGCTCATCATGCCGGTCCCGGTCATGCCACCAGAGGCTGAAACAGAGGTTAGCTCGCCGCCCTTACCGGTTGACTTCTCGGCCGAGGTTTTGGCTTGCGTGCGCAGGTAGTAGGTCGTCTTCAAGCCGCGCAGCCAAGCCAGCTTGTAGGTGTCGTCCAGCTTCTTGCCGGAGGCACCGGCCATGAAGATGTTGAGCGACTGCGCCTGATCGATCCACTTTTGACGACGTGAGGCGGCTTCCACCAACCATTGCGGTTCGACTTCAAACGCGGTGGCATAAAGCTGGCGGATTTCGGCCGGCACGCGATCGATCTTGGCTAAGCTGCCGTCGAAATACTTGATGTCGTCAACCATTACTTTGTCCCACAGGTTCATGCGTTTCAAGTCGCGCACGAGGTACTCGTTGACGACGGTAAATTCGCCAGACAAGTTGGAGGTCGAGTAGAGGTTCTGGAAGGTGGGCTCAATGCAAGCTGATACACCGACGATGTTGGAAATCGTGGCGGTCGGGGCGATCGCGATGCAATTGGAGTTGCGCATCCCGTATTGCTTGATGCGTGAGCGCAGCGCGGCCCAGTCCATAGTGGAGCTGTGGTCGACTTCCAAATAGCCGCCGCGTTCTTCACCCAGCAATTTGAGTGAATCCTGCGGAAGGATGTCGCGGTCCCACAGTGAACCCTTGAAGCTCGAATAGCGGCCACGCTCTTCGGCCAGATTGGTGGAGGCGAGGTAGGCGTAGTAGCACACCGCCTCCATCGAGCGATCAGCAAACTCGACCGCCTGCATCGAGGCGAACGGGATCCGCATTTCGTGCAGGCAATCCTGGAACGACATGATCCCCAAGCCTACTGGGCGATGCCGCATG
>JANLTH010000137.1:0-47531 GCA_031362865.1 Burkholderiales bacterium | reverse complement strand
GCGCACCGCCACCGCCGACACCGCCGCCGTGCGCAGATTGGTGAGCCAAGTCGCATCCATCACGCCTTGAATTTGGCCGGTAGCGCGGTCCATCAGCAGCAAGGTCGCCATCATGGTGGGCAAGCCACGCGCCGGGTTGCCGGGCAGTTGCGTAATGATCTTGGTGACAATCACCTCAGGCGTAATCACCGGTTTGGTGAAGAGCAGCCCTGGGAGCGCCTCTTCAGCCGGGTTCAGAGGGGGAATTTCGTACACCGTGCGCGGTGGCTGAATGACTTTTCCCGCAGAAACGTCGATCAGGGTTTGCTCAATCGTCTCGATCAGTGCATGAATGCTCAGCAAACGCCGTACTGCGGCATCGTCAAAAAACGGTGGCATGGCGTGACTCCGCGCTACCAAGCCGCTTCGAGCAGGGCCAATAAATCAGCCTCGCCCTGAATCGGGCGCGGGTTGGTTTTGACCCACAAGTTTTGCGCCGCACCGGCCGCTATCTGCACAAACTGTTCACGCTTGACGTTTTGGTCACGCAAACGAGTGGGCAGACCCAGTTTGGCGATCAAATCTGCCACGGCTTGTGCAGCGTCACTCTTGGCGTTCATCGCGTGCGCGATGCGCCCCTGCGCCTCGCGCGTCGCCGCCAAATTCCAGCGCATCACGTGCGGCAACATCACGCACGAGGTGTAACCGTGGCTCATGCCGGTGACTGCGCCCAGGCTATGGCCGATGCCGTGGCTGGCACCATAGGGCACACGCAAAATGCCCATTCCGGCCAGCCATGCGGCTTGCAGGCAGTCTTGGCGTGCCGCCAAGTCGGTTGGGTCAAGCATGGTTTGCTGCAGCGAGCGCCCGAAAAGGTGCAGCGCGTGCAGAGCGGTGGCCTCAATCAAAGGCGACGACTGAATCGAGCAAATCCCCTCGACCGCGTGGTCTATCGCGCGCACCGCAGTTGAAAGCCACAGCCAGGCGGGCGTATGCACCGTGACCGCCGGGTCGAGAATCACCGTGGCCGCGCCGATGAACTTGGCGTTGTAACCATCTTTGATGCCGCGCGCCGGGTCGGTGCAGCCGCCAAAATCGGAAAACTCAGCCGCCGACAGCGTGGTCGAAAGCACGATCTGGCGGCACGGTGGCGCTTTGATTGCGGGCGTATGGCGTGTGCCGTCAGGGTTGGCGCGCAGGTGGTAGTGGCTCAGTTCGTCCGGCGTGGTCACATCATGCGCCAAGGCGATCAGCATCACCTTGACCGTATCGATTACTGTGCCACCACCAATCGTGAGAATCAAGTCTGGATTGACAGCGCGGGCCGCAGCCGCAGCCGCGATTACGCTGGCGCGTGGCGTGTGCTCAACGCACTCGTCGAAGGTGCCCACGCAGCGTGCGCCCAGAGCAGCACGAAGGTTTGTCACCACCTCGGTTTTGCGATTCAGCGTTTTACCGGTCACGATAAAAATGCGCTGCGCGGCACGACGATCCGCTTCTTCGAGCACCGCTTGCACGGCCGGTTTGCCCCAGACCACGCGGTCTTGAGCTAAAAATTCATGCATGCCTGGGTTCATGGTTGGTCCTCAGATTTATCTGGTCATTTGGCGGCGCAAAAGGTAGCTGGATACGTCCACCAGCGCCACCAAGAGCAGCATCGCACCCAAAATTGTCGCCGTTTTACCCATGTGAAAAAGCCCCATGTGAAAGGCCAGCAACTGCCCTAAGCCACCTGCGCCCACCACACCCAACACGGCAGCCGCGCGAATATTATTTTCCCAGCGGTACAGGGTGTAAGACATGATTTGCGGCAACACCTGCGGCAAGGTGGCATAGAGAAAAATGCGCGTATTAGAAACGCCTTGCGCGCGCAAGGCGAAAGCGGGGCCAGGCGGCGCATTTTCGATCGCCTCGGCGAACAGCCGCCCCAATACGCCCGCCGTGTGCAAGGCCAAGGCGAGCGTGCCCGCAAAAGGCCCGAGCCCCGCAGAAATCAGCAGCAGCGAGGCCCACACCAGCTCAGGGATGGAACGCAGTGCATTAAGCAACAGCCGCGTGGGTTGTCGCACCAGTGCCCGGTCTTCGCGGTGCAACACGCTCGCAGGCAGGGCCAGCACGATGCCAAGCGCCACCGCCAGCAGCGTGCCCAACAGCGACATAGCGAAGGTTTCCACTGTGCCAACCCACACCTTGCGCAAAAACGCGGGCGAAAGATCGGGCGGAAAGAATTCGCGCACAAACTTGCCCATGCTGGTGGCTGCTTCGAGCGAGAAAAAGGCCGCCCATTTCAAATCCAGGCTGGCAAAGCTCGCCACCACCAGGCAGGCGAGCGCAAACACGAACCAGCACGCGCAACAGCGGGCATCGAAAATCGGCTGGGCACGCACTGGCGCGGCGGTCGTGCTCATCCGATTTCGCGACGCAGCCACCAGCTCACGCGGTCCGCCAGCGCCACCAGCAAGATGAACACAATCAGCATGGTGGCCACTTCGCCGCCGTTGAACATCTTCATCGAGTTGTCCATCTGCTGCCCCAAACCGCCCGCGCCCACAAAACCCAGCACCACCGAGGAGCGAATGGCGCACTCCCAGCGGTACACCGTGTAAGAGGTAATTTCCGCCGCGTTTTGTGGCAAGAGCCCGTAGAAAAAAGCCTGCAAGCGGCCCGCGCCGTTGCGCATCAGCGTGGCAGTCGCGTGGGCATCGCCGCTTTCCAAAATTTCGCTGTACACCTTGCCCAGCATGCCGCCATAGGTGAGCGCGATGGCCAGCACCCCCGCCGTCGGCCCTAAGCCCACCACCCGCACCAAAATCAGCGCCCACACCAGCTCAGGGATGCTGCGCAAGACGATCAGCGCCATGCGCAGCGTTTGCCGCAACGCGAACGGCAAGGCCGCCATGCGCCCGCTCAAGGCTGAGAGTGAGAGCGCACGGGTCGAAAGCAGGGTCAGCGGGATCGCCAGCACCAGCGCCAGGCACATGCCCGCAGTGGCAATGGCGACGGTGCGCCAGGTTTCTCTGGCCACCAGCCAGAGAAAGTCGGGCTGCACCACCGGCGGGAAAAAATCGCGCAAAAACTGCAAGGTGGACTTGCGGCTTTGCGCGTCAAACAGCGTCCATGGCTTGAACTCAGTCACCACCAAGAGGGGCCAGAGCAGCACCAGGCCGGCACTGAGCCAAAAGACCCGGCCCAGCCAGGCGGGATCGCGGGTGGGAGGTGGGAGCGTGCCTGTCACGATACTGGCCATCGCGTTCACCGGCAGTGCATCACCGGGGGATTTGCTGGGTCCGCAACCTGAGTCTCAACCGGCAACTCCGACGGAAACGCCGCCCCGGTCAACTCGTGCTCGTGCTGCGCATAGAGTTGCGCCAGGCGTGCAGGTGTCACCTCGCTGGACGGCAGATCAAAGCTGACCAGCCCGTCGCGCAGGCCAATGATGCGGGGAAATCGGGCCAGCGCCACTTCCACTTGATGCAAGGTCATCACCAAAGTCACCCCGCGCAGCCGAGCTTCAACGGTCAGGGTTTCCATCACCAAGGCTGCGCGCGTCGGGTCCAGCGCGGAGAGTGGTTCATCAATCAGCCAAGCGCTGGAAGGTGAGAGCAGCGCGCGCGCCAGGCCGACGCGCTGGCGCTCGCCACCCGAGAGGCGGTCGACTCGCTCAAAAATCTTTTCCGCCATGTCAAAGCGCGTCAGCGCCGCATGCGCACCCGCCAAATTACGCGGGTAAAACAGCGAACCAACGCTCTTCCAAAAACCCATCGCGGGCAAGCTACCCGCTAACACTGAGGTGACCACGCGCTGGCGCGGCGGCAACGGCGGCACCTGCGGGGCCAAATACAGCCGCCCGCGCAAGGCTTGCAATTGCGCACGCGGCAAATCCCACGGGCTCAGTGCGGCCACCTGTAGGCGCCCACCCGAAGGCTGGAGCGCACAGGCCAGCGCATGCAACAAAGTGGTTTTACCGGCCCCGGAAGGGCCAATGATGGCGACCTGCTCGCCGGCTGCGATAGTCAGCGTGGCATCGCGCAGCGCGGCGGGCGAACCCGCGCGCGCTGCTGGATGACGAGCGCTTAACGCCTCAAGAGAAAAATTCAACTTACAACAACCCCGCGCTCTTGGCAGCCGCTTCGATGCCTTTGTAATTGTCCGGATTGGTGGGGATGTAGCGGGTCGCGCGGTTCAACTTCAAGATTTCCGCGCCTTCGGGCGTGGCTGGATCAAGGTCGAGCAGTGCTTTGGCTACTTTGGCGCGCAGATCAGCTGGCATATCGGCATGCACCGACCAGTTGTAGTTGTAGTACCCGGGCGTAGTGAAGAACACGTCAACCGCCTTGGTGTCCACTTTGTTTTCGCTGGTGAATTTTTTCCACACCGTGATATCGAGCGCAGCCGCATCGACTTTGCCGCTGACCACCGAGGCGATGGTCGCGTCGTGCGCACCCGAGTAGGCAATGCGTTTGAAATCTTTTTCAGGGTCGAGCTTGGCTTGCAGCAGAAAGCTGCGCGGCATCAAATGGCCTGAGGTCGATGATTGCGAGCCAAACGAGACCTGCTTACCTTTGAGGTCTTCCAGCTTTTTGATGCCAGAGTCGGTCTTGGTGATAAAGACCGACTGAAATTTGGTGTCTTCTTCGCGCTGGGCGATCGGGATGATCTTGCCTTGCGAGCGGATGCTGGCTTGCACGTAGGTGAAGCCGCCGAACCAGACGAGGTCCACTTTCTTGCCAACCATGGCTTCCACGGCGGCGGGGTAATCGGTTACGGGCGTGAATTCCACTTTCATGCCCAGCTTGCTTTCCAGATATTTGGCAAGCGGCGTGAATTTGCGAATTTGCTCAGTCGCCGCTTCTTCAGGAATGGTGGTCACACGAAACACTTGCTGGGCGTGGCTTATGCCGCCCACAGCGAGTAAGGCACAGGTCATCAGGCATTTGAACGTGCGCGAGGGTGAAAAGCTAAGCATGGAAAGACTCCTGAATAGGGTATGAAGATTGAAGACTGGAACTCACCGCCTGCGGATGCGGGCAGTAGGCACCAGGGCACACAGTTTAGTCTATGCACCGTTAACGCAATACGCGGCCAGTCTCGATGCAGATGCACTTCATGCAGCAGATTCGCTTGCTCTAGGCAACGCGCTGCACAGTAAGATTTACCCGCGTCGGCAGCAATTGGCGCGGTAGGTTGCGGCGGAATGTCCGTCATTTTTCAAGGAGAAGCAGCGATGAAGCTTTATATGATTTTGATTCCTGACAATTTGTTGTCGCGGGCGCGCACCCGGCGCGTCATTTCCGGCGGCGGTCAAGTCGCGGCCGCAGCGGCCGTTGCGGTAGCCCTGACGTGGGAGAGCCACGATGAGTGATGCAGCCTTAGCCGACATCAAACCCAACCTTTCCCCCAACCCCAAAACCGGCAAAACCCCACGCTGGAAAATGGCGCTCGACGTGGAGCGCTGCATTGGCTGCCACGCCTGTTCGGTGGCCTGCAAAGTGGAAAACTATGTGCCGCTTGGGCGATACCGCACCAAGGTCTATTACTGGGAACACGGTACTTTCCCCAAGGTCAAGCGCAACTTTCTACCCACCTTGTGCATGCAATGCGAAGACGCGCCCTGCCTCAAAGCTTGCCCGACCGAAGCGATCAATCGCCTGGCTGACGGCATCATTCGCGTCGACCCCGACAAGTGCGACCATGAAGGTAAATGCGAAGCCGCTTGCCCGTACGCAGCGATTGGCTGCGACGACAACGACGTGGACGACAAATGCGATTTTTGCTCGCATCGCCTTGCCGTTGGCATGGAGCCTGCGTGTGTGGAAACCTGCCCGGCCGAGGTGTTCTTTTTTGGCGACTCCAACGACCCTGATTCGGCGTATTCACAGTTCATGAAACGCCATGGCAACCAAACCTCGGTGTTAAAGCCCGAAGAAAAAACCCTGCCATCGGTAGCCTACAAAGGCCACGCCAAAGAGATGGAGAAAAAAATCCCCAAGGGCCGGATTCACGACCCTTATTCCTATGAGATTGAAACATGGGCGCAGCTTGAAGCGCAGCACCCGAAGGAAAAGCGCGTGATCTGGGCCAAGGTGGAAGGAGGGCACAAGGTATGAGTGAACATGACCCAGCACGGCCGCCACAAGCGCGCCGGCAATTCATCAAAAGCGGCATCGCCGCGATGGGAACGCTCGCCTTAGGCGAGCAAATTCTGCTCTCCCCTTCTGAAGCGCACGCGCAACTCTGGAACAAGAAGCCCAACCTGATTGGCCAACGCAAGGCGGTGCGCCGCCCCTCTGGCAAGGGCCGCCTCAAGAACAACTACGCAGTTGCCACAAAAATCAAAGGCGTGTGCCTCAATTGCTCCACCGTATGCGGCATCGAAGGCCACGTGATCGGCGGGCGGCTGGTCAAGGTGAGCGGCAATCCGCTCGACCCGAACAATGGCAAATCGCTGTGCGCGAAAGGCCAATCAAGCCCCACCATCAACGACTACCCGGAGCGCCTGCTCTACCCGCTCAAACGGGTGGGCAAACGCGGCGAAGGCAAGTGGCAGCGCATCTCTTGGGAGGAGGCGTATGGCGAAATCGCCAAGCGCATCAAAAAAGCCATGGACGAAGGCGTGCCTGAAGAAGTTGCGATCCAGATTGGTCGCTCCCGCATTGGCGAGGAGATGGGACGATTTTTGAACGCGATCGGCTCGCCATCGCTGTTCAACCATCGGGCGCTGTGCTCCTCCAACAAGCGCGCAGCCAACTATGTCGCGCTCGGCGAAACTGACTGGGAAACGGTGGATGCTGCCCATTCGAAATACATTCTCAATTTTGGTTCAAACGTGTATGAAGCCCATCAAGGTGCGATTCACGTCGCCAAGCGGGTGATTCAAGGGCGCTTTAACGACGACGGCCCAAAGGCCAAGTTTGTGACCTTCGACGTGCGCCTCTCGAACACCGCAGGCCGCTCTGACGAATGGCATGCACCTAACCCAGGCAGTGACGGCGCGGTGGCCTTAGGCATGTGCCATGCAGTCATGGAAGCGGGGCAATTCGACCGCGAGTTTCTCGACAACTGGAGCAACGTCAACGCCGATGCCCTCAAAGCGTGGCTCAAACCCTACACGCCCGCTTGGGCGGCGAAAGAATCCGGGCTGGCGGAGGCCGACATCCGCCGCCTTGCACTGGAGTTTGCGGCAGCGCGACCGGCGTGCGTGGCCTACACCAATCGCGGCTCGGGAGCCCATTACAACGGCTTTAATGCTGATCGTGCGGTGGTGCTACTGAATGCGATTGTCGGCTCGATTGGCAAACCCGGCGGTTATTGCTATGGTGAAGAACCGACCCGCGTGCCGCCGCGCGTCTTCCCGCAGCCGATGCCGCGCCCGCCTGCGCCCACCCGCACCAGCGTGATCGAAAACCCACCCGAGTGGCCGCTTGCCAACAAGTGGCAGCGCATGAAGGTAGGCCCTATCGTCTACGACTACATCAAGAAGGGTCGTGGCAAGCTGCAAGTGTTTTTTAGCTACTGCGTGGCTTCGCCACAGACCTGGCCGGAGGGGCGTTCGCTCACGGTGGAAGTGCTCTCCAACGAGAAGCTGATCCCTTTCCATGTTTGCTCGGACATCGTCTATTCCGAACAGGCGCACTACGCGGACATCATCTTGCCCGATGCCAGCTACACCGAGCGCTGGGGCTTCGACACGCGCAACAACATGGAGTTGCGCGATTACGTCACCCTGCGCCAGCCGATGGTGCCGCCTCCAGGCGAGTGCGTGAGCTTCGTCGATTCGATGATCGAAATTGGCAAACGCATTCCAGCTTGTGCGCCCTACTTCCCATTCAAAAATCATGAAGACTGGCTCACCCAACGTTGTGGCGACTTCAGCAAACGAGTCGGTGCCGTACCCGCAGACGCGCCCGCCAATCCAGCAGCCGGATTTGCGTGGATGAAGGAAAAAGGGGTCTGGCAAGACATGACCAAGCGGAAATACTACGAGCGCTTTCGCTGGCCTCTAACCGAGACCCAGTTGAAAGACACGCGGGTGGACGAGAAAACGCAGATCATCTACCGCAAGGCGGCTGACGGGCGTGAAACCAAAGTGGGCTTGATGGTGGGCGGCAAGGCTTATCACGGCTTTCCGACCCCCACGCGGCGTTTCGCGGTCTATCACGAAGATGTGGAGAACGCGGCCCGCGAGCTGAAGTTTGACGACCAAGGCATGCCCGACTACTTCAAGATTCCCTCGTTTGACTTAATGGGGCCAGACCACTTGCACCTAATTACGTTCAAGTGGAACGTTCACACCCAGGGCCGCACCGCCTCGCAGAAATTTCTGACCGAGATCATGCACCACAACCCTTTGTGGATGCACACCAGCGCCGCTGCCAAGCGGGGTTTGAAAACCGGCGATTTGGTCGAAATCACCACCTACCGTGGGGCCTGTCATGCCTACGAGGCAGTGAACAACGGCAAAACCGGCGACGTGGTCGGGCGGCAGAAAATCCCGGTGTTTGTGACCGAAGGCATTCATCCCAAAGTGATCGCCGTCTCCAACTCGCTCGGCAATTTTGTCCACGGGCGAGCCGCAACGGCGCGAGCTGGCAAGCCGCTGGAGATTCCGGCATTCGACCAAAAAGTCATCCCCGAAGACCAGGATTTGCTCGAAAACGTGTGGTGGGACCCGCGCAAAGGCGGCACTGGCGAAGGCTATAACGTCAACGCGATTCTGCCAATTTATCCCGCGCCGCTGGTGGGCATGCAAGGCTGGTATGACACGGTTTGTACGGTGAAGAAGGCTTGACCGCCAAGTCGAGCGAGCCAGGGTATTGCCGGAATGGCAGTGCCCTGGCTGAGAGCATGGCTGGAGAACCGCGCTCAATCAGCATCTTCAGGCACTAGGCCGCAAGAAGCGCATCCAGTGGGCTTCTTGCGGCACTGGCCTCCACTTTCAGCACATGGGTGTAGATCATCGTGGTGCTCACGTCACTACGCCCCAGCAACTCTTGCCCGGTGCGAATGTGTTTGTGCGCCACTTTCTGTTGCACATTCGGCCCAAGGGGATCAAGCGGATTCGCCACTACGGGCTGTTGGCGGCGGGCTGTAAGGCGGCCAAGCTGGCAGCCGCGCGCGCTGCGCTCAACATGCCCGCACCGAATCCGCAGGCCAGCGAGTCGGCGGCAGACTTCATGCGCCGGGTCGAGGCGATTGACCTGGCGCGCTGCCCGCGTTGCACTGCGGGGCGGCTCCGGGTGATTCAGAGCGTGCCAACGCCTGCGCGACTGCCCGCGCCGGGTGCGAGCGTTTCAGTCAGCCGATGCCGGGGGCCGCCGTGCGTGCCGTGATGATGACCGTGGCGTGGCAGGTGACAGCGGGTGCGGGGTTCAGCCGGTGCGGGGTCGGTGCGCGCGCGCCGCGTTGGCAACGGTCGAATGCGCCGTTTGGGGGCGAATCCCATCGTCCAAAAGGTCGTTTGCGACTGCCAGCGAGACACCTCGATTGCTCGAAGCGGCGCAGGATAAGGCACAATCCGACTTAAGTGGGGCGTGGAAGATTTCATTCCCCTTATCGCAGCCGCCTCACACCCGGTTCAGTCCAACAAGGTTTATCTGTCGCAGGAGGTTCCGATGCTTCGATTCAGTTTGCGCGTGCGACAGATAAACGCTATTCGTTAGGCGCCACAAAAGGAACATCCATGCTTAACGGTGCATGCCTGTGCGGACGGATCCAGTACGAAATCGATGGAGAACCCCGGTTCATGTATCAGTGTTTTTGCGGAAAGTGCCGCGCGGCATCTGGCGCGTCCTTTGTGACGAACATCATTGTCGACACCGATAGATTCAGAATCACTGCAGGTAAGGAAAGCCTCACAGCATTCGAATCAAGCCCAAAGAAATTCCGCCATTTCTGTTCGGCCTGCGGCTCGCCGATCTACAGCCACGGCGAAAAGACAAAGCAGGTTGTCGCGGTTCGCTGTGGCACACTACGGCAGGATCCAGGTGTGCGCATCGCCTACCATGCCTTCGTTGCTTCGAAGGCGCCTTGGGTCGACATCTGCGGCGACCAGCGGCAGTTTCCCGATTGGCCCGATCCAGCGGTGGTTAGGCAGTTCTTCACGAAAAGCAATGGCACCTAACCCGGCGCTGCATAGGACGGCGAAAAAGCGCGCCGCCTCTGAGCTAGAACGTTGAGGCTGTAAAAAAACCTCTCACCGGAACTCTCAAATGCATCGCTCGAAAAATCAACGCATCAGAATGGCGCGTATGCGACGATTCCATCCAAGGGAAGGGTTCGGGCACCCCCGAAATCGTGCCAGCACATCCTCTTCAATGCTATTTTTACAGCCTCGTTAAGGCGCATTAACCACCATGATCTTTGCCTTCTCTCCAGGGTCCGAAGGGATAGGTCCCGAGCGATACGTTGTCTCGATTCCGTTCACCGTGGCACCAGGTCGCGTGCTGAACAAATCCGCCAATCCGATCATCCAGAAGATGGGCGCGTCGACGGTGAAGCTGGAGAAACTCCACCACCTGCACTACCTCACGTTCGGACCTTATGCAACGCTGCAGAGAGCAGAGACTGGATTGGGCAATGTTGCCGCAGCCTTGCTGTGGACGTCATTGAATCAAGAGGTTGGAATTCAGTACGCAAAGGAGCGCAAGGACCCGATCATTCTCCCGGACCCAAGCCCTATCAATGAATCGGGCGCGATGGGCTATATGCTGAAGTCCCCCGGTTGGGAAGCGACCGACGGGAACTACGACGCAGAGTACTCCACCGTGCGTCCGGATCACAAACGACTTGTACGTTGGGAAGCAGGTCACGTAAACCTAACCGTTGGAGTAGACGCCAACAGATTTGTTGCCATCGTTGGAGAGGCCCTTCAGTTCCCGGGTCTCGGCGCCGTCGCTGCCGATGAAAAGCTGAAATTGGCAATAGAGCTCTACGCCGGTCATCGGTTTGAGCTGAGTACCAGCGCGCAGTTCATTGCCTTAGTCACAACGCTTGAGGCGCTCTTGCCTGACTTGATCGTCTCCGAGAGCACTTCGGAAGCTATAGAACGTGCAAGTGAAGCCGTTCTTGTGGCACGGAATCTGCGTGCGAGAGAAACCCAAGAATGGACAGACATTGATCGCCTGCTTTCGCGCGTGGGCGAATTGAAGCGCGAATCGATCGGCGCATCGCTGCGGCAGTTTGTTGGTGCAGCCATTGCGCGCAATCCCGCCCTCGGAGAAGAGCAAACTGTCCTTGGAAGCCTGCGCGATGCCTACTCGACTAGAAGTCGACTCCTACATGACGGGTCTGCTGATCCTCAGGCACTCTCCGCGGGCTTGACTTTTCTACGAGACTTCGTTCCCCGGCTCCTGATTGCGCTGTTCAAGGAAGTGTCGGGAGCAAAGGGCGAGAAGCCTGCCGCGAATGCACCCCAACGACTAAGGTTAGATCGTGCGAAGCCACGATCTGAACCGTTTGTTGGACGAGCCCCGGCCTCCCGCGCTGACCGGTCCAGCGGTTCAGATAGAAAATAGCTTTTCAGGAATCGCCGCTGCGTACACGCTTTACGCGGTGCCCAGCCACCAAATCGCACTTTCCGCCTGCCGTTGCAGCAGGTATTGCCGTTTGCATCGCAGCGCCGCCCCCGTCGAGTCGCGCCGCGCCCTCAGCAGTTGAAGGCTGATCGCGAATCACCGGGCTAGGAGCCTGTCGGACTTAAGCGAATCGGCCCAAGTCGCCGAAAAATTGGCAGCGTTAGGCGCTACTTCCGTCGCCAATAGCATGTGCATCATGGGGTCAGGTCTTGCAAAGCAACAAGAACTGACCTATTATCACCAAATGGCAAGACCTCTAAGAATCGAATTCCCCGGCGGGCTCTACCACGTCACCTCGCGCGGCGACCGGCGCGAAGATATTTATCTGAACGATGATGATCGCCAGCGCTGGCTGAGCTTGCTGGGCGAAGTTTGTGCGCGCCATAACTGGCTGTGCCACGCCTACTGCTTGATGGACAACCACTTTCACATCGTGATTGAAACTGTCGATGGCAACTTGAGCGCAGGGATGCGCCAGCTCAATGGTGTGTACACCCAGTGGCATAACCGAACTCACGCTCGGGTAGGCCATGTGTTTCAAGGCCGCTTTAAAGCCATCCTCGTGCAGCGCGAGGCGTATTTGCTCGAGCTATCGCGCTATGTGGTGCTCAACCCCGTGCGTGCGGGCCTATGCGCCCTGCCTGAGCAATGGCCTTGGAGCAGTTACCTGGCCATGTTGGGCCGAGCACATCGCCCGGACTGGCTGCACACTGAATGGCTGCTCGCGCAATTTGGCAGCCAATATGCCAAAGTAGTTGCCGCCTACATCGACCACGTCAGAGCTGGTGTCGGCCTGCCCACTGTGTGGGACGCGCTGCAAGATCAGTTGTACTTGGGTGATGCGCAGTTTGCAGACAAATCGCGCCAAACACTTTCCGACAAATTGCTCAAAGACTCTGAGATTCCACGCCTTCAACGCCGCGCGCACGCAGCGCCGCTGTCCGCATTTACCGCCATGCCGGAGCGAAACAGCGCTATTGCGCAAGCCTACGCAACCGGCAGATACAGCCAAAAGGAAATCGCCGGCGCGTTTGATATTCACTACGCTACGGTTAGCCGTATTGTTAAAGTTAGAACGGCAGTGCCTTCTACCCCATCGTGATTGAACTCAATGACGATCTTGGATGTTGTTTTGCAAGACCTGACCCTATCTTCCCTATCTTCTGACCCTATCTTCCCTATCTTCCTCTTCCTCAAGACCTGACCCTATCTTCCTCAAGACCTGACCCTATCTTCCTCTTCGAAGAGCCTTACCAGTAAAGCGTCTCGACGCTACGTCGTGAAGCCTTTTTCCTCACGGACAGCTTCGCTAGGCCGCATCTCTCGCACCAGGATCATCGATCCGTTACGCGTATTTGAACGGGTTCAACACCGCAACCCCGAAGGTTTTGAAGTCGCTCACGTTTCGTGTGACTACCGTCAGTCGGTGAATCCGGGCGATTGCGGCAATCATGGCGTCTTCATTCAATGTGTCGGACTGCCGATGAATTAGTGTGGCCCACATTCTGAATGCTGCAGCGTCCATTGGCAGCACCTTGTACGAGGCCGCCACCAAATCCACCCAGTCTTGCAACAATCGCGCCCTTCCCTCGTCTTGCTCGCGGGTTAACTCAACACCTGCCTGCAATTCGCCCAGTGTCACGGCCGAAACGTTCAGGTCCGCTTCGTCCACACTACGAATCCAGGCAAGTACCGCCCCGTGAGGCTTCGCCCTTCTCAGCTCAGAAACAACGTTCGTGTCCAGCAAAAACATCTTCAGATCTCACCAATCGGACGCCGACGCAGCCTGCCTCTCTGCGGAACCGGAATGTCCATCCGGGCGCTATCGGCGAGAAGCAACTCTTTCAGGCTTGGTCGCGCTGTCGCTTGGAGGCGTTTCCACACCTCAACAGGCACCAGCACGGCGGCCTCCGATCCCCGTTTGGTGACCATCTGCGGACCTTCTGTCATACAAGCGCCCAAAAACTCACTGAACCTCGCCTTTGCGTCTTGAACGGGCCAAACTTGCATCTTGAGCTCCTACGCGAACTAGTCAGTTAACTAGTCTAACACGACCGGGGCTCATCGACCAGGATCAGATCGTGCAAGGCCACGATCTGATCCGTTTGCTGGACGAGCCGGTGCCGCGCGCGACGCCCGGTGCGAATAGAAAATAGCGTTTCAAGCAGTGCTGCAGCCGGCCCGCGTTGAAACACCAGGAAATCGTTAAGGACAGACCGCGTCCAATTTCCCAACACCCTGCACTTCTCCGCGTCGCAGCTTGGTTCAATCCCTCGAATCCCTCGCCGAAGCGGCGCACCAATGGCAGGCCACCGGGCCCAGGCTGGTCGAAGCACCCCTACCACACGACCACGCTACCACGCTACCAAGCCACCAGACCGCAAGGCTGACTGGCTGCCCCATGAACAGCGTTCGAAGCATCAACGGCAGGAAGTCTCGGCACGGCGTGCCCAATCAGATTCGCCGGATTGATTCACAGGCTCTCAAACAAGGGAATACCCTGATTTGTCAACGCGGCGTCGGAGCGCTGAATCCGGGTAATATCGCCCGAGTGGAAACAACCGAACAAGTTCCCGTGCTTGACCTCCAGGAGGCACTCTCGACGTGAAAGCCCTACTTAAACTGAGTGAAGCGATTGACTGGCTGAATCACAAATTCGCCTTGATCGCCACTTTGATGGTGTTCACCGCCTGCTTTGTCTCGGCGGGCAATGCCTTCGTGCGCTACAACCCGCTGACCGCCGAGTGGTCGTCGAACGCTTGGCTCGAATTGCAATGGTACATGTTCGCCTATCTGGTGATGCTGGGTGCTTCTTACACGCTCAAGATGAATGAACATGTGCGGGTTGATCTGGTGTACGGCAGCTTGCCACCCAAAGGCAAGGCCTGGGTTGATCTGCTGGGGACCTGCATTTTCATGATGCCGGCGGTCTTCCTTTCGATGAAGATGTCATGGCCATTTTTTACCGCATCATTCCCTGATTTCACGGCGGCATCCTTCACTTCATGGACGGCATTTGTGGACGCGTGGATTCACGCCGAACAGTCGTCCAACGCTGGTGGCTTGATTCGCTGGCCGGCCAAGCTGGCCCTGCCGCTCGGTTTTGGCTTGCTGGCGCTACAAGGTCTTTCTGAAATTATCAAACGCATCGGGTTCCTCACTGGCAACCTGAATATGGATACCCACTACGAAAGGCCCGTGCAGTGATTCCATTAGATTACATGGCCCCGGTAATGTTCGCCGGGCTGGTGCTGTTCATGGTGGTGGGCTATCCGGTGGCGTTTTCGCTCTCGGCATTGGGTCTGTTTTTTGGCTATCTGGCGATTGAGTGGGGCTACTTTCCCGCCCAGTTCATGAACAATTTGCCGCTGCGAATTTTCGGCATTTTGTCGAACGACTTGCTGCTCGCCATCCCCTTCTTCACTTTCATGGGGGCGATTCTTGAAAAATGCGGGTTAGCGGAAGACATGCTCGACTCGATGGGCCAGTTGTTCGGGCCGATCAAGGGTGGCTTGGGCTACTCGGTCATCATTGTCGGCTTCATTCTCGGCGCGATTACCGGCACGGTGGCGGGCCAGGTGATTGCAATGGCGCTGATTGCGCTACCGGTGATGGTGCGGTATGGCTACAACATGCGCTACGCCACGGGCGTGCTGGCGGCTTCGGGCACGATCACGCAATTAGTGCCGCCTTCGTTGGTGCTGGTGGTGCTGGCGGACCAGCTGGGCCGCTCGGTTGGCGACATGTACAAGGGCGCTTGGGGGCCCTCGATTTTGCAGGTCATCATGTTTGCCATCTTCACCTTCATTGTGGCCAAAGTGCGGCCCGAGTGGGTTCCAGGCGTGCCGAAAGAGGCGCGCACTCTATCGGGCAAGGCACTGGTCTACAAGTGCTTGCGCGGCATCATTCCTTCCGCCGCGCTGATCTTCATGGTGCTTGGCAGCATGGGCGGCTTGCCGGGCATGAGCACCGCTATTTGCACGCCGACTGAAGCTGGCGCGATGGGCGTAGTGGGCGCGTTCGTGTTGGCGGCATTGCAGCGTCGCCTCACCTTCCCGCTGATTTGGCTCTCGATGCAGTCGACCGCGCGAATTTCCGCGATGGTGGTGTTCATCCTGATCGGCTCGACCATGTTTTCGCTGGTGTTTCAGGGCGTGGACGGCGGCTTGTGGATTGAGCACAAGCTTTCTGACTTGCCCGGCGGCGTAGTGGGGTTTTTGATTTTTGTGAATGTCTTTATTTTCATCTTGGCATTCTTCCTCGACTTTTTTGAGATCGCCTTCATCATCATCCCGCTATTGGCGCCGGTGGCGCAAAAGATGGGTATCGACCTGATTTGGTTCGGTGTGATGATCTGCGTGAATATGCAAACTTCGTTTATGCATCCGCCGTTTGGGTTCGCACTGTTTTATCTGCAAGGCATTGCCGACACCCTTTATAAAGACAAGCGCATTCCACACAGGATCAAGACCAGCGACGTGTATCTGGGCGCGATTCCATGGGTGATTTTGCAATTGATTTTGGTAGGGATCGTGATCGCTTGGCCCGGCTTGGTGACCAATATGCTGGACAAGCCGCTCAATATCGACGCCACCAAAATCGAGGTCAAGATTGAGGCACTGGAAGACACACCCAAAGTCGGTGACGCACCGAAGGAAACCGGCTTAGACGACAAAGGCAACGCTAAGACCGATGAGAAAATCGCCGAGGACGCGCAAAAAGCGGCCGACAACTTAGCCGACGACCTTCAGAAGCAATTGGGTGGCGCCGTGGATCGCCCGGACGGGAAAGATGCGAAGGAAGCGGCCCCGGGAGGTGCAAAAACCGAGGAGGACAAGGCGGCCGCCGATATTGAGAAGATGCTCAAGGCCCCCGCGAAGTAAGCTTCTAGGTAGTGCGTGTGAAAACGCCCGCTTAGGCGGGCGTTTTCACGTGCACTATATGAAGAATGGCCATGGACGGGTGTTTTCAGGCATCGGCTGATGAAGAAATCCACAAAAACGCATTCATCCGCCCAGTGATTTTGTCGCGCCGGAAAGAGAAAAAGCGCGCATCGCTCACGGTGCAGTCGGCGCCACCGAAGACTTGAGTAACGCCGAACGCAGCCAGCCGCTGGCGCGCGAGCATGGGCAGGTCGGCCAGCCATTTGCCGGGCCAATGGGGCAAGGGTTTGAACGCTTCAGCAGCGCCAGCGCTGGTGGCCATAAACGCGCTGCGCACCTCATCCCCCACTTCAAACGCAGCGGGGCCGATGCAAGGCCCCAGGTAAACGAGCGCGTCCTGTGGCGCAAGCGCCATGGCACGAAGCAGATTTTCGATCACACCACCACACAGGCCACGCCAACCGGCGTGTGCCGCGCCAATCACGCTGCCCGCCGCATCGCTCACCAGCACTGGCATGCAGTCGGCAATGCTGATGGCGAGCACCCTGCCTGGCGTGCGAGTGAAGGCGGCATCGGCCTGCGGCAGCGCGGCAAAGTCGGCGGCTCCGCTCGCTTTTTGCGGCGTAAAGGCCTCGATTACGTGCGGGCCATGCACTTGCTGTAACCAGCAGGGTTCGGCCGACAGCAACGCGCGAATTCGAGCGCGATTGGTATCAACGGCTAACTCTTCATCACCCACCCGGTAACTCAGATTGAGCGAATCGAACGGAGCTTGACTCACGCCGCCGGCGCGGGTGGTGATGAAGCTGCGCACCCGCGCGGCCACTGGCCACGCTGGCAACACCCAATCAGGATTCATCGGGCGGCTTGTCTGAGCTGGACTAACAGCGCGGCAAAGTCGGCGGGCAGCGGCACTTCCCAACTCACCGGTTTTTTTCCTTTTGGATGAACCAAGGCCAAGCGTGCCGCGTGCAACGCCTGGCGGTTAAACCGCGCCGCCGCCGCGCGCGAGGCATAGGTTGCATCGCCCAAGAGTGCGTGCCCCAAGTGCGCCATGTGAACGCGGATTTGGTGGGTGCGCCCGGTTTCCAGGCTGCAGCGCAGCAGGGTCGCATTGGCAAAACTTTCTTCCACCGCGTAGTGCGTCACGGCTGGCTTGCCGCCCCGGTCTTCGGCAATGACGGCCATGCGCACGCGGTCTTTCGGGTGCCGCCCGATAGGCGCATCGACCACCCCGTTACTCAACACTTTGCCGGTGGTCACCGCCAGATACTCACGCTTCACAGTGCGCGCTTGCAACTGGCGCACCAACTCGGTTTGTGCCGTCAAGGTTTTGGCAACCACCATCAAGCCGGTGGTGTCTTTATCGAGCCGGTGCACGATGCCCGCGCGCGGCACCGCTGCCAGTTTGGGCACATGGTGCAAGAGGCCATTTAAGAGCGTACCAGTCCAATTCCCGGCACCTGGGTGTACCACCAAACCAGCCGGTTTGTTGACCACCAAGAGCTGCGCATCTTCATGCACGATCTCGAGCGCCATCGCTTCGGGCTGAAAGGCCCCGCTGGTGGGGTCAGGCGGCGGCGTAATTTCCACCTCTTCGCCGCCGTAGACTTTGGTTTTGGGTTCGGAAGTTTCGCCGTCAACCAACACCAAGCCCTCATCGATCCAGGCTTTGATACGGCTGCGCGAATGCTGCGGTAAGGCCGCCGCCAGTGCCTGATCGAGCCGTTGGCCAACCGGGCCAGGGGCAAGGGTCAACGAAAATGGTGAGCCGGAATCCACCGGAACTTCGCGGGGCGCGGTCACTCAAAAACCCGTTGAAAACAAGGCAATCGCTATAATCTGCTTCATGAAAACGATTCTATTCAAGCTTCTGGCTCTCAGCGCCGCAATCGTGCTTTCTGGCTGTTCTTTTTTATCCAGCCAGGAAGAAGACAAAACCATCGGCTGGTCGGCACAAAAGATCTACGCCGAAGCACGCGACGAGATGAATTCAGGCAATTGGGACAAAGGTGCCAAGCTGCTTGAAACTCTGGAGGCGCGCTACCCGTTTGGCCGCTACGCCCAGCAAGCGCAGATCGAAGTGGCCTATGCCTACCACCGCGCGGGCGACGCGAACTCCGCGTTGGCCGCGTGCGACCGCTTTATCAAGCTGCACCCGAATCACCCGAATCTGGACTACGTGTATTACCTCAAAGGCGTAATCAACTTCAACGACGATTTGGGCCTGTTGGGCCGTTGGGTCAAGCGTGACTTGACCGACCGCGACCAACGCGCCGCACGTGAGGCGTTTGAGGCCTACAAAGAGGTGGTCACCCGCTTCCCTGAAAGTAAATACGGCAAAGACTCCGCCTTGCGCATGCGCTACTTGGTCAATGCGTTGGCGATGAGCGAGGTACATGTGGCCCGCTACTACATGCAGCGCGGTGCTTACCTCGCTGCTGCAAACCGCGCGCAGGTAGTGCTCAAAACCTACCAAGAGACCCCGGCAGTACTGGAAGCCTTGCACATTTTGGTCAAAGCTTACGACTCGCTGGGGCTTGGCGATCTACGTGACGATGCCAAAAAAGTGTTGGTCACCAACGAAGGAAAATTTTCCAAAGAAGTACGCGACGCGGTCGGCGATGAAAATCGGCGTTGGTTTGAACTCTGGAAATGAGCGCTTCACCAGTTGAGGCCTTGTTCCGTGCGGACGGTTACGCCCGCCACTGCGAAGCCCGCGTGACCGGCGTGCGCACCCGTGACACCGGGGCGCTTGAGGTGCAGTTGGATCGCACCGTGTTCTACGCCAATAGCGGTGGGCAGCCCGGCGACACCGGGCACTTGCAAGCCGCCGACGGACGCACTTGGCAAGTTGTCGATACCCGCAAAGATGCAGGCCCTGACGATATTTGGCACGTGCTAGAAGCAGCCGCAGCAGCGCCCGAAGTCGGCACGCCACTGAGCGCTGCGCTTGACTGGGAGCGCCGCCACCGCCACACGCGCTTTCACACCGCCTTGCACGTGTTGTGCAGCCTGCTCGACGGCTTAGCCACCGGCAACCAAATTTACGCCGACAAGGCCCGTTTGGACTACGACTCGCGCGGGGCCGTGCCCGACAAAGCCGAACTTGAAGCCCGACTCAACGCGGCAACCGCTGCAGCGCACGCCTGCGAAACGATCTGGATTACCGACGAAGAAATGCTGGCTCGCCCTGAACTCATCAAATCGATGTCAGTGAAACCACCACTGGGCACAGGCCGCGTGCGCCTCCTCAAGATTGGCGACATCGACCTGCAGCCTTGCGGCGGTACGCACGTCGCCAACACGTCAGAAATCGGCCGCTTGGTGGTTGCGAAGATTGAAAACAAGGGCAAGCAAAACCGGCGGGTGCATCTAAATTGGGCAGCTGACTGACACTCAGCGACTCCTTGAAGAAGCCCTACCAGCAGACTTCTTCAAGCATTGCACCAAGCGCTGCGCGTTCCGCATCGCGCGCAATCAAGGGTCGGCGCGCCACCACCTGCGCGCAGAGCTGCCCGAGAAAGCCATCTTCGGCTGTTTCGCCCACGCACCGTGCGATGAGTCGCGCCAAGCCCTTCTCATCGCCCAAGCGAAAGTAGCCGGCGTAGTCGCGCCCCAGCATGCCGATATTGCCGGAGACCTTCGAGGCCAGCACCGGAACGCCTGCCTCAATTGCCTCTGAAACGACATGCGCGCCGCCTTCCATCTGGCTTGAAATCACCATCAGGTGAGAGCGCGCCAGCCAGCGCATCGTCGTGCCATGTGAGTGCTCACCCAGCCAACGGTAGCGCGGCTCTTGGGCCATCAGGCGGTTCGCCTCCAGGGCAAATTCCGGCGACATCGCCCCGCCCAATTGCACCACCCCAACCCGCTGGTGTGCTGGAATGTGGGCCAAAGCGAGAGCGGCGCGAAACGGGTCTTTCTCGTCGCGCAAATGCCCGATCACCGTGACCAGCGCGTAGGTGACAGGCGGCAACGCTGGCTTGATTGGGTCAACCGATTGGTGAATCACGCGGGTTTTGGCGCGATATTTGGCACGCAGCTCTTGCAAGCCTTCCGCTTGCAGCACGATCATCCGGTCCGCCAGATCGAGCGATTGCTGCGCCTTGTCATCGATGCGAATGTCGCGGTACAAATCGGTGCCGGTGAGGGCCAGTATGGCTGGCTTGTCGAGGCACGCTTGCTTCCAATCGCTTAAGGCCTGGTGGCTGCGCCGCGCATGTAGCGCGATCAGCAGATCGAAGCGCGCAGCCAGCCGCGTTGCGTCAAATTCAACCGTGATCGCTACCCGATGGCCTAGCTCGCGCAGCAGGCGCGCCCAGCGAACCGCCGTGTTGCGATTGCCGTGCCGTGAGCCCGGTTTAGCGGGCGTTACAATCAAAATTCGCATCGCGTTTCCCTCTGAGAAGGGGCAACGATACCTGAAGTCCGTTTCTGTTTGCACCTCATTCATGCCGCGCGTCCTGATACTGAATCCGAATACCACTGTTGCGGTGACTGACAAAGTAGTAACGCAGGCCGCACCATGGCTCCAAGATTGCCAAATTGTTGCCGCTACGGCCGCCTTCGGTGCGCCCTATATTTCCACTGAAGCCTCGTACACCATTGCCGGGCACGCCGCCCTGGATGCGTTTGAAAAACACGGCAGCGGTTGCGCCGCCACCTTGATCGCCTGCTTTGGTGACCCTGGAATTTTTGCCCTGCGTGAAGTCAGCGCCACGCCGGTGATCGGCTTGGCCGAAGCCGCCATGCGGGCCGCGCAAGTTCATGGCCGCTACGCCATCGTGACCGGCGGTGCTGCCTGGCAGCCGATGCTGCAGCGCCTGGCGCAGGCGCTGGGATTAGACCATCAGTTGGTGGCAATTCGCACCATCGCCCTCACCGGCGCTGAAATCGCGGCAGACCCGGAGTACGCGCAGAGCTTTCTCGCCGCCGAATGCCAACGCGCGGTGAATGAAGACGGTGTCCAAGCGGTGATTTTGGGCGGCGCAGGTTTGGCGGGGCTCGCCGCACAAATTGCGCCCCAGGTGGCGGTACCGTTGATCGACAGCGTAGCCGCCGGAGCGCAGGCGCTCGCCACACTGGCCGCGCTGGCACCGCGCTCGGAATCCCGCACCAAAAGTACACGTTAAAGCGTTGATTGCACCAATTTTGCGCATTACCCACCGAATCCTCAGTAGGGTTTGCTACTATTTCTAGGCACGCAACTTGCGAACAACTCGGCACGGCGTGTGCCTGCTCTAAATCCTGAATCACACCTGAAATTGCGCCCGAATTGACCCAACCCCTCACGGAGGATACTTTGAAGATGCTTCGCCTTTCTGCTCTTAGTTGTGCCTTGGTTGCTGCCAGCCTCGTTTCGTTTGCCGCAGCCGCCCAAGAAAAAGTGTTGCGTATCGCCATGACAGCGGCCGATATTCCCAAAACCCACGGCCAGCCCGACCAAGGTTTTGAGGGCAATCGCTTCACCGGTATTCCGATGTATGACGCACTCACGCAGTGGGATTTGTCCAAAGCGGACGCAGCGTCGGTGCTGATTCCAGGCTTGGCGACTTCTTGGGCGGTCGGTGCCACCGACAAAACCAAGTGGACTTTCAAGCTGCGCCCCAATATCAAGTTCCACGACGGCTCGGCAGTCAACGCCGACGCTGTGGTGTGGAACGTGAGCAAAGTGCTTGATAAAGATGCGGTGCATTTCGATGCCAGCCAAGTTGGCGTAACCGCCTCGCGCATGCCAACCCTGCGCAGCGCACGCAAGATCGACGACCTGACCGTTGAGCTCACCACCAGTGAGCCAGATGCCTTTTTACCGATCAACCTGACCAATCTTTTCATGGCATCACCCAGCCACTGGCAGAAGAAGTTTGAGGCCGCCGCAGGTGCAACGCCGGCTGACAAATCGAAAGCCGCTTGGACCGCCTTCGCTGCCGATGCATCCGGTTCCGGCCCGTTCAAAATGTCCAAGTTCACGCCGCGCGAGCGTCTTGAACTGGTTGCGAACAAAACCTATTGGGATGCCAAACGCGTTCCCAAAACCGACCGAGTGGTGTTGCTGCCAATGCCGGAAGCCAATGCGCGTACAGCAGCATTGCTCTCAGGCCAGGTCGATTGGATCGAAGCCCCAGCGCCGGACGCGATGGCGCAGATTCGCCAGCGGGGGCACAGCATTTCGTCCAACCCGCAACCGCACGTTTGGCCATGGCAATTGTCGTTTGCTGAAGGCTCGCCGTGGCTTGATAAACGAGTGCGCCACGCAGCCAATTTGTGCATCGATCGTGCTGGCATGCAGCAATTGCTGGGCGGCATGATGGGGGTGCCCAAGGGCACGGTTCCTCCGGGGCATCCATGGTGGGGCAATCCGAAGTTTGACATCAAGTATGACGTCGCCGAAGCCAAGAAATTGATGGAAGCCGCCGGTCACTCTGCTGCCAAGCCACTCAAGGTGAAGATTCAGATTTCGGCCTCAGGCTCGGGCCAAATGCAGCCCTTGCCAATGAATGAGTTCGCGCAGCAAAACCTGAAAGCCTGCCATTTCGATGTCTCGTTTGATGTTCTTGAATGGAACACCCTGTTCACCAACTGGCGCAAGGGTGCCAAAGATCCTTCTGCCAACGGTTCGAACGGTATCAACGTCAGTTTCGCGGCGATGGACCCGTTCTTTGCGATGGTGCGCTTTACCAGCACCAAAGCATTCCCGCCGACCTCGAACAACTGGGGTTACTTTGGCAATGACGAATTTGACAAGCTGATCGCCGATGCCCGCAACAGCTTTGACGACAAGGCACGCGACGGCGCGCTGGCAAAGCTGCACGCTCGCATCGTGGAAGAAGCACCATTTGTCTGGATCGCACACGATGTCGGCCCACGTGCTCTCTCGTCCAAAGTGAAGGGCTTGGTTCAACCCAAGAGCTGGTTTATCGACTTGGCACCAGTTTCGGTGCAGTAACACTGCGGTAGTTTGAATTCGGGCGGCGGGTCTGAAAAGAGTCGCCGCCCGGTTTTTTTAAATGAACCTGTTGAAAAGTTCTGGTTGATGCTCGCAACTATTGCCCGCCGCATTCTCTACACACTGCCCATCATGCTTGGTGTGGCCTTGGTGTGTTTCGGCCTGGTGCATTTGGCCCCCGGCGACCCTTTGATCTCGGTCTTGCCGCCAGATGCCTCGGCTGAGTTGCAAAAGCAACTACGCACGCTGTACGGTTTTGACCGGTCGCTCCCTGAACAATTTGCCGGCTGGATCTGGCGCGCCTTGCAAGGCGACCTGGGCACGTCAATCGCCTCCTCGCGCCCAGTTGCCGCCGAAGTAATGCGCGCCGTGGGCAATACTTTGATGCTCTCGGCCTGTGCTACGGCCATCGGCTTTTTCTTTGGCTCCCTGTTTGGTTTTGTCGCTGGCTACTTTCGCGATTCGGTGATCGACAAAGCCGCCTCCTTCGTTTCAGTGCTGGGTGTGAGCGTGCCGCACTACTGGTTGGGCATGGTCATGGTGATCGTTTTTTCCGCGCAATTGGGTTGGCTGCCCGCCACTGGTGCTGGCCCGGACGGGTCAGGCAGTTGGGCGTGGAATTGGGCGCACATGCAACATCTCTTGCTGCCGGCCATCACCATGTCCGTTATCCCGATGGGCGTGATTGCGCGCACTGTGCGGGCCTTGGTGGCGGAAATTTTGGCGCAGGAATTTGTGGTGGGCTTACGCGCGCGCGGGCTGACCGAGTTTGGCGTGTTCCGGCATGTAGTCAAAAATGTTGCGCCCACCGCGCTGGCGGTGATGGGCCTGCAACTGGGTTATCTCTTGGGCGGCTCGATTCTGATTGAAACCGTGTTTTCGTGGCCAGGCACGGGCTTTCTGCTGAACTCAGCAATTTTTCAGCGCGATTTGCCTTTGTTGCAAGGCACGATTCTGGTACTGGCCACTTTCTTTGTGTTGCTCAATGTCGTGGTGGATATCTTGCAATCTTTGCTGGACCCGCGCATTTCCAGAGGCTAGAAGATGACAACCTCTGCAATGACGGCAGCCAACGCGCCGTTTGAAAAATCACCTGGCTTCTGGGCCTCGGTATGGCGGCGCTTCAAGCGTGACAAAACGGCCATGTTTGCCGCTGCGATGATATTTACGCTGCTGTTCATCGCCGTTTTTGGACCTTGGCTGGCCCCCGCTGACCCCTACCAAGCTTCGATGCTCAAGCGCTTGAAGCCGATTGGCTTTGAGGGCTATTGGTTGGGCACCGATGAGCTCGGACGCGACATGGTTTCACGCCTTTTGGTCGGTACACGGCTGTCGCTCTTTATCGGCATTACACCGGTGGTTTTGGCCTTCGTACTTGGGTCGCTGATTGGCGTGTTTGCGGGCTATATTGGCGGCCCGGTCAACACCGTGGTGATGCGCACGATTGACGTGTTTTATGCCTTTCCCTCAGTCTTGCTGGCAATTGCTTTATCCGGCACACTCGGTGCGGGAATTACCAATGCACTGATTTCGCTCACCATCGTCTTTATTCCACCGATCGCCAGGGTCGCTGAAGCCGTGACGGCTCAGGTTCGCGGGCGTGACTTTGTGGAAGCGGCGCGGGCCTCGGGGGCCAATGCCTTCACGATCGTGCGCGTGCATGTGTTGGGCAATGTGCTTGGGCCGATTTTTGTGTACGCCACCAGCCTGATTGCGGTGTCGATGATTTTGGCATCGGGCTTGTCATTTTTAGGACTTGGCGTGAAGCCGCCTGAGCCGGAATGGGGTTTGATGCTCAACACCCTGCGCACCGCGATCTACTCCCAGCCATGGGTCGCTGCTTTGCCGGGCCTGATGATTTTCATCACCTCAATTTCGTTCAACATGCTGGCCGATGGCCTGCGCTCGGCGATGGACGTGAAGTCATGAGCCAAGTGATCAGCACAGCGAAGACCACCCCACTGCTTGAAGTTCGCGGCTTGCTCAAGCATTTTCCAATTGCCGGCAAGACGCTTTCATGGGGTAAATCCAAAGTCAGTGTGCAGGCGGTAGACGACATCAGCTTTACGGTGATGGCAGGCGAGACCCTGGGCATCGTGGGCGAGTCGGGCTGCGGCAAATCAACCACCGCGCGCCTGTTGATGCACCTCATCAACCCGGGCGCGGGCGAGATCGTGTTTGACGGCACGCCGGTCGGCAGCGCGGCCTTGCCGCTCAAAGCGTTTCACCGCCAAGTGCAAATGGTGTTCCAGGACAGTTATTCGTCGCTCAACCCACGCCTGACGATTGAAGAGTCGATTGCCTTTGCGCCACAAGTGCATGGCACGCCCAAGCGGGAATCGATCCAGCGCGCGCGTGACTTGCTCAGCCGTGTCGGCCTCGAGCCACGCCGCTTCGCCGCACGCTATCCGCATGAACTGTCGGGCGGGCAGCGCCAGCGCGTGAATATTGCCCGGGCGCTAGCCTTGCAGCCGCGCGTGGTGATTTTGGACGAAGCCGTTTCTGCACTCGATAAATCGGTCGAAGCCCAGGTGCTCAATCTGTTGCAAGACTTGAAAGACGAGTTTGGTCTGACCTACGTGTTCATCAGCCACGACCTCAATGTGGTGCGCTACATCTCAGATCGCGTGATGGTGATGTATCTCGGGAAAATTGTCGAAATGGGCCAGACTGAGGCGATTTTTCGTGATGCCAGCCACCCTTACTCGCAAGCACTCCTCGCCTCGATGCCCGCACTCGACCCAGACGACCGTACTGAAATACCGCCGCTGGCCGGCGACCCGCCCAACCCGATCAACCCGCCATCGGGCTGCCGCTTTCACACCCGTTGCGCGGCGGCTGAGAGCGTTTGCTCGCAGCGCGCGCCGGGCCTGGCCCCAACCTCTGAAAATCACGTCGTTTCATGCCTGATGTTCGAGGCAGACTCCGGGCACACCAGAGCCACCACACAGAAGGTGGCAGCATGAGCGGCCAACTTCCAAGCACTTCTGGTGGCGGGGAAAGCGCAGCCGAAAACATCGTCGAGATTCGCGATCTCAGCGTCACCTTTACCGCCGGGCCCAAGCCGGTGCGGGCAGTCAACGGCGTGTCATTGAGCGTCGCGCGCGGTGAGGTGGTGGCACTGATTGGCGAATCCGGTTCCGGCAAAAGCGTGACCCTGCGCTCGGTGCTGCGCCTGCACCCCAAGCGCCACACCACCATCAGCGGCTCGATTCGCGTGGCGGGCAAAGACGTGCTTGGCCTTTCGCAAACCGACCTTGCCGCATTTCGCGGTGGCGTGGCTTCGATGATCTTCCAAGAGCCGTTACTGGCGCTTGACCCGGTGTATTCGCTGGGCGATCAGATCATCGAGTCGATTCGCCGCCACAGCACCATGTCAGCGGCCCAAGCCCGCGCCCGCGCACTCCAACTGTTTGAGCAGGTGCGCATTCCGAGCCCGGAGCGGCGCCTGGATGCCTATCCGCACGAAATGTCGGGCGGCATGCGGCAGCGCGCGATGATTGCGCTGGCCTTGGCCTGTGGGCCACAAGTGCTGTTGGCCGACGAGCCGACCACCGCCCTCGACGCGACCGTGCAAATCCAAATTTTGCTGCTGTTGCGCGAGTTGCAGCGCGAGTTGGGGCTCTCGATTATTTTTGTGACTCACGACATCGGTGCGGCGATTGAAGTCACTGATCGCATCGCGGTGATGTATGCCGGGCAGATCGTCGAAGAAGGCCCGGTACGCGATGTCATTCGTCATCCGCGCCACCCGTACACGATTGCGCTCTTAAGCAGCCGCGCGCGCGACGATTTGCCCAAAGGTTCACGCCTGGAAACGATCGGCGGCGCGCCACCCGATCTGGCCAATTTGCCACCCGGCTGTGCGTTTGCCGAGCGCTGTACCCGTGCCGACGCCACCTGTCGCAGCACTGACCCGACGATGGTGACGATCAGCGCCATCCACCAGGCGCGCTGCCTGCGGATCGACGCGACCTGATCGCAAGGGCACGCACATCCGCTGGGCAGCGGATTGCGTAGGTGGGGAGACGAACACCGCACTTACCGGGCGGTAGAATTTTCTCCATGCCCTACCCGCTGCCGCCTCACAATCCGCCTCAAGATCCAGCTGTATGAGCGCTGCCCAACCAACCCTGACCGATATTTCGCGCGTCGCGGCCTTGCCGCGCCCGGTCGCTTGGCCTGACTTTGGACAATTTGCGCCTTATGCAAAGCCCGAAGTGCTCTGCGCGTGGCTACGTGATGCCTTTGCCACCACGCGCGAGCTGTTGGGCGATCTCTCACCCGCGCAACGCCTTGGTTCGTACCATTCAGTGATCAACCCACCGATGTGGGAGTTGGCCCATCTGGCCTGGTTTGCCGAGCGCTGGCTTGTGCGGCGCGGCGACCTTGGCAAGCTCACCGCGCCCTGGCTTTCGCGCGCGGACGGCCTGTACAACTCGGCCACCGTAGCGCACGCGGCGCGCTGGGCATTGCCCTTTTATCCGTGGGAAGAGAGCTGGTTTTACTTGGAGCATGTGACTGAACTGATCTGCGAGCGCTTGCTGCGCGAACCGGACTCCGACGAAGTTCGCTACCTGGCCACTTTGTGCGTGTTTCACCAAGACATGCACAACGAAGCATTTGCGATTCATCGGCAGTTTCACGGCTACCCTGCCACCCCGTTTTGCCGCGCCACGCCGCGGGTCAATCCTGCGAGCGAATTGGCGTTCGGTGGCGGCTCACTTCGCTTGGGGGCAGAACCCGCCAGCGGCTTTGTCTTTTGCAACGAAATGTGGGCGCATGATGTTACGGTCGCCCCGTTCACGATCTCCGCTGCGCCAGTCACAGTGGGCGAGTACCTGGCCTTCATTCGCGCGACCAACCGGCCTTTGCCCCAATTTTGGAGCAACACCGTTGTGGGGCTACGGCAAAAGCACTTCAACGTGTGGCGCATCCCTGATGACGATGAGCCGATGCGCCATGTCAATGCCCATGAAGCGCAAGCCTATTGCGACTGGGCCGGATGCCGATTACCCACCGAAACTGAATGGGAGTTTGCCGCCACAGCAGGATTACCCAAAACTGGCTTGGTGTGGGAATGGACCGCCTCTTCGTTCGCACCCTACCCAGGATTCGCCGTCGGCCCTTACCAAGAGTATTCGCAGCCTTGGTTTGACGGCAGTTACCAAGTCCTGCGCGGCGGCAGCTTCTTGACCCCCTCGCGCATGCTGCGCCCAAGCTTTCGTAACTTCTATCAGCCAACCCGCAATGACATGTTTTGCGGCTTTCGCACCTGCACCCTTTGAGCACGCCCAAGAGCAGCGCTTTAACCATCACCTCGCGGGAGAACCCGCAATTCAAAGAACTCGTGCGCCTGGTCGGTCTATCACGTGAGCGTAAAGAGCGTGGACTGTCAGTGCTGGAAGGCGAGCATCTGCTCGAGGCTTTTCTCCAGCATGGCGGCAGGCCCGAGCGCGTATTCGTGCCAGAAGGCTCGCCGCGCGCGCCAGCGGGCGAGGCGATCATGTTGGCCGCGCCGCTGTTCAAGTCGGTCAGCCAGGTCGAGCATGGCGGGGGGCCGATTGCTCTGATCGCTACCCCACGCGTCGCCCTGCCCGAGGCGATTACCAACGACTGCGTGATCCTCGAAGACCTGCAAGACCCGGGCAATCTGGGCGCAATTCTGCGCACCTGTGCAGCAGCGGGAGTCGGTCAAGTATTTCTGTCTCCCACCAGCGTCTATGCGTGGTCGCCCAAGGTTTTGCGCGCGGGCATGGGCGCACACTTTGCCCTGTCGATTGTCGAAGGCGTGCCATGCGCCGAAGTGCTGGCGCGCTTGCAGGGTGTGCAAGCGCACGCCACGGTGCTGAGCACACGAGCCGAGTCGCTCTACCAAGCGCGTTTGACGCAGCCAACCGCCTGGGTATTCGGCAATGAAGGCGCAGGCTTGAGTGCGGCGCTACAAGCTGCGATCCCGCGCCATATCAAGATTCCGCAAGAAAATAGCGTCGAATCGATGAACGTGGCGGCGGCTGTAGCGGTTTGCCTGTTTGAACAACGCCGGCAGCGGTTTTAATCTCTCTTCCAACATGAAAAAAAATATCCTCGATAAACGCTGCGCCGGCTGGTTGCTCATCTCCCTCTTTTTCTTGCAAGGCTGCGCCGCCGTCGCTACCTCGCTGGTCACGCAGGCACTCACTTCGCCCGATATGTGGGCCTCGCTGCTCGCGCCGCGCGGACAGGGCACGCCCTACCGCGAGGCGGGTGAGTTCTATAAAAAATCCGACTGGCCTGGCTTGGAGGTACACGCGACGAAAAAGCTGGCTGCCGAGCGCACCTCGGCCGATTGGATGGTGCTCAAAAGCTATGCGCTCTTGATGCAAGAAAAGTACGAAGAGCCACTGAAACTCCTGCCGCGCGCGCATGAAATCAACCCGGAAGATATCAATGCGCTCAATTTTTGGGCGGTAGCCTTGCGTGGCCAGGCCAATTCGGGCGCACCGGGCCGCAGCGCCAACCTGGACCGGGCGATTCAGGTACTCGAAAAAGCATCCTCCATCGACACGACCCACGCGGCCACCTTCTTCATTTTGGGCGAGGCGTATGGCGAGCGGATGGAATGGGTCAAATCGGCACAAGCCTTCGAAAACGCGATTCGCCTGGCACCCGAATCGCCGCTGGTCTGGTTTGGGGCGGGCAAGGTCTACAAACTGTCGGGCAACCTCGATTCGTTGGACTTGGCGCTGGAGCGCCTGCGGGCGCTGGACCCGGCCTTGGCAGAACGCCTGGCGCGCTGAACTTATTCCATTTCCAAATCATTACTATATGTCGTTGCCCCTTCCTAGCCGTGCTATTCGCACTGTCGTCGTCGGTTCGCCTAATCTAGTAATGATTTGGAAATGGAATTAGTCCAGCCTAGTTGGGTCTATTCGATAATGAAGCTCATTGTTAAGCTAGTCGTTGCCCTGTTGCTGGTGCTCGCCCACACGGGCAGCTTTGCGCTCTCGGCATCGGGCAAAAGCGACCACGTCACCGCAACGCTGCTCGCTGAGAGCACCCAGGCCACCCCGGGCATGGCCTTTACGGCGGCGGTGCGCTTGAGCATGGCCCCGCACTGGCACACCTATTGGCAAAACCCGGGTGACTCGGGTCTGGCGACCACGATTGGATGGACCTTGCCCGAGGGTTTCAAAGCCGGGCCGATTCAGTGGCCCGCGCCGCGTCGGTTAGCGCTGGGTACGCCACCCAACCAACTGGTCAATTTCGGCTATGAAGGTGAGGTTTTGCTGCTCACCGAGATCACGCCGCCCGCAAGCTTTACCGGGGCGGCCATGTTGCAGGCCAAGGTGGAGTGGCTCGAATGCAAAGACGTCTGCATTCCCGGGGCGGCAAGCTTGGGGCTGGCGCTACCGAACGCGAGCGCTGCCGCTGCCGCAATCCAGGCGGCCAAAGCGGCGTTGCCGCAAGCATGGGCGGGTGGCGCGCAGGGCAAAGCGGACGAGGCGAATGCGCTGCTGGCGCTGTTGCCAGATGCCAAAGCCGCCGCTGTGATCGGGCCAGCCGCTCGCATCGATTTCTTCCCGCTTGAAGAAGGCAAGATTGAGTCAAACGCGCCGCAAAAGCTGGAGCGCTTCGAGCAGGGCTTGATGCTCACGCTGGCGCGGGCCAAGCAGCCGGTCGGCGAATTCACTCGCCTGCAAGGCTTGGTGGTCGCAGCAACGGCGCAGGGACAGCCGATCTGGTCGGCACTGGTCAATGCGCCACTCCAAACGCAGGCGCTGCCGCCCCTGGGCAAGCTGGTGAGTTCGACCGTGCAGCGCGATGGCACGGGCTTGGGTGCTGCCATGCCGCCGGTGGGTGGGGCACCGTTGGGTCTGTTCGCAGCGCTGGGCCTCGCACTTTTGGGCGGCTTGATTCTCAATCTGATGCCCTGCGTCTTTCCGGTGCTTTCGCTCAAGGTGCTGAGCTTCGCGCAACTTGGCGGTGGCGCGCGCGCGCGGTCGCATGGCTTGGTGTTTGCTGCGGGCATCGTGCTTTCCTTTCTCGCGCTTGCGGGTGTGCTGGTGGCCTTGCGTGCTGGTGGCAGCGAAATTGGCTGGGGCTTTCAACTCCAATCGCCTGCGGTGATTGCGGCTTTGGCAGCACTGTTCTTTGTGCTGGCGCTCAATTTGGCCGGGGTGTTTGAGTTCGCCTTCGGCGCGGTCGATGCAAATGCGCAGCCCGCGAGCTTGCGGAGCGCATTCGGCAATGGCGTGCTTGCGGTGGTCGCGGCTTCGCCGTGCACTGCACCGTTTATGGGCGCAGCCTTGGGGTACGCAATCACGCAATCGATCGGCGAAGCCTTGGCCGTTTTCGCGGCGCTAGGGGTGGGCATGGCCCTGCCCTATGTGTTGCTGGCTTGGTTTCCGGGCTGGGCAGCGCGCCTGCCGCGCCCTGGCGCGTGGATGGTGCGTTTCAAGCAATTTCTCGCTTTTCCCTTGTTTGCCACCGTGGTTTGGTTGGTGTGGGTGCTCGGCGTGCAGGTGGGGGTTGACGGCGCGGCGTGGCTGTTATTGGCGCTCACCGTATTGGGAATTGCTGCGTGGGCTTGGGGAATTTCGCAAACAAGTGCTCTGAAGAAGTCCGCCTGGCGTGCCTCTTCAGCCATTGCCTTGGGAGTCGCGCTGTGGTTGGGCTTCTTGGCGCAGGCCATTTCAGAAGCGCCTGTGGGCGCCGCTCTCGGCGCTTCGGCCACCGAGAGCGCTGTCTGGCAAGCTTACACCGCCACCCGTGCAGAGGAACTTGTGGCCACCGGCAAGCCGGTATTTATCGACTTCACTGCCGCTTGGTGCGTTTCTTGCCAGGTCAACAAGAAAGCGGTGCTGGGAACTCGCGCGATTGAGGCGGCATTTGCGGCTAAAAACGTGACTCTGATGCGCGCTGATTGGACCCGACGTGACCCAGAAATTGCGCGCGCGCTGCATGCACTAGGCCGCAGCGGCGTGCCGGTGTATGTGCTTTACCGGCCCAATCAAGCGCCGCTGCTCTTGCCTGAATTGCTGACCAGCGGTATCGTATTGGATGCGCTGAAAACCTTGAATTGAACGCTTTTTTTGATCGCCTGCCCGGGAGTTTCATCATGCCAAAACTTGCTTTTTTCGTCGCTGCTCTGTTTGTACCGGCTTTTTCCTTTGCGGTCACGGTAGGCCAGAGCGCGCCTGATTTCGCACTGATCGGCACCGACGGCAAACCGGCCAAACTGTCTGACTTTAAGGGCAAGCACGTGGTGCTCGAATGGGTCAACCCCGGCTGCCCCTACGTGCGCAAGCACTACGACTCAAACAACATGCAAGCCTTGCAGAAAGATGCCGCTGGCAAAGAAGTCGTGTGGCTCGCGGTTAATTCCACCAACCCCACACACGCTGATTTCTTGAAGCCAGCCGACATGGCGAGCTGGATGAGCAAGTCTGGCGGCGCACCCAAGGCCACGCTGATGGACCAAGACGGCAAGGTGGGCAAGCTGTACAGCGCCAAAACCACGCCACAGATGTACATCGTGGACCCGAAGGGCCAGTTGGTTTACAACGGCGCGATTGACGACAAGCGCTCGGCAAACCCCGAAGACGTGAAAACGTCGAAAAACTTTGTCAGGCTTGCATTGGCCGAAACGCTCGCCGGTAAAGCCGTGACCACCGCCGCGACCACACCCTACGGCTGCTCGGTCAAATACTAAAAACGTGCGAACCCTCGCGCCAGCCCAAGGCAATCTCACCCGCGAATCGCTCACTCGCGGAGCGGGGCGCAGCGCTGAAGCCCGCGCCCGCTTGGGCTCGCTGGCGCGCAGCGATGAAGAATTGGACGATTGCCTGCGCGCAACTTTAGCGGCCAAGCCGGTCGACGCGCGCGCTGAAGAGAATGCCGACAACGCCGACGTTTGGTTGTTTGGCTACGGCTCCCTCATCTGGAACCCGCTGATCGAGTTTGCTGAAAAAGAAGTCGCCACCGTGCATGGCTTTCACCGCAAGTTTTGTCTTTATTCGCGCGTCAATCGCGGCACGCCGGAAGCACCGGGGCTGGTGCTAGGGCTCGACCGTGGCGGCGCGGTCAAAGGCGTGGCGTTTCGTATTCGGGCCGACCAAGCGTGGCACGAGCTCTCGCTGGTGTGGCGGCGTGAAATGCTGCTCGCTTCTTACGTGCCGACTTGGGCTGCCGCGCGGTTCGCTGATGGAACGCGGCGGCGTGTACTGACCTTCGTCGTACGCAAGAGCCACCCCGCCTCAGCCTGCAATATTGCGGAAGACACGGCCGCAATCATCATCGCCTCGGCACGTGGCACGGTAGGCCCATGCCGCGACTACCTCACGCAGACCGTAGACAGCCTGCGTGCGCATGGCATTCTGGACCGCAACCTGGAGCGGCTGGCGCGCAAAGTCGCGGCGTTTTAGTCGCGTCAAAAGGCATCAAGCCTTGCCGTCTTCCAGCTCTTGCAAGACCCGCCATTGCACCTTGCCGGTTGCGGTTTTTGGCAGTACCTCCACAAATTCGACCACGCGCGGGTATTTGTAGGCAGCCATGCGCTCCCGACACCAATCGACGATCGTCGCCTCTGTCGCCAGGCCCCGGCTTGCCGCTTTGAGCACCACCACCGCTTTCACGGTTTCGCCCCGATAGGCATCACGGCTACCGATAATGCACGCCTCCTGGATATCCGGGTGGGCGTACATCATCGCCTCAACCTCGGCTGGCCACACTTTGTAGCCCGAAGCGTTAATCATGCGCTTCAAGCGGTCGGTGATGAAGTAGTAGCCGTCGGCATCAAAGCGACCCAAATCGCCCGTGCGGAAAAATGGCTTGCCGTCCAGCTCAAAAAAAGCCGCCCTGGTTTTTTCGTCATCGCGCCAATAGCCCTGAAACACCTGCGGTCCATTCACCACAATTTCGCCACCCTTGGATTGCGCCTCGTCGGCAGAAAGCTCCAGCAAGGTTTCTGGGTCAACTATGCGTGCGTCGGTGTCGTAAATCGGAATGCCCAAGCACTGCTTTTTGGGGCGCTGCGCCGGGTTGATGTGCGTCGGGGCGATGGTCTCCGACAAGCCATAGCCTTCGATGTAGCCCAAGCCCCAGAGGTCCTTGATTTTCTGCGCGACTGCCTCGGGCATGGCAGCCCCGCCGCCACCGATGCGCTTTAAGCTCGACAGGTCGTACTGGTCCAGTTTCGGGTTGGCGAGAAAATCCACCACCATGGTTGGGATGTTGGTCCAATGGGTAATTTTGTAGCGGGAAAACGCCTGCGCCGCAGCTTCGCGGTCCCAGCGTGAAAAAATCACCGTGGTACTGCCGTTATAGACCGGCGCGTTCATGCAGCCTTGCATGCCAGTAACGTGAAACAAGGGTACGGTGGCCAGATTCACTGACTCCGCACTGCCAAAATTCCACAACGACTGCGCCACTGCGGTGTACATCACCGAGCTGTGGGTGTGGACGCAGCCTTTTGGCCGCCCAGTAGTGCCCGAGGTGTAGGGCATGACACACCAATCTTGCGGCCCTGCCAGAGAAGGCGATGGCTGAAGAGCCTTGTCCAGCGCGGCATTCCAGTAAATGGCATTGGAGAGGCCCGCCAGACAAGCTTCTTCAAAGGGCACCGCAACAACCTCGGGGGGCCGCATTTCAGTGGCTACCCGTGGCAAGTAATCCGCATAAGCAGTCACCACCGCGCGGCGCAGCGCCCCGCTCTGCAGCAGGGGTACGGCATTGGGCAGCAAATCTTGCGCGAGCAGGGCAACGTTGGCTTGGCTGTCCGCTTGCAGGTGCGCCAGCTCATCGGCTTTGAGCATCGGGTTGACTGGTACCACAAACGCATCGGCGCGCAATATCGCGTAGTAGCCGATAAAAAACTGTGGGCAGTTTTGCAGGTAAAGCAGTACGCGGTCGCCGCGCTGAATGCCGCACTCGTGCTGCAAATAAGCAGCCAGTGCATCGACTTGGGCCTTGAGTTCACGCCAAGTCAGTATGGCATCGTAGTAAATCGTTGCCGCTTTGTCGGGATAGCGCGCCGCCGAGACCTCGAGATTAAACCCTAGGCTGGTCTGCGGGATGGAAAGCGAGCGGCTTTGGTTGGGTGGCCAGTGCTGAAAATGGTTGGTATTCATTGACCCGCTGAAATGAAGATTCGCCTTGGGAGCCGCAACATGCGCTTCCCAAGGCGTTTGGTTAAGCCACTAACGCAATACCTTATGGCCGCTTCATTTGGCAAGTCGTCGGCTGGGCGGCGACGTAGTTGTCGAGCGTCACGTCAGCGCGGAAGCCGTAGCCCGAATTCTCGGAGGCGTAGCGCGTGCCTTTGCCGTCTGCCTTGCCGTCCACTTTTTGCCAGCTCGACAAATACAGTGGCTGCTGCAGTTGGTGGTCGGTTTTGCGCATCTCAACTTCGCCCATCGGCGTTTGCAGCTTCATGCCTTCCATGGCACGAGCGATCTTGAGCGGGTCGATGCTCTTGGTGTCGTTGGCCGCTTTTGACAGCATGTTGAGCATGTTGTAAAAGGCCAGGGTGTAGAGATCCTCTTTGTACTTGGCACCAAACTCTTCGCTCATTTTGGTGAGCTCATTCTTCGGGCCCACGTTGTTGTGCCAGTAGGAGATTTGCGTGATCTTGCCAATCGCCGAATCACCCAGTGAGGCGATCGCGGAAGGCGTGCCAATCACACCTGGGTAGTAACCGTAAAAATTGACACTGAGGTTCGCGTCTTTGGCGGCTTTCATGAGCAGCGAAAAGTCGTTGCCCCAGTTGCCGGTAATGACAGAATCAGCGCCGCTGGCTTTGATCTTCGCCACGTAGGGGGCGAAATCTTTGACCTGCGCGAGCGGATGAAGATCAGTGCCGACAATCTTCACGTCGGGGCGCTTGCGGGCCAGGTATTCTTTGGCGGCACGGTCGACGGCCACGCCGAAGGCGTAGTTTTGGTTGAACAAGTAGACGTTCTTGACTTTGGGCTCTTTGGCCATCCAGGTGGTCAGCGCCTCCATCTTCATGTCGCTGTTGGCATCGAACCGGAAATGCCAGAAGGAGCACTTCTGGTTGGTCATGTCGGGGTCAACGGCGGCGTAGTTCAAAAAAAGTACCGTCTTGTCCGGGTTACGCTCGTTGTGCTTTTCAATCGCGTCTTGCAAGGCCAGCGCAACGCCGGAGCCATTGCCCTGCGTCACGTAGCGGATGCCACGATCAATCGCCACTTTGAGCACGTTCAGGCTCTCTTGTGGGGAAAGCTTGTTGTCAAACGGAATGATCTCAAACTTGGTGCCGCCCGCGCCCGCCTTCTTGTTCATCGCCTCGGCGAAAAACTGCAGTTCTTTCAAGCCGTGCGCGCCCACCGGGGCCATCATGCCCGAAGCCGGGTCGATGTAGGCGATGCGGATGGTTTTGTCCTGTGCCTGGACCGGGGCCGCCGCGATTGCAGCACTCCCAATGGCGGCGAGCGCTGCCTTGATAATAATTCGTCTCATGATGCGAATGTCTCCAAAAGTGGAATTCCAAAGATACAAGCGCTACGGCTGGCGCTTGCTGCTAAGCTTTGATATTAGCTCGAAAACCAATATCAACTTTTTGCACGGAGGAGAATTGCATGAAAGCATGGGTTGTCAAGCAGTGGTGTGAACCGCACGGCATGTCGTTTGAGGAAGCGCCCGATCCGATTCCAGGTCAAGGCCAGGTGCTCGTAAAGGTGGAAGCTTCGGCGCTCAATTTTCTCGATACCCTCATCATCAAGGGGCAGTATCAGGTCAAGCCGCCCTTCCCTTTTACGCCCGGCGTTGAAGTGGCCGGCACGATTACAGCGGTCGGCGAAGGTGTCAAATTGCCATTGGGCACGCGCGTCTGTGGCAACTTGGGCACCGGCGGCTACGCGACCCATGCACTGCTCGACCAAAACGCGGTGGCGCCCATTCCTGACAATGTGTCATTCGCTGAAGGCTCGGCGATTCCGGTGGTTTACCCTACCGCCCATCAGTGCTTGAAAGACGCGGGGCGCATGCAGCCGGGCGAAACGGTGCTGGTGCACGCGGGCGCGGGCGGGGTCGGCTTAGCCGCGATTCAATTGGCAAAAACTTGGGGCGCGGGCAAGATTATTGCCACCGCTGGCGGCAAAGCCAAACTCGATGTTTGCCAAGCTCAAGGCGCTGACCACGCCTTTGACTACAGCGACGAGAGCTGGGTTGAGCGAGTCAAAGAAGCCACTGGCGGCAAGGGGGCCGACATCATCATCGACATGGTGGGCGGGCGGATTGCCGAACTCTCGCTCAAGGTATTGGCCTGGCGCGGGCGCTTCATTGTGGTGGGCTTCGCAGGCGGTACGATTCCCAATATTCCGGCCAACCGCTTGTTGCTCAAAGCGGCCAGTGCGATCGGCGTGTTTTGGGGGGAGTGCGCCAAGCGCGAGCCGCAAACAGCCCGCGCGATCATGGGCGATTTGTATACGCTCTTGGCGCAGGGCAAGATCAAACCGGTGGTGACCAATTCGTACCCGCTCTCGAAAGCGCCACAAGCGATGCTCGACCTGGCAACCCGCAAAACGCACGGCAAGGTTGTCTTGGTGCCGGACTGAGCATTCTGATCGCACGGGGTGCGTGATGCGAGGCCAAAAACTGCTTGCCACGCTGCTGCCGCTGCTGCTGGCGTTGTTGGCAGCCACATGCGCACCCAGCGCATTTGCGCAAGGGCAGCAGCCGCGCGCGATCGCCCGACTGCTGCCCGAAAGTTTGCCACCGGCCACCGGCACGAACCGCCCGCTGATTTTGGGGGTGGAGCGGGCTGGCAACCCGCCGTTTGAAATCGTCGCTGACGACGGCTCAGTCAGCGGCATCACTGCCGATTATGTGCAGGCACTTGCCCGCCATCTGAATCGTGAGGTCCGCGTTTCAGTCGAGCCGAGCTTTGAGCGGGTGCTCGACAAGTTGGGCGAGGGCACGATTGATTTCATCGGTACGGCCGCCTCGACTCCAGCACGACGCGGCGTGCTGGACTTCAGCACCCCGTATTTCGAGAGTGCGCCGGTAATCGTCTCGCGTGTGAATGCCGGACAGGACAACGCCAAATTCGCCGGGCGGGTGATTGTGCTCGAACGAGGCTACGCGGTGGTCGAGTTCGTACGGCGTGAATACCCGGAAGGCTTGTTGGTCGAGGTCGATTCGACCGCCGAAGCCTTGGCTCGGGTGGCGCGCGGCGAAGCGGACTCCTACGTCGGCGATCTGTTTGTTGCCTCGTATCTGATCGAGCGCGACCATCTAGCCAACTTGCGGATTCAGAGTGCCGCTGCGTTTTCAACCGGTGGACTGCGTTTCGCGGTGCGCAGCAACGCCGCGAACCCTGGGGCCACTTCGCTACTGACCCAAATCGACGCTGCACTACAAAAAATCCCGGCCAGCGAGCGCGAAACCTTGCGCCAACGCTGGCTGCCCTTTAGCAGCTTGGTGGCCGGTTCGGGAGTCCATATCGCGCTAAGTCTGCGTGAGCAGGAGTGGCTCTCGCGCAATCCCGTGGCGCGGGTCGGGGCCGATGCGGCATATGCACCTTTCAGCGTGATCACCGATGGCCAAGCGGGGGGCTTGGCAGGCGAACTCTTGCAGCTCACCGCCGAGCGTGCCGGACTGGGCCTAAAACTTGAACCCGGCTTAAGCTGGGCACAAATTCTCAGCGGCCTCGAAGCGCGGGAAATCGATGTCGTTACCGCCATCGCCCGCACGGCTGAACGCGAGCGCTATTTGAGCTTCGTCGGGCCGATTGCCAACATCACCAGCATTCTCATCACCCGCGCCGACAGTACTTACCTGGCCAATCTGGGCGCGGTACGCGGCAAACGCATGGCGGTGGTGCGCGGTTATCTGGCTGACGAGTACGTCAAGCAGCGCTACCCTGACATTGAGCGGGTCCCGGCAGGCGACCTCGAAGAGGCGCTCGAGCTGGTGGTCAACGGGCGTGCCGAGGCACTCATCAGCAATCTGGAAGTCGGCGCCCCGGTTATGCAGCGCATCCATCCCGGTCAACTCAGAGTGTCAGCGACCCTGCCAGAAATTGACACCAATCTTTACTTCGGGGTGCGCAAAGACGCACCTGAATTGGTCGGCATCCTGAGCAAATCACTGAACAGCCTGAGTACCGGTGACCGCGAGCGCCTGGCGCAAAAATGGTTGCGCACCGAGCTCAAAACCGGGCTGCAGTGGCGCGAGGTGTGGCGCATCCTGCTGCCGGTGGGGGTGGCTCTGCTGGTACTGCTGGCGGTCTATGCGATCTGGAATGCACGACTCAAGCGCCAGATCAATCTGCGGCTCCAGGCCCAGGCCGATTTGGCGCACCAATTGGCGTTTCAATCCACTCTGCTCGACACCATCCCCAGCCCGATTTTTTTCAAAGACCGGCTGGCGCGCTACTTGGGCTGCAATCGCGCCTATGAAGCAGCCTTCGCGGTCAATCGCAGCGACCTGATTGGCAAAACAATTCTGGAGACCACGCTTTTTAACCCCGGGCAGCGCGCCACCATCCATCAACGCGATCTGACGTTTCTGCAATCGGGCGGCATCAGCGCACGCGACGTGCGCATCACGTTTTCAGATGGCAGCCTGCGCGACATCTACTCCTCTGTCACGACCTTCCGCCTGCCCTCGGGCGAGACCGGTGGCCTGTTGGCTGTGATGGTCGACGTGACCGAGGTCCATCAGCACGAACACGAACTGGAACAGGCCAAAGATGCCGCCGAAGCGGCCACCGCCGCCAAATCGGTGTTTCTCGCCACCATGAGCCACGAGATCCGCACCCCACTGCACGGCATGCTGGGCCTGCTCGAATTGCTGGGGCTTTCGCGCCTGAACAATACGCAGGCGCAGCAGGTCAAAACTGCCAGCGAAAGCGGCAAGAGCCTGCTGGCGATTCTGAATGACCTGCTCGATTTTTCACGCATCGAGGCCGGTGGCCTGGCGCTAGAACGCGCCCGCTTTTCGATCACTGAACTGGCCGAAAGCGTAGCGCGGGCACAGGCCCCGCTGTGTTTGGCCGAGCCGAAAAATATCGAACTGCGGCTGCGGCTCGACCCTGACCTGCCACCGGCGATGTGGGGCGACCCGGTGCGCCTAAAGCAAATCATGTTCAACCTGACCTCGAATGCAATCAAATTCACCGAGACCGGGTTTGTTGAGCTGATGATCCGCAACGACACGATGGCTAATGCCAGCGGGCCTCGCTTCGCTGCTACCCAAGCGATCAAAATTGCCGTTTCCGACAGTGGCATCGGGATCGCGCCCGAGCACCTTGACAAGCTCTTCAGTTCGTTCAGTCAGGCCGACTCATCAACCGCACGGCGCTTTGGTGGCACCGGCTTGGGGTTAGCGATCTGCAAGCGCCTGAGTGACCTGATGGGCGGCACGCTCGAGCTCGATAGCATTGAAGGCACGGGTTCGCGCTTTTCGTTCAAGGTGGCCTTCGAAGTCTGTGACGACACCATCACTTACGCCGAGGGATTGGTGGCCCGCAATGCCGCCAACGCGTTGGAAGGCAAGCGCGCCCTGATTCTCGGTGCCACCGAAGAAGAAGACCGCTATCTGAGCGCCTTGTTAACCCATTGGCGCATGTACCCGGCAACTCCCTCCATGCTGCCGGCCAACCCGGTGCACCTGCAACGCTTGGTAGCCACCCAAGCGCCGGATCTGGTCCTGATCGATCTCAATGCTGCCGCCGCGCGCATGGATGTCACTGCACCTGAACTGGTGACTCATCTCAGCCAGTGGCACGCCACCGGAATTGCTGCGCAACCAGTGATTTTGCACCGCAACGACGATACCAGTCACGCGGCCAATTTTGCGCCCACTTTCGCCCACGAGCCCGCGCCCGCGCATGCCTGTTCCGCGCCGCTGCTCCCCTCGCATCTGCGCGCGGCCTGTGCTCTGGCATTGCAAAAATCGCGGGCAGCGCCAGCCGCAGAAGAACACATTCCAGCACCACGTTCGGTCAGCCAGTTGCAACTGATGGTGGTAGACGACCATCCGGTAGCACGGATGGTGGCCGAAGGCCAGTTGCGCATGCTTGGGCTTGAACCCGCGGTCTTCAGCACTGGCTGGGCCGCGCTGGAAGGCTTCCGTGCAGCCTTTGCCCCTGGCGCTGCGCGCTTTGCACTCGTGATTACCGACCTGCAAATGCCCGGCATGGATGGCCTGTCGCTGATTCGCGCCCTGCGGGAAGCCGAAGCGCAGGCGGGCAGCGCTACGCCGGTACGAATTCTCGCCATGAGTGCGGGCACTGGGCCGCACAGTGACGAGAGCGAAGCCAGCGTCCTGGCGGCCGGGGCCGATGCGCTTTTGGGCAAGCCTACCGAGCTGCAAAATTTGTACGTGCAGCTGGAAACCTGGTTTGGCGCGGCGATTGGAGCCCCTGGAGCTGCATCGGAGCAACGCGGCGCGGGCGTGACGGACGCATTTGACCACCTGCGAATGGCCGCTGATCCGGCGTTGCGCGAGGCGTTCACAGCCGCCTGCATCCGCGATTTTGACGTGCTCAGCGAGGCGCTATTAGCGCGCGACACCGCCGAAATTCGCCGCCAGTCACACCGCATCAAGGGCGCGGCCTTGCTTGCGGGGGCGCGCAATATCGCCGAGCTGGCCGCGCAACTCGAACGCTTGCCCGCCCAAGAAGCGCTCGATTTCACCGCCACCGCCTTGCGCCGTATGCGCCAGCAGCTGAGGCCCACTTGATGCCGACCCGACCTTCCTCAAATATTAGCGATCGTTAAATCACTTGCCCCGTCAAAGCCGCTCCTGCACAATGCCCTCGATGGATATTTCAAGCCTGCGCCTGCTCGTCGTTGAAGACCACGATTTCCAGCGATCAATTGCCGTTTCGCAATTGCGCCAACTCGGGGCCGAGGGCGTTCTCGAAGCCAGTGACGGGGCCGATGCGCTGGCCAAGCTTCGACCCGATTTTGCGCAGCGCGGTGCGGTCGACGTGATGGTCTGCGACCTCGACATGCCCGGCATGGACGGGGTCGAGCTGATTCGCCATGTGGCCACCGAGCAGTTGGTGCGCTCGCTGATTCTGCTTTCTGGCCTGGATACCACCCTGATTTCGTCGGTCGAAAACATGGCCCGGGCGCATGGCATCCCGGTGCTGGGCATCATCGAAAAGCCGGTGAGTCTGCAAAAACTGTCAAATTTGCTGGTGCGCTTTGCCGCCGCCACGGAACCCTTGCCCCATGTGGTGACGGCCAAAATTACTGCCGACGAACTCGAACGCGGCCTGGTGCGCAAAGAGTTTGTCGCCTACTTTCAGCCCAAGGTGGACATGAACACGCAAGCCGTGGTCGGGGCCGAAGCTTTGGCGCGCTGGCGGCATCCAGAAAAAGGTTTGCTGCAGCCACAAACTTTTATCGGTATCGCCGAACAAACCGAGCTCATCAACGGCCTTTCATGGGCGATGCTCGAACAGGCCTTGCAAGCGCAGCGCGAGTGGGCCGCGCAGGGCTTGGTGACACGCGTAGCGGTCAATTTGTCACTGGCTTATCTGGGGCAGATCGGCGTGGCCGAGCGCATCACCGCGCTGGTACGCGAAGCCAACGTCGATTGCCAGTTCATCATTCTTGAAGTCACCGAGAGTCTGGTCACCACCAACATGGCCCACGTACTCGAAAACCTGGCGCGGCTGCGCATGCGCGGCTTTGGCATTTCGATTGACGACTACGGCACCGGCTTCTCGTCGATGCAGCAACTAAGCCGAATTCCGTTTACCGAATTGAAGGTTGACCAATCCTTCGTGGCCGGTGCCGCCGCCAAACCCAACATTCGCACGATTCTCGAATCAAGCTTGCAATTGGCCAAAAAGCTCGGGCTTTCGTCGGTTGCTGAAGGTGTGGAGCGGCAGGAAGAGTGGGCGCTACTGCTCTCGATGGGCTGCGATATTGCCCAAGGCTACTTCATCTCGCGGGCGCTCGCACCAGAAGCGTTTGTCGACTGGAGCCGCGCCTGGAATTCGCAGATTCCGCACAAAGCGGATTGATCGGGTAGGTACGGGCACTTAAGGCCCGTGCCTACTGTGCAGCTGGCGGCAAACTGGTGGCAAATTTCGGATAAGTTTCCCTCAACTCATCACGCACGCGGCCGCGTATCAACTGGAGCGCGACCTGGTCGGGCTCAGTAGTCTGCGGCACATCGGCATCGCGCGCGGGGCTGTCAAAAGCAAAACCGGTGTGTTCGCGCACCTGTTCCACCGTGTGACCGGGATGCACGCTTTCCAAACGGAAACGCCCCGCCGCTTTGTCAAACACGAACCAGCACCGCGAGGTGAGCAAGCCATATGGCCCGCCAGGCCGATGGATCTGCGGCGCGCTTTGGCCTGGTGCGCTGACAAAGGCCACCTTGGGCACCATCACGCGGCGGGTGTGCTCTTCGCGAAACAGAATCACCCGCGGCACCAAATAGTAGAGATAGGCTGAACCGAACGAGCCGGGCCAGCGCACCGCGTGCTCCGGGTAGCCGCTTGCCTCAGTGCCAACCCCAATCAGATTGATATTGGCCGCGCCATCGATTTCGCCACCGCCCAGAAAAAAGACATCAATCCGGCCGGTGGCGGCCATATCGAAAATCTCCACGCCACCACTGGTGAAACTGTTGTGTGCTTGCGAGCCCAAAATCGATAGGCGCAACGGAGCGAGCCCAGCCACTTCGCGCCGCGCCCGTGCCAGTAGCGCCGCCGCGCCGGGAATCGGTGACGATGCGCCCACCGCTACATGGCGCACCTGCGCCGGGTCGGCCAACAGCCCGGCGATGGTGGCAATCAATATTTCGGCAGCGCTGGCAGGAGCCGCAGCACTCATGCCGCAAGCGCCGCCAGGGGCGCACCTTTCAAGCCAGATGCCGTGGAGAGCCACTCCTGGAGCCATTCTTCAAAGCCTACCTCGGAGGCGGCGTGCTTCGCATAGCGCGCTAACGCGGCCTCGTCCAAACCATACTCGCCCCCCAGTTGCAAGGGCGCGGCCCCACGCGGCGCGACCGCAATCGCGCTGATATAGACCGCGGGAATCGTGCTGCCCGCCATTTGCGGGTGATGCGCCAAGTCTTCGTCCACCATCCGCTCTACGGTAACGAAGGTCGCGCGCGCGGCATGCGCCATCGTGGCGACTTCGCGCTGACGACCCACGAACACATTGCCGAAACGGTCGGCGCAGGGCGCATGAAATAGCGCGATGTCTGGCGTAATGGCCTGAATCAAAACGATAGGATCGTCAGTCGCTGCAAACGGGTTGGCGATCAGCTTCCAGTCGTGCCGATGCCGCATCAAATCCGACTCAACAATGCCGCGCAAGGGAATAAAAGGAATGCCTTTTTCACCTGCCTGCAAACCGGCATAAATCGCCGGGCAAGTACCATCGATCAAGCGAATCGCGCCAGCTTTGACGGCGCGCGTAAAGCACGGTGCGGGGCCGTATTCGCCTAAGAAAACAGCCGATGTTTCGAGCGCGCTTACCGCCCCAGCACCGATCAGAATGTCGGCCTGCAAACCGGAAACCGGTACGGTGATCAAATGCAGATCGCGCAGGATGCCGTCGCGGGCGCGCCGTGCCAGCTCGCGCGTGACCGCCATCGAAACACCGCTCTCGTCTTTGGCGACGCACAGTCTGATGCCGGATGGGATGCGCTGGGCCAACTGCTCTACGGTGGATGTCTTGAAAAGATTCATGGCGGATGGCTTCCGGTTGATCGGGTCAATCACTCAATTTTGCATGCGGCACAACGATTATAGGCAGACGCCAATCAGTAGACTACGCCTATCCAAACTCTGCTGCCTCTTCCCAAAATCATGATTTACCGCCCTCTCGGAAAACACACTCTCAAAGTCAGCCCGCTGTGCCTTGGCACCATGATGTTCGGCGACCAGACTGACGTTGCTGAAGCGGCCAACATCATTGCGATTGCGCGTGAGCGTGGCATCAATTTCGTCGACACCGCCGATGTCTACACCAACGGCGCTTCTGAAGCGATTTTGGGACCCCTGCTCAAGGCGGACCGGGCCAATTGGGTGCTTGCCAGCAAAGTCGGCAATGCCATGAGCGATGGCACGAAAAACACCGCCAACCGCAGCGGCTACTCGCGCACCTGGATGCGCCGCGCAGTTGAAGACTCGCTGCAGCGCCTGGGCACCGACTTCATCGACATCTACTACATGCATCGTGATTTCGAGCAAGCCGGCGGCGGCGCGGATTTTGAAGAAGCGGTCACGGTGATGGGCGAATTGATTCGCGCGGGCAAGATTCGCAGCTTTGGGGTTTCCAACTTTCGCGGCTGGCGGATCGCCGAAATCGTGGCCGAGTGCCGTCGCCAACATGTGCCTGAACCCATCGTCTGCCAGCCCTACTACAACGCACTGAACCGCATGCCTGAGGTCGAAGTGTTACCCGCCTGCGATCATTTCGGCTTGGGGGTCGTGCCCTACAGCCCGATTGCGCGCGGCGTGCTCACGGGCAAATATGCACCCGGCAGCAGCACCGCCAAGCCTGACGACGGCTCGCGCGCGGCACGCGGTGACAAGCGCATTTTGCAAACCGAGTTTCGCGAAGAATCCTTCCTGATCGCGCAAGAGGTGATCGCGCACGCCAAGGCGCGTAATCTCACCGCCAGCCAATGGGCCACCGCCTGGGTGCTGGCCAACCGCATCGTCACCTCGGTGATTGCCGGGCCACGCACGGCCGCGCAATGGGCTGACTACTTCCCCACGCTGGACTATCAGTGGACCGCAGAAGACGAAGAATTCATGAACCAACGCGTGCGGCCCGGTCATTCGTCCACGCACGGCTACTCTGACCCGAGTTACCCGTTCTTCGGGCGGCTGACGCAATAGCAGGCCGCCGCACCATGCCCCTACTGAAATCGATTCTTGCTCGCAGACTTGCGCTGGGCGTGCTCAGCGTGCTAGTCACGCTGATGGCTGCACCAGCCGTCGCACAAACCTATCCCAGCAAACCGATCCGCGTGATCGTGCCGTTCCCACCGGGTGGTGGCACTGACATCATTGCCCGCGAGATTGCGCAAAAAACGGCCGCGCTCACCGGTTGGAATTTCATCATCGACAACCGCCCCGGTTCGGGCGGCAATTTGGGGGTCGATGCGGTCGCTAAGTCTGCGCCAGACGGCTACACACTCGCCTTGGGCCAAAGCAGCAATTTGGCGATCAACCCCACGCTGTACACCAAGCTGCCTTACGACCCGGTGCGCGACCTGGCCCCGGTCGGCTTGATGGCGAGCTCGCCGATGGTGTTGGTGGTGGCGGCGCAGTCGCCCCACAAATCGCTGGCCGATGTGCTCGCAGCAGCCAAAGCGCGCCCCGGGTCGCTCAACTTTGCCTCACCTGGCAATGGGACAGTGGCGCATTTATCGGGCGAGTTGCTGCAAAAGACCGCCGGTGTCAAATTCACCCACATCCCCTACAAAGGCGCAGCGCAGGCCGTCACCGACATTTTGGGCGGGCAAGTCGATTTGTACATGTCGTCGATCCCAACCTTGATTGGCCAAGTGCGCAGCGGCAAGATGCGCGCGCTGGCAGTCACCTCGATCCAGCGGGTTGATGATTTACCGCAAACCCCGACGGTAGCGGAATCCGGCTACGCAGGCTTTGAGTCTGGCACTTGGTTTGGCTTTGTCGCACCAGCCGGTACGCCGCCAGAGATCGTTGCGACGCTGAACAAAGAATTCGCCAAAGCCTTGGGCGCGCCAGACCTGAAGAAAAAGTTGAGCGACCAAGGTGCGGAGGTGTTGGGTGGCACGCCGGAGCAATTTGCCCAGTTGATTCGCAGCGACATCGCGCGCTGGGCACCAATTGTGAAAGCGTCCGGGGCCAAGCTCGATTGAGGGCACGTCTGCCGGGCGCTACGAATCGGCTTCGAGCATTTCCTTCGTGGCCTTGCGTGTCACGGTCGTAATTTCCGCGCCACCGACCATGCGGGCAATTTCGTCCACGCGCCCTTTCGCGTCGAGCACTTGCACTTGGCTGACGGTGCTTTTGCCGGATGACACCTTGCTCACTTGCCATTGCTGATTGGCGCGCGCCGCCACTTGCGCCAGGTGCGTGACAGCGAGTACTTGCCGTTCCACGCCCAGCGAGCGCATCAAACGCCCCACGACTTCCGCGACGCGCCCGCCGATGCCCGAATCGACCTCGTCGAA
>JANLTH010000111.1:0-19026 GCA_031362865.1 Burkholderiales bacterium | reverse complement strand
AGGTTTTGTCGGTGTCCGTTTTCGAGAAAAACCATATCCAGCAAGCCTTTTCAGGTATCGCCTACAATTTCAACCAACTACCCCTCGCTAACCAATTGATTTTGTTCGAGTTTTGACCGGACACTAGTGAAATCATTACGAGATTAGGCGCACCGACGACGACAGTGCGCGTAGCACGGCTAGGAAGGGGCAACGACATATCGTAATGATTTAGAAATGGAATGAGCAGACAGGTAGAAGTTTGAACTTCTCGCCGATGCCCCATCGGGAAAGGCGGCAAAAAAATTCAAACTTCTCAGTGCCGGTTCTATCGTGCGGTCAATCGTTGGCGCGCAGCCGCAGCAGCTCGCCAAATTGTTCCGCTGCCAAAGGTTGCCCATCGAGATAGCCCTGGTACTCATCGCATTCGAGCGCGCGTAGCGTCGCCAACTGCGCTTCGGATTCGACCCCTTCGGCAAGCACCTTCATGCGCAGCGCCTTGGCCATTGCGATGGTCGCTTTGGTGATCGCCAGATCGTCCGCATCGTCGAGCAAATCGGAGATGAAAGAACGGTCGATCTTGATTTTGTCGATCGGGTAGCGCCGCAAGTGGGAGAGCGACGCATAGCCCGTGCCAAAATCATCGAGCGCAATGCTAATGCCGGCTAGTTGCAGCGTCTTCAGACTGGCATCGAGATCGAGTGCATCAAACAGAGCGCTTTCGGTGATTTAGATTTCGAGCAGAGCCGGGTCGATCTCGGCGCGGGCTTGTGCAGCGATGAAATTTTTCGCAAAATCGCGGCGGCGAAACTGGATTGCCGAGACGTTGATCGCAATGGTCACACATGTCAGGCCTTTTGCCTGCCACTCGGTCATTTGGCGCAGTACCTCAGCAATCACCCATTGCGCCAAACCCTCGATCAACCCGGTTGCTTCAGCGATTTCGATGAAGTGGGCGGGTGGCAGCAGGCCTTCTGTGGGGTGTTGCCAGCGCAGCAGCGCCTCGGCGCCAATTAGGGTGCGCCGGTCAATCGAGTACTGAGGTTGGTACACCAGGCGGAACTGGCCTTCGGCGATGCCTTGGCGAATTTCGCCGTCACGGCTGGCGCGAAAAGCGAGCTCTGCTTCAATTCCGGGTGCAAATGCGGTGAAGGTGTTTTTGCCGCGCCGTTTCGCCACATACATGGCCGCGTCTGCGCGGCGCAGCAAGTCGTCTACCGTGTCGTCGTCGCGCGGGCAAAGTGCAATGCCGATGCTGGCCCCGGTATAGGCGCGCCCGTTCGTCAGCTCAATGGGTGCCTCCAAACTTTGGATCAGCTTTTGTGCGACCAATGTGCCGTGGGTTTTGTCGTTCAATTGAGGCAGTATCACCACGAACTCGTCGCCGCCGATGCGCGCGTCCAAATCAGAATCGTGCAACTCACCACGAAAGCGCTGCGCTACTTCGCGCAGCAGCTCGTCACCGGCCGGATGACCGAGCGAATCGTTGACTGTTTTAAAGTTGTCCAGATCGATAAACAGCACCGCCAGCGTCGCGCGGTTGCGCTGTGCCAGGGTGAGCAGTGCGGCGAGTTTTTCGTTCAACTGCGCGCGGTTGGGCAGATTTGTCAGCGCGTCATGATGCGCCAGAAACGTGCCGCGCGCTTCTGCGACTTTGCGCAGTGTGATGTCGCGTAACACGACTAGACGGTAGGTGTCATCGCCGCGCAGCATTGTTTTTCCGACCATCTCTACCGGAAATTCATGACCGTCCGCGTGCAGTGCCTCGGCTTCGTACATTTCTTCGCGCCCCTCGCGGATATACGCCGATACCGGGGAATGCCAGCGAAGCGGCATAAATTCCAGAGTGTTTCGCCCCAACAGTTGTTCACGCGTGTGCCCTGTGATGTGGCACAGGGCACGATTGACATCGGTGATTACGCCGTTTTTGTGTAATAGGATGCCTTCTTCAGTGCCATCAAAGAATTTCGCCATGCGCTCTTCGCTATGGCGCAGCTCTTCCACCGCCCGCTGCGCCAAGTGATGGGGTGTGATGTCGTAGATCAGCACGAAGGCGGCAGTCTGTCTGCCGCTTTCGTCGAAATGCGGCAGCAGATCAACCTCGATAAAGCGCTTTTCCCCATCAGGCAGGGCTTGCTCGCGCACATAGCGCACCGGCTCGCCCGCCTGCACGCGCCGAACATGGGTTTCGATGACCTGCCAGGCGGCCTCGCCCACAATTTCACGCACCGATTTGCCCAATGCATCAGCCGGGGTGAGGCCATTGGCTTGGGCATAGCGCTGGTTGGCATAAACACAACGCAAGCTAGCGATGTCGTAATTCCATTTCTAAATCATTACGATATGTTGTTGCCCCTTCCTAGCCGTGCTACTCGCACTGTCGTCGTCGGTGCGCCTAATCTCGTAATGATTTAGAAATGGAATAATAGGCGATTTGCGCGTTGACGTTGTCCGCCAAGGTGCGAAAGAAAGGGGCACCCGGTGCACCTAAATCTTCGCTAATGCTGTCTAAAGGCGGGGCGCAACCGTCTCCCGCTCCGTATTCCGAGTTCATCCACGCACAGTACTGCGCTACCGATCAGCGGTCAAGCGAACCAGGTATGGCGCTACCGTGTTTAACAGTTACGAGTTAAAAGTTGCATATAAAGAAATTTACGATTTCATTTTTCGCTCATTTTTCTTTGGCCGTGGCATCTTCGCGCGCGCGCTTGGCCAGCGTATGCGCCTGCTGAGCACCGGGCAAGTACTGTTTGGGCCAGCCAACATCACGAAAATCCATTTCTGCTGCGGCATGCAGGGTGAAGGCAGGGTTTGCCAAATGGGGCCGCCCCAAGGCCACCAAATCGGCGCGACCCGCCGCCAGCAGGGTGTTGACCTGGTCTGCGCTGGTGATCGCGCCTACCGCCATCGTGGCGATCCCGGCTTCGTAGCGAATCTGCTCCGAAAACACGGCTTGAAACATGCGCCCATACACCGGCTTGGCGGCAGGGTCGGTTTGGCCGGTCGAAACATCGATCAAATCGCAGCCATGGCTTTTAAGGATTTTGGCGATTTCAACGCTCTCGTCGCCGGTGACGCCGCCGGGAATCCAATCGGTTGCTGAAAGCCGCACGCTCATTGGCTTCTCCGCTGGCCACACCGCGCGCACCGCGTCCCACACTTGCAGCGGAAAGCGTAAGCGATGGTTCAGTGATCCGCCGTAGTCGTCAGTGCGCAAATTGGTGATCGGCGAAATGAAGCTTGCCAGCAGGTAGCCGTGCGCCATGTGCAGCTCGATCATGTCGAAGCCGCAGTCGATGGCAAGTGTGGCTGAGGCAACAAATTCGGCGGTCACGCGCGCCATATCGGCCTCGTCCATCGCCCGAGGGAGGCTGGAGATGCCCGCCAGATAGGGCTTTTCAGACGGTGCGATCAGCGGCCAATTCGCTTGCAGATCCGCTAAGGGATGATCCATGCGCCCCCAGCCAACCTGAGTCGAGCCTTTGCGCCCAGCGTGGCCTAATTGCAGGCAGATTTTTGCCGCAGAGTTGGCGTGCACAAAATCGACAATGCGCTGCCATGCCGCCACGTGCTCAGGCGTGTACAGGCCCGTGCAACCGGGCGTGATGCGCGCATCGGCAGTCGGGCAGGTCATCTCGGTAAAAACCAGCCCCGCGCCGCCGGTCGCGCGCGCGCCGTAGTGCACCAAGTGCCAGTCATTCGGGCAGCCAGCTTCAGCCATGTACTGCGCCATCGGCGAGACCACCACGCGGTTGCGCAAATGCAGGCTGCGCAGGTGAAACGGCGCGAACATGGGGGGTGCTTGAAAAGTACCGGGCAACAAGCCCTGCTCAGTCGCGGCCACCTCGTGGTTCCACCATTCTTCCAACTCATGCACACTGCCCGCGTCACGCAGCCGCAGGTTTTCAAACGTGATCGCCTTGGAGCGCGACATCAGACTGAAATGGAATTGCGTGGGGTGCATGTTCCAAAAACGCCGCACGTTCTCAAACCACAAGAGCGAGGTGTTGGCGGCGTGCTGGGTCTTTTCCACACCCTCACGGCGCGCGGTTTCGTACCACTCCAGCCCGGCGCGCAAATTGGTCGGCGACCGCACTAATGCCGCGTGCAGCGCAATCGCATCTTCGAGCGCCAGCTTGGTGCCTGAGCCGATTGACCAATGCGCGGTGTGGGCCGCATCGCCCAACAAGACCACATTTTCGTGATGCCATTTGCTGCAATGAATCGTGGGAAAGTTGCGCCAGTGCGAGCGGTTGGTCAGTACCTTGTGGCCTTGGAGGATCTCGGCAAACACCTCTTCACACAGGGAAGCAGTGCGCGCTTCGTCCGCCACCTCGAGCCCCGCGCTTTTGAAAGCAGCGTCGGTGGTCTCGAAGACGAAAGTGCATTGCGCCGCATCGGTGGGCTTGGTAAACATATAGGCATGCAGATTCCAGATGCCATGCGAGTTTTCGTTGAAGGCGTAGGTGAAGCCGGGTAGCGTCATGTCCGCACCCAGCCAGACAAACTTGTTGGGCCGCACTTCGGTTTCAGGCTTGAAGTGCTGCGCCCATGCCTGGCGCACGTCGCTGTTGATGCCGTCGGCGGCAATCACCAAATCGGCTTGGCTGGCCGCCAATTCGACGCGCGGCGCATATTGCGTGAACGAAATCATCACCCCCAGTGCCTCGGCGCGACGTTGCAAAATTTGCAAAAGCGTCAAGCGGCGCAAGCCGGAAAAGCCATGCCCGCCCGAGCGCATCACGTGGCCTTTGTAGTAAACGTGAATGTCATCCCAATAGGCGAAGTTGTCGGCAATCGCGCGCCAAGAAGGCTCGTCTGCCGCCTTCAGGTTGCTCAAAGTTTCATCCGACAACACAATGCCAAAGCCAAACGTGTCGTCAGCGCGATTGCGCTCTTGCACCTCGATTTGGGCATCGGGGAAGGATTTTTTAAGCAGGATTGCCGAGTACAAGCCCGCCGGGCCACCACCGAGAATAAGGATTCGCACGTCGTTGCTCCACCGCGTTCAGATTGCAAGTAATTTATTTTAGGTCTAAACTAATTGGATGGAAAGCGCGACTGCCAACTCATCGATTTCACCACCGTCACCGTCGCGCGCGATGCATTACGGCGACTATTTGCACCTCGAACAGGTGTTGACCGCCCAGCATCCGCTCTCGCCTGACCACAACGAACTGCTCTTCATCGTGCAGCATCAAACCAGCGAATTGTGGATGAAGCTGATGCTGCACGAACTCAAGGGCGCGATCCGCGCGATCGCGGCAGACGACTTGCCGCCCGCTTTCAAAATGCTCGCCCGGGTCTCGCGCATCATGGAGCAATTGGTGCACGCGTGGGATGTGCTGGCCACCATGACCCCGCCCGAATACTCCGCGATCCGCCCGCACTTAGGGGGTTCGTCAGGCTTTCAAAGCTGGCAATACCGCGAAATCGAATTTTTGCTGGGCAACAAAGAAGCCCGCCACGTCGCTACCCACGCCCAAGTTGATGCCCGAAGAAGCGCAGTAGTGGCGGCTCTTCAAGCACCTTCCCTCTATGATGAAGCGCTCGCACTGCTCGCCCGGCGCGGCCTGGCGCTGCCCGATGCCGTGCTGCACCGCCCGCACGAAGAGCGCCATGAAATGAACGAGGCGGTCGAAGCAGCGTGGCTTACGGTGTATCGCGCACCGGCGGCCCATTGGGATTTGTACCAATTGGGCGAAGAGCTGGTAGACCTCGAAGAGTCGTTTCGCCTGTGGCGTTTTCGCCATGTGCAAACGGTGGAGCGCATCATCGGCTTCAAGCCTGGCACGGGCGGCACGGCAGGCGTTTCTTATTTGCGCAAAATGCTCGATGTTGTCTTGTTCCCTGAACTGTGGAAACTGCGGACTGACCTATGACCATTCTCCAACCACCCGATTGGGCCAAGCCGAAGGGCTACGCCAACGGCATCGCTGCGCGCGGCACACACATATTTGTCGCCGGGCAAGTCGGCTGGGACGCAACCAAGCCGGACGTGAGTGGTCGGCCGACCTGGCCCGCGCTCGATTTCGCCGGGCAAGCCCTGCAAACTTTGCGCAACATTGTGGCGGTGCTGCATGAGGCTGGTGCTGGCCCAGAGCACCTCGTGCGGCTGACTTGGTACGTGCGCGATCGCGATGAATATGTGGCCGCCTGGCCTGCCATCGGCAAGCACTACCGCGAGGTGCTCGGCAAGCACTTTCCGGCGATGTCGGCGATTGGCGTGAGCGCGCTGATTGAGCCAGAGGCGCGGGTCGAGATTGAGGCGACTGCGGTGTTGCCGGACTGAGTGCCCGGGCAAGCGGGATTACGGCGCGAGGCTTTGCGCCACCGCCGCCAAATCGTCAAAAATCCGCACGCCGCCTTTGAGGTTGTCCGCACCAAATTTAGCGAGTGTGCGTTCGCCTTTGCCGGTACGCACCAGTATCGGTTGCGCACCTACGGCGGCAGCGGCTTCGATGTCGTAAATCGTGTCGCCGACCATCGCCACGCTGCGCAGGTCAACGCCGAAGCGCCGCCCGATGTCTTCGAGCATGCCAGGCAGGGGCTTGCGGCAGGCGCACTGGTCGTCTGGCACATGCGGGCAAAAGAAGATGGCATCGATGCGCCCTCCCGCGGCGTTGACGACGCGGTGCATCTTCTCGTGCATCGCATTCAGGGTAGCCATGTCGTACAAACCGCGCCCGATGCCCGACTGGTTGGTCGCCACCGCCACGCGGTAGCCCGCCTGATTCAAGCGTGCAATCGCCTCAGGCGCGCCGGGCAAGGGCCGCCACTCTTCCGGCGACTTGATGTAATCGTCGCTGTCGTGGTTGATCGTACCGTCGCGATCAAGAATGATTAGCTTCATGTTGCGAGCCTAGAGAGATTGGCAACGCAGTTGGTCAGGCCCGTGACTTCATGAAGTAGATTAAATCGTTGGGTGCGAAGCTTCTGATCTTCTGCGTTGACCATTACTGAGTCAAAAAAATCAGTCACTGCTTTGCTGACCTGAACTGTGAGAAGCATCGCGGAAGAAAAGTCACCTCTCCCGACCTGGTCATTTACTTTTTTCCGCAACTCACGCGTAATTTCGAGAAGCACTTTTTCCTGCGAGTCCACCAAAATAGCAATGTCGGTATCATAAATACCGAGGTGAAGCGCACCCGACTTGTTGATTATGTTTCGAGCACGTTTGTCTGCGTTCGCAAGGGCTGCAAACTCAAGTGGAAACAATGCCCTTGCATCGCGAATCGCGCGAAGGCGTGGTGCGTAGTCGCTGGGCTCGCTCAAATGAACCACGGCATCGCATTCTTGCTGCGTGAAGCCCTGATCTTTTAAATATGCGAAAGAACGATCATTGAAAAAGAAAATGAGCTTGACTTTGAGCGGTACTGAAAGTCCGCCGGTATCAAACGTCTTGTTTTGAATTGAATCCGGAAATGCTTGAACTGCAAACCGGATTAGCTCTTTTAGTGGGATTCGAACGTTTCCCTCGGCCAACATGCGCAGCACCCCCAAAGCATGGCGGCGCAGCGCGAACGGGTCTTTGTCGCCGGATGGCACTTGCCCGATGCCGAACAGGCCAACCAAGGTTTCCAATTTGTCTGCCAGCGCCACCACCATACCGGCTTGATTGCGCGGCAAGCTGTCGCCCGCAAAGCGCGGCTTGTAGTGGTCTTCAATCGCGCAAGCGATGGGCTCACCCAAGCCGTCGTGGCGCGCATAGTAGCCACCCATGATGCCTTGCAGCTCAGGAAATTCGCCCACCATGTCGGTGAGCAAATCGGCCTTGGCTAAACGGGCGGCGAGATCGGCTTGGGCCACCAGGGCGGCATCGCCAACTTGCGCCGCGATGGTTTTAGCGATGGCGCGCACCCGCTCCATGCGCTCAGCCAAAGTGCCCAATTGCCCGTGGTAGACGACCTTGCTCAAGCCGCCGACGCGCGATTCGAGCGTTCGCTTGCGGTCTTGGTCGAAGAAGAATTTGGCATCGGCCAAGCGTGGCCGCACCACTTTTTCATTGCCCGAAATCACCGCAGATGGGTCGGCCGGGCTGATGTTGGAGACGATCAAAAATTGGTGCGTCAGCTTCGCTGCCGCATCGAGCAGCGGGAAGTATTTCTGGTTCGCCTTCATCGTCAGGATCAGGCATTCCTGTGGCACCGCCAAGAATTCCTTTTCAAATTCGCACAGCAGCACATTGGGTCGCTCAACTAAAGCCGTCACCTCATCGAGCAGCGCGTCGTCGTCAATCGCCTTGGTGCCTACGGGGGCACGCAGGGCCAATTGGCGCACGATTTCAGCGCGGCGTTTGGCAAAGCTGGCAATCACTGCACCTTCGCTCTCCAGCTGCGCTTCATAGCTGTCGGCATCGCGTAGCGTGATCGACTTTAACGCCGCTTCAAAGCGATGCCCGGTAGTGGCGCGCCCTGCAGTGAGTCCTAAAGCGGTGACAGCCACCACATCGGCACCATGCAGCGCCACCAGGCCGTGCGCCGGGCGCACGAACGACACCGAATCCCAGCCTGGCAAGGCCACGCCAGTTTCCAATTGATAGCTCATCACCTTCGGAATCGGCAGCTTGGCAATCGCTTCATCGAGAGCCTTTTGCAAGCCCTGCTGCAAACTCACGCCTGGCACCACGCTGTCGTAAAACAAGGCCTCGGCCTTGCCGTCCAGCGCCCGTTTCAGACCCGGCACGACGGAGGCATCTGCGCCCAAGGCGGCGAGTTTTTTGAGCAGGGCGGGAGTCGCCTCTCCAGCCGCGTTAAGGCCAACCGAAGCCGGCATCAGCTTTTGTGAAAGTCTCTGTTCCGCAGCCCGCTGCGGAACGCCAGGAATATGAACGGCCAATCGCCTCGGGGACGCAAACGCTAACGAACTCGTGATTGCTCGATCAACAAATCCGAAGCGATGCAAGGCGTTGAACAGTCGTTCCCGAAACGCTTCACCAAGCGTGTTCAACGACTTGGGAGGCAGCTCTTCAACAAACAGTTCAATCAGCAGGTTTTTATCAGTAGTCATAACGCGATCAGTCCCATTCCCAACCCTACGGCAGTACGTGCTTGATTGGTATCCAGTGTCAAAAAATGGCTGGCCCCGGTGCGCGAGGCGATAGCAAGATGGAGGGCATCGCCCGCGCGCAATGGCGCGGCGGACGGTGCCAAACAAAGGTTGGCCGCGATCACGAAGTCGGCCTCAATCACGGGGCGAATGTGCCACGCATTTGCCGCTTTGGCAGCGGCCCATTTCAGCCAATTTAGCTGCGCCGCTCCCGCTTGCGAGCCGTGGGCGCGCCGCTCAATGATCGCAAGCGCACTGGCCAGTTCGGCATCACCCCAGCTTGAGGTGATCCAGCTGCTCAAGCGAGTGTCTCCAGCGCGTACCGCCACTGCGACCCAATCGGCAATCTGCGCAGCTTTGGGTTCGTTGGCGATCATGCAGGCCAGTGCACTGGTGTCCCAATAGACCATCTGTCAGCCAATGCAAGGTGGGCCGATTAGTAGCGCGCCGTGCCGCGCCATAAAGCCAACGAATCATCGCTTACTGGAGTGGTGGCATGCCAGGTGCGAATCATTGCAAGCACGTCCGCTACCCGCTTGCGCGTTGCTGCGTCCTCCTGCGCCTGACGGGCATCGCGAGCAGGCACGACCTCGCGCAACACCAAGCCGCCGCCCTTTTTTAAACTCAAGCGCAGCTTGGCACCTTCGTCGATTTTGAGTGCCCGCGCGGTTTCAGCGGGGATGCGGGCAGCAAAACTGTTGCCCCATCGGCCTACCGAAAGTTCAATCGTTTCCATGATTCGTCTCCGGGTGCGCAACAGTGGGTCAAAGTGTCTCTACAGCGTAGACACATTCTAGCAGTGGCAGGCAAACACGCTACGCCGCCTTTTTCAGTGCGGCATCAATCTGCGCCACCCATTCGCGCGGGGCCATCGGGTAGCCCAGACGCGCGCGCGAATCCAAGTAGCTTTGCGCCACACTGCGCGCGAGGTTGCGAATCCGCCCGATGTAGGCCGCGCGCTCGGTCACCGAAATCGCGCCGCGCGCGTCGAGCAGGTTGAAGGTGTGCGCCGCTTTGAGCACTTGCTCATAGGCGGGCAGGGCCAGTTGCTGTTCCATCAGGTATTTGGCTTGCTGCTCATGGCTGCCAAATGCGCCGAGCAGAAATTCAACATTCGAGTGTTCAAAGTTGTAGGTGCTCTGCTCAACTTCGTTTTGGTGATAGACATCGCCGTAGCTCAGGCCGGGGGTCCACGTCAGGTCAAATACGCGGTCTACGCCTTGCAAATACATCGCCAAACGCTCCAGCCCATAGGTAATTTCGCCAGTGATAGGCCGGCAGTTGATACCGCCGACTTGCTGGAAATAGGTGAACTGCGTGACTTCCATGCCGTTCAACCATACTTCCCAACCCAAGCCCCAGGCACCTAGCGTGGGGTTTTCCCAATCATCTTCCACAAAGCGCACGTCGTTCTTTTTCAGATCAAAGCCCAACGCTTCGAGTGACCCTAAATACAGCTCAAGAATGTTGCTGGGCGCGGGTTTCAAGACAACCTGAAACTGGTAGTAGTGCTGCATGCGATTCGGATTTTCGCCATAGCGGCCATCTTTTGGGCGGCGCGAAGGCTGCACATAAGCCGCCTTCCATGGCTCCGGCCCCAAGGCGCGCAAAAAAGTGGCGGTGTGCGAAGTGCCGGCACCGACCTCCATGTCGTAGGGTTGCAGCAGGGCGCAGCCGTGGCCGTCCCAGTAGTTTTGCAGCTTGAGAATGATTTGCTGGAAGGTCAGCATGAGCCTGGTAGCTAAAGTGAAAGCAGGTGTGGAGGAGTGCGAAGAGCAGGAGGCCAGCATTTTAACTTTCGCGTGGGCAGCGTTTGCCAACATGCAAGCGCGCCATCAATGGATTGCAGCGCCGCAAGACGGTTTATTTGGTAGCCTTCAGGCTTCGTGAGCGACCCTTCACAAGCAGACCAACTTTCCATGACGATCAAACGCAAAGCCTGTATTGCCGGAGCTTACGAGCACCCCACGCGCAAGGCGCCTGACAAAACCGTAGCGCAACTCCACGCTGAATCCGCCAAGGGCGCGCTGGCCGACGCGGGCTTGGCGCTGCACGATGTAGACGGCTACTTTTGCGCGGGCGACGCGCCCGGCTTGGGCGGCCTGTCGATGGTCGACTACATGGGTTTGAGGGTGCGTCACCTTGATACCACTGAAACCGGCGGTTCATCGTATTTGATCCATGTGGCGCACGCGGCGCAAGCGATTGCGGCGGGCAAATGCAATGTGGCGCTGATTACGCTGGCCGGGCGGCCGCGTTCGGAATCTTCTTCCGGCACTCAGCCGCGCAACTGGGGGCCGAATATTCCTGATGCGCCGTTTGAAGCGCCCTACGGCCCGGTCACGGTCAACATGTATGCCCTGGCAGCGGCGCGCCACATGCATGAATTCGGTACGACCAGCGAGCAGTTGGCGTGGATCAAGGTGGCCGCTTCGCACCATGCGCAGCATAACCCCCATGCGATGCTGCGTGACTTGGTGACGGTGGAAGAGGTGGTTAATTCGCCGATGATTTCCGACCCGCTGCACCGGCTCGACTGCTGTGTGGTGAGCGATGGCGGCGGCGCGCTCATTGTTACGCGCCCCGAAATTGCCAAGTTGCTCAAGCGCCCGGTCGTCAACGTGCTCGGTGCGGGTGAGGCGGTTAAAGGGCAATTCGGCGGGCAGGTTGATCTTTCGTTTACTGGCGCACGCTGGTCGGGCGCGGCGGCGTTTGCCGAAGCGGGGGTTGCGACCCAAGACATTCAATACATCTCGGTCTACGACAGTTTCACGATCACGGTGCTGTTGCAGCTCGAAGATTTGGGCTTTTGTAAAAAAGGGGAGGGCGGCCGGTTTGTGGCCGACGGCAATTTGATTTCTGGGGTTGGTAAGTTGCCCTTCAACACCGATGGTGGCGGCCTGTGCAACAACCATCCGGCCAATCGCGGTGGCATCACCAAAGTGATCGAGGCGGTGCGCCAGCTGCGCGGCGAAGCCCACGCGGCGGTGCAAGTAAAAAATTGCGGCATCGCGCTGGCGCAGGGCACAGGCGGCCTGATCGGCTCGCGCCACGGCAGTGCCACCCTCATACTGGAACGGGAATAACCCATGACGACAATGGCTCAAGACCGACCGCTCACCGCCCCGGTGCAATACCCCGACAGCGCGCCCTTCTGGGAAGCCGCCCGCGCGGGCAAACTCTTGGTCAAATATTGCATGGAGTGCGACAAACCGCATTGGTATCCGCGCCCCTTGTGCCCCTTTTGCTTAGGTGAAACGCATTGGCGCGATTCAGCGGGCACTGGTGAAATCTACTCAGTCAGCGTGACTCGGCGCGCCGGGCCGATTGCTTACGCGATTGCCTATGTGCGCTTGGATGAAGGGGTCACCATGCTCACCAATATCGTCGATTGCGATTTGGACGCGGTGAAGATCGGTGACCGGGTGCGCGTGGTGTTTAAACCGACCGAAAATGGCGCGCCGGTACCGATGTTTCGACCTGCTTAACTTTGCTTCACCGTTTCAGCCTGGTTTCAATAAAATGGTGAAATGGACGCAAGCCAAACCGACATCGTTGACCTCGTAGTACTGACCGGGCTTTCCGGCTCGGGCAAAAGTGTGGCCTTGGGCGTGCTTGAAGATGCCGGGTATTACTGCGTTGACAACCTGCCCGGGCGGCTCTTGCCCGAGTTGATTGATGACCTGCGCCACGCGGGGCAAACCCAAGTAGCGGTGAGCATCGATGCGCGCACCATGCACCATGATGCCGATACCCGCGAAGAGCTGCCCAGCATTCTCACGGCGCTGAGGGCGCGCGGAGTACAACTGCGCACGCTCTACCTTGAGGCCAGTACCGAGACGATCGTGCGCCGCTACTCAGAGACGCGCCGCCGTCATCCACTTTCTGACGAGGCCCGCACGATCAGCGAATGTGTTGATGCTGAACGCGAAATGTTGCAGCACTTGGCCGAGCAGGCGCACCACATTGACACCAGCGGCGTGCGCCCGAGCACATTGCGCCAGTGGGTCAAAGATTTTTTGCATCAAGGGCGCAGCGAAGCCGCCAGCACGCCCGATACCCAAGGCCTGACGCTCATCTTCACCTCGTTTGGTTTTAAGGCAGGTATTCCACTCGATGCGGACATGGTGTTCGATGTGCGGCCCTTGCCCAACCCGCATTACGAGCCCGATCTGAAAGCCTTGACGGGCCGCGACGCGCCGGTGGTGGCGTTTTTAGCCGGGGTGCCGGAAGTGACGCGCATGCTCGACGACATCAAAGGTTTCATCGCGCGTTGGCTGCCCTCGTATGTGCGCGACAACCGCAGCTATCTGACCGTGGCGATTGGTTGCACTGGCGGGCAGCACCGGTCGGTCTACTTCGTCGAAGCACTGGCCCGCCACTTCGCGCGCCACAGCGGTACGGTGGCCGTGCTGCTGCGCCATCGCGAGCTGCGCTAAAAGTCTGCGTGGCACCCATGACGGTGATTGAAAATCTACCTTTGTTTCCGCTGGGAACGGTATTGTTCCCCCAGGGCCGCCTGCCGCTCAAAATATTTGAAGTGCGTTACATGGACATGGCCAAAGAGTGCTTTCGAGACGCGGCCGCGCCCAAACCATTTGGCGTGTGCCTGCTCGCGAGCGGCACCGAGGTGGCACAAACTGGCGATGGGGCAGCCGTGCCGCACCAGATTGGCTGCCTGGCGCAAATCGTCTCGTGGGACATGCCTAGTTTGGGCGTACTGCTGATCGAGACGCGCGGTACGCAGCGCTTTCGGATTATCGAGAGCCGGGTGGACAAAAGCCGCCTCGCGCGGGCCACAGTGGAATTGTTGGCCGCCGACCCGGTGAAGCCGATTGCTGCAAAATTTGCGGCCTGTGCGATTGTGCTGGCCGCGATTGTCGACAAAATGCCCGAGCTGTTTGCCGCCCCGCATCAGCCCGAAGATGCGACCTGGGTCTCGAATCGGCTATCTGAAGTGTTGCCGATTTCGCCCTTGGCGCGACAAAAACTGATGGAACTGGCCGACCCGTCACAGCGGATCGAAATCATCGCCCAATTTCTCGCCACACAAGGCTTGCCGCTCCCGGGAAATGCCTGAAGAGCCGCTCTGGTAGCGCCTCTTCAGGCCGATTTTTCGGAGTATTCGCGGGCGCATCGCAGGAGCAGCGCTTTGATCGGTGCGGGCAGCGCCGCACTGGCGATCTGCGCCGAGTGCAGCCAGTGCTGCCCGGGTTCCATCACCGGCAGCACAGTCGTCGTCCGTGCCTCGGTCAGACGCGCGAGAAACGGTTTGAGGGTGAGCGAAAAATGGGTGAAGCCGTGCTCTACCTGCGGCAGGGCAGTGAGTTGCTCCGGTTGCATACCGTAGCGTGCGAGCAGCCCGGCGATTTCCGTTGCGTCGCCCTCAGGCAGGCTTTGCAAGCCACCCCAGATTCCCAGCGGCGGGCGGGTCTCGACCAACACCGAAGCGCCGCGCAACAGCAGAAGCACGTGGGTGCTACGCCGCGGTTTGGGCTTGCTCGGTTTGCGTTCCGGTAATTCGGCGGTGCGGCCTTCGCGCAACGCCACGCAGGTGGATTGCAGCGGGCAGCGCTGGCAGGCAGGTTTGCTGCGCGTACACAAGGTGGCACCCAAGTCCATCAAGCCCTGGGTGTAGGCCACCAAATCGCGGTCGGAACACGGGGGCAATTCGCGCTGCGCGATTTCCCACAAACGCGCAGCGACCGCGCTGATGCCAGGAAATCCGGCAACGCCAAAATGCCGTGCGAATACGCGCTTGACATTGCCATCCAGAATCGCGGCGCGCTTGCCGAAGGCGAAGACCGCAATCGCGGCGGCGGTCGATTGGCCGACCCCGGGCAGGCTTTGCAGGGCCAGTGGTTCGGCCGGGAAAGCGCCACCAAACTCGCGCTGCACCAGTTGTGCCGCCGCGTGCAGGTTGCGCGCGCGGCTGTAGTAGCCCAAGCCCGCCCAGTAGGGCATCACCTCGTCAAGCGTGGCGGCGGCGAGCGATTTGACATCAGGAAATCGCTCCAAAAAACGCGCGTAGTAGGGCAGTACTGCTGCCACCTGCGTTTGCTGGAGCATGATCTCAGAGAGCCAAACGCGGTACGGATCGCGGATGTTTTGCCATGGCAGCGTGTGGCGGCCATGCTGTTTTTGCCAAGCGACCAAGCGCGTGGCCAGTGTGGCTGGCGGCTTAGGGCTTGGCACTGCGCTTGGCACCGCGCCTAGCACTGCCAGCGCTACTTGAACAACCCCTTGAGCAAGTCTTTGGTTTTTGGCTTTTCCTGCGCGGGCGCAGGTGCTCCGGGCGCAGCAGGAGTGGTGGTGGCGGGAGCGGCAGGCTTTCCAGTAATCGCGCCGAGAAGTCCTGCGGCCTTGCCGCCACCGGCTTTTTCAAGCAACTTGCCGCCGATTTCCGATTGCGCGGCGCTCATGGCTGCGGCCGCGTAGTCGGGCTGGTATTGCGGCGCATCAAGTGAGCCATAGAGCTTGACCGGCATTTCGATCCCGCTCAACTGTTCATACGTTTTGCCTTCTTGTCCCTTCGAGGTGGCGACCAGCTTGGGGCGGATGGTGTAGTCAAGTGTGTTGCCGCCAATATCGACCTTGCCCGCACCTTTAGCGCGCAGCAGGGGCGATGCCATGTTCAGGTCGTTGCTGGTAGCAACCCCGTTGGCGAGCACGGCTGTGAGCGACATTTCGCTAAAGTCGGTTTTCTCGCCTTGTTTGGCACCCTCGGCCCCGCGCTTGGCAGAAAAGAGCGCCTTTGCATCGCGGATGCGCTCAGCGATATTGATGCCCTTGATCGCGCCGTCGTTTAGCTTGACACTGACATTGCCGGCCAGCGCTTTTTTGAGCGACGAGGGCAGGGTGCCGTTGGTGGTCACGTTGGCGACGATGTTGCCACGCCCTTCGAGCAAGTCTTTGCTGGCCGCATCGCGCAGCAGTGGGCCGACTTGTACGTTAGTCAGGGTGTTGCGCACGGCGAAGCTGTTATTGGTGGCGTTGATACTGGCAGTGGCGCTCATCGTGCCGCCATAGAGCGCGGCATTGAGCGGCGCTACGTCAACCTTGCCACCGGCTGCTTTGACCGTGAGCACCACGTTGCTCGCCTTGATATTGTTGATTTGGAAGGCCCCAATGCGCACCGTGCCATTGGCGTTCAAATTGCGTAAGCCTGCCAGGTCAATCGGCTTTTCAGCGCCGCCTGGCGCGCCCGCGGCGGGTGCAGCGGTGCGGTAGCGGTCCGCATTGAGCTTGTCGATGTTGACATCAAAGGTGTAAGCCGGGGGCGCAAAGCGCGTGAGGCCGATTTTGGCTTGAATCGCACTTTCGTCAAACTTGGTGGTGATGTCGGCGGTAACGGTGTTCTTGCCCAGATCGGCGCGCGCACTGCCGCGAATCGGCAGGGTGACGGTCTTGGCAGGAATGTTGGGGTTGTCGATTTTGACGTTGATATCAATTTGCTTTAACTCGAAGAGTTTGGCTTCCAGGTTCGCAGTGAGCGCCGTCGAGAGTGTGCCGACCGCTGCGGTATCGGCCGCTTTGGCGTTGTAGTCGAGTTTGATATTGCCCACCGAGAGCGCCTTGGCATTGCCGGAAACGCCAGAGAGATTGAATTTGGCATCGACGTTTTGCTTACCCGAAAGCTTGACCGTGCCGGTAATCGCTTCGCCGGAAGAGGCGCTCTTGCTCACGTTGAGTTTGGGCGCGTTCACGACTAGATCGAACTGGTCGCCGTCGCGCTTGCCGGCCGCTGTGAGCGCAACTCGGTCAATTTCGATCTGCCCGCCTGCCAGGTCGATTTTGAGCTTTGGCGCTTTAGCGCTAAAGGCGGAGAGCAGTACCCCGGCCACTGCCCCGCTACCAGATGAAGTTAAGCCCTCGACCGCCAGGCGGTGCGCGGTGTTGTCGAGCTCGAAGCGCGTGGCTTCAAGCTTGATGATGCCGCTGTCAGCGCCCTGTGCGCCTTTGATGTCGGCGGAAATTTTCTCAGCGACGACCGCCTGCGTTTTGGCGTTCACGTTCAGCAAGGGTGAGCTCAGCTTGACGTCAAACGGATTCTTGCCATTGTTCCCTTTCGCTGCCAAGTCGAATTTGGTGGCCGCGATCAGCAAAGAATTGGCATCGACTTTCAGGTCGCCCGCTTCGAGTTTGATGTCCAGACCAGACAAGTTGGCTGCACCATCTTGCAGGTTCCCGGTAAGGGTTGTCGCCAATTTGGAAAAATCGAATTTCTTCGCCGCTAAATCCATCGTCATACCGCCTTTGATCGCAAGATTCAGATTGGCCTTCGGTTTCACGCCTTCGATCTTGGCCGAGATGTCAACCGTGGTGGGCACTTTGTCGGCGATGCGCCCGGTGAGCGCATTCAACTGGGTGATGCTCATCTGCGTGCCTTGCGCCAAATCGGCGTAACTGATCGCGGCATTGGACAGCTTGACGCTGTCGATGTCGAATTTCACCGCTGCGCTTTTGGACTCGTCTTTGGCCAACAGATCGTCGAAATTGAACTTGCCGCCTTTGGCCTTAATCACCGAAGCGGTCAGGCCATCGATCTGCACTCGGTCAACCACGACCTGCTTGGAGAGCAATGGCAGCAACTCGACAAATATCTTGGCCCCGCCAAGCTTGACGAAGGTCGCTTCGCTGTTGAATTCGGAAAGCGTGACTTCGCCCACTTCTACGCCAATCTTGGGGAAAAATGCCAGCTTCAGATCGCCTGGAATCGCCAGCGTGCGCTGTTTCTTTTCCTTCACCAGCTTGGTGATGTCGCCTTTGTATTTATTTGGGTCGAACGTGGCCGCAATGATGCCGATCACCACCGCGATCAACGCCACCAAACCTGCGATGCCGATTCCTAACCATTTAACGATTTTCATGGGAAGCCTTGCTGGTTGAATATGAAGCAAAGTTTAGCGCGTTGGCCAGATTCGTTGACGGGCTCTCAGCCTTGATAATCTCGCGCATTGACGGTATTTAACCTTTGCCGCGTTTTTGATCACGCTTTCAAACCATGCCATTTGTAGAAATCAATCAGCAGCAAATTGAGTTTGCGCGCTACGCTGGGGCCGCCAACGCCGCGCCGGTCGTGCTCTTGCACGAAGGGCTGGGGTCAGTGGCCATGTGGCGCGACTTTCCAGCAAAGCTGGCGGCCGCCAGCTCGCGCACCGTGGTGTCGTATTCGCGCCAGGGGTACGGCAAGAGCGATGCCTTGAGCGGCCAGCGCCCGAACTTGCGAACCGCAGAGTTCATGCACGCCGAAGCTTGGGAGGGGTTGCCGGCGTTGTTGCAGCGGTTGGGCTTGGCAAATCCGGTACTGCTTGGCCACAGCGACGGTGCTTCGATTGCGCTGCTCTATGCGGCGCGCTACCCGGTTACGGGCGTGATTGCCATGGCCCCACATGTAAAAGTCGAGTCGATCTCGGTGGAAAGCATTGAAGAAGCACGCCAGGCTTACCTCGTAAGCGATTTGCGCGGGAAATTAGCGAAATACCACGACGACGTCGACGGCGCTTTTTGGGGCTGGGCCGACATCTGGCTTAGCGCTCCCTTTCGCACCTGGAATATCGAGGCCGAGGTGGCGAAGATCGCTGCACCGGTGCTGGCTTTGCAGGGTGAAGACGACCAATACGGCACGCTCGAACAAATCGAGTCGATCAAGCGCCACGCCGCGCAGGTGAAGTTGCTTAAGTTGCCCAAGTGCGGCCATTCGCCGCACCGCGATCACCCCGATATCGTGCTTTCGGCGATTGTTTCTTTCTTGGCGGCTTTGCAACCACAGATGTGACCGCAGTTGCGAAGCGGCGGGTTGTCAAGTTTTTTCACATCGACCAATCCGCACTTTGCTGGCCTGCAACGTCACGGATTTGACTGCCCAAAATTTAGGCAGGGGCGCAATTTTTGCCGGTACAATCCGCGTCCGCCTCACACTCGGCACTTCAAGTGATGTGTGAAGAGCGGTATCTCTCCCCCCCATGCAAATCGGCCCCCACATCCTTCGCAATAATC
>JANLTH010000109.1:0-59053 GCA_031362865.1 Burkholderiales bacterium | reverse complement strand
TCACCTTGCAGATTTAGACGATAGACCCCTTTGATTTTCCCAAGCTTGAGCAGCTTGAATCAGCGGCAGCGGCACTGGGCAAGCGCCTGGTACTGGCGGTTGAGTAGTCGCTCACTGGCTCGGCAAATTAACCCTTTGCGGGCTGCGCGAGGCGGCTGACGCTACCTGCAAGATACCGGCTGCGCGCTGCGATGCGAAAAGCGCTTGGCTTGAAGAAGGTTTCTGGTCGTTGGTCTTGATGGCAATCGTCGGAATATTCTTATCAGGTGCCGCTCTTCATGGCAATTTCTTGGAAAACGTCTTTGGATAAGGATCTTCAGGGTTATTCGTCGCTGGCCTCCAATTTCTCCCTGCCCCTAATTTCTCCTAATTTCTATGCGGCGTTCAAGAATGATGCCCCCCGTTGTTGACGGCTTTTGAGCGACTCCGTTATGTAGCCTGCGAGTTTGTCCAAGTCTTTCCACTTGGCAGTCCTCCTGGTTGGATCAATGTCCTCAGAACGGATAATGGCCTTGAGTACCTCTCGCGATTGCTCGATCAACCAGAGTCGAAACTCGGATTCACCGCGTGAAGCCAGTTCGGCATGTACATCGGGCAGGGGCGGCGTTGGGCTATCGGGTGTCTTCTTCGGGCGCGCGGTTGTCGGCGGCGACACTTCGCTCAAGGCCGCTCGCAGACGTTGGGCGAAAGCTTCGTTTGACTCGGCTTCCTCAACTATGAGATCGGCCAACTTTCGAAGAAGTCTCCCTAGTGCTTTTTCTTTTCGCATGCTTGTCTAATCTCCTGTGTAAGTCCGCGCAATTTGTCGTAAGCGTTGCCGTATTTGCCCCTGAACGTACGGATGCCTGCGTCGACATCAGCCCCACGCGCCGCTGCGACGGTTTGCGGTATTTCGTTTTTAAAGAGAGGGGGCTGGTTCAATTCCCCCTTCTCCGAGAACTTACCGAGTCGACGGCCTTCGAGGTCGGCAATTACTCGGTCGTGCAGGCCGTTGAGCTGCCTCTTTGTGGCGACTATTCCAAGTGCCGGAATCAATCTATCAATCTGTTCAGCGAATCGCTCGACGTTGGCCACAATCTGATAAATGCCCCACGTTGAGACTATGTCCGGGATTGTGGGGATGACGTAACCAGTGGAGATTCGCAATCCATTCTTTGTCACCACTCCGAGGCTTGGCGGGCAATCGATGATGATGTAGTCGTATCGCGACATGACCGGCTCAAGGGCCCTGCGCAAGACCTCGATCGGATTCACGGTGAAATTGTCTAGCTGTGCAATCTGCGGGATGCGGTCCTGCAGGTCGATGAGTCGAATGCTCGAAGGCAATAGATCAAGGCGGGCGATGCCATCATTGATTGTCGAAACGCCCTTTGCGATTGCCTGGTCGATTGAGAATCGCGGCGCAATGTGGGGGTTCAAACGGTCCTCGAACAGCTGTGCAACTGTGCTTCCCGCCGCATCCATTTCGGCCCACTTTTCCTCCTTTATCAAGGTGACCGTTGCGTTGGTTTGCGGATCAAGATCAATCAACAGCACATGCTTGCGATCCTCTTGGGCCAAAATCTCGGCAACTGCCACTGCCGTCGTAGTTTTTCCGACCCCGCCCTTCAGGTTAATGAAGCTAATGACATGGGTTTCCTCGCCCTTGAAGGACGAGACCCAAGCCTGAATCTTCTCGCGCTGCCATACAGGTCCGCTCTGAAGCAACTGGTATGGACGAGGGAAGTGGTCGTACCTCAAGCGCCAGTTGCTTACGGCTTGCTTCGATACGCTTGCTAGCTCCGCAATTTCTGCGATTCCGACGATTGACTCGGTAGACATTGACACCTCCAAACTGTGTGATATCTGGAGTATAAACCATATCTGTGTACGATGTAAACAAAATTACATTATTGTGTTATTTAGGAGCGAGTAACGTACCACAGATAACTTTCCGAAAAAAACGCAAAAAAACGGCCCAGCGACGATATTACTCCCATGAAGCTCAACCCAAGCGCTTCTCCCAGTGCGTTTGAGACCCGCTGAAATGGTAATTCCGGCCCGCGCCTTGGCTGCCTCGGCCATTCAGCGCAGCGGGTGCTCAACGATGTACTGGCGCAGTGCGGCATCCATGCGGGTCTGCCACCCGTCGCCAGTCAAGCGAAATTGCCATACTACGTCTCGCGAGAGACGAATGGTGATGCGCTCTTTGGTCACCGCCGTCTTCGGTCGGCCGCGCCGAACCAGGGGTCTCACGGCCTCCCATTCTGCGTCGCTGAAAGGCCTGGCATCGGAGTCGGCCATCGCTGCCGCGGTGATGGCCACGTCGTCGTCATCGGTCGGAAGGATCGTTCCTGACTTAAGTTTGGGCATAACGTTTCACCTCCCGTTGGTTCGCTCTGCGCAGGCTGATGATCCGGCGCTCTTCGTTTCGGTCAACGAACACCACACTAAACAGCCGGTTGCCGATGTAACCGAGTCCGGCTATACGTTCTTCGCCGTAATCAACCCGCTGGTCAGGCCAAGTGATCGCATCGTCCCATTCCAACGTGACCGCGTCGGCCAATGACACGCCGTGCTTCGCGATGTTCTTTTCTGCCTTGACAGGATCAAACGTGATGTTCTTTCGCTTTAGTGTATGCACAATAAATTATCATGTCAAGGATTTTTCGAGTACACAAAACGACGGGGAAAAGCAGGTCAGCGATACTCTAGAAATCCGAAGAAGCTTATTACAAGCGGCTCTCCAAGCATTGATGACTGAAGAATCTTTCCCAACGCACGCATCCAGGTAAAGCTGCATGTCTTCTTCGGTTTTAACGTGGTCGGTCACGTCCCATCGGCTAAAGCCAGGCGGGAGATTTTGTGTCGATGCAGTGGTCATGTTCTATTCCCTCCGGAGTTTTGCCACCACACAACTTGCCTACCCACTGGGCGCATTCGACAGTTTTGACGATTCCCCATCGGACGTATCGTAATCCGTGAATCACACACCACGCAAATTCCGTGCATGACAGCTGCACCATCGCGCACTCCAACTTGACTTTTCACACGACCACGAACTACTATCTAATGTTACCGGTAACATAACCGCAGAAAGCCCTTTCGATGACCACCCCAACTCCCCCCAAACCCGCGCGCGCATCTACGCGAAAGTCCCCCGAACAGCTGCGCAGCCACCGCTGGTATGGCGTGAAAGACATGCGCTCCTTCGGGCACCGCTCGCGCACGGCGCAGATGGGCTACCACCGCAGCGATTACGCGGGCAAGCCGGTGATCGCGATCATCAACACCTGGAGCGACATCAACCCCTGCCACAGCCACTTTCGCCAGCGGGCGGAAGAGGTCAAGCGTGGCATCTGGCAGGCGGGCGGTTTTCCGGTGGAAATGCCTGCCATCTCGCTTTCCGAGCCGATGCAAAAGCCCACCACCATGCTGTACCGCAACCTCTTGGCGATGGAAACCGAGGAGTTGCTGCGCTCCTACCCGGCCGATGGCTGCGTGCTGATGGGTGGCTGCGACAAAACCACGCCTGCGCTGGTGATGGGTGCCCTGGCGATGAATCTGCCGACCATCTTCCTGCCGGCCGGGCCGATGCTTCGCGGCGATTACAAGGGCAAGTATCTGGGCAGCGGTTCAGACACGTGGAAATACTGGGCCGAGCTGCGTGCGGGCAACATCACCGAAGACGACTGGCGCGATGTGGAAGATGGCATCGCCCGTTCGCCCGGCCACTGCATGACGATGGGCACGGCTTCGACGATGACTTCAGCCGTTGAAGTGCTGGGCCTCACGCTGCCAGGGGCGGCCTCGATCCCGGCGCCTGATTCGCGCCACGCGCAACTGGCCACGCTGACCGGCAAGGCAATTGTCGAGATGGTGTGGCAGGACGTGAAGCCGCTTGACTATCTCACCGCCGCCTCGTTCGACAACGCGGTCACTGCGGTGCTGGGCCTGGGTGGCTCGACCAATTCGATCGTGCATCTGGTGGCGCTGGCCAAGCGCGCCGGGTTCGATCTCACGATTGACCGCTTCGATGCGCTTGCCCGCAAAACCCCGGTGCTGGCCAATCTGCGGCCTTCCGGTGCGTTTTTGATGGAAGATTTTTACTATGCGGGTGGCTTGCGGGCGCTGCTGGTCCAACTGGGTGACCTGCTGGATGGTTCGGTCGGGCAGTGCAACAGCAAGACCCTTGCCGAGAATATTGCCGGTGCCCTGGTTTACAACGCGGACGTCATCCGCCCACGCAGCAACCCCTTGGTGGCAAAAGATGGCCTGGCTGTGCTGCGCGGCAATCTTGCGCCCGGCGGTGCCGTCATCAAACCCGCCGCGATGGAGCCAAAGTTCTACAAGCACGTGGGGCCTGCCGTGGTGTTTGCGGACTACAACGACATGAATGCGCGCCTCGACGACCCGAATCTGGACGTGAATGCCGACAGCGTGATCGTGCTGCAAAGCGCCGGGCCGCAGGGCGCACCAGGCATGCCGGAGTGGGGCCAGTTACCGATTCCGCAGAAGCTGCTCAAAGAAGGTGTGCGTGACATGCTGCGCATTTCAGATGCCCGCATGAGCGGCACCTCCTACGGCGCGTGTGTGCTGCATGTCACGCCGGAGTCGCACGTGGGCGGGCCGCTCGCGCTGGTGCAGACCGGCGACCTGATCGAGATGGATATCGAGGCGCGCACCCTGAATGTGAAGATCAGCGATGCCGAAATGGCGGCACGCAAAGCGGCATGGCAAGCGCCAAAGCCGAAGTTTACGCGCGGCTACGGCTATCTCTATCTCAAGCATATCCAGCAGGCCGACAAAGGCTGTGATTTTGACTTTCTGGAACCGGGCTATGGTGAAAGCGCCAACGCCGCCAGTGGCGAACCGGAAATTCATTGATGAAACTTCTTCTCGCCCGCTTTCCTCTCGCGGCGCTGCTGTCGTGCGTTGGTGCATCGCTGCCCGCGCTGGTTGTCGCCCAAAGCACCCATGCCACCTATCCAATTCGCACCGTCACCCTGATCGTGCCTTTCCCACCGGGTGGCGGCACGGATGTGGGTGCGCGCTTGGTGGCACAAAAGCTTTCGCAAAAGTGGGGGCAGTCCGTCGTGGTCGAAAACCGCGGCGGCGCAGCGGGGATTGTGGGCATGGATGCCGCCGCCAAGGCCAAGGCCGACGGATACACCATCGTCATGGGCAACGTGGGCACGACCGCCATCAACGGTGCGCTGTACAAGTCAAAAATGCCGTATGACCCGGACACGGCTTTCGCGCCGATCAGCTTGGTGGCGGACCTGCCCCTGGTGCTGCTGGTCAACCCCGCCTTGCCGTGGAAAAGCCCGGCGGACTTGATTCGGGAGGCCAAGGCTGCGCCTGACAAATTCACCTACGCCAGCTCTGGCGCGGGGGGCGCACCGCACTTGGCTGCGGAAATTTTTCAGGGCATGGCGGGACTCAAGCTAACCCACGTGCCCTACAAGGGCGGCGGCCCGGCAGTCACCGACTTGCTTGCCGGGCACGTGAACATGCTTTTTGCAACCGTGCTCGAAGCTGCCGGGCAGGTGCGCGGCGGCAAGTTGCGGGCGCTCGCAGTCACCAGCAAAGCGCGCTCGCCCGCGCTACCCGATGTGCCTGCACTGGCAGACAGCGGCGTGCCGGGCTACGAGTCGGGCTCATGGATCGGCCTGTTGGCACCCAAAGGCACGCCTGCCGACATCGTGGAAAAAATCTCAGCCGATGTGCGCGCCGTCTTGCAAGAGGAAGAAACGCGCAAAACCCTGGTCGATCAAGGCGCGCTGCCCAGAGCACTCTCACCTGCGCAATTTGGCGCGTTGATCGAAGAAGACAAAAAACGCTACGCCAAAATCATCGTCGACAAAGGCATCAAGCTTGATTAACGCTGCAAGGATGACCACCACTTTTTTGAACTCAATCACCATGCACAACACCCGCCGCAACACCCTGAAGACCCTTACTGCGCTTGCCTCTTCAGGCATTCTGCCAGCCACTTTCTTGCCCTCGGCACGTGCCCAGGAAGGCCCTTGGCCAACCAAGGCGATCAGCTACATCGTGCCCTTTACCGCCGGTGGCTCGACCGACATTATTGGCCGCACCATCAGCCAGAAGCTGGCCGAGGTACTGAAACAGCCGGTAGTGGTGGAAAACAAACCCGGCACGGCAGGCGGCATTGGTGCCACCTTCGTAGCCAAATCGCGGCCCGACGGCTACACCCTGATGGGCGGCACGATCAGCACGCATGCCATCAACGCAGGCCTGTACAAAAACCTGCCTTACGACCCGGTGAAGGACTTTGAGCCGATCACGCTGGTGGCAACCCTGCCCAACGTGCTCTACGTCAACCCCGGTTTGGGCGTCAACAGCGTCGCCGACCTGATCGCCCTGCTGAAAAAGGATGCCGGCAAACGCACCTTCGCATCGTCCGGCGCGGGCACCTCCACCCATCTCGCGGGCGAGCTGTTTGCCGACATCATCGGCGTTGAATTGCGCCACATCCCCTACAAAGGCACGCCGCCGGCGATGCTCGATGTCGCGTCCGGCCAGGTGACCTTCATGTTCGACCAGATGACGGCAGGCAAGGCGCTGGCTGATTCCGGCAAGCTGAAAATTCTGGCAGTGACATCCGGCAAGCGGATGGCCCTCGCACCGCAATTTCCGACCATGATCGAAGCTGGCGTGGCGGGCTTTGAGATGACTTCCTGGCAGGCGGTGTATGCCCCGAAAGGCACGCCCGCAGCGATTGTTCAGCGACTCAACAGCGAGATCGTGAAGCTTCTCAACACGCCTGACGTGATCGAAAAATTGAACAAGCAGCTCGGCATGGACATCGTCGCCAGCACACCGGCCGAGTTGGCCGCTCACATGGGCAAGGAAATTCCACGATGGGCGGCGCTGGTTAAAAAGTCCGGCGCGACCGTCGACTGATCTGTCTTCGGCCCCAAGTACGGCAGCACCTCCGCTTCGCATACCCTACCCTTTCGTCATGCTCACCGAGTCCACCCAAGCCAAACTGCGGCACGTCAGTGTCGCCACCCTCTGCACCCAGCTTTTCAAACGCGGCTTTCGCAATGTCTACATCCAGGGCATCGCGCGCCTGACCAATCCTTCGGGCGGCAACCTGGTTGGCCCGGCGTTCACCATGCGCAGCATCCCGGCGCGTGAAGACATCGACCAGATTTCAGCCTTCGACAACCCCGAACACCCGCAGCGCAAGGGCATCGAGTCCGTGCCGCCCGGGCACGTGCTGGTGCTCGACTGCCGTGGCGAAACGCGAGTGGCCTCCGGCGGGCAGATTCTCACCACGCGCTTGAAGGTGCGCGGCGGTGCGGGCCTGGTGTCAGACGGGCCCGTACGCGATAGCGGCGAAATTGCGAAGATGGATTTCCCGGTCTATTGCGCCGGTGGTAGCGCTCCGCTGAACCTGATCCACCATCATGCGATTGACCTGAACGTGCCGATTGGCTGCGGCGGGGTCGCGGTGTATCCGGGCGACATCATCGTCGGCGACGCGGAAGGCGTGGTGGTGATTCCGCAGCACCTGGCCGAGGAAGTCGCCGCCGACGCCGCCGAGCAAGAGGTGCTAGAGGCGTTTTTGCTCGAACGGATTGAAAACGGCGCGGCGCTACCCGGCACCTATCCACCCAATGAGGCCACCCGGGCCGCCTTCGCCGTGTGGCGTAAGGAGCACCAGCGTTAGTCTTTCACCCGGTCTTGCTATTAATGCAGGCTGTCAAACGTGCCATGCTCACGAATCTGCGCGGCGGCCGCTTTCACAGCGTTGAGCGCCACCCGATAGAACGAACCGCCAAAGCTGATGCGCCGCACGCCACACGCAACCAGCTCAGCGTGTGAAAAGGACTTGCCCGGCATGCCGGTCATAAAGCTCACCGGCTTGGTGAGCGCGGCGCACACGGTGCGGACTGACACCAGATCGGGCAGCGCTGGCGCGAACAGCACGTCGGCCCCGGCGCGCTCGTAAGCCTGTAGGCGCGTGATCGTGTCGGCCAAGTCGGGGCGCTGGTGAAGAAAATTTTCTGCACGTGCGGTTAGCATGAACGGAAACGGCAGTGAACGCGCCGCCGCCACCGCCGCTGCCACCCGTGCCACGGCGTGATCGAGCGAGAGGATTGGTGCGCCACGGTCCCCTGAAAAATCTTCAACCGACGCACCGACCGCACCGGCTGCGGCGACCTGCCGAAGTGTGTCGGCGACCGCATCGGGCGTATCACCGAAGCCATGTTCCAGGTCGGCGGAGAGTGGCAGATTGGTGGCTGCAGCAAGCGCCGCAATATGGCTTAGCACTTCGTCGCGCGTAAGTTCGCCATCGCGCTTGCCCAGCGATGCCGCCGAAGCACCGCTGGAGGTGGCAAGAGCGAGAAATCCGGATTTTTCAAACAGGCGCGCCGAGCCTGCATCCCACGGATTGGCCAGATAGAAACACTCGCCGCTGTCGTGCAATTGCTGAAACTGGCGTGCGCGCTGTGCTTGGTCGGGTTTTGCGGAGGCTATCGAGTGACCGGACATAGAACCTTTCTATTGCTTAAAGCTGATCGAATAGGCGATTTGACAACGATCCCCACCGTCGCGCAATAGGTGGCTGAAGAATCGCCATGGATAAGGTTCTTCAGGCATTGATCCGAGGAAATTCGGGGGCCGCGTCATGCTTGTCTCGCCTTTTTCGGGCGCACACCCTGCGTGATCCATACCGAATAAAACGCAATTTTCTCGTCGAGCAGCAGCAGCGCAGCCTGCGATTCAGCGATGCGTCCAAGCACCCGCTCCCGATGCTCTAAAAGCATCGCACGCGTCGCGGCCAGCGTGCTGCCACCCTGCTGGGCCAGGCTGGTGTAAACGCGCAAATCGGCCACACTCATGCCGGTGCGCCGCAATCGCTCCATCAGCTCCAGCCAATTCAGGTGGCGCTGGCTGTAACTGCGCCTCCCGCCGCCGTCGCGTGGCACCGGGGGCAGCAGGCCCTGTGCCTCGTACCAGCGGATCGTGTGGACACTGCGCCCCGCCAAAGCGGCGAGTTGACCAATCCGCAGGCGGGACGCAGGTTTGGACTTTGCTGACAGCTTCTGTACCGGTGCGTTCATGGGCGACTAGTGCGCAAACCACACCGCAAAAACATGTTGTGTATCCATATATTCCCTGACCGCGCTGATCTTGCCATCACGGATCGTCATCAGTGCATGATATTGCTGATTGTAGATTCGTCCATTTTTCAGCTCTCCGTAAGACTCGACTTCAAGCGCCACTTTGTCACCCTCGGCAATCACGCCGTTGACCGTCATCCGCAGGCCGGATTTCATCCGCCCTAGCATGTTCTCAAACACGGCGGCAATTTGCGCCTTAGACTGAGCGCCCGTCACTGCGGTTGAGCCAGGCTTGCCGGCAATCCAGAAACTGACATCATCGCTCATGGTGGCGAGCACGCCAGGAATGTCATTGGTGTCAAAACGACGGTAAAACTCGGTGGCTACCAGTTTGTTTGCTTCGATATTCATTGCGCGTTCTCCAAAGGTGCTGGCATCGGATAAGTCCGGCGCCTAGAGAAGATTAGATTTCATAGAGCGCGCTCTAGGTCAAGCGCAGTTCACGACGGGGTCGGTTTGCAGTCAGGTTACGGAACCGGCACGCATCGCGAATGCCTGCGGGCAAACCAACCGCCTGCGGCACCGGCATCCCGACGGGCAAATCGCTGATCCAGTCCATACACCTGCGCGGTAATGCCCGCAGTACACTATGAAGAATGGCTATAGACAAGCGTCTTCAACCATTCCCCCACACTATCAGGAGACTCACATGTTGCACGAACTGCGGATCTATCATTGCATACCAGGTCGCCAACCCGACCTGCACGCGCGTTTTCAAACCCATACTTTGGGGCTGTGGAAGAAGCATGGCATTCGCCAAATCGGCTTTTGGACCGTGCTGGTGGGCGAGTCAAATAACGATGTCTACTACATGCTCGAATGGGACAGCATGGCCCAGCGCGAGGCGATGTGGAACACCTTTATGACCGACCCCGAATGGATGGCGATCAAAACGCAGACCGAAGCGAACGGGCCGCTGCTGACCCACATCACCAACTACTTCATGCAGCCGACGGCGTATTCGAAGCTGCAGTAAGCCAGCAGCCCAGAAAAGGGCCAGACGCTCGCCGCGTTCGCGGCGCACCCAAACCCATGCCCTCACCGTTCCAGCATAGGGAATCTACATGTGGGGCGTAGAACCGTCGTCTTCGACGCGGTGGCAGGCCACCCGCTGCCCTTGCCCCACCTCGCGCAACTGAGGTTCTACCTGATGACAGTGTGCCAACGCGTAGGGGCAACGACCGGCAAAGCGGCAACCGGGGGGTAGATGAATCGGGCTCGGCGGATCACCTTCTACGGCGACCCGTCTGGCTCCTTGATTGCGGCGATTTTCCATACTGGGCACGGCTGAAAATAACGCCCAGGTGTAGGGGTGCAGCGGTCGGGCAAACAAGGCTTCACGGCTCCCTTGTTCGACAATTTTGCCTAGATACATCACCGCCACTTCATCGCAGACATGCTGAATCACGCCCAGGTCGTGTGAGATGAACAGGTAAGACAGGCCATGATCGCGCTGCAAGCGCGCCAGCAGGTTGAGAATTTGCGCCTGAATCGCGACATCGAGCGCTGACACGGGCTCGTCACAAACAATCAGGCGCGGCCGAGTTGACAGGGCACGCGCAATCCCGATGCGTTGCCTCTGACCACCAGAAAATTGGTGCGGGAACAAAGGCATTTGGTCCGGGCGCAAACCGACTTGCGCAAACAATTCGCGCGCCCTGGCCTTGCGCTCTTCCGGCGTGCCCATTTTCATCAGGAGCATCGGCTCTTCGACGATGTCTCCGGCCTTCATGCGCGGGTTCAGCGAGGAGTAGGGGTCTTGAAAAATCATTTGCACATGGCGGCGCATCTCGCGGGCGGCCTCCCCGCTCAGCGCTGCGGTGTCCTGGCCCATCAGCCTCACTTGGCCCGAGGTCACCGGCACCAGCCTCATGACCGCGAGCGCCGCAGTGGTCTTGCCGGAGCCGGACTCGCCGACGATGCCGAGGGTTTTGCCAGCGGCGATTTCAAAGTTGATGGCATCAACGGCATGAACCTTGAGCGCCGCTGACCAAGGCCGTTTCTTTTTCAACGGAAAGTGCACTTTGAGGTCACGCACTTCGAGCACGGGGGTGATCCTCGCAGCGCGCCCCGGCAAGTCGAGCCCGTGGTCATTCGGGCTCATGCAGCAGTCTCCTGGCGATTTGCTGCAAGCCAGACACAGGCGGCCCGGTGCGGTGGCGCTTCGAACTCGCGCACCACCGGAATGCTCTGAAGCCCGGCTTGCGTAAGCGCGACTGGCGCTGGCAGCATGGAGGGTGGCTTGGTCTGACAATCGTTCTGCACCACCGGGCAACGCGGAGCGAAGGCACAGCCGGGAGGCAGATCGTACAGCGGGGGCACCACCCCGGGAATCTCAGGCAGATCGTGTCGTGGCGGCAAAACCCCTAGTTTGAGATCGGGCCGGCATTGCAACAATCCGCGCGTGTAAGGATGTGCCGGCCGCAACAAGATGTCCTCTACGCTGCCTTCTTCGACCTTGCGGCCGGCATACATCACCAACACGCGATCAGCCAGCTCGGCAACCGCCCCCATGTCGTGCGTAATGAGAATCAACGCGGTGTTGTGCGCCTCGCGCAGGTCTTGCAGCAAGTCAAAAATCTGCGCTTGAACAGTGACATCAAGCGCAGTCGTAGGCTCGTCGGCAATCAGGATTTTTGGGTTGCAAGCCAGCGCGATGGCGATCATTACACGTTGGCGCATGCCGCCGGAAAATTGGTGCGGAAACTCGCGCACCCGTCGCTCAGCCTCTGGGATGCGCACTTGACGAAGCAACTCGATGGCCCGATCATGCGCGTCCTTGCGGGTCATGCCCTTGTGGGTGCGCAACACCTCCGCAATCTGTTCGCCAACCGGATAAACCGGATTGAGCGAACTCAACGGCTCCTGAAAAATCATCGCCATCGCATTGCCGCGCAACTGGCGGCGTGCCTCTGGTCGCAACTGCACCAGATCTTGGCCGCGATAAAGAATTTTTCCGCCAGTGATATGACCATCCGGCTGGGGAACCAGCCCCATCAGCGCCAGCGCAGTCATACTTTTGCCGCAGCCCGATTCGCCCACAATGCACAGTGTCTCGCCCGCGTTTAAGTCGAACGAAACATCGTCGAGCACCTTGGTACGCCCGTTCCAAGTGTCGAAGCAAACCTCGAGATGCGTGATTTGCAGCAAGGGTTGCTCGACGACGGCGGTGGCAGCTGTCATCGCTGCCTCAGCTTCGGATTGAAAGCGTCGTTCAGCCCGTCGCCCACCAGGCAAATGCCCAGTACCGTGATGAAGATGCACATTCCCGGGAAGGTCACGGCCCACCACGCTTCGCGCAAATGGGTACGCCCGGAGCCCACCATCAGGCCCCAGCTCATGATGTTGGGATCAGTCAAACCCAGAAACGACAGGCCTGCCTCGAACAGAATCGCAGTGCCGGTCGCCAGGGTTGCCGAGACAATAATCGGCGGCAAGGCATTGGGCAGGATCGTGCGCAGGATGATGCGCGCATCGCTGGCCCCAATGGAACGCGCCGAACGCACATAGTCAAGTTGCCGGATGCGCAAAAACTCAGCTCTGGTCAGCCGCGCCATGCTCGGCCACGCGACTAAGCCGATGGCCAGCGTGACGGTAAAAAACGAAGGCGCAAACAGGGTGATTAACACCATCGCAAACAACAGCGCCGGCAACACCTGGAAAAATTCGATGACCCGCCCAAGCAACCGATCCGTCATGCGCCCGTAGTAGCCCGATAGCGCGCCGATGGTAATGCCAATCAGGGTGGTGATCAGGGCCGCGCAAAAGCCCACCATCACCGTCGGTCGCCCGCCTACAACAATGCCTGCCAGCACATCCCTGCCAAGAAAATCCGTGCCCAGCGGGGCTTCGGTGCCGGGCGGCGTGTTGGGTGAGCCCACGATTTCAAATGGGTCAATTGCGTAAAAGCGTGGCGCGAACATGAGCAGCAACGCCACCGCCGTGAGCAAGGCCAGACCCAACAAGGCAGCCCGATTGCGGCGAAAAATCGCCCATGACTCAGCCCACGGGCTACGGGCCAGCGTTTTGCCGCTCAGGGCATCAGGAGCCGGACTCAACGGCGCGGCGATTGGCACAGTGGCATCAGGCATCGATTTGGATCCTCGGGTCAATCATGCGGTAGAGCAAATCGGTCAGTAGATTGCCAACTGTCACCAGTACCGCCGAGAGCATCAAGATGCCGAGCAGCAACTGATTGTCGCGCCGCAAAATGGATTCAAACGCGAGTTGGCCTAAGCCTGGCCAGGTAAATACCGCCTCGACCAGAACAGCACCTGCAAGCATGGCCGAGAACTGCATGCCAGCTACTGTGACCACCGGGATCAAGGCATTGCGCAGTGCGTGCTTGAACAACACGGTGGACTCGCGCAGGCCCTTGGCACGCGCCGTGCGCACATAGTCAGAGCCCATGACTTCGAGCATTGAGGCGCGCGACAGGCGGCTGTACAAGGCCAGAAAAATCAGCGCGAGCGAGGTCGCTGGCAAGACCAGATGGTGGGCGATATCAAGCGCCTTGCGCCATCCGGTGCCGCCATTGACGATGTCGTAAAACCCGCCTGCGGGCATGATCGGGATCACCGACGCAAAGAGCAGCAAGAGCATCAGTCCGCTCCAAAACACGGGCGCTGCAAAACCAAACAATGAGAGCACGTTGACCGCCGCCGCAAGCCAGCTGCGCGGGTAACGGGCAGACAAGACCCCCAAGGTGGTTCCAACGGTCAACGACAGTACCAGCGCAGTCATGACCAGCAGGCCGGTTGCCGGTACGCGATCAAGAATCAGCGAAATTACCGGTTGGTTGTAATACACCGAAGTGCCAAGATCGCCCTGCGCCACATGCTTGAGATAAATCCATAGCTGTTCCGGGAAGCTTAAGTCGAGCCCAAAGCTTTTGCGCAACTGGGCAATCGTTTCGGGAGACGCCCCGCCCATCTCACCAACCAGGGTTGACACAATGTCGCCCGGTGCCATATGAATCAAACTGAAATTGAGAATGGCGACCGCAAACAGCAGGCCCACTGCCTGCGTGATGCGCCTGAACAGAATGATCAGATAGGGCATGCGCTTATCGCTTGAAGTCGATCTGGTCCAGCGGAACTACCGTGCCCCAAATGCCAAGCGGCAGGTCGGTCAGGTCTTTGTTGACCGCCCAGCGCCGTGACCAGACATGGGTAAACGCGACCGGCACATCGTCGGCCAAGATTTTCTGAAAGCCGGCATAAATCGCTTTGCGCTTGGTCAGGTCTCGTTGCTGGGTTGCCTCGGCAAGCATCGCATCCACGGTTGGATTGCTGTAGCCCTGCGTATTAGAAAAAATCACGCCTTGCCGAATATTGCTCGACACCCAAGTTCGATGCACTCCGATTGACGGATCGCCCCACATGAACGCACCGCTCACGGTGGTTTCATGCTCCCAGTTGCTGACTCGTTTGGCCCAAGTGGGAAAGTCTGGCGAGACTCGCACCGACACATCGACCCCGACTTTGCGCAATTGAGAGCGCAAATAATGGGCGATAACCATGTAATTGTCCGGTATGCCCGGTTGATAGTCGATGTTCATGACAAAGCGGGTTCCCTGCGGATTGCGCTTGAGCCCGGCCTCGTCGAGCAGGCGGTTCGATTTATCCAGGTCCAGCTTGTATTTTTCAACCCGGTCAGAGTAGAAAGGGGAGCCATTGGCGATGGGGCCGGTCGCGACCTGCGAAGCACCCCGGTGCAGGTTTTTGACAATGAAGTCCTTGTCGATGGCATAGGCAATCGCCCGCCTGACCCGCACGTCATCATAGGGTTTTCTACGCAGGTTGAATTCCAGCCAGCCGACCGGGCCAATCGCATCGCCACCTTTTTCGATGACTGAAATTTTTGGCACTTTAGCGGCCTGATCAACTTGGGCGGCAGTCATGATGCCGACCATCATATGTACGTTGCCACGCTCCATTTCAAGCATTTGCACAACCGGATCCGGGATCACCCGGAAAACCAACTTGTCGATTTTCGGACGGTCTTTGATAAAGAAGCCTGGATACTTTTCGAGCGTCACATGCTGTGCAGGTTCGAAAGCGGTCAAGCGGTAGGGCCCCGAACCGATCGGCCGGTCAACATTGCGCGGGTGGGTTCGTAAATCTTGTCCATCGCCATAAATGTGCTTGGGCAGGATCGGGCACAAGGCCGGCGAAAGTGCAAGCAACAACGCCGGATATTCATGCTTGAGCCGGATGATTGCCAGCGTTGGCGAGGGGGTGTCAACCCGCTCGACTGGTGCGAGCATCGTGTTGAACGGGTGCAGGGCCTTGATCGCCATGATCGAGAAGGCGACATCTTCGGAGGTAATCGGCCTGCCATCGTGGAACGTGGCATCGGGAACCAGTCTGAGCAACAAGGATTTACCGTCGTCCTGAAAACTCCAAGACTGGGCAAGGTAGGGCTGTGGATTCCAATCCTTGTCAAAGCGCAACGGGCTGGCAAATATTTGCGCACCCACCTGGTTCACCGGGGCGGCCTGGAGCGCCGGATTGACATGCCGAAGCACGCTGGCGGTTCCGACCACGAGGGTTTTGGTTTGCGCGTGGGCGGGCATGACACCGCCCGAACTTGCGATCAGGATTGCACCAACGAACGCACTGAGGAAGAGCGCCTTGGGTTTCATGCATTCGCCTTTCGATTGAGAGTCAGGGCCTCGCGCGCCCACCCAGCCATTGAATGAACAATCTCACAATGATCGTAGGCGGTCGCACAGCAGCTTGCAGCCACCGCGCGATAAGTCTTGCGCAGGCGATAGAGATTCGACTCCTCCGATGCGTCCGCTGCACCTTCGTAGGCGCTGTAAGGCGAGGCTGCGATTTCCGTCGCAGGCAGCGCTTCCCGGTGCGCAGCATGAACGCTGGACGAAGCCCGTGCCAGGGCGTGGACCTGACCGTCCATCACCGTTCCCCAAATTCGCAAATCTTTGAGGCCATCGACTCCCGTGTCAAACGGGTCCGTTTCGAGCACCGTGAAGTCGGCTTTCTTGCCGGCCACGATGCTGCCGATCTCGTGATCCATGCGCAAAGCATGGGCGGCATCGATGGTGATGCCGCGCAAGACCTGTTGCAGAGTCAGCCGCTCGTCTGGACTGACGACGCGGCCACTCTTGGATTGCCGGGTCGCCGCGCACCAAGCGAGAAACAGGGGCTCGACCGGGGCCATCGGATAGTCGGAATGGAACGAAACCGGGATGCCCGCGCGCACCATCGAACCGGCACGCACAATCTGCGAGGCGCGGTCGCCGCTCAAGCCAAGCACCGAGTAGGTGTCGGCCAGCGAATGAATGTAGTAGGGGTTGACACTAGCCAAAATTCCCATGGCAGCGAGCCGCCGCGTTTGCGAGGCTGCATGAAAGCCCAAATGATGGACCGTCAGGCGATGGTCGGAGCGCGGCTGCTCCAGTTGCGCGCTTGCCGCGGCATCGAGCAAAGAGTCCATGCCGCCATCGCCGTTCACGTGTACATGAATCTGATAGCCCGCTTTCCAGAAAGCGCTCAACCCGGCCTTCAGTACGTCGGGGCTCATCAACCATTCGCCGCGATGGCCGTCGGCATACCCAGGACTATTCAGAACCATCAACTGCGAAAACATTGCGCCGTCGGCAAAGAGCTTGACGGCGCGCGAAAACTTGACCTGACGGGTTTCACGGGCGAAGATTTTCGCGACTGCTTCAAGGCCTTGGTCCCAGGCCACCGGCATGTCCGGCGGGCCGGCCGAAACACCAGCAGAGCGATTGCTGAAACCGCGCGCATCCATTACGTTGACCACCCGCAGCGGTACGTTTTTATCCTCGAACTCAAGCTTCAATGCTTCCAGCTCGTAGTCAGGGTCAACTGCGCCAAAAAGTTGGTCGGCGATGGTTGTGATTCCGCCTTGCAGGCACAATTGACCGAGCATCGCAACACCTTTGTGATACCACTCCTTGCGCAACAGATACGGCATCAGCTTGCGTTGGGCCACGGCCTTGCCAGTCTCGAAAAAATGCCCGCGCTCCCAGTCGATTTGTGGATGCCTGCCATTGTTGGCTTCACTTAAGCCCAGCTTTTCCAATGCCTTGCTGTTCATGTACACCTCGTGATACGAGCGGTGCATGATGTACAGCGGGTGGTCCGGGCAAAGTGTATCGAGGGTCTTGCGGTCAAGCTTGCCGTGTTCCAGAGGCTGGTAGCCCCAAGTGATGAGCCACTCTTCCTGGCCAGCCTTCGCATTGATCCATGCTGCGAGCCGCTCACCATATTCAGCGGCCGTGCGCGCAGCTTTGGCCACACCGCCATCAGGGCGTCGCCAATCTTCGGGGGCGATGATTTCGGCAGGCAAGATCAGTGCGCCAAGAAACGGGTGGACGTGATTGTCGATCAACCCTGGCATGACCACTTTGTCAGCAAAACGGTCGTCGTGTACCACCTCCCGGCCTTGGCACCACGCCTGCATCGATTCCGGCGTGCCTACGGAGACGATTCGATCGCCGATCACGCCCACATGGCTGGCATCAGGCAGCGACTCGTCCATCGTGATGAAACGCCTGGCCTGGTAAATGATGATCGGGGCCTTGCTATCTGTGACTGCTCCGTAACTCATGGAATGCTCCTTGAGGTTGACTAGCGCTGCAAGCGCAGGCTTTTCGGGTCGTAAAACGGGGACAGTTGAGCGCGCGCGGCGACGCGCCGACCGGCGACTTCAATCTCGAACCGTTGCTGGCTTAACAGCTGCGAGGTGACAGGCGAATCAAAGCGCACATAGCCCATGCCAAACGAGCCCTGCAATCGATGCCCATACATGCCGGAGCTCGTCAGGCCGACCAATTTGCCGTTCGCGTAAATGGGTTCGTCGTGGTAGAGCAGAGCCGAATCGTCGTCGAGTTGAAACTGCACCATGCGCTTGCAGGGCAGGCCGGCTTCGCGCTGGCGCCGGAGAGCTTGGTCGCCGATGAAGCCGCCCGGCTTGTCCCACGCCACGGTGAAACCAAGGCCCGCCTCCAGCGGTGTGTCTTCCGGGCCTATGTCATGCCCCCAATGGCGATACCCCTTCTCGACGCGGCAGGCGCTCATCGCATGAAACCCGGCAGGCTTGAGGCCGAATGCCTGGCCTGCGCGCCACAGTGTCTCGAAAACATGCATCGCTGTATCAGTGGGAATGGTCAACTCCCAGCCCAACTCGCCCACATACGTAATGCGGCTCGCCCGCACAATTGCGTGGCCGATCTCGATCTCGACGGAGTATCCGAAGGGGCAGTGCAGATGGTCGAGTCGTGCGGCACTCTCGCCACTCTCGGCACTCTCGCCACTCACCGACTGCAATAGTGCCCGGGATGCCGGGCCCATCAGGCCGATGAGGGCTAGGCCGGCTGTGATATCCGTGACGCTGCAATGGGCGTCATCAGGCACGTGCTCGCGCAGCCACGCCAGGTCGCGCGCATGTGAGCCCACCGCGCTCACCACCAGGTATTGATCGTCGGCAAGCCGGGTGAGCGTCAGGTCAGCTTCAATCCCGCCGCGCACGTTGAGCCATTGGGTGTAAACAATCTTTCCAACCACCACGTCGACATTGGCGCAGCTGATCCGATTGAGCACCCGGCACGCATCGCGCCCCTGCACCAGATATTTTGGATACGAGCTTTGGTCGTAGAGCGCAACCGCATCGCGGGTGGCGATGCATTCGGCAGCAGTGGCATCGAACCAATTCTGGCGACCATAGCTGTACTCGTACACCGGCTTGCTGCCGGGCGGGCCGTACCAGTTGGCACGCTCCCACGCACCGTATTCGCCCATACAGGCACCCGCTGCCAAAAGCCGCTCATGAAAAGGTGAACGGCGTACCCCGCGAGCGGTTTCGACCTGCCGAAATGGCCAGTGCATGGCGTAGAGCAGGCCAAGGCTTTCAGTGGTACGCGCTTTGAGATAACTACGTGTGCCCTGCAGGGGCTGCATCCGGCGCACATCGATGTCAGCCAAATCCATCGGCGCCTGCCGATCCACAATCCATTGCGCCAGCACCTTGCCAGCCCCGCCCGAACTCTGGATACCGATGGAATTAAATCCACAGGCGACAAAGAGATCGCGCAACTCGATCGTCTCCCCGAGCAAATACCGGTCATCTGGGGTGAAGCTCTCCGGGCCGTTAAACCAGGTGGCGATTCCGGTGGACTGTAGCGCTGGTACGCGGTGCATGGCAAGTTCGAGCACTGGCATGAAATGATCCATGTCGTTTGGCAGCGCATCGAAGCAAAAATCCTGTGGAATTCCGCCCATGCCCCATGGTTTGGCAAGCGGCTCGAAAGCGCCAACCAGCAACTTACCGGCTTCCTCTTTGTAATATGCGTATTCGTCCGGCGCGCGCAGCACGGGCAAATCGCGCGGCAAATCGGCAATCGCCTCGGTGACCACATAGAAGTGCTCGGCAGCGTGGAGCGGCAAGCGAATCCCGACACCCCGCGCCAGCTCAGGCGACCACATCCCGGCCGCGAGAACGACGGTAACCGCCTTGATCTCATGAGAACCAACCCGCACCCCAACGGCGCGCCCTTGCGCGGTGAGAATGGCATCCACTGCAACGCCTTCGACAATCTTTACGCCGCGCTGGCGCGCACCCTTAGCATAGGCCAAGGTGGTGTCGACCGGGTTGGTCTGGCCGTCTTTTGGCAGCCAAATGCCACCGACCAGATCGTCTGCATGAAGTAACGGATGCCGGTCGCGCAACTCCCGCGGCGAAAGCATTTCGACCTCGATACCACAGGCACGTGCCATTGATGCCCCGCGTCGCAATTCTTCAAAGCGCTCAGCGTTGGTGGCAACACCGAGCGAGCCGTTTTGCTTGTAGCCAGTGGCTTGACCAGTCTCTTGCTCCAACGCAACAAGCAACTCAGAGGTGTATTTCGCCAATTCGGTGAGATTGCGCGTCGCGCGCAACTGGGGCACCAAGCCTGCTGCATGCCAAGTGGTACCACAGGTTAGTTGGCGGCGCTCGAGCAGCATCACATCGGTGATGCCCAATTTGGCCAAGTGGTAGGCAATCGAGCAACCGATAATGCCGCCGCCAATGATGAGCACTTCAACCCGGTCCGGCAGATCGGCGCTGGCGGCCGACTTGCCGCATTCTGGCGCGCCCACGCGACTGGCATGCATTGGCGTTTAGCGTTTTGGGGCTAGCGGCTAATCGTGTCCAGTGGGTGGAAACCACCCCAAATCGAGATCGGCACGTTTTTCAGAGACTTGTCCCAGATCACCGATTGCGACCATGCATGAATAAATACCTGAGGCGCATCTTGCACCACGAGTCGTTGGAACTCCTCGTAGTGGCTTTTGCGTTTGGCAGGGTCGCGCTCCACTGTCGCCTTGGCGAGCAATTCATCAACCTGCGCATTTCGATAGTTCTGCGTATTGGACCAGATCACACCTTTGCGGATATTCGAGGACATGTAGGTACGATGTACGCCAATCACCGGATCGCCATAGTTGAAAGCGCCGTCCATCGTGGCATCAAAATCATAGGTACTGACGCGACGGGCCCAGGTCGGAAAATCGGGTTGGGCACGCACACTCGCTTCGATGCCGATCTTTTTGAGTTGGGGGCGCAGGTACTCGGCAATGTTTTGCGAATTTTCCGGGGTATTGGGCAGGTAATCGATTTGCATTGAAAACCGCACGCCCTTGTCATCCCTTTTTAGCCCAGCTTCATCGAGCAACTTGTTGGCGCGCTCCAGGTTTAACTTGTAGTGCTCCACCTTGTCGGAGTACATCGGCGTGCCCGGCATAATCGGTCCAGTGGCAATCTTGGTCATACCCCGATGCAGTTTTTTGGTGATGAATTCCCGATCAATCGAGTAGGAAATTGCTTGCCGGACCCGTGGATCGTCAAACGGCTTTTTGAGGGTGTTGAACGCCAGCCACCCGAGCGGACCGATCGCTTCGCTGCCTTTGTTCGACACGACCAGATGCGGCGACTTTTTAAGCTGCTCGGCATGCACCACCGACGAAAACCAAGGGACCATTTGCACTTCTTTGCGCTCGAAGGCAAGCACCGATGCGTTGGGGTCCTGAATCACCTTCCAAACCAATTTGTCCATCTTGGGCCGGTCTTTAATGAAAAAGCCGGTGTGCCGCTCCATGATGATGTGTTCATTGGGTTTGAATTCGGTCACCTTGAACGGCCCGGAACCGACCACGTTGGTGGAGTTGCGCGGATGGCTTTTCAAATCCTGGCCATCGCCGTAAATGTGTTTCGGCAAAATCGGGCAAAAGGCAGGCGACAACGCAAGTAGTAGGGCCGGATGGGGCTGTGACAAGCGAATGATCGCGATATGCGGAGAAGGGGTGTCAACCCGCTCGACCGGGCCGAACATGGATTGGAACGGGTGGTTGGCCTTGATCGCCATAATGGAAAAGGCCACGTCCTCCGAGGTAATCGGCTTACCGTCGTGGAAGGTGGCGTCTTTAACCAGGCGCAGGACCAGCGAGCGCCCGTCGTCCTGAAAAGCCCAAGTCTCGGCAAGATACGGCTTGGCGTTCCAATCGCCTTCGCCTTCAAAGCGCAGCGGACTGGCAAAAATCTGCGCCGCGAGTATCCCGGTGGCCGTCCCTGATTGAACGGCGGAATTCAGATGCCGGGCGACGACGGGTTGCACCAGCACCAGTGTGCCACTGCCGCCCGGTTGGGCAACTGCGCCTGTGACGGTGAGCCCCAGCACTACTGTGAGACCAAAGCGAGCGAGTCGGTTCATGGTGGTCCTCTATTCGACATCGTTATTCAGACAAAAAGAGTAACTGGTGTCGAAAATTGGTGCTTCACTAAAACGGCTGCAATGTTCTCCATTTCAGACATCGTCATTCATTGTTTGGCACCAGCCGATCCGGCGCACGCGGCCCGCGCGACTGGCTCGGACTGCTGCCAAACTGCTTGCGAAAAACCGTTGAGAAATGACCTGCCGAACGAAAACCGCAGGTCTCGCTGATCACCGTGATATTCAAGTCGGTCTGAATCAGCAGGGCGCGAGCGCGGTTGAGCCGCCGTCTAAGTTGCCAGGCGGCAGGCGACTCGCCCATGTGCTGTTGAAATAGCCGCAACAGGTGTCGCCCGGAAATACCCAACTCGCGCGCCAAACTGGCTACTGGCATGGCATCTCCCTGCTGTGCCTCGATCCGGCTGATGGCCCTGACCAGGGTTGGATGGTGGGCCCCAGTGCGCATCGGCAGCGGAATCCGCTGGCCACTTGCCCCGTCGCGCAGGGCACGATGCAAGCAATGATCCGCAACCCGGTCAGCGACACTCGTGCCGTGGTCAAGCGCAAGCGCGTGCAGCATCATGTCCAGGCTGGCACTGCCGCCCGCGCTGCTCATGCGACCGTGCTCAATCTCAAACAGGGACGCAGACAGATTGACCGCAGGAAATCGTTCGCGAAAGGCATCCAGTACCTCCCAGTGAACCGTGACCCGCTGTCGCTCCAAAAGGCCAGCCTGGGCCAAAATGAAGCAGCCAGTGTCCAAGCTGCCAAGCGTGCAGCCGGCCCGATCCAGTGCGTGCAGCCAGCGGCGCAGGCGGGCTGAATAGAAACGCTCGGGCCGCAGGTCGGATACGACAAACAGACACCCGAGCGGCCCGGCATCTTCGAGGGAGCCATCCACTTGCAGGTGAATCCCGTTGCCGTCTGGCACAGGTTTCCCGTCGACCGACAAGAGCCGGAAGCGATACTTGTCGGCGATGTACCGATTGGCAATGCGCAGCGGCTCGATTGCCGAAGACAGCGCAATCATCGTGAACTGCGGCAGCAGCAAAAAACCAATCGGATTACTTAAGATCAGAGTTTTCATCTTGCGCTTTTCCACATCCGCAGTTTGCGCGTTTTGGCGCGCGGTCGGGGATAAAAAAAGCCGCAACGATGCGGCTTTTTCATTCAGCGAATCGACCAGGGGCGAGCAAATTCGTCAACCCGCCTCTACCGCCTTGACCATATCTTCCAAAACCTTCTTCGCATCGCCAAAGACCATCATGGTCTTGTCCATGTAGAAAAGCTCGTTGTCTAAGCCCGCGTAGCCAGAGGCCATCGAGCGCTTGTTGACGATGATCGTTTTCGCTTTGTAGGCTTCGAGAATTGGCATGCCGAAAATCGCGGAGCCGGGCGTTTTCGCAGCCGGGTTCACCACGTCGTTGGCACCCAGCACCAGCACCACGTCAGTCTGGCCGAAGTCGGCATTGATATCTTCCATCTCAAACACCTGGTCGTAAGGAATTTCGGCTTCGGCCAAAAGCACATTCATGTGCCCTGGCATACGGCCCGCCACCGGGTGAATCGCGTAGCGCACTCGCACACCTTTTTCGGTGAGCTTGTGGGCCAGCTCTTTCAAAGCATGCTGGGCGCGCGAAACCGCTAAGCCGTAGCCTGGCACGATGACGATGCTCTCGGCATTGCCCATCAAGAAAGCAGCGTCATCCGACGAGCCGCTCTTCACGTTGCGCGCCGCCTGCCCGCCAGCCACGACGGTGCCGCTGTCTTGCCCGAAGCCGCCCAAAATCACGTTGAAAAACGAGCGGTTCATCGCCTTGCACATGATGTAGGAGAGAATCGCCCCGGAGGAGCCGACCAAGGAACCGGCGATGATAAGCATCGAGTTGTTGAGCGAAAAACCGATGCCCGCTGCCGCCCAACCTGAGTAAGAATTGAGCATCGACACCACCACCGGCATGTCGGCCCCACCAATCGGGATGATGATGAGCACGCCCAGCACAAAGGCGAGCACGGTCATCAAAATAAACGGCAGCCAGTCTTGCGTGACCGTGAACCAAATGCCGCATCCGAACATCGCCAAACCGAGCACGAGGTTGAGCTGGTGCTGACCTGAGAACGTGACTGGTGCGCCCTGAAACAGGCGAAATTTGTACTTGCCCGAAAGTTTGCCAAACGCAATGATCGAGCCCGAAAAAGTGATCGCGCCAACGAAGGTACCGATGAAGAGTTCGAGGCGGTTACCCACCGGAATCGGCTGGCCTTTGCCCACAATCTGAAACGCCCAAGGCTCAGCGACCACGGCAATCGCAATCGCCACTGCTGCCAAGCCAATCAGCGAGTGCATCGCTGCCACCAACTCAGGCATCTTGGTCATTTCCACGCGCTGCGCGAGGATGGTGCCAATCGAGCCACCAATTAGCAAACCGCCCAGCACGTACACCATGCCGAGCGACTGCGGGCCAGAAAGCTTGACGATCATCGCCGCCGTGGTGACCACGGCAATTGCCATGCCGATCATGCCAAAGGCGTTACCGCGCCGCGCGGTAGTGGGGTGCGAAAGACCTTTGAGCGCCTGGATGAAGCAGATCGAGGCGACTAAATACAGCAAGGTGACAAGGTTCATGCTCATACTGTTTCTCCCCTGCTAGCTCAATGTGAGCTGAGCTTGGCAGGCTCAGGCTTCTTGTCTTTTTTCTTGAACATTTCGAGCATGCGCTTGGTCACCAAAAACCCGCCAAACACATTCACCGAGGCGAGCGCTACTGCGGCAACCCCCATCACCCGGCCCAGCGTGGTTTCAGTCAATGCAGCCGCCAGCATGGCCCCTACGATGATGACAGCCGAGAGCGCGTTGGTCACGGCCATCAAAGGCGTATGCAGCGCCGGGGTCACGGTCCAGACGACGTGGTAACCCACGTAAATGGCGAGCACAAAAATAATCAAATTGAGAACGGTGGGGCTGACGGCTTCCATGATGGTTCCTGTTCCTTATTTTTTAACAACTTGACCAGCTTCGGTCATCAGGCATGCCGCAACAATTTCGTCTTCCTTGGCCAGTGTGAACTTGCCTTGGTTGTCGAGCACCAGTTTGAGAAAGTCGAGCACGTTGCGTGCATACAGTGCGGACGAATCGGTGGGCACCATGGCCGGGAAGTTGGTATGGCCGACAATCGTCACACCGTGCTTAACAACCACTTTGTCCGCTTCGGTGAGCGGGCAATTGCCGCCCTGCTCGGCCGCCATGTCGATGATGACAGAGCCAGGCTTCATCGCTTTGACAACTTCTTCAGCCACCAGCACCGGCGCTTTGCGGCCCGGTATCAGCGCGGTCGTAATCACGATGTCGGCCTGCTTGACGCGCTCGGCCACAATCGCCGCTTGGCGCTTCATCCATGCTTCGGGCATCGGCCGGGCATAGCCACCCACGCCTTGCGCGATCTCGCGTTCTTCGTCGGTTTCAAACGGCACGTCGATGAACTTGGCACCGAGCGACTCCACTTGTTCTTTGGTAGCCGGGCGCACGTCGGTGGCCTCTACCACTGCGCCCAAGCGTTTGGCGGTAGCAATCGCCTGCAAACCGGCCACACCCACGCCCATGATGACCACCCGCGCGGCTTTGACTGTGCCGGCTGCAGTCATGAACATCGGCATCACGCGCCCGTAGTGGTTGGCGGCCACCAACACCGCTTTATAGCCACCGATATTGGCTTGCGACGAGAGCACGTCGAGCGACTGGGCGCGGGTGATGCGCGGCGCGGCTTCGAGTGCAAAGCCGATTGCGCCTTGCTTGGCAATCGCCTCCAGCCCCGCTTGATCGAAGCGATTCAGCGTGCCGATCAAGACCTGCCCGCTCTTGAGTTGCTCAGCCTCGGCGGCTTGCGGAGAGCGCACTTTAAGCACCATCTCGCTCTGCGCATAAATCTCAGCGGCGCTGACCATCACCGCGCCCGCAGCGACAAACTGCTCGTCTGGAATGCTCGCGCTCAAACCTGCACCGCGCTCCACGATGACCTCGTTTTTGCCAGCGACCAGCTTTTTGACCGTTTCTGGCGTGGCGGCGACACGGGTTTCACCGTCGCGCGTTTCTTTTGGTATGCCGATTTTCATCGAGCTTGTCTCCCTAGCAGGTTGCAGGCCAAGGAGTATAGCTGACCCCTACCTCGCCCGCCAGATGCCAGGACTGGGTAGATTCAGTGTTCGCTGAATAATGCAGGCCAGCGCTACCCGCTCACCGCGTAGCGCTTACCGTTTACTTCGCCGCCACGCTGGACTTGGCAAAGTAGTGCGCCATGTCGATCAGATCAGCATTGCTTAAGCCGCGCAGGGTCGCCGCCATGATGGTGTCGCGCCCAGTTGCCCTGCCATCCCGAAACTCTTTCATGCTGGCCAGCAAAAAGTCTTCGCGTTGCCCTGCCAAACGGGGCATTTGCTCACGCCCACTGTAATCGGGCAAGTGACACGAGCCACACATGCCACGCTGCGATAACGCTGCGCCGCGCATCCGCTTGGCGGCATCTACCGCACCCGCTTCGGGTTGGATTTTTTGTTCAGAAAAATACGTGGCAAGCAGCGTGAATTCTTCGTCTTTGATATTGATCAGCAGGCCTTTCATTTGCGCTACTTCACGCAGACCTTCGCGGATCATCACGAGTTGGTTTTCAATGAAAACCTTGGGCTGACCCGCCAGCGAGGGTGATCCGGGCAATTTGGAATTGCCGTCCACCCCGTGGCAAACCGCACATAACTGCAAAAGCGGCTGCAAAGTCTGGGCAGGTGGCGTTTGCGCGGCCACATTGCCAGAGCCTGCAAAAAACGCTGCCAGCACCAGCAGGCGAACCTGCCGTACTGGCGCGCGCCAAGCTTGCCTGAAACTATTTGGCATACGAGATGCGATAAATCGCACCCAACTGCTCGTCCGAAACCAAGAGCGAACCGTCGCTATGCTGGAAGAAATACGCCGGGCGGCCCCAGAAAGACTGGTCTGCCGGGTTCATAAAGCCGGAGGCAAATGGTGTGGTTTGCGCACCCGTACCGTCCGCATTGGCGCGCACCACGACAATATCGTAGCCACTCTTTTGCGTACGATTCCACGAGCCTTTACGCGCAACGAACATCGCATTTTTGTACTCCGCCGGGAACATGTTGCCAGTGTAGAACTGCACGCCCATGGTGGCTACGTGCGGGCCCATGTCAGCCACTGGCTGGGTCACGCCTGCGCAGGGATTGGCCTTCTTGATGTCTTGGTCAGGAATCTTGCCGGCGTGGCAGTACGGAAAGCCATAGTTGGGCGATGCTGCGTTGTTGGCCAGACGATTGAGCGTATCAGGGGGTGAGTCGTCGCCCATCCAATCACGTGCATGATTAGTGAACCAGAGTTCTTTGGTCACCGGGTGAAAGTCGAAACCGACGGTGTTGCGCACGCCACGGGCGAGCACTTCCATGCCGGAACCATCAGGGTTGTAGCGGCGAATTTGCGCGTAGTCAGCCGGTTGCTCGCAGATGTTGCACGGCGCGCCAAACGGCACATAAAGCTTGCCATCCGGGCCAAAGCGGATGTACTTCCAGTTGTGATGCTGCTCAGGCGGCAGCTTGAAAGCAGCGGTCATGTCAACCGGTGCAACCCCAGGGTTGCCAGCAATGCCGTCAAAGCGCAGCACTTTGTCAATCGCCATCACATAGAGCGAGCCATTGCGGAACTCAACGCCAGCGGGCTGATTGAGTTTGTCGACCACGACGCGGTTGGTACGGGCAGCGCCGGTGTCGGTGATTTCATAGACGCGGCCGATGCCACGCGTGCCAACGTAGTACTTGCCGCCGTCGCCCCGCGCGATCGCGCGTGCGCCGGGCATACCGCTGGCCCAAATTTCGGCCTTAAAGCCGGGTGGGAGCTTGAGTTTGGAAAGCGGAATATCTGCCGCCGGTGTCACCGTCAGCTTGCCAGCGACCGGGGCGAGCGGTGAGCTCGATTGCGCCGCCGTGCGCCCTTGCTGCCAAGCTGGTGGTGGGGCGGGAGCAGCAGCAGCCGGGGCAGCCGCTTGGGGTGCTGGGGCATTTGAAGAAGCGCAGGCCGCCAGCACCAATGCCAGCGTTGAAAGTGAAGCGAGTTTGACGGTGCGGAATGGCATCAGGGGTCTCCTCTGGGTTGATCGTTGTCGCGGTTGCCGTGAAAACTGCAAAATTATCGTACCCCGCGCGCGCAGCAGCGCCGTTGATGCGCGTCATTCAAGCGCGGATTGGCTCTGGTGCAAGACAATCACCCCTTCCCAACGATTTCCGCTCGACTTTGAACGCCTGAACAACTGAACCTATGCCAACCAACGATCTCACCATCACCGAAATCAGAGCCTTTCCCACGTCCTTCCCATTGGCCAAGGACAACAATGTGCGCATGGGGATAGGCCGTGCAGTCAAAAAAGATGCCGTGGTCGTCAAGGTCAGCACAGCAGGCGGCTTGGTCGGCTGGGGCGAATCGCACCACGCACGCGCCCCTGGCGCGATTGCCAAGCTGGTCGAAACGACCCTGCGCCTCTTGGTGGTGGGCGAAGACGCGAGTGACGTACAAGGCATTTGGCAGAAGATTTACACCAAGCAATTGGCCAGCCACGGCTTGGGCGCGGGCACGGCGATGGCGATGAGCGGAATCGACATGGCGCTTTGGGACATCCGTGGAAAGGCAAGCGGGTGGCCGCTCTACAAGCTATTGGGCGGAAGAGCCAAGCCTATCAAGGCTTACGCCGGGGGTATCTCGCTGGGTTTTCAAGAACCGGCGGCGCTAGTCGATGAAGCACGCCAGCATTTGGCGGTCGGCTACAAAGCGCTGAAGCTACGCCTGGGCGACAACCCAAAGGACGACCTGGCGCGGGTAGCGGCGATTCGCCAGGCCTTCGGCGACGACCTGGTCATCCTCACCGATGCCAACACCGGCTACACGGTAGCCGATGCGCGGCGCGTCATGCCAGGCCTGGATGCCCACAACGTCGCCTGGCTCGAAGAACCCTTCCCCGCGCACGACTACCGCAGCTATGCCGAGGCCAAGGGCTTCGGGCGCGTACCGCTCGCCGCTGGCGAAAATCACTACACCCGTTTCGAATTTTCACGCGTGATCGAAGAAGGCAAGGTGACGATTTTGCAACCCGACTTGTCCAAAACCGGCGGAATCACTGAGGTGATGAAAATCGCCGCGATGGCCTCGGCCTACAAGCTGCCAGTGCATCCGCATACTTCTATGACGGGGCTCAACATGGCAGCCTCAATCCACCTGTTGGCGGCGCTCGACCACCCCGGCTACTTTGAGGGCGATGTCTCGAAAAACAACTTGTTCCGTGACCAAATGCTGAGCACACCGTACACTGTGGACTCGCAGGGTAACGTGTACCCGCTTGAAGGCCCGGGCCTAGGCGTGGAAGTGGATGAAGACTTCCTGCTCAAGCACCCCGTGATCGATGGTCCGAGCTATGTTTGAGAAGGGACGTGCGCCATGAAAGTACTCTTCGCCACAGTTGTTATTGCACTCGCAAGCGTCGTGCAAACGGCTGCTGCACAAGGTTTTCCAGGCAAGCCCATCAAAGTGGTCGTGCCCTTCCCGCCCGGTGCGTTTAATGACACGCTGGGCCGCACCATTGCCTCAGAAATGGCCAAGAGTTTTGCACCCGGCTCGCATGTGGAAAACAAGCCGGGCGGCGGCACCGTCATCGGCACTGAAATGGTTGCCAAAGCAACACCGGACGGCCATACCATTTTGGTCGTGGCTTTCCCGTTTGCTTTGCTCAACAGCCTGCACGCGCACGCCAAAATTGATGCCAATCGCGACTTCGTGCCGCTCGCCTGGGCCGGAGTGACGCCGAATCTGCTGGTAGTCAATCCGAACACGCCCTACACCACCGTGAAAGAGCTGATCGCCGCGGCAAAGGCCAAGCCGGGTGCGATTCCCTACGCCTCGACTGGCAGCGGCACCTCGAACCATCTCTCGATGGAGTTGTTCAAGATGATGAGCGCCACCGATCTGACGCACATCCCCTACAAAGGCAGCGCACCGGCGGTGACCGACCTGATCGGCGGGCAAGTGCAGGCGATGTTTGACAACGTGCCCAATGTCATCGCGCACGTCAAGGCAGGTCGCTTGCGGGCGATCGCCATCACATCGCCAAAGCGCTCGGCGGCCCTGCCCGATCTACCCACCGTGGACGAAGCGGGCGTACCCGGCTACAGCGTCGGTGTGTGGTTTGGCCTAGTGGCGCCGGTCGGCACGCCGCGCGAGACGGTCGCTAAGCTCAATGGCGAAATCAACCGGATTCTGGCGCTGCCGGACGTGAAGGAGCGCTTCACTCAGTCTGGCATCGACATTGTCGGCGGCACACCCGAGGCCTTTGGCGCACACATCCGCGAGCAGGTGACGACCTGGGGCAAAGTGGTGAAAGAGGCCAACCTCAAAGCAGATTGAGAGCGGCCTGCTCATCAGTTTTATGTAAGCGACCTGCGCGCCCATCCGTAAAATCGCGGCATGAAAAGATGGAAACCCAATGTCACTGTCGCCGCGATTGTCGAGCAAGACGGCAAATTCCTGATCGTTGAAGAAGACACCAAAGACGGTTTGGGCTACAACCAGCCCGCCGGGCACTTGGAAGAAGGAGAGTCACTGCTGGCCGCCGTGATCCGGGAGACGATCGAGGAAACGCGCTACGAGGTTGTGCCGGAAGCTATCGTCGGCCTTTATCAATGGAAGCGCCCGCAGAGCGAAACGACCTACCTGCGCATCGCATTTGCGTGCAGCGTGGCGGCGCATCATCCAGCGCGGACTCTCGATCAAGGGATCCACGACGCGCGCTGGCTCACCTTGGCGCAATTGACCTCCTTGAAGGCACAGCACCGCAGCCCCTACGTGTTGCAATGCGTGGACGACTATCTCGCGGGCAAGCGCTATCCGCTCGAATTGATTCACCACTATGGCGCGTAAAGCCACCGTGGTGGTCGGCATGTCCGGCGGGGTGGACTCGTCGGTCACCGCCTGGCTCTTGAAAGAGCAAGGCTACCGCGTGATCGGCCTCTTCATGAAAAATTGGGAGGACGATGACGACGACGAGTATTGCTCCACCCGCGAAGATTTCGTCGATGCCGCCGCCGCTGCAGACGTGATCGGCATCGACTTTGAAGCCGTCAACTTCGCCGCCGAATACAAAGACCGCGTATTCGCCGATTTTCTGCGCGAATACGAAGCCGGGCGCACGCCGAATCCGGACGTGCTGTGCAACGCCGAGATCAAATTCAAAGCCTTCCTCGACCACGCCGTGCGGATGGGTGCTGAGCGCATCGCCACTGGGCATTACGCGGGTGTGCGCGAAGTCGATGGGCGTTTTGAATTACTCAAAGCGGCCGATGGCAGCAAAGACCAGAGCTACTTTCTGCATCGCTTAACGCAAGCACAGTTGTCGAAAGCGATGTTTCCGCTCGCCGACATTCCAAAAAACGAAGTGCGGCGCATCGCCGAGCGCGCCGGTTTGGCGAATCACGCAAAGAAGGACTCAACCGGAATTTGCTTTATCGGCGAGCGCCCGTTCCGCGAGTTTTTACATCGCTACTTAGCCAAGAAGCCCGGCCCGATGGTGACCGCCGAGGGCGATGAAATCGGCCAGCACATCGGCTTGAGTTTCTACACCATCGGGCAGCGCAAAGGCATCGGCATTGGTGGGGTGAAAGATTCGGTCGGCAGCGCGTGGTACGTCGCGCAGAAGGACATGATCCACAACCGCCTGGTGGTGGTGCAAGGCCACGATCACCCGCTCTTGCTCAAGCACGAGCTGCAAGCGCAACAAGCCAGCTGGATCGCCGGAGTTCCCCCTCGGGAAATGCCTGAAGATCAGCCACAGACGCGCCTCTTCGGGCATGCAATGACCGCGAAAACGCGCTACCGGCAGGCTGATGCGCCGACTCAATTGCACGGTGCGCGCGGCAGCGAGTTCGGTCTCAGTTTCACGCAGCCGCAATGGGCGGTAACACCCGGTCAGTCGGCGGTGCTGTATGCGGGCGAGGTGTGCCTTGGCGGCGGGATTATTGCCGCTTGATGTTCAAAACGCGCCTGACCAATCCCCTGATCCTGCTATGCACACTGTCAACCTCAGCAGCCTGAAAAGCAATCCCGCCAGCGCGCTGCGCTTGGCACAACGCGCACCAGTCATGGTGATGAACCGCGACCAGCCGCATGCCCTGATGACATCGCTGGCCGATAGCGGTGCATTGGATTCCAGCGCAACCCGGCGTGCCTTGGCGGCGGCCTTGGTTCGCGATGGCGGTGTCTCGCTAATCCAAGCGGTACGGCTGGCCGATTGCGACGCTTCGGCGTTTCTGCGTTACCTGGCGCTGCACAACATTCCTGTCATCAACCATTCCGCGCGAGAGGTGGTTGCCGACCTGAAAACGTTGGATGGGTGGGGCGCAGCAAAGTCAGCCTAGCCACCAGTCCTGGCGGCGGCATTAGCCACGGCGCAGGTTTGGGCAGCATGCCGCCGCACCCGCCCTGCGATAATCAGCGCTTCATCTTCAGGCCTGTCAAACCACCATGACCAACACTCGTCCCCTCCTGCATCGCGCTGCGCTGATGCTTGCCCTGCTCGGTAGCGCCGTCTCGCCGCAGGCTCTGGCGCAAGCTTTCCCCACCAAGCCAATTAAAGTCATCGTACCCTTCGCACCGGGCAGCGCTACTGACCAAATCGGGCGCGCCTTTGGGGCCAAGATGGCCGAATCACTCGGGCAGCCAGTGATTATTGAAAACAAGCCGGGTGCCAATGGCATGATCGGTGCCGATGCGGTCGCCAAATCGGCTGCGGATGGCTACACCATTCTGTTCGGCACCAACAGCACCAATGCCGCGCTCAAGAGCTTGATGAAGAAGCTGCCCTACGACCAAGACACAGCCTTCACACCCGTGGGCTACATGGGGTCGGTGCCGCTGATCGTTGCGATCAACAACGAGGTGCCTGCCAAAACACTCGCCGAGTTCATTGCATTGGCCAAAGCCAAGCCGACGCATGTCACCTTTGCTACCGCCAGCACCTCACAGCGCATTTCGTCGGAAATGCTGGCTTCAATGGCAGGCGTGAAGATGACCAACGTGCCTTACAAGAGCTCGCCAAACGCGATCACCGACCTGATCGCGGGCCAAGTGATGATGTTCACCGCCGACTTTGCCGTGATGCTGCCGCAGGTCAAAGCGGGCAAAGTGCGCGCGCTCGCGGTTACCGCCACCAAGCGCTCACCTCTCACGCCAGACTTGCCCACCGTAAACGAAGCGCTGGGTTTGAAAGAGTATGAGTTGATTGCCTTCTTCGCCGCCTACGCGCCGGCTGGCACGCCGCGCGAAGTGGTGCTCAGATTGAACGAAGCCATCAACGCTGCTGCGCGCTCAAAGGATGTGCAAGAGCGCTTCGCGTCGATGGGCATGGAAACCGCACCAGGCAGCCCGGAAGATTTGGGCCGCCGTACAGCGACCGAGTCGGTGAAATGGGCGAAAGCGATCAAAGAAGCCGGAATCGAGCCGGAGTAGCGTGTTCTGACCTTCGCGTGAATGCCTGAAGAGGCTTACTGGATAAGCGTCTTCGGGGCATCGCTAGGAAGACCCAGCACCGAGACGCGCAAAAATTGGGGACAGGCCCCTTCCTTTGACTTCAACAGTTCATGCCGCCCAAGGGGACTATCCCCAGTTTTTGCTTAGGACACTTCAGTGTTTCCCTGCGAAGTACGGATACTTAGCTTGCTTTGCCTGCCGCTGCGGCTCCCGGCGGAATTTGGGGATAGACATCATGCGCCCAATGGCTCGGTGAAGTCCTCGGAAGATGTCTGTCCCCAATTTCCGCTTGCGCGAGACGATACCCCTATACAAAGCTCTCGTCTTCACTGCGCACGAGATGCGCCACATTGCCCCAATCGAGCACCCACCATTGCAAGGCGGCATCAATCGCAATCACGTTCAAACTGGCGTTGGCAAGCATCCAGTTGCGCGGCGCTTCTGAGGCGATATTCATCGCGATGCGATAGAGCACGTCGAGCACACCGCCATGGGTGATGACGGCCACTTGTTCATCCGGCCAGCGCTGCGCCATTTGGTGGAAGGAATCACTCAGCCGAACCCGCATATCCTCAAGGGACTCGCCACCAGGCACGCGATAGTGCGGGTCGCGCGACTGCCAGCGCTCGAATTCTTCCGGGAACTGCGCCTGCATCTGCGTACGTTCCAAGCCCTCAAACACGCCAAAGCCTCGCTCGCGCAGGCGCGCGTCGCGTTGCACCCCGAGGTCGAGCGCGCTGGCAATCGGCGCTGCTGTTTCTAGTGTGCGCCCCAGATCGCTTGAGACCAGTTGGGTCAGTTGCCCGGCGCGCCGAGCGAGCGAACGCGCGGCAGCAGCGGCTTGCGCCAAGCCCTCTTCATTGAGTGGGCTGTTTTGTTGGCCTTGGATGCGCCCCGCTTTGTTCCAGGTGGTTTCGCCATGTCGTACAACGTAAAAAATGGTCATTGAGTGGATTGGATTTACAACGCGATTTGTAACGGAATGCGCTTGCGCCCGAAGGCTTGATTGAATTCACCGAAACGTCCGGCGATATGGGTATTGCAGTGGGTGCAGCGTTGCGCTGGGGTGATTTGATAGCCCGCGACATTGTGCCAGTCGCGGCTGATGATTTTGCTCTGGCAGCCGGGGCAATAAGTCGAGCCGCCCGCTTCGTCCATGATGTTTCCGGTGTAGACGTAATGCAGGCCCTGCGCCAACCCAATTTCGCGGGCCCGTTTGACTGTGGCAGGCGGGGTCCGTGGCTTGTCGGTCATTTTGAAATCGGGGTGGAAGGCGGTGAAATGCAACGGCACTTCGAGCCCCAATTCATCGCGCACCCAACGGGTGAGTGCTTCAATCTCAGCTACAGAATCATTTTCGCCAGGAATCAACAGGGTCGTGATTTCAAACCAGCAAGCGGTTTCGTATTTCAGGTAGAGCAGCGTGTCGAGGACTGGCGCCAAATGCCCGGCGCACAGCTTGGCGTAGAAGCTTTCGGTGAAGCCCTTCAAATCCACATTGGCCGCATCCATTTTGGCGTAGAAGGCGCGGCGCGGTTCAGCGTGCATATAGCCTGCGGTCACGGCCACGCTGCGCACACCCACCGCGTGGCAAGCGTCGGCAATGTCCATTGCATACTCAGCAAAAATCACCGGGTCGTTATAGGTGTAGGCGACCGATGCGCAACCGGACTGCTGTGCCGCACGGGCAATCGCCTCAGGTGATGCCTCGGCTTGCAGGCGGTCATGGTCTCGCGATTTGGAAATGTCCCAGTTTTGGCAAAACTTGCAGGCCAGATTGCAGCCTGCGGTGCCAAAGCTTGATACCGATGAGCCTGGGAAAAAGTGGTTGAGCGGCTTCTTCTCGATCGGGTCGATGCAAAAGCCCGACGAACGGCCATAGGTGGTGAGATAAAGTTGATCCGAGGTCGCGCCGTTGCCACGTTGGCGCACAAAGCAGGCGCCGCGCTGGCCTTCGTGCAATTTGCAGTCCCGCGGGCACAAGTCGCATTGAATTCGCCCGTCAGCAAGCCGGTGATGCCACTGTGCGGCCTTCATGGGGTGCGCTGTACCACCTGCCGCAAGCGCCCCACAATTCCGGTGGGAAAGTAGTAGACGCACAGGATGAACAGCACACCCAACCAGAGTAGCCAGCGGTCGGCCCCCAACAGCACACCTGCGACGGGCACGCCTTGCAAGGCACTACCGGTGAGTTTAAGCAACTCCTGTAGATAGCTTTGCGCCAGCAGGAAGAGCGTGGCACCAATCACCGCGCCGTACATCGTTCCCATGCCGCCGATCACTACGATCAGCAGCACATCGAGCATGATCTCGAAAGATAGCGAGGTATCCGGCCCGTTGTAGCGCAGCCAGAGTGCCAGCAGCACGCCTGCCAGCGTGGCAAACAAGGCCGAAATCACGGTGGACAAAGTGCGATAGACCACCACGCGATACCCCAAGGCTTCGGCACGAAACTCGTTTTCTCGGATCGCCTGTAATACCCGCCCAAACGGTGAATTCACAATGCGCAGCAGCATCAAAAAGAGCAGCAAGGCGCTTAACACGACGATGTAGTAGGTCAGAAAACGCCCGTCAATCGACACCCCGAAAACCGGCGACTCAATGAATTGGGTGGCCGGTGAAAGCAGCTCGGGCAGCTTAAAAGTAATGCCGTCTTCCCCGCCGGTGAGATCAGACAATTGAGAAGCCAGCGTGAGAAATGCCGTGGCCACAGCCAAGGTAATCATGGCGAAAAAGATCGCACGCACGCGCAGCGAAAACAGCCCGATGGCTAGGGCCAGTAGCAGCGAAACCCCGAGCGCTGCCGCAATGCCGATGAAGAGCGCGGTAAAGCTCACGCCGATTTTGCTCATCGCGATCGCCACGCCATAGGCGCCCAGCCCAAAAAACATCGTGTGCGCGAAACTAACAATGCCGGTGTAGCCCAGGAGCAAGTCGTAACTGGCTGCCAGCACAATGAAGATCGCGATCTTGGCCGCAACGGTGAGCGGCTTGGAACCCGGGAACAGAAAGGGCGCGAACAGCAGGCCCAGTGCGATGACCAACAGCAGCAACGAAAGCGCGCGCCCACCGGGCAAGTCGTGGGAGAAGAGGCGAGAGAAGAGTCGGCGCAACATAGGTGAACGCTAGCGATTGGTGACCGGGTACAGCCCCTGCCCGCGCCACAACAAAATCGCCACCATCAAGCCGATGTTGGAAAACATCGCGAGCTTTGGCGCAAGAAAACCGGTGTAATTGGCCATCAAGCCCACCAGCACCGCGCCGATAAAGCAGCCCAAAGTTGACCCCAAACCACCGATGATGATGACGATGAAAATCAGCACATTGACTTGACCGCCCATCTGCGGCACTACGGTTTGCTGGTAGAGGCCCCACATCACGCCACCCAAACCGGCCAAGGCGGAACCTGCCACAAACACACCCACAAAGAGCCGGTGAATCCGGTAGCCCAGGCTTTCAACCATTTCACGGTCTTGCACGCCCGCACGTACCAGCAAACCAACTTTGGTGGCAGTGAGCACGTAGCTCATTGCGGCAAATACGGTGAGGCCCACCACTACTGCGACCACGCGGTATTTTTCCAGAGCGGCATCGCCAATCACAAAAGCACCGCGAAACGATTCCGGCAAGGGCAGCGGAATTTGCGTTGGGCCCCAGATCGCTTTGATCAACTCTTCACCCACAATCATGCCGCCCATGGTGATGAGAATCTGCTTCAAATGCTGGCCATACACCGGGCGGATGATGAAGCGCTCGAACACCAAGCCCAGCACCGCGCACACCGCCATCGCCAAGAGCATCGCCGGGATGACCGCGACCAGATTGGCAAGCAGGCTGGCTTGACCAGTCCAATCGCTCATCGCGCCCAGCACGCTCATCGCGACAAAGGCTCCCAGCGCGATAAATACGCCGTGGCCAAAATTGAGCACGTCCATCAAGCCGAACACCAACGTGAGGCCAGAAGCGATGATGAAAATAATCATGCCCATCGCCAGCCCCGCCACGGTGAGTGTGACCCAAGTCGAGGGCGAGCCGATCAGCGGCAAGGCCAGCACCGCCAAAGCAGGTACGAGTGCCAAGGGCAGCCAGTCGAAGCGACGCTCAATTTGCATGGCGAGCTCCGAGCGGTCGTTCGCCGCATCTGCGAACCCGCCGCGTCCGTGCACCAACCCACAAGCCGTCATTCCTGCGCAGGCAGGAATCCAGTGGGCCGGGTTGTCGAAGCACCCGCGCTAATCGCAGCGCCGTCTGGATTCCCGCCTGCGCAGGAATGACGAGTTGGTGAGGCACGCGACCCGTGACCGAGTTCATATCAATGCGCCTTTGCACTCATTGAAAGTCCCAAGAAGCGCTCCTGGAGCGCTTCTTCAGCCGCTAGTTGGGCCATGCTGCCCGCGTGGACGACCTTGCCGTTGTCCATCACCGCCACCGTGTCACCCAAAGCTTTGGCGAAGGAAAAATTCTGCTCAACCATCAAAATCGTGGTGCTCGCGCCCATCTGGTGGGCTCGCTTGCCTGCTTTCAATTCGCGAAACGCGTGCAGCATATTTTGAATGATGGCAGGGGCCAAGCCTTTGGTGGGCTCGTCGATCAACAAGAGCTTGCGTGGCTCAATGATGGCGCGCGCTACTGAAAGCATTTGCTTTTGCCCGCCGGAAAGCTTGCCCGCGGGGTGTGACCAGAATGTTTTGAGCGCCGGAAACATGCTCAAGACCCAGGCCAGGCGCGCCTCTTCAAGGTCTTCAATGCGCCGTGCGGCGCGCGCGGCGAGCAGCAAATTCTCTTTAACCGAAAGATCAGCGAAAACACCCATCGCCTCAGGCACATAGGCGATGCCGCTTTGCGCAATATCCGGCGTGAGCGCAGGCATCGGCTTGCCGTCAAAGCGGATGCCGCCTTGCGCCAACTTCCACAAACCCATGATGGTGCGCAGCGTGGTGGTCTTGCCCGCGCCGTTGCGCCCGAGCAGCATCGTTACTGCACCTTCGGGCACGACCAAATCCACCCCATGCAAGATGTGGTAGGCCCCGATGTGGGTATGCACACCGGTCAATTCGAGCAGCGGTTTGGGTGGCGAAGCGCTCATGCGGGGCTTGCCTCTGCCGGTATCGTCACGCCCAAATAGGCTTCCTGTACCACGGCTAACGCCATCACTTCTTCTGGCTTGCCGTCTGCCACCAGCGCGCCGTTATGCAACACGATGATGCGGTCTGCCAACTCGCGAATTACGTCCATCTTGTGCTCAACCAGCAGAATCACGCGCGAGGTGGTAAACGCCTCATCCGCCTTGAGCTTGCGAATCAAATCGAGTACCACCGGCACATCGTCGGCACTCATGCCGGCAGTCGGCTCGTCAAACATGTAAACCTTAGGGTCAAGCGCCATCAACAATGCCACTTCCAGCTTGCGCTGGTCGCCGTGCGGCAAACTGGCCGCAGTGGCATAGCGTCGATCTTGCAGCGCCACTTGCGCTAGCAGGGCATCCGCATGCGCGCTCAAATCCGCATGATCGCTCCAGACTGACCACAGATTGAGGCCGCCGCGATGCGCGCCAGGCAGCCGTGCCTGCAAGGCCAAGCGCACATTTTCATGCACACTCAAATTCGGGAACAGATTGGTCAACTGAAACGCGCGCCCCAGGCCGATCTTGGCACGTTGCGCCGCAGAAAGCCGCGTCACGTCTTGCTCTTCAAGATGCACACTGCCCGAAGTCGCTCGAATCTGCCCCGAAATCAGATTAAAGTAAGTTGTCTTGCCGGCCCCGTTAGGCCCCACGATGGCGGTGAGCTCGCCGGGCTTAAAGGAACAGCTCACCGCGTTGACCGCGACATGACCGCCGAAGCGGACCGTCAGCGAATCGGTGCGCAGCATGATTACGGTGTGCTCAGCGCTTGTTGCGCACCGGCACCGTCATCTCGTCGGCCTTGATTTCGCGCACCAACTCAGGCACACCCCAGGCGAAGGCGGGGTCCACTTTGATTTTGAAGTGATACATGTTTTGCATCGCCTGATGATCTTCTTTGCGAAAGGTCATCTTGCCTTTGGGGGTCTCGAAACTCATACCTTCCATGGTTTTGATGAGCGTCTCGGTGGCCGTGTTGCCATTGGATTTCTTGAGCGCTTCAACCACCGCAATCGCGGCTGCCATGCCGCCGGCTGTGAAGAAGTCCGGCGGTGTCTTGAATTGTTTGTAGTGGTTGGCAACCAACCATTCGTTAACCGGATTTTTCGGGATGCCGAAGTAGTAGTAGGTTGCGCCCTCCATGCCGGGAAAATTCTTATAGGCTGCCATCGCAGGCAAGATGTTGCCGCCAGTGGCAATCTCGATGCCGTAGCGCTTCAAGTCAAGGTCAGCGATCTTGAACGGGTTGCCACCACCGGCCCAGATGATGAAGATGACCTTGCGGCCTGGCAAGTCTTTGAGCTTGTCGATGATCCGCTGCGCGCCCGCCGTGAAGTCGGTGGTGGTGGTGGGCAGGTATTCTTCATGGACAATCTTGGCCGTCTTCACCGACTCACGGAATGCCTTGATACCGTCGCGCCCAAACGCGTAGTCCTGCGCCAAAGTGGCAATCGACACGCCCGCTTTGTCGAGTGCGACCGCATTCGAAATCGCGTCTTGCGACGAATTGCGCCCGGTTCGGAAGATGTAGCGGTTCCACTTGTCACCGGTGATCGAATCGGCCACCGCCGGCTCGACCAGCAAAATCTTTTTGTACTCTTCAGCCACCGGCAGCATCGCCAGCGCCACACCGGAGGAGGTGGGGCCGACTGCGATATCTACCTTGTCGTCGGCATAGGCTGCGGCGAGTTGCGCCTTGCCCACGTCCGGCTTGCCTTGACTGTCACGCTCAATCACTTGTAGCTTTTTGCCCGCCACTGTCATGGTGCCGCCAGTCGCGTAGTCCAGGCCCATCATAAAGCCGGTGTGGGTTTGTTTGGCGTAGGCTTCAAGCGCCCCGGTTTTATCGTAGACGTGGGCAATCTTGATTTGGGCGTGGGCGGGCAGCGCCGCGAGTGCGCCTAAGGCACTAGTGGCAACTGCAAGGCTGCCAAGCAAGGGTTTGAACATTTGGTTTCTCCAGAGCGCGCAACGACATGGAAGTCAGGACCATGAAGATACCGCAGCTTTGGGCGCAATCCCGGTTTGGGCGAAAAAACACGACGGTGGTGTTCACTCTCCAACACAACACCACCACCACACCACCTGACGAGCGCTTGAACGCGGATTTGATGTACGCCATTGGCTCAAAAGTGGTCGTTCGAACACCCAATAAGCTGCAAGCGACGACCTGTGGGAATATCAATGTCTTCGCCAACGCGATTCCGACCGATTGACCTGGCTTATTTGGAAATCTGCGGAACCACATGCAACTATTTCGTTACTTTTCAGAAATGTGTTAAAAATCGTCGCCTCTATTCTAATAAAAGCACTCGCAAGGGAGAAAGTATGAAACGTCGGCACGCTGTTGCACGGTCGTTGTTGTTGGCTAGCATATTGGCAATGCTCGCGGGTTCTGTGTTCTCGCAATCCGAGACCAGTGGCGCGAAGGCATTGTTCTGCACTGACTCAGGCACCTGTACTTCGGGAGTCGTCAAAGCAGCAGCAAAACCCACTTCGCAAACGGTCGCGGGGGGAGGGGGGGGGGGGGGCGAATTTTTGCCTTTACTATTGGGTCGAGTTAAACAAGGATGGCAGTGAATTAGCTCGCGTTCCAGTTTCAAGAACTTTTCGCTCGGGAGAGCGAATTCGCCTGACCTTCAGGCCAAACAGCCCAGGATATTTGTATTTGTTCAATCTGGGCAGTAGCGGCAATACGCGCATGCTTTACCCCAGAACACCTGCGGAGTCCAAGCCGATAGAGGCTGGGCAGATGGTTGGTATCCCTGAGAAAACGCTGCTCCGCTTTGACGGGAACGCGGGAGAGGAGACGATGATCGTTATCTACTCTCCGAAACCACTCGCAGAATTCGCACCTTACCAAAAAGTGGTGCTGGAGGGCAACCCGACAATTGCCGCAATCACTCCTACTGGCAGCAAAGATTTATTCCGCGAGGATGATTTCCAGGCTGCCGCAGCAGCATCGCCAACCAACGCAAGCTACGCCGTGTTGTCAGGGGATGCCACCCGTGAGGGCAAAGCTATCAACCTCACCATCAAGCTGCGTCACGTCAACTAGACCGGCATCACTACCATTTGCAGGGAGTATAAGAATGCTAAAGAAAATTTCGGCATCGGTGGTGCTTGTCACCTATCTCGCCGGTTGTGCAGCGCCGGGCGGGCCGGGCAGCACGGGGCAACAATCCTCGCCCCCCCAGGGTAGCCAGGGCGAATGCATTGCAGCGCACATCGCCGTTGGTGCGGTGGTAGGCGGGGTGATAGGTGCTGTGGTAGCTGGCGGACGGGGGGCAGCACGAGGTGCCTTGGCAGGGGGGCTGAGCGGGTTGGCGGTCGCTTGGATGTCATGCATCACCAAATACGCCAAAGCTGAAAACCGCAATGTTCAGGATTTCGCTGCGGCATCATCAGCGATCAACTATTCACAATCTCAGGGGACCGTATTGCGGATTTCGCAAGCCTATCTTGAACCAGCTGCCGTGAGCGGCGACTCCCAGTCCAAGCTTAGAGTCGCCTACTACGTGATGGATGGAGCCAAAGACATCATCGTTCAGGAGAAAGTTGACTATCAGTTTGAGCTACCAAACCAAGCCCCCCTCAGGAGCGTCAGTGCGCCACAAATGCGCACACTGGTACCTGGCCTGAATATTCTGGAATTGCCGATTTCAGTTCCCAAAAACCTTACCGAAGGCAAGTTGACGGTCAATGTGGAACTCTCCGCCAACCAGGCCAAAGAAACAACCTCACAGACACTCGTTATCTCCAGCGACCAGCAAATCCTTAAAACGGCGGCAGCCGAAGCTGACCAAAAGCGTTCGGCTTTCGAGCAGTTGGCTGCTTCACGCACGCGGACGGACGGGAATACTGTGTTGGCGCAGTCGGGGGACAAGGGGACAAGTAAAACATTCGCAATTACCGCAGGTTCGGCGAATTTACGTGCGGAGCCTTCCGGGAAGGCGAAACTTGTGAAGAGTGTCCCAAAAGGTACGCAACTTCCCTATCTGCAATCCAAGAGTATTCCGGGTGAAGGTACTTGGTATCAGGTCAATCTGAACGGTGCAGAAGTTTGGGTCGGTGCTTCCCAGGGAAAATTGCAGTGAAGAAGGTTGCCCATCTTTGGCGGCGCTGGTGTCTGCTGCTGGCGGTTTTTGTATTTGCGGTGCCGTCAATTTCTCAAGATGCCGGAAAATCCCCGGTTGATTCCCGGCATTTGAGAGCCATCGGTGCTCAGCTTGCACGCCATCAACTCCCAGGCGCGCAGGTTGCACTCGATACCTATGGCCGGGTTGTTCTTCGCGGTACTTACCAGGATCGCGAAGAGGTTGAAAAGGCACATTCCATCGTGCAATCCGTCGTCGGCGTGAGCTGGACTTCGTTCGTCACGCCGGAAAACATTCGCGTCAGCGACTTGGAAAAAACCTCCCACGCTGCCTTGAATGATTTGTTTGCAAGAGTTCCCGGAACAGCAAACCCGCGCCAGCCGGGCGCTGCACCTCGCCCCACATCCGGGAATGATGTTGCCCCCGGTCCCATCAACCAAAAATTCGCGCTGGTGGTTGGTGTTGGTACCTTTCGGGAGCCGCGCGTCCAACCATTGAAATTTGCCGCCAAAGACGCAGCTGTCTTTCATGAGTTCCTGCTCGACCCGCAAGGAGGCGCTTTTCGTCCCGACCAAGTGACGCTGCTTGAAAATGAGTCCGCTACCGCAGAGCGCGTGAAGGCTTGGCTGACACTAGTGGAGAACTAGGCCGGGCCAGACGATCTGGTTGTGCTGTACCTGAGTACACACGGCTCCAAGCCTGACTCCACCGGATTTGTAGGACTCATCATGCATGACTCCCAGGTGGACCCACCTGCAATGAGTGCATTGCGGCAGACATCCATTTCCGGGGAGCGCATGTCAGCATTTGTGCAAAACCTCGCAGCCAAGCGCGTCCTGATTATTTTGGACACCTGTTATAGCGCTGCCGCGTTCTCACAAATCCCAGGGAATGCACCCGCAGATGCCCAAGCACTTGGGGTCAGTTCCGAAACTTTTGGATACCAGCAGACGGCTTTCGCCAAGATCGGAGGGAGCAAAGACCTGTTCCGCGAGGATGATCTTGCGCAGCCGGTGAGCGCCCCGACAAAAGCCGGGCCGCAATAGGGCCGGGTATTTATCAGCGCAAGTGGTGCGGGCGAGCGTTCCTGGGAATCAGAGCAGTTGCGCGCCAGCTTCTTTACGCACTATTTTGTCCGGGGCTTGAAGTCAAGCAACGATATCCGTGAAGCATTCGGTTACGCCAAGCGGGTAGTGCCGGGCGAGGTTTGGCTTGAAAAGAAAAATGTTCAAACGCCTAAAGTTTTTACGACAACACCAACATGGGCAATTTCCCTACGCCAATAAAAAGGAAAAGTAATGGAAGTTCTTAAGCTCCCGGACTATCCGAGTTTTGTTCCGAGCACATCAACGATTGACAAAATTAGATTGACTCGAAAGATCGATCTGATGCTCGCCAATCAGGTCAAACCCGGTCTGATTGGCTGCTACAACTATGCCTCGGACAAAGCTTGGTTTTATGTTTGCGTCGTTCTGGAAATCGTCGGTCTTGCGGCGATTTTGATGAATCGTTTGCCACCCCAAGCAGCCATTCCCGGGCTGATGGTTGCATTGATGATTGATTGCGCACTTGCATGGTGGATGCACGCGTTGCTCACTGGGAGAAATTCAGTTGATCGCGCTGAAGCAATCGCATTGCGCATGTCGCTCGGAATCCACAAGAACGTAGACCAGGAGCGCAACGATTCTCGCGCCGATGAGCTAGATGCGAAAGTAAAAACGAGAAAGTTGTGGGCAATCATTCCTGCTCTACTCTTGATTATTTTTGCCTTAGTGAAAATCGTCGCCTATGCTGGCTTGAACGCGTTTCGCTTGAACATGGGCCTGCTCATGATTTTGGTTTCCTACATTATTGTCGCTTACATTCATTTGACGGTTACCGGATATTGGCTTGGCGCGATCACTGCCAATCGTGGATGGCGCGCGGACATTCGCAAACATCAGGCAGGTCTTGCAAAAGTGAATCAGGCAAACGAATCCGAACGCAAGTACGAACCAATTGATTTCTCTGTGAACTCTGCTGGCATTCCCGAGACCGGAATAGCGCTTTCGCAGGGAGGAAGGGTGCGTCACAAGATTTCTCGGCGACCGGAAACAGATGCATCCGCCAGTCCGGGAAAGGCCTACCGTCTCGAATCGTGGGGGGTATTGACTGACGAAGACATCGTACAAATGCTGCGTGAAATCCCTCTACAAGACCTCGAAGCGCGGCAAAAGGTGGCATTCAATTGCATGGCGATGCAACTCAATTTATTTGGGCAGCGCTCAGGAGGACAGCAATGAAGTGGAATTTCATATCACTCGTCGTTACCATCGTTTTGAGTGCTTGCTCGCAGGGTGAGAAGGTTGTGATGAAGGAATTTGATCTCCTGCTGGCATCCCCGACTTACCTGAGCAAAGACTGGGAAAAGTATGCATCGCAGAATGCGCGCGAATACCTTGCGCCATTTCAAGCAAAAAATGAATGCGGTGCCTACGCTTGGTATCCCAAAATTGCTTTTTTGCGCGTAACCCAAGGCGCAGCCGAATCGACATCATTGCCGCTTGATCTACCCTCATTTGCCCAGACTGCGGAGAGGGCTCAAAATAGCATTCAGCGCGTGATGCAGCAGGCACCGGAATTCGCCGACCTTCGTGATGCGGCGGTCGCAAACCTGAAGTTACTGAAGCTCCCGCCGTTGTTACTTGAGAAGGAACCTACGGAACTCGATGGTGAAGCATTGCGAACTTACGTGGCATCATCGGGCGTAAAGATCGCGGCTTTCGTTGTGAAGACAAACACGCCACCCACCACCAAGCCCGCATCAACTTCCGGTGATATGGAGAAAGCTGTGGAGATGCCGGTGAATGATGTCGAATCATTTCGAAGCGCCGTGCATGCTTCACTGTGCGCCAGGCTTGCAAAGCGCAAGGATGATTCGACCATGCCACGCGTCGTCCTTGCAGGCCTATTCGGCTCTGTTGCACTTGCTGCGCCCGCCGCTTCGCAGCTCTCCGCAGACGTCAAGGGATCAGTGCCGCCAAAAGCAGAGGCACCACCGCCACCCGCACTACCATCGGCAGATGCACAGCGCCTTTTTGACAGGGGATTTACGTTTGTGCAGAACAGCAATTTTGACGCGGCGATTTCCGAATTCACGAAGGCGATTGAAGCGCATCCAACTTATGCCGCAGCCTACGCCAACCGGGGTGGAGCGCACACGCGCAAGAAATCCATGGGGCGAGCCCTGGATGACTTGACGAAGGCGACGGAATTGGAGCCGAAGAACGCGCTCTGGCGTTACTACCTTGCATCCTACTATTCGCAGAAAGGCGAAGTTGATCGAGGCCTGGATGCCCTGGATCAAGCGCTGAAATTGGGATTTGGCCTCACGGATGCCGCCCAGCGCGATGCCCTCAAATTCGACCAAAAAGGTGATGCCGATTTGGCGAATCTGCGGCGCAAGCGCGCTGAGTATTGTGACGTGCTTGAACGCAACCAGAGGTATTTGTGCAAATCCTGATTGCGCCGCTTGGGCGATCACGTGCTGCGCGATTTCTTGCACTGCTCCTGACCGGAGTGATGTCAATCGGGTTGGCTGCGTGTGACGGCAATATGTTTGGCGTTGGCAATCCGCTGATCGGTCGGTGGAAGCTGATTTCCGCTCCGCAACTGGATCTGTCCAAATTTCACTTGGGGCCGACGATAGAGTTTTCTGAGCAGAGTGTGATTGTCGGTCCGATTGCCTACCCGGTTAGATATGAGGTATCGGGAAAGACGGTGGTTGTGTTTACCGATCTTCCTATGGGTATCGCTTTTCGGGTGGACGAGACAAATGTCGCAACCTTGGAATTGCCCTTGGTGGGCATCATGAAGTATGAGCGCGTCCAACCAGTTGGCGGCGGCTTTTCTGACTTGTTTGGGAGCAAGTAGGCGGGCACTGCACTTGCCGAAAATTCGCCGATAGATTCACCGCGACACCATAAAAGCATTGCCATAAACGGGAGAGAAAATGAGTACACCAAATTTTTGTAATCTCTGCAATCGGAACGTCGTGCCAACCAAGGACTTCAATTGGCTGTTGTTCATTTTCCTGTGCGGATGTTTCTACCTCCCTTTCTACATGATGGCAAAAAAGAAATGTCCCATTTGCGCTGGCGAGAATTTTGGCCCTGCCAAGGCTGAAGAAGTTGCCAAAGCGAATGTTGCTAGAGTGGAGTCCGCCATTGCGGAACCGGCCAATGGAGAAATTGCAAAAGTGGACGCACCTCCTAAAGATCAGCCACCCGTTTAAGCGCTTGCCTGAATAGAAATCACCACATGCAGCAGCGCTTTCGTACTCCTCGCTGGAGCATGGTCTTGTCGCACCACCCACCCTGCCAATATGATCGAACGTTCGCGTTGTTTGGTGGGCGAATTTGCGCCCGCTGCGCGGGGGTCATTGTCGGCTTGCCACTGGGCCTGGCTGCAATTCAGATGCTTCCTGGCATGTTTTTAGAATCGAATGGCAGCCTGCTCCTCGTGGCTCTTGCCACGATCGCATTGGGCGTTGAGATTTTTGTCCGGAATGAAGTCGGGCAGCGCCAGAGCGGAAATGTTGAGCGTGTCTTGTTTGGAATGGTGATGGGGGCGGCCCTGGTGATCTCTGTCCAATCCGGCATCATGCTATTGCTGGGCTTGCTGGCCGAAGTTGTCGCCGGGCAGTTCTACGCCGCGTTAAGGATGCGCAAATTGGGTGTTTTGGATCGATTCATCACCGAATACTTGGAGGGCGCAATCGTCGAGCATGACCGTGCCTTTCATTCGGGCAGAGCATTTACACTCTCGTGCAAATGTGAATCTCACCAGACGCGCTGAATTCTTGCTATCCTCGATAATATCTCGACTGACAACGCATCACATCTGGTGAAGAGTAGCTGTAGCTAAGCTTCTTCAGATATTTTCGCTTCCGCCCAAGCAAGCACACTGGCAACCAGTGCTTCGGCCTGTAGGCCTGAAATCAGGTTTACGACCTCTTCGTCGTAGCGAAACTGGACAGCATATGGCGTGAGCGCAGCCAATTCATCCTGCCCGACCGGCAGGATAACTGCGGCATCAGTCAGTTTGCCTGCAAGTTCCTCTAAATCATGGGTGCGTTGATATTCGATCCCGTGCAGACACATCACAGCTTTTAGCGCTTTCTCAATTGCTTGTTGTGCGTGAAAACACCCCACCGCCAACGCCAGCCCTTCGACCCGAAGCAAGGCTGCACAGGCGATCTGGTCGCGCCTGGCCAGCCGCAGCAGGCGCTGCGCTTCTTCAACCCGGGGTGTCATGCAGAAGCTTGCCTTCCTGCTTTGCCCAGTAGGGCAGCGTCCCAGGAACCTGGCTGCGCCGGTCAAAATCGTGCTGGGAAATAAGGATCAGATCGACACCCACACCCACGCGCCCCACCGCCTTTTTGAGGCGCAGGTACTCCGCCGCCTTGTAAGAAGGATCGGGCAGGACGGGTTGGATGACAAGGAGATCGAGATCCGAACCTTCATCAGCGTTGCCGGAAGCATAAGATCCGAACAAGATGACCTTGACCGGCTGGGACGCTTGGGCAATCAGCCGGTCTGCGGCAGATCGGACATCACGAAGATTCAGCATGAAAGGGACCAGAAGCTTGGAAAAGCTATTTTAAGGGCTTCGATTTTCCGGTAAACCCATCGTACCGGGTTCAGGCCGAATCGCCGCCAGGATTCCGAGCGCTATAGGGCAGATGCCGGAATAGCGTTATAAAGGCCCTTTGCAGCATTCCGCCGCAAATCACCTAGCAAGGGAGAGTGCCATGAGTGAGAACGAAACCAATCCGTACGCCTCGTCGGTAACATCGAATCAGGCAGTGCCGGAAGCGGGCGGGGCCAAGCCGCCCAGCAACGAAGAAAAGCAGTGGGCCATGTTCGCCCACCTATCGCAACTGCTGGGCTTCGTGATTCCATTTGGCAGCATCCTCGCTCCGTTGGTGATTTGGCTCATCAAGCGCAATGAAATGCCTTTTGTAGATGACCAAGGGAAAGAGGTCATCAATTTCCAGATCACCGTGTTTATTGCAGCAATAGTCTCGGGCTTGTTGACTTTGGTATTGATCGGAATCCTGATGCTGATCGTTTTAGGCATCGCCTGGCTGGTGCTCACAGTCATGGCGGCGATCAAGGCCAACAACGGCGAAACCTATCGTTACCCCTATATCTTGCGCTTGGTGAAGTAGGGCACGCACTCGCCATGTCAGAGCAAAAGCCCATCCGCTACACCCACGCGGCTTTCCGCAAAAAAGAGCCTGATGCCGATGAATTCAGGCTTTCAGAAGCCGAAACGCTGTGGGCCACCATCGCCCATATGGCGGGCGTGGTGGGCCTGTTGCTACCGTTGGGCAATGTGCTGGGCCCCTTGATTGTTTGGCTGATCAAGCGCCACCAGATGGACTTCGTAGACGCGCATGGCAAAGAGGCGCTCAATTTTCAATTGACGGTACTGATTGGGTTTGTCGTCTCCATCGCGGCGGTCTTCGCGGCTTCGATTCTCGGGGTCATCCTGCTCTTGCTTACGGGTCTGGCCGCCTTGATCTACCCGATCATTGCGGCGCTGCGTGCCAACAACGGCGAGCACTACGAATACCCTTACGCGCTGCGCCTTTTGAAATGACTTCGTTCGCCGCTTGGCTCAAGCCACTAACTAATCTGGTCGCGCGGCGACCCTTGTTGGCGGTGTTTGAAGCCACACTCTTATGCAACTCCAAGTGTGGCTATTGCGACCTGCCGCTCAATCAAGGCCGCCCTGAAATGTCGCGCGCGCAAATTGCCCAGGTCTTCGCACACCTCTACCACGAAGGCGTGCGCTACGTGATCGTGCAGGGCGGCGAGCCCACCGTGCGCAAGGATATTCTTGAGGTGCTAGGCGACCTGCTGGAGATCGGCTTGTCACTCTCGCTGGTCACTAACGGCACGCGTCTCACCCCGGAATTTGTGGCGCACTTAAACGCACTGAACTCGCGTAAACGGCTTGCCATCGCGGTGAGCCTCGACACCTTGAACCGAGAACGCTACCGCCTGATTCGCGGGGCTGACCAATTGCGCGTGGTGCGCCGGGGCATCGACAATCTGGCTGCGTTTACTGGGCAGAAGAGTCTCGTATGCATCGTTTCTGAGTTGAATCGGGGCGACGTGCCGGAAGTGGTGGCGTTCGCCAACGAGCGCGGCTTTTTGTCAGTGGTCGGTGCGTATCACTGGGGCATCGACAAATACGGCAAGGCGCAGAAAGGCCTGCAATACCAGCGCGAAGCGGCGCTCGAAGTCTTCAACGGCCTGCTCGCAAGCCAGGCGCTGCCACCGGGCTTTCACCGCGACTACGTGGCCGACAATGTGACATGGCTTGCCGACGGCAAACTTGACCCTTGCGACGCTGGGCGCTGGAGCATTGTGGTGCAGGCCAATGGCGATGTCGCGCCCTGCCTGGCGATGGAAATTGCCGGCAACCTGACCACCGAAACCTTGCCTGCGATCATGCAGCGCTTTGAGATGAAAAAAGTCGATGCGTGCAGCGCTGCATCGAGCTGCAATCTCTTGTGCAGCCGCATCGTCGGCAAAGCAGTGCGCCACCCTGTGCGCATGGCTTGGCCTAGCGCAAAGATGAAGATCAGCCACAGAAGCGGTTCTTCAGCCACCACCGCCTGAAGAGCCGCCCTCATCAACGTTTTTCACACCAAATTCATGCCCACTTCTCTCACCTACAAAGTCCGCGACCGGATCGCCACGATCACCCTGAATCGCCCAGAGCGCTTAAACGCGATCAACGATGCCATGCCCGGCGAGATTCGCGCGGCGGTTGAAAAAGCCAACGCCGACGACAAGGTGCACGTCATAATTCTTCAAGGCGCAGGCGAGGTCTTTTGCGCTGGCTACGACCTGAAAGCCTACGCAGAGGGCGACAAAACCAACGTCTACACGCAAGAAATGCCGTGGGACCCGATGCGCGACTACCGCTTTATGAAGCAGAACACCGAAGACTTCATGTCGCTCTGGCGCTCCTACAAACCCACGATTTGCAAAGTGCAAGGCTATGCTCTGGCCGGCGGCAGCGACATTGCGCTGTGCTGCGATTTTGTGATCATGGCCGAGGATGCCAAAATCGGCTACCCACCGGCTCGCGTGTGGGGCTGCCCCACCACCGCGATGTGGGTTTATCGACTCGGGCCGATGCTGGCCAAGCGCATGCTTTTCTCCGGTGACATGATCGACGGCAATACCGCCAAGCAGTACAACTTGGTGCTGGACAGCGTGCCGCCGAAGGAACTTGATGCCGCCGTGCTGGCGTGGGCAAACCGCTTGAAAGGCGTGCCGCGCAATCAGTTGATGATGCAAAAACTGATGATTAACCAAGCCTTCAACACCATGGGGCTTGAGAACACGCAAATGTTCGCCACCCTCTTCGACGGCATCACCCGCCATTCGCCCGAAGGCACGTGGTTCAAGAAGTATGCGGAGGCTAATGGATTTCATGCGGCAGTGGAGTGGCGCGATTCAGGACGTGATTTGCCGCAGCCGCTGCCAGGTGAGGATGCGCAAAAAGCAGTCAAAGCGGCTGGCAAAGCTGCCAAAGGTGCCAAAAGCAAATGGTCACGCAGTCAGGCGAAGTAAGCCAGTAGCGCGAGCCCGTGCTCGCAAGGGTGCAGCCGCTACCTTCACGTGCGGGCACTTCAGGCTCGCGTCTACCGACCGTGTGGGTTGCGATACACGTTGGCTTAAGATTCGCTGCTATCGCCACTCTCAACCGGAATCCTCATGCCCGCCCTCAAAACACTTGCCGCTGCGCTCTTGGCTGCTGCCTGCGTTGCCAGCACTGCTGCGCACGCCACCAAAAAAGACGACACCTTGCGCTTTGCCACCGATCAAGCGCCGGAAAGTGTTGACCCCTTCTTCAACAACGTGCGCATCGGGGTCATCATCGGGGCGAACGTTTGGGACACGCTGATCTACCGCGACCCCAAAACCAACGAATACAAAGGCAATTTGGCGAAGAGCTGGAAGCAGGTGGACGAGCGCACGTTGGAATTTGAACTGCGCGAGGGCATCAAATTCCACAATGGCGAGGAGTTCGATGCGGACTCGGTCGTCTTCACACTCAATTTCGTCGGCAAGGCCGACAACAAGGTGACCACGCAGGCCAACGTGAATTGGATTGAGAAGGCCGAGAAGCTCGACAAGTTCAAGGTGCGCATCACCACCAAGCGCACCTTCCCGGCGGCGATTGAATATCTTGCCGGGCCGGTGGTGATTCACCCGGCGAAGTACTACGCGCAAGTCGGCCCCAAAGGCATGAACGAGAAGCCGGTCGGCACCGGGCCTTACCGCGTGGCGGCCTATGTGCCGGGCAAGTCCATCACGCTGGAAAAGAACACCAACTACTTCAAAGACTCGCCCAAAGGTTCGGCAAAAATCGGCAAGCTCGAAATTCGCTTCGTACCCGACCAGCAAACCCGTATGGCGGAGGTGCTCTCAAAGGGCGTGGATCTGATCATGCATGTGCCCAAAGACCAAGCCGAGCAAATGGGCAAAGTGCCGCATTTGCAAGTGGTCAGCGGTGAGACGATGCGCATCGTCTTCCTGCAATTCAATACGCTCGACGGTGCGCCCGGCAAAGCGCTCAAAGACCCGCGAGTCCGCAAAGCGATTGCCCATGCGATTGACCGTGAAGGCATTGTGAAGAACATCGTCGGCGCGGGCGCGCGGGTGCTGCACAGCAACTGTTTCCCAAGCCAATTTGGCTGCACCGACGAAGGGATGACGCGCTACAAATACGACCCGGTGCTGGCGAAAAAGCTGCTCGCTGAAGCGGGTTATCCGAATGGCTTTGAGACCGAGATTTTTGCCTACCGCGAGCGCCACCAGACCGAGGCGATCATCAGCAGCCTGCAGGCGGTAGGAATCAAAGCGAAGCTCGGTTTTTCACAGTATGCGGCGATGCGCGAGCAGGTGCGCGCTAACAAATCGCAGATCAGCCACCAAACCTGGGGGTCGTTTTCAGTCAACGACGTGTCGGCCTCGATTCCGGTGTATTTCGCCTTTGAAGCCGACGACATTTCGCGCGATGCCGAAGTGCGCGATTTGCTGGTGCGCGGTAATACTTCGGTTGAGCCAACGCTGCGCAAAGCGGCGTACAAAGTGGCCCTGACCCTGATTGCGGAGCGCGCCTACACCGTGCCACTGTGGTCGCTGCCGGTGTTTTATGCAGGCAGTAAAGAACTCAGTTTCAAGGCCTATCCCGACGAGATTGTGCGGTTTTGGGAGATGAGCTGGAAGTGACGCGAATCCGCTCGCCCATGCGCTTGGCGGCCTGACGTAATTCGATGAGCGCCTTCATCGCCAAACGCCTCGGCCTGGCTTTTCTGGTAGCCGTCGCGGTTTCGTTAATCGCCTTTTTTCTGTTGCGCATCTCCGGCGACCCGGCGCTGGCAATTGCCGGCGAAGGGGCTTCGCAGGCCGATCTCGATTTGATTCGCCGCACCTACGGCTTTGACCGGCCATTGCCGATTCAGTACCTCGATTGGCTGTGGCGCACCGTGCGTGGCGACTTCGGTGATTCGATCTACTTTAAAACCGCTGCCGGGCCACTGATTTTCAGCAAGCTGCAAACCACGCTGGTGCTGGGGTTTGCCGCCCTGCTGTGTGCGCTGCTGATTTCCATCCCTTTAGGCGTGCTCGCCGCAATCTACAAAGACAGCTGGATTGACCGCCTGTGCCTAGGCCTGGCAGTGGTGGGCCAGGCGCTGCCCAATTTCTTTTTCGCGCTGCTGCTCATCATGGTGTTTTCGATCACGCTGGGTTGGCTGCCGGTCTCGGGCAGTGAAACTTGGCAGCATTTTGTGATGCCGACTTTGGCGCTGGGCTATTACGCCGCCCCGGCCTTCATGCGCCTGATTCGCGCGGGCATGATTGAGGTGCTCGAAGCCGACTACATTCGCACCGCACGCGCCTATGGCTTGCCCGCTTGGCGAGTGATTCTTCGCCATGCCTTGCGCAATGCCATCATCCCCGTGGTGGCGCTCACGGCGGTGCAACTGGGCTTTTTGCTGGGTGGCTCGGTGGTAATTGAAACCATTTTTGCGCTCGACGGCTTGGGCTATTTGGCCTATCAAAGCATTACCTACAAAGACTTTCCGGTGATGCAGTTGATCGTGCTCTTGCTCTCAGTGATTTATGTTGTGCTGACCTTGGCTGCCGACATTGCCAATGCCTGGCTCGACCCACGCATTCGGGTGGCGGCGGTTTAAGCATGCTCCAGCGCTGCTTGCACAACAAGGCGTTTGCCATCGGTGCAAGCCTGCTGCTGCTCATCGTGATCTGCGCGGTTTTTGCGCCATGGTTAGCGCCCTACGACCCCTATGCGCAAAATTTGGAACTGCGCAGCGTGCCGCCTTTTTGGACCGAACAAGGCGGCTGGGCGCACCCCTTGGGCACTGACCAACTAGGCCGCGATTATCTTTCGCGCCTGATGTACGGTGCGCGCATTTCGCTCTTGATCGGCGTGAGTGTGGCACTGATCTCCGGGCTGATCGGCACGACGATGGGCCTGTTGGCGGGTTACTTTGGCGGCAAGATTGATCTCTTGGTGACTTTCCTTGTCACCACCCGCCTCTCGCTGCCGGTGATCTTGGTGGCGTTGGCCACAGTGGCATTGGTCGGCGGCTCACTCACGGTGGTGATTTTGGTACTCGGCCTGCTCAAGTGGGACCGCTTCGCCGTGGTGATGCGCAGCGCCACGCAGCAGGTACGCGCGCTCGACTACATTACAGCGGCGCAGGCCGCCGGCGCATCAACCCCGCGCATTTTGTTGGGCGAGGTGTTGCCCAACGTGATGCCACATTTGATTGTGGTGGCAACGCTGGAGGCTGCCAGCGCCATCTTGCTCGAAGCCGCGCTTTCATTTTTAGGGCTCGGCGTGCAGCCGCCACTGCCTTCATGGGGTCTGATGATTTCGGAAGCCAAGGCTGATATGTTCTTCGCCTTCTGGTTGATCGCCCTGCCCGGCGGCGCACTCGCCACACTAATTTTCGCCATCAATCTGGCAGGCGACGGCTTGCACGATTTGCTGGGCGCTGAAGGGCGGGTGGGCTGATGGCTCAGCTGACTGACGAGATTGTTCTCGACGTAGCCAACTTAAGCGTAGACATCGCCACGCCACGCGGGCCGCTACACGCGGTGCGCGATTTGTCTTTGCAGGTGCGGCGCGGCGAAACGCTGTGCATCGTCGGCGAATCCGGCTGCGGCAAGTCGATGACGGCGTTGGGCTTGATGGGACTGTTGCCCAAGGCCGCTACACGTCGCGTTGAACGCCTCGCTTTCTTGGGCGAAGACTTGGGTCACGCAAGCCCGCAGCGTATTAATGCGCTGCGCGGCAATCGCATGGCGATGATCTTCCAAGAACCGATGACCGCGCTCAATCCGGCCTACACCATCGGCAGTCAGATGACTGAGCCGTATCGCCACCATCGCGGGGTTACTGCTGCCGCAGCGCGGGCGCGCGCGATTGAGCTATTGGCCAAAGTTGGCATCGCCTCAGCGGCGCAACGCTTGGGCCAGTATCCGCACCAACTTTCAGGTGGCTTGCGCCAGCGCGTGATGATCGCGATGGCTCTGATGTGCGAACCCGCGCTCTTGGTGGCGGACGAGCCTTCAACCGCGCTCGACGTGACAATTCAGGCGCAGATTTTGCGGCTCTTGCGCGAGCTGCAGCAAGAGCTGGGCATTGCGATGATTTTGATTACCCACGACTTGGGCGTGGTGGCGCGGGTGGCGGATCGCGTGGCTGTGATGTACGCTGGGGAGATGGTCGAAGAGGCAAGTACAGCCTCACTCTTCAGGCATCAGCGCCACCCGTACACGCGCGGTTTGTTGAGTTGTATTCCGCTGCCGGGCCGCTCCAAGAGCGCGGCGCTGGGCACCATTCCCGGTGCCGTGCCGTCGCTGGTGGGTGATTTGACTGGTTGTTCATTTCGCGCGCGGTGCGGCCTGGCAAGCGAGGCTTGTGCGGGGGTCATTCCGGTGCACGACGACGGCATCGAGCATCGCTGGCGTTGCACCATCCATCCAGACTCCATCATTTCGGCGCAGGCGCGAATCCAGACGGCAGCGGAATTGCCGCCGCTTTCGCAGTGACGACCGCTTCCCACATGAAACAGCCCGCCCTCTTCAGCGCTCAAGGCCTTACCTGCAGCTTTAATCTGGGTGGCGGCTTTATGCGCCCGGCGCGCACGCTCCACGCGGTTAACGGCGTTGACTTGACGCTCGAGCGTGGCGAGGTACTGGGCATTGTCGGCGAATCAGGTTGCGGCAAATCCACTTTGGCGCGCATGCTGTTGGGGCTCTTGCCACCGACCGGCGGGCAGATTTTTCTTGACGGCAAGGACATCCACACGCTCGATCGTAAAGCCGTAGCGCGACGGATTCAACCGGTGTTTCAAGACCCGTATTCCTCGCTCAACCCACGGCGCAGCATCGCGGCGATTGTGGCCTTGCCGCTGGAAGTGCATGGCATCGGCACCGCCGCCACCCGCCGCACCCAAGCCATTGACATGCTGGAGCGGGTTGGCCTGCCAGCGCGCTTTGCTGGCAGCACGCCACGGCAACTCTCGGGTGGCCAGCGCCAACGCGTGGCGATTGCGCGGGCCCTGGTGATGCGCCCTGAAATTGTGATTTGCGATGAGCCCACCTCAGCGCTCGATGTTTCGGTGCAGGCGCAGATTCTCAATCTCTTGGCTGACTTGCGGCGCGAGTTCAACTTGACCTATGTATTCATTAGCCACAACCTGGGCGTGGTGGAACACGTGGCGACGCGGGTGGCGGTGATGTATTTGGGCCGAGTGGTCGAGTTGGCTGACACGGCGCGCCTGTTCGCCCGCCCACGCCACCCCTACACGCAGGCGCTGCTCGCGTCCGTGCTCACACCGGAGCCGGGTCTCGGCATTCCCGATACCGGTCTTGGCCTTGAATTCCCGGACCCGCTCAATCAGCCTTCGGGCTGCCCCTTTCATCCACGCTGTGCGCAGCGTCTGCCCACGTGCAGCAGCGCCGCACCGCGCTTGATCACCTCACCCGCTGGTGACCACGTTGCCTGCCTTCTGCATCCCAATTCACATTCGGAACCCACATCATGAACCGCGACCAAGCTATCGCTTCTGCAGGCCAGCACTTCGACTCCGGGGCCTTTCGCGAAGTCATTGCGCGCCGCATCGGCATCCCTACCGAAAGCCAAAACCCGGAGCGGGGCGCGGTGTTGGCCCACTATCTTGAGGCCGAAATGCGCCCCGCGTTTGAGGCAATGGGCTTTACCTGCCAAACCCTCATCCACGAGCGCGCCAAAGCCCCTTTTCTCTATGCAGAAAGGCTTGAAGACCCGTGCCAGACAACGGTCTTCGGCTACGGTCATGGCGACGTGATTCGCGGTTTGGAGAAAGAATGGAAGCCTGGCCTTAGCCCTTGGACACTCACCGAATCAGAAGGCCGTTGGTATGGGCGTGGCATCGCCGACAACAAAGGCCAGCACACCACCAACATGGAAGCGCTGGCGCTGGTGCTCAAAGCGCGCGGGCGCTTAGGCTTCAACGCCAAATTCTTGATTGAGATGGGTGAAGAAACCGGCTCGCCGGGCCTGCGCGAGTTGTGTACCGAGCACGCCGCGCGTTTCAAGGCCGACGTGATGATCGCCTCCGACGGGCCACGTTTGCGCGCAGAACGCCCGACGATTTTTTTAGGCTCGCGTGGGGCGATGAATTTCGATCTGACCATCGAGGCGCGCGCCGGTGGTCACCATTCCGGCAATTGGGGCGGCCTGATTTCCAATCCCGGTATTCAACTGGCCCATGCGATTGCCAGCATCACTTCACCCACCGGGCAAATCCGGATTCATGAATGGGTGCCTAAAGAGCTGCCAGCGGTGGTGCGTGAGGCGCTTGCCGATTGCGAAGTTGATGGCGGTACCGACGGCCCGACCATCGAGCCGTGGTGGGGTGAGCCAGGGCTTTCGCCGGCCGAGCGGGTGTTCGGTTGGTGTTCGTTTGAAGTACTGGCCTTCAAAACCGGCAACCCTGAAACGCCGGTGAATGCCATTCCACCGCGTGCTTGGGCGCGCTGCCAACTGCGCTTTGTGGTCGGGCCGGACGCGAACGACTTCTTGCCCGCGCTGCGCCGCCATCTGGACCGCCACGGCTTTGGCATGGTACACATCGCCAAAGCGCGCGACGAACTGTTTCAAGCCACCCGCATCGACCCCACCGACCCGTGGGTGCGCTGGGTCGCCGATTCGATTGCGACGACTTCGGGCAAGAAAACGGCGATCCTGCCCAACCTGGGTGGGTCGCTACCAAACGACATCTTCACCGACATCCTCGGGCTAAAAACCGTGTGGGTGCCCCATTCCTACCCCGGCTGCTCACAGCACGCACCCAACGAGCATTTGCCACCCGCGCTGATGCGCGAAGGCTTGGAGGTGATGACTGGGCTTTATTGGGATTTGGGGGCGGGGGAAACGCCACGCGCCGCGCAGGTCGCTTAGGTCACTTAGACCGCTTATTCCATTTCTAAATCATTACGAGATTAGGCGCACCGACGACGACAGTGCGCGTAGCACGGCTAGGAAGGGGCAACGACATATCGTAATGATTTAGAAATGGAATTAGGTCATCCGGCGAGCACGGAGGCTCGCCCTACTTGAGCGACATCGTCGGCTGGCCAAAAGCGGACCCCCTCTTCCACGATCCGCGCGCGCAGGTGCGGGTTGGCAACTTTTTGCAGATGTAGGACATCGAGCTTGAAGACAATCGGTAAATCGTCTAGCTCGACCCAGAGCACGGCGAATCGCGCATCGTCCATCGTCGGTGCATTGACCGCTAGGTCGATGTCTGAGTTGAAGCGATAGACACCATTCGAGCGAGAACCGAAGACCAGTACGGTTTCGATTTCAGCGTAGCGACGGAAAGTGCCCCGCAAATCGCTCACAATACGTGCAGACAAGCCGAATTTGGCATCGGAACTCTGGCTATCTTCTCGATTAGTCGCTGCCGCTTGTGCTACCACGATTTGAGCCGCCCCGAAAGTGCCTGAAGCTGTTGAATCGCATGCGTGCGAATAAATTTCACCACGCCGGCGGCGAGCGCCTCGTCATACGTGTGCGACGTGATTCCATTTCTAAATCATTACGAGATTAGGCGCACCGACGACGACAGTGCGCGTAGCACGGCTAGGAAGGGGCAACGACATATCGTAATGATTTCACTAGTGTCCGGTCAAAACTCGAACAAAATCAATTGGTTAGCGAGGGGTAGTTGGTTGAAATTGTAGGCGATACCTGAAAAGGCTTGCTGGATATGGTTTTTCTCGAAAACGGACACCGACAAAACCT
>JANLTH010000090.1:0-18437 GCA_031362865.1 Burkholderiales bacterium | reverse complement strand
CGCGCCGCCCCAGCACCACCACCGGCAGCACCACGACCACTAGCAGGCCGACGATGTAGCCCGTCAATTCAAGGCTGGTGTAAGCGAGCATGCCCAAGCCCCCGAGCAGCAGAAAAGCATTGCGCAGGCCCATCGAGAGCGAGGTGCCAACCACGGTTTGAATCAGTGTGGTGTCGGTAGTCAAGCGCGAGAGCACGGCCCCGGTTTGCATGGTCTCAAAAAACTCAGGGCTTTGGCGAATCACGTTGGCAAACACCGCACTGCGAATGTCTGCGGTGACGCGCTCGCCGAGCCACGAGACGGCATAAAACCGCGCGGCAGTCGCTATCGCCAGCACCGCCGCCACCCCGAACAAAGCGATGAAATAGGTGTTGATATGCCCCGCGTTGCCTTGGGAAAACCCTAAGTCGATCAACTGGCGAAAGGCCAGCGGCACAATCAGGGTTGCGCCTGCGGCCACGATCAGGGCGACCAGCGCACCAGCAATCTGCAACCGGTAAGGAGCAAGAAAGTGCTTCAGGCCCAGAAGAGGCGAGAGTTTGGCTGCAGACAGTTTAGCAGTCGCGTCAGCAGTCGACGATGCTTGAGTCAGACTGGCTGAGGTATTCTGTGGATTCGGCATACGAGCATTGTACGAAGGCGGGTGAAATAGATGGCGACAAAATTAAGCACTGCAAGCCGTAGCGCCTCTGGGGTGCGGGTAACCGATGCCAGCTTGCTACCCTGGCAGCCAGCCGGCAAAGCCGGTTTGGCCCTGAAACCGGTGCGGATGGACAATACGCGCGGTCACTTTCTAGGGCTGGTGGGCTTTGAGCCAATGACCCGCTCCGGCCTGCATCAGCACCAAGGGGTTGCCACCAGCTTTTTCATCGATGGCGCGCTGCATGACTATCAAGGTAGTGCCGGTCTGCACCAGGCCGGCATTAATGTCAAAGGTGCCACCCACGACGCAGTGGCCTATCAGCGCACCGTGCTGGTCTCGCGGCTGGAAGCACCTGTCACCTACCCGTCCGACGCGGGGCCGCTGCACGGCCTGCATGCCGGTGCCCACCAGGCAAGCGTATTCGACAACCCCAACCCGCTCGCACCGCCAGACTTGAACGTCACCGTGGACGGCATCAAGCCAGTTGCCACCGGCATCGCGCGGGTCACCCGGCAGACGATTTACGACTACGCCACCACCGGCGACGCAAGCCAGGGCAAGCATCGCATGCTGCAACTGCGGCTTTGGCCGGGTGCGGTGCTGCCACGCTTCAAAACCAGCGCGATGGTCGATGGCTGGGTGCGCGGCGGCGCGCTTGAAATCGCCTCCAAACAGACCCAAACCGCGCACGCCAATTGCTTTTTTTCCATCGATGCACACACTGAAGTCACGCTCACGACACCCTTTGGCGCGCTGCTGCTGCTGTGGGCGGAAGGCGATGTCGATTGGTGCAACTCCGTCTCAGGTACGGCTCGAAAAACACCCCTCTCGAAGAAGCTTGACCTGCTTGGCTTTTGAAAGGCGATGCCTGAAGACGATTTACTGTAAAGGCTCTTCAGCTAATGTATTTTTGAGGAATCCTTCGGCTTTTTGCAGACGACTCCCAGGCTGAACCGCTCTACAATTGCGCCCAGCAGCATCAGATTTTTCTCCCCTTTTGTTCGTCTTCCTCAGAAAGAAAACACCATGGCCTTCTCCATCGACACGCCCATCGGCGACCTGCTCAACAACCCCGCTACCCTAGCCGTGCTCGACAAGCTGATGCCCAGCCTGTCTTCCAACCCACAAATCGGCATGGCGCGCGGCATGGGCCTTTCGCTCAAAGCGGTCGCAGGCTTTTCGGGTGGCAAGATCACTGACGACATGCTGGACATGGCCGGTAAGGAATTCGCGGCGCTCTAGTCGCAAGCTGATGAAAAAAAGCCACCCTCGGGTGGCTTTTTTGTTGCGTGATCGGGCAGCGTCAGGCTTTTCGACTAGCCGCCACAATCTCCTCAACCTTGCTGATCATGCTGGCCCCCAACTGGCCTTTCCAGCGCGCGTAAATGCGCCGTGTGGCAATTTGCCATTCGTTCATTTCCGCCGCCGTTGGCACATGCACATTGACACCGAGCGCCTTGACTTTTTCTACGTCTTCGGCAAAAAGCTTGCGCACCAATTGAATTTGTTGTTTGGCGGCATCCACCGCAGCTTCGCGCACAATCTTTTGATCGGCCGCACTCCAAGTGGCCCAGATCGGCCCGGCAATCGCGAAAAGCAGAATGTCGTTGGAGTAGTTCCACTTGGTCACAAACTTCTGACCCAGGGTGTGGATCTTGGCTGCGAGGAAAACTTCAAGCGGATTTTCCTGCGCGTCCACTGCGCCTGAGGCGAGCGCGGGTTGCGCGTCGGCCCAGCTCATGAAGGTGGGGTTGGCCCCCATGCCGTTCATGATTTCGCCGTACATGGGTGAGCCAACCACACGGATTTTGATGCCCTTCAAGTCGTCCGGCTTGATGATCGGGCGCTTGGAATTGCTGATCTGCCGGTAACCAGTTTCGCCAATTGCCAGCGGCTCAGCGCCCGCTTTGCGCACCAGGTCAAAGTAGTCTTTCTGCACGAACGACGATGCCATCACCGCGTCGTAAGCCTTATGGTCCGGCAGGATGAAAGGCAGAGTAAAAATACCCAACTCTTTGACCGTGGAAGTCCAGTTAATCGGTGCCCCGCAGAGCACGTCGATGATGCCCTGGCGCATCGCAGAAAACTCGCGGTCTTGCTGGCCCTGCACGAGCGACGAGCCCGGGTACTGCTTGATGTTGATGCGCCCGTTGGTGCGCTCTTTAACTAGCGTCAAAAATATCTCGCCGCCCTTGCCCCATGCAAACGCGGGAGGCACTACGGTAGACATTTTGTACTCCGCTTTGTACTGCTGACCGATGGCGATTGCCGGGAAGGCCAGTGCGCCGCCAGCGGCTGAAATGGACTCCAAAAATCTTCTGCGTTTCATTGCGCTCTCCTCAGTGCTGCGTGCGTTAAAGATATCCGTAATAGCGCGGTAACCACAGGGCAATTTCAGGGAACACAGCCACTGCAATCGTCGCCACCAAAAAGCTTGCCACCAGCCACAGCACCCAGCGCACCGTCTCTTCAATGCGCACGTTGGCGAGTTTACATGCGACCAGTAAATTGACCGCCATCGGCGGCGTGAACTGGCCGATTGCCACCATCATAGTGAGCAGCACCCCAAACCAGACCGGGTCCCATTTGAAGGTTTGCATCAGCGGGTACATCAGCGGCAGGAAGATGAGGAAGATCGATACGCCGTCCAAAAACATACCCACGATCAGCAGCACCACCATCAGCAACGCGAGCGTCCCACCGCTGCCCAAGCCCGAGGACTCAACCGCCTTGACCAGTGGGTCGGCGATGCCAAGCGTGTTGACCGAATAGGCAAAGATACCAGCCAAGCCCAGCACCATCATGATGACTGCGGAAATTTCACCCGCTTCGCGCAGGATCTCGAACAGGTCGCGCCAGCCTATCGTGCGGTGAATCACCATCCCGACGAAAAGACCGTAAAACACCGCGACCACCGCCGCTTCGGTCGGAGTAAACCATCCTTGACGCATCCCACCCAAAATCAGCACCGGGGCCATCAAGCCCCAAAAAGCGCCACGGAATGATGCCCACAAGGGTGGGCGTGGCAGCTCGCGCTCGGCCTTGCCAAAACCGTTGCGGCGCGAGAGCCACACGGCGGGCACGATCAAGGCCAAGCCAGCAAGAATGCCCGGAAACATGCCCGCCGCAAACAGCGCAGGCACCGAAGCGCCGGGCACCGACACCGAGTAGACAATAAACGCGATCGAGGGCGGAATCAGAATGTCGGTGGCAGCCGCTGCCCCGACCACCGACGCTGAAAACGGCGCGGGGTAACCAGCGCGCGCCATGGCCGCAATCATCACGCCACCCACGGCGGCGGCGTTAGCGGGGCCGGAACCGGAAATTCCGCCCAGCACCATCGCCACCAAGATCGCTACCAAGGGCAGCATGCCTGGGCCGCGCCCCACTAGCGCCACCGCAAAGGTAACCATGCGCTGCGCCACGCCGGAGCGGTCGAAAATCGAACCGACCAACACAAACATGGGCAGCGCGAGCAGGGGATATTTGGCCAGGCCAGCATGGAAATTCTGCGGCACCGCCATCAAACCAAGGAGCGGTGCATCGGCGTTGGCCAAGGCAATCGCCAACGCACCGCCCAAGCCGAGCGAAACGCCAATTGGCACGCCTGCCACCATCAGCACGACGAACACGCCAAAGAGCGTGACGGCGATCATTCTGCCTGCGCCTCAGTCACCGGTTTCGCAGAAACGCGCCTCGCCAGCCCCACTGCCCGCGCGCAAATAACAAAGCAAAACAATGGCACCCACATGGTGTAAATCCAGCGCGGCAGCCCCAAGCCCATCGAGGTTTCGGCAAACTTGATTTCGTCAAACAAGATGCGGCAAAACAACAAGCCCAGCCCGAAGAAAAACACCGCGCTCACCAATGCTGAGAAAAGCTGCAACAAGCGCTGGCGCGCAGTTGAGCCGGTTTCGTAGAAGAACTCGATGCGCATGTGCGCGTCTTTGCGCATCGCGGCCGACGCGCCTGCCAAGGTGAGCAGCAGCATCAAGAAGATCGATACTTCCTCGGTCATCGCGAATGACTGATCGCTGAAGTAGCGGATCAGCACGTTGGCCATCGTAATCAGGCACAAGATCGCCATCGCACCCACACCGATCCAATCTTCAGGAATTCTCTTGGTCTTCATGGGCAGTTTGGCCAACGTCAGCAATGTCGGCATTTTTGCGCGTTCCGCTTTTCAATAACTGCATGCACAAAAACAAAGCCCCGCAAGATGCGGGGCTTTAGGTGAAGAAGGCGAACGGCTTAGTTAACGATACAAGTCGCGTTGCGACCGTTGGTGACGCCACCGGGGCCAATCGACTGGAAAAAGTTTTGTGGCAGGGTGAAGATATTCATGCCAGGGTCGCCAGGCAATTGGTCAGGCTTGATGGTGAAATTGGCAGCAGCACCAAACTGACCAGCGCGCAGGCGGGTTTCACCGGCCGAGTTGCGCAAAATCACTTCACCGTCCGAAACACCAACAAATACGGCAGGCTCCAAACAATCATTCGGATTACCAGTGGGGCATTTGGTGCTGGCTTGTGCGACCAAGGCAAACGGGTCACGTGCAATACCAGCGGCAACCCGCTCCAAATCGGCCCAGCGCGCAAAACCAGTCGCGTCGCTAGGGACGCTAGGGACGGGGGTCAAACCGAGTTCGGTATCGCCCAACGAGGCAACTTCGATGCCGCCTTCGATAGAACCGACGCGGGTGGCACTGCGGCGCTCGCAAGAAGTGGTGACGCAATCGTCCACGTTGAAGGTCGTGCCGCGAATCCCGATGGTGGCAGTGGCGGTGCCCAATTTCAGCGCGTCTTGGTCGCCGCGCTTGCCAATCAAGCCGGTCACCATGCGCAAGCCGCCGCGCAAGAGGTTGAGCGTCGAGTTGTCTTTCATCGGCTCGGCTTGGTTAAACGCGTAACTGTCGATCTTCACACGGGTGCCGGGCTTCATGGTCATGGTCGCACCGTCGGAGAACTTGACTTGCGCGTAGCTGTCTTTTTGCGTCTCAATCGTGTCGCCTTTGGTCACTTCGGAGTTTTTGGCGAGAACACGAATCGTGCCGTCGGGTTTTTGCACCGAAATAGTGCCCGAAAGATTTTGCACGGCGCCGTTGGCCATTGCCAAGCCACTCATTCCGGCGAAAACGACGGTGCTGAGGGTGGCGACAAGCAGCTTCAATTGGGGTTTCATGGTGTTTCTCCAGACTTTGAGCAGATCAGCAGCTAGGTGATGCAATTTTGTGTAGGCTTAATATGCAAGCATCATACCATTTGATGTCAAGCAAAGAACAGGCACTACATCACATAGGTGGGCAGAATCTCGCCGCTGTTCCGGCGTTTTCTACCGAATTTCGGCAGAACTTGCGGAAAGTCACAAAGTTTAACGTTTCGCGTACTGGGCCGGGCCAAATAAGGTTTCTTTCGCCTTTTGGTCGGTCGCCAGATCACGCCGCAAATTGGCCAGTACCAAAATCCCGCGCTGCACGGCGGGGCGCTCGCCGACTTCCCTCATCCAACGGGTCAGATTGTCGTATTCGCCCAGGTTCATGCCTTGCGCTTTCCAATTGCGCAACCAAGGCCAAATCGCCATGTCGGCAATCGTGTAGCTATTACCGGCGATGAATTGCGACTCGCCCAGCCGCTGGTCCATCACGCCGTAGAGCCGCTTGGCTTCGTTGGTGTAGCGGTTGACCGCGTATTCCAGCTTTTCTGGAGCGTAGATGCGAAAGTGGTGGTTTTGCCCCAGCATTGGCCCCACCCCACCCATCTGAAACATCAGCCATTGGAGCACGTCAAATTTTTCGGTGGCGGTTTCCCCAAGAAATTGCCCGGTTTTGCTCGCCAGGTAGACCAAAATCGCGCCCGACTCAAATACGCCGTAAGGCTCGCCATTCGGGCCATTCGGGTCGATGATGGCCGGAATCTTGTTGTTCGGGCTGAATTTAAGGAAAGAGGGCGTGAATTGGTCACCCCCGCCAATATCGACCGGAATTGCCTTGTAGGGCAATCCCATTTCTTCAAGCAGGATGTGGACTTTGTGGCCATTCGGCGTAGCCCATGAATAGACTTCGATCATCGCCAGTCTCCTTTTTCAACCACGCATCACTTGGCAAACTTGGCCCGCATCGCATCAGCACCGCGGGTCAAAATGCCGACATCAGACCCCACCGCCACAAACAGCGCGCCAGCGTCGAGCATTTCTTGGCCTTGCGCGTCGCCCACCAAAATGCCAGGCGCTTTGCCGCAGGCCTTGATACGACGGAACGCATCTTTGATCGCGGCTTGCACCTTCGGGTTGAGGATATCGCCCACAAAGCCCATGCCAGCGGCCAAATCGTTCGGGCCGATAAAAACACCGTCCACGCCTTCAACGGCGCAAATCGCCTCCAAATGCTCCAGCGCCTGCGGCGTTTCCACTTGCACCAGCACGCACAGTTCGTCGGCAGCAAGCTTGAGGTAATCTTTCACTCGGCCATAGCCTGCTGCGCGCGTGCTCGAAGCAACCCCGCGCACGCCATTGCCTTGCGGCGAGTTCGGGAAACGCGTGGCCGCAACCGCAGCGCGCGCTTCATCGGCGTTTTGTACATACGGAATCAGCAGGGTTTGCGCGCCCACGTCCAGGCAACGCTTAATCATCACCGTGTCGTTCCAGGGTGGGCGCACGATGGCATTGCTACCACCGGCTTGCGCCGCAACCAATTGCCCGTTCAAGGAAACCAGGTCGTTGGGTGTGTGCTCCATGTCGAGCAGCAGCCAGTCAAAACCCGAAGTGGCGATCGACTCAACGGTTTGAAACGTGGGGTAGGAACACCAGAGGCCGATTTGCGGCTTGCCAGCGAGGATGGCGTGCTTGAAATGATTTTTTGGCAGATTCATTGGGTTGAGTTTCATGATGTTAACTGCTTAAGGATAGCGGATTTCGAGAATGTCGATTGCTTCTCTGCCATGCGGTGCTTGCATGAACACGGTGTCACCTTCGTGCGCTTTGAGCAAAGCGCGCGCCACCGGGGAAATCCAGCTCACCTTGCCATTGCCCGGATCCACCTCATCCATGCCAACAATCGTCACAGTGCGCTCCGCCCCCTTGGTGTCGGCATAAGTGACGGTCGCTCCAAAAAACACCTGGTCACGATGCTGCTGGGTGCGCGCATCGACAATCTCGGCCGCCTCCAGACGCTTACGCAAGAAACGCACGCGCCGGTCTACCTCGCGCAAGCGCTTTTTGCCATAGAGGTAGTCGCCATTTTCGGAACGATCACCGTTGGATGCCGCCCAGGCCACGGTCTCGACCAACTTTGGGCGTTCGATTTCCCACAGTTCGTTCAATTCACGCGAGAGCGTGGCGTAACCTTGCGGTGTCATGTAATTCTTGGTGCCAGTGGGCAGCGCAGGCGCGCCCTCCAACTCCTCGTCATCGTCGTGGTCTGACTCTTTGGTGAACGCTTTGCTCATACATGGCCTTACATTGAGAATGGAACCGATTCTAGTGTTCCGGTTCAAACAACTTGAACACTTCGAAACCCTGACACTTCACCCACTTTACGTTTGATTCCAGATGCGCAAAATCCTGTTTGCTCTGAGCTTGCTGTTGCTGCCGTTCGCCCCTGGGGTATCGGCCCAAGAAGCCCTACCAGCGGGCGTTTCCAAAGGCCCGTCAATGGGGGGGGTGACTGAATACCGCTTTGCCAATGGCTTTAAAGCACTGCTGATGCCGGATTCCTCGCAGCCGCTTATCACCACCAACATCAACTATCTGGTCGGTTCGCGCCACGAAAACTACGGCGAATCGGGCATGGCGCACCTGCTCGAACATCTGCTTTTCAAAGGCAGCCCGAAACACAAAGACCCGAAAGCCGAGTTTGTGCAACGTGGCGCGCGCTACAACGGCACCACCTACTACGACCGCACCAATTACTTTATGACCTTTGATGCGACCAAGGCCAATCTGGATTGGGCGCTCGCGCTCGAAGCAGACCGGATGGTCAATTCCTTCATCGCCAAAGCTGACTTGGACAGTGAAATGACGGTGGTGCGCAATGAATTTGAGAGCGGCGAAAACGATGCCGGGCGCGTACTGGCGCAACGCATGGCGCAGTCCGCTTTCACGTGGCACAACTACGGGCGGCCCACCATCGGCGCACGCTCCGACATCGAAAATGTACCGATCGAGCGCCTGCAAGCTTTTTACCGCACCTGGTATCAACCCGACAACGCTGTGCTGGTACTGGCAGGCGACTTCAAGCCGGAGGAGGCACTGGCCGCGCTGGCCCGCACCTTCGGCGCAATCCCCAAACCGATTCGCACCTTGCCGCGCACCTACACGCAAGAGCCTACGCAAGACGGTGAGCGCGAAGTCAGCCTGCGCCGCGCGGGCGAACAGCAACTCATCTCGGTGCAGTACCACACGGCCGCAGGCTCGCACCCAGAATACGCTGCGGTCGATATCCTCACCATGATTGTGGGCGAGACGCCCGGCGGGCGCTTGCATGAGGCGCTGGTACCAACCAAACTTGCCACCGCGGCTTGGGGCTACGACCGGCAGTTAGCCGAGCGCGGCTACATCGTTTTTGGCGCAAGCGTTCCCAAAGACACGACCTTGACACCCACCCGCCAAGCGATGCTGGCTGTACTGCACGGGCTGGAAAAAAAGCCCATTACGAGCGACGAGGTAGACAAAGCCAAACAAAAGCTGCTCACCCAAATGGATGTCACACTGACCAAAACCCATTCTTTTGCCACGCAGCTCACCGAGTGGCTTGCGATCGGGGACTGGCGCTTCTTCTTCAAATATCGCGATTACGTACACAACGTGACCGCCGTCGATGTCAATCGCGCGGCGACTACTTACCTGCGCCCGGCGAACCGTACCATCGGCACCTTCGTGCCCGCCGATGCAGCCGAGCGGGCCACAATTCCGCCATTGCCTGATTTGCAGGCGGTTTTGCAAAATTACCAAGGCCCGCAAGGTATCGCGGCGGGTGAGAGTTTTGAGTTAACGACACAAAATATCGATGCCCGCACGGAGCGCTATGCCGCCGCCAATGGCATGAAGGTGGCGCTGCTCCCCAAAAAGTCGCGCGGCGGCATGGTCAACGCCCGGCTCGACATGTATTTCGGCTCGGAGGAATCCAAACGCAATATGTCCACCGCGTGCAGCGCGATGGGCGCAATGCTGATGCGTGGCACCACCTCTAAATCGCGCACCCAGATTCGCGACGCAATGACCGCACTCAAAGCCAATCTCGCGGTGGGCCTGGGCGGTGGCAGCTTTGAGGTGGTCAAGGAGGGCTTCGACGGGTCGCTCGAATTGATGGCCGATATTCTCAAAAATCCAAGCTTCCCGCCCGACGAATTTGAGCAACTCAAGCGCGCCTCACTCTCCGGGCTGGAGAGCCAAAAAAGTGACCCCAGCGCCTTGGCTGGCGCTGCAATCTCGCTGTATCAAACGCCCTACCCCAAAGGCCACTGGCTGGCACCAAAATCGGTGGATGAGCAACTCGCCGAATGGCAGGCACTCACGTTAGACGATGTGAAGCGCTGCTACACCCAGTTTGCCGGGGCCAATGCCGCGACCTTTTCAGTCGTGGGTGATTTTGAGGCGATGCCTGCAAAGGCAATACTGGCGCGGCTCTTCGGCGAATGGAAGAGTACGGTTGCGCATCAGCGAGTGGTCAATCTGCTGCCAACCAAGACGGCCTTGAATACCGAAATCAAAGTGCCCGACAAAGCCAACGCCAACTTTCGGGCTTCTTTAAGTTTTGCGATGAATGACAGCGATGCTGACTACCCGGCCTTGGCAGTCGCCAACTTTTTAATCGGCGGTTCGTCAAACGGCCGCTTGGCCAAACGGGTGCGCGAGAAGGAAGGCTTGAGCTACTCCACCGGCAGCGGCATTTCAGTTTCAAGCTTTGAGCCCGACGGGCGCTTTGGCATCGGTGCGATTCACGCGCCGGAAAACAAAGCCAAGGTAGAAGCCGTGATCCGCGAAGAATTGGAATTGGTGCGCAGCAAAGGCTTTAGCGAAGCAGAAGTCAAGGAGGCGGTGGAAAGCATCCTCACCCAGCGCAAGCAATCACGCGCATCCGACGGCGCGCTCGCTTCCAAACTGGCCGGTGACCTGTATTTGGGCCGCACTTACGCTTGGGACGCTGAGTTGGAAAAGCGCCTGAGCGCGGTGACCGCACGTGATGTCAACGCGGTAGTGGTGAAAGTGCTGGACTTTTCGAAGATGAATGTCGCCAAGGCGGGAGATTTCAAGTAGGACGAGGTAGAAGCGATTCAAGCGCCGCCCCTCACCCTAACCCTCTCCCGGCGGGAGAGGGTTAGGGTGAGGGAACCACGCCCGACAGCGCGATCCATCTACCTCTGCGGCATGTCTTTCTCGGTGTAGATCAACGACACGGTGGCCGACAGCGGAATCTCCGGCATGCCTTTTTGCCACGTTTCCCAATCCGATCGCATGCTGGAAAGCCGCTCTGGATAACGGTTTCCGAGGTTGGCCCGCTCGCGCGCATCGGTCATCACGTCGAACAAATACTCGTTGTCATCGACCTTCAGATATTTCCACTGGCCTTCCCGCCGGGCACGTTGCGCGCGGTGCTTCATACGCCAGTTAAGCGCACGCGCCGGGGCCGACCCCAGGCCTTGGAGATAACCCAGCAGCGACTGACCATCCATACTGGGCCGCGCGGTCGGCGACACACCGGCTGCGTCGAGAAAAGTAGGCATCCAATCCATCGTCAACAACGGAGTCGCACTGACCCGCCCCGTCGCCACTTTGCCCGGCCAGCGCACGATGTAGGGCACGCGAATGCCGCCTTCAGTCAAGTCCATCTTGCCGCCTACCAGCGGCCAGTTGTCTGAAAACCGTTCACCGCCGTTGTCGCTGGTAAACACGATCATCGTGTTGTCAGCCAGACCAGTCGCATCGAGCGTTTGCAGCAGCTTGCCAATGCCTTCGTCCATCTGCTCGATCATCTTCAAATAGGTCTCAACCGTGCCGCCGTCCAGATGGCCGATGTTGTCCAGCTTTTCGGACACCGCCCGGTCGTCGCGCGTCTCCCAAGGCCAGTGCGGCGCGGTGTAATGCAGGCTCATCAGAAACGGAGCGCGATCCACCGCCCGTTCGCTCACCACTTCGCAGGCGCGGTCTGACAGCAGGTCAGTCAAGTAGCCTTCGCGATGCACTTCGACCCCGTTTTCGTGCAGATCGTGAATCCCGGAACGCTCTTTGTGCGTGAAGTAATCCACGCCACCGCCGGATGGCCCGAAGTGTTCGTCGTAGCCGCTTTTGAGCGGGCCAAAATGCGGCAGATAACCCAAGTGCCACTTGCCCACCAGCGAGGTTTTGTAGCCGTGGGCACGCAGCACCGAAGGCATGGTGGGTTGGTCCGGCGGCAAGCCCAATTCCTGGCTGCCGCGCGCCTTGCCCGCCATCGGTTCATCCAAAGCACCGCGAATACGATATTGATAGCTGCCCGTGATGAGCGCAAAGCGCGTGGGCGAACACACCGGTGCATTCGAGTAGCCTTGCGTGAAGAGCATGCCCTGCGCAGCCAGGCGATCCAGATTGGGCGAAATCGATTTGCCATGCAAGCCGCGCCCGCCGTAACAGCCAAGGTCGGCATAGCCTAGATCGTCGGCCATGATGAAGATGAAGTTGGGTTGGGTCATTTTTTATTCGCTCTCGATCAATGACTGAAGATGCCCGTCCAATAAAGCTCTCCAGCTGCCTCTAGGCCACAAAAATTACATCGTCGCGCCAATGATCCAAGGCGCAAACTCGTTCTGCCCGTAGCCAAGCGCTTCACTTTTAGTTGCTTGGCCCGAAGCCGATTGCAGCACCAAATCAAAAATCCGCTGACCCAGCTCTTGTACCGTTGCTGTGCCATCCAGAACTTCGCCGCAATTGAAGTCCATATCGTCGGTCTGCTTCAAATAGAGCGGCGTGTTGGTCGAAAGCTTGAGCGACGGCGAAGGAATGCAGCCATACGCCGAGCCGCGCCCGGTGGTAAAGCAAATCATGTTGGCGCCACCGGCTACCTGGCCGGTGGCTGAGACTGGGTCGTAGCCGGGCGTGTCCATGTAAACGAAGCCTTTGGCAGTCACAGTCTGCGCATATTCATACACCTCGACCAGATTGGTGGTGCCACCTTTCGCCACCGCACCCAGCGACTTTTCAAGAATAGTGGTGAGACCCCCTGCCTTGTTACCGGGTGAAGGGTTGTTGTTCATTTCATCACCCGTGCTGGCCGTGTAAGCCTCCCACCACGCAATGCGTTTGGTGATCTTCTCGCCCACCTCGCGCGAGACCGCGCGGCGGGTGAGCAAGTGCTCCGCACCATAAATTTCCGGCGTTTCTGAGAGGATGGCGGTGCCACCGTGCTGCACCAGCAAATCCACCGCAGCCCCGAGCGCCGGGTTGGCGGTAATGCCGGAATAACTGTCGGAACCGCCGCATTGCAAGCCGATGGTGATGGCTGAAGCCGGGCAACTTTCGCGCTTGACCTGATTGGCGATGGGCAGCATTTCTTTCACCTTGGCCAAACCCCACTCGATGCACTTTTTCGTGCCGCCGATGTCTTGAATATTCATCGTCGAGAGCAGCATCGATTCGCCCAAACCTTGCGACATCATCAGCGTGGAGAGCTGATTGCCCTCACACCCCAAGCCTACCAGCAAAATCCCGGCGAAATTGGCGTGGCGTGTGTAACCAGCAATCGTGCGGCGCAGCACGGCAATGCCCTCGCCTTCAACTGACATGCCGCAACCTGAAGAATGGGTCAGCGCGACCACGCCATCAACATTCGGAAAGTCGCGTAGCAACCCGCCGCGCGTAATCTCATCGGCAATGGCGCGCGACACCGTGGCCGAGCAGTTCACCGTGCTGATAATGCCGATGTAATTGCGTGTGGCAATCCGCCCGTCGTTGCGGCGAATCCCCATGAAGGTGGCGGGCTGCGCTGCCGCAACGGTGGGCTTGGCATCCTCACCATATTTGTAGTCGCGCGCGAAAGTTTGCACTTCGATGTTGTGGGTATGCACGTGCTGCCCCACGGCAATATCTTTGGTGGCAAAACCGATGATCTGGTTATAGCGCCGCACCGGCGCGCCTTTTGCCACCGCACGCGTGGCCACCTTGTGACCATGCGGAATGCGCTCGGTGGTGGTCACTTTTTCAATGTCAATATTGAAGCCGCTGGACAGCTCGCGCGTGGTGATGACCACGTCGTCGGCCGGATTTAAGCGCAGCGTTGGGCGCTTGATGAACTGCGGGATGATGTCTCCCATGAGGGTAGCTCCGGTCGTTGAAGGCGAATGGCGATTATCGCGCAGCCGCTCAAACCCGTGCGCCCGATTAACTCAGCGAGACGGCAGCGGGCAATAGCGACTTCGAACCGCTCACCTGCCTTGTGATAAAGTAGATACGTTTTCATATATATATTTGGAGCAAGCATGATTGCTATCGCCAAAGTGTTTACCACCGGCAATAGTCAGGCGATTCGCCTGCCCAAGGCGTTTCGCGTCCACGTACAGGAAATGTGGATCGCCAAAAACGACGTCACAGGCGAAATCACACTCAAGCCCAAAGATGAAAACCAGCGCCAGCGCAATCTAGATGAATTGTTCCGGCTGATCGCCGAAAACCCGTTCACGAAGGACTTCATACCCGAGCGGCCAGTCCAACCGGCCCGCAACCCCTTTGAGGAGTGGGCGGAACCGCTCCCCGTAAAAAAGGGCAAGGCGTGATGCTGTATCTGCTTGACACCAATATCCTCAGCTATTTCATCAAGGGAGTCAGCCCTCTTTTGACGCGCCGGATGGCGGCGGCGATGCAGGCCAAGACAATTGCAACCTCCGCGCTGTGCCGCGCCGAGTTGCGCTACGGGCAAGCGCTAATGGCGGCGAATGACAAGCGTCGCGTGCCGATTGATTTGCTGCTGCTTGAGTTGCCGGTTCTGCCTTGGACGGGTGTCGCCGCAGATTGCTACGGGCAAATTGGGGCGATGCTCAAGCGCCAGGGCACCTTGGTCGGTGAAATGGACACCTTGATCGCCGCCCACGCCTTGGCTGAAAACCTGATTTTGGTGACTCACAATACGCGCCACTTCAAGCGCATCCCCGGCCTGAAGCTTGAGGACTGGATAGATTGAGCCAAGTCGATACCGAACGCTTCAACAGCATCCCCTGATATTCCCGCTCTTGCCTCAAAGCAATTGACTTGCAAGGCTTCTGGCGATACGATCTTCGAGGTTTTTTGTTACCGGTAACAGCGGTTCACTTTTCACCGCAAAGAGTCGTCCCACAACAAATTTTGGAGAGACAAGCCATGTTTGAAACATCGATGAATCGTCGCAGCTTGCTGAAGTCTGGCGCTGCCCTCGCAGGAACCACCGCCGCGGGCAATCTGGCGTTGTTCGCCAATGCCTGGGCACAAACCAGCCCGTTCAAGCCTGAGAAGGGCGCGAAGCTGCAACTGCTGCGCTGGAAACGCTTTGTGCAGTCGGAAGAAGATAGTTTCATGAAGATGGTGGCAGCGTTTGAAAAAGCGACCGGCGTAGAAGTCAAAATTTTGAACGAGTCGCTCGACGACGTGCAGCCCAAAGCATCAGTGGCGGCCAATACAGGCCAGGGCCCAGATCTGTTCTGGGGCCTCTACTCGCTGCCACATCTCTTCCCCACCAAGGTGGAAGACGTGACCGACGTTGCCAACTATCTGGGCAAGAAATACGGCGGCTGGGTGCCCACTGCTGAGACCTACGGCAAAGGCCCAGGCGGCAAGTGGATTGCGATTCCCGTGGCTTACAACGGTAACGTTATCAACTACCGCCAAAGCATGATTGAAAAGGCCGGCTTCAAAGAAGTGCCAAAAGATACGGCAGGCTTTCTCAATCTGATGAAAGAACTCAAAGCCAAGTCGATTCCTGGTGGATTTGCGCTGGGCCGTGCCTCAGGCGACGGCAACGCTTGGGTGCATTGGGCGCTGTGGGCGCATGGTGCCAACCTGGTCGACAAAAACGACAAAGTGGTGCTCAACTCGCCAGAAACCGTGAAAGCTTTGGAGTATTGCAAGGCGCTCTCAGCCACCTTTGTGTCGGGTACGGCTTCATGGAATGATGCGTTCAACAACAAGGCCTTCCTCGAAAGCCAGGTCTCGCTGACGAACAACGGCGTATCGATCTACGCGGCCGCCAAAGCCGGTGCTGCAAAAGGCGACGCGAAGATGAAGGAAGTGATGGACGACATGAACCACTCGCTGTGGCCGGTGGGCCCAGTGGGCAAGCCGACCGAATTCCACATTGCTTACCCGATGATGGTGATGAAGTATTCCAAGGTGAAGCAAGCGGCCAAAGCCTTCATCGCGTTCATGATGGAAGCCGAGAGCTACAACCAGTGGCTGATTGATTCGGTGGCTTACCTCACGCACCCGCTCAATGCCTACGATGCCAATGCAGTCTGGAAAACGGACCCCAAGCTCTCGATGCTGGCTAATGCCGCCAAACGCACGCTGACCGCCGGTGGCTTGGGCTCCGTCGGTGCTAAAGCGGCTTCGGCACTCGCCGACTTTGTGGTGCTCGACATGATCGCGGCGGTGTGTACTGACCGTGCCTCGATCAAAGACGCAATTGCCACAGCGGAACGTCAGGCGCAGCGGATTTACCGCTAAGCTTTACCGCTCAGCATTGGTTCGCCAAGCCCGCTGCCAAGCCCGCCCTCAAGCCCACCTCTCGACGGGCTTGGCAGTATTTTTTGACGTTTCACCGAGCAACCTTCGTGGCAAGCAAACTTAACGCGACTAAAAACTGGCTCGGCCTGTGGTTCATGCTGCCGGCCGCTGCATTCCTGATTCTCTTTCTCGTCTACCCACTGGGCTTAGGCGTTTGGCTTAGCTTCACGGACACAAAAATTGGTGAGCCCGGCAAGTTTGTCGGCCTTGAAAATTACGAGTGGATCATCGGCGACACCAAGTTCCAAACCGCCGTGTTTTTCACCATCTTCTACACCTTGGTAGCCAGCGCGATCAAGTTTGTGGTGGGCCTCTACCTGGCCGTGCTGCTCAACAACAATATGCCGTTCAAGGCGATCCTGCGTGCCATCATCTTGATCCCGTTTATTGTGCCCACGGTTCTCTCCGCCATCGCCTTTTGGTGGATTTTCGATCCACAGTTTTCCATCGTGTCTTGGACGCTACGGCAATGGGGCTGGATCGACGGCAATATCAATTTTCTCGGCGATGCCTGGAACTCGCGCTGGAGCGTGATTTTCGCCAACGTCTGGCGCGGCGTGCCCTTCGTCGCGATTACTCTGCTGGCGGGCCTGCAAACCGTGCCGCCCTCGCTCTATGAAGCGGCCACTCTCGACGGTGCTTCGCGCTGGCAGATGTTTATCAAAATCACCTATCCGCTACTGACACCTATTATTGCGGTGGTGATGACCTTCTCGGTACTCTTCACGTTCACTGATTTTCAGCTCATCAAAGTGCTAACCAATGGCGGCCCGGCCGGGGCCACTGAGCTGATGGCCACGATGAGCTACAACACCGCCATTTTGGGATCGCGCATTGGTGAGGGTGCGGCGGTTTCGACCGCGATGGTGCCCTTCTTGCTCGCGGCGATCATGGTTTCTTGGTTTGGACTGCAAAAGCGCAAATGGCAACAAGGGGAAGACAATGACTAAGGCCGCAGCTCAGATCACCGGCGATCCGGCGAGTGGCAGCGCCGGCGAATCCAGCGGCATGGACTATCTCACCACCATGCCACAGCGCGTGGTGCGGGTCTACATTCCATTGCTGGTGATTGCGCTCGTTTTGCTATTTCCGTTTTACTGGATGACGGTTACCGCGATCAAGCCAAAAGAGCACTTGCTCGCGTTGAATGAGCACAATCCTTATTGGACTTGGAGCCCCACCTTCGAGCACATTCATGATTTGCTCTTCAAGACCGATTACCCGCTCTGGTTGTGGAACACGATGTATGTGGCGGTGGCAGCAACGATTTTGTCGCTGATCGCCAGTGTGTTCGCAGCCTACGCGATTACGCGCATCCGCTACACCGGTGCGCAAACCGTGGGCGGGCTGATCTTTTTGGCCTATCTGGTACCTCCGTCGATTCTGTTCATCCCGCTTTCCACCGTGGTGTACCAGTACGGCTTGTTTGATACGCCATTTGCGTTGATTCTTACCTACCCCACGATTCTGATTCCGTTTTCGACGTGGCTATTGATGGGCTATTTCAAAACCATCCCTTATGAATTGGAAGAATGTGCGCTGATGGATGGCGCAAACCGGTGGCAGATCTTGGTGAAGATCGTCTTGCCACTGGCGATTCCAGGGCTAATTTCGGCTTCGATCTTTTGCTTGACGCTGTGCTGGAACGAGTTCATCTACGCCCTCACGTTTATCAACTCGACTGAAAAGAAAACCGTACCGGTAGCGATTCTCTCGGCCTTCACCGACGGCGACCAGTATCGCTGGGGTTCGCTGATGGCGGGGGCTTTGGTGGGCGCATTACCGCTGGTGGTGTTGTATGCGTTTTTTGTCGATCACTACGTGTCGGCAATGACGGGCGCGGTCAAAGAGTAGCTCTGCGCAAACGCAGGTCAATCGAAAACCAGCAAACTTCGCGCCCCTCTTGTCACTCTAAAGTTGGGGGTTCTTTAAGGGGGCCTGGCCCCTTAATATTTGTGTCGCTCAGGAGCGTTCGTCAAGCATGGCAAGCCGTCCAACTCACGCAGTAGACAAATCGCACTTACGCGAAAAAGCCCGCCTGATCCGCCTCGAAACCTTGCGCATGACCGACATCTGC
>JANLTH010000073.1:0-44797 GCA_031362865.1 Burkholderiales bacterium | reverse complement strand
CTCAGCAACTCGCGCATGTGCTGCGCCCCGCCGCCCGATGCCGCTTGGTAGGTCATCGCAGTCAGCCACTCAACCAAACCCGCCTTGAACAGGCCGTCCAGTGACATCAACATCAGCGAAACGGTGCAGTTGCCACCAATGTAATTTTTGATGCCGGAAGACAAACCTTGTTTAATCACCGGCAAGTTAACCGGATCCAAAATGATGATCGCGTCGTCGTTCATGCGTAGCGACGAAGCCGCGTCGATCCAATAACCTTCCCAGCCAGTGGCGCGAACCTTCGGGTACATCTCGTTGGTCCAATCACCGCCTTGACAGGTGATGATGGCATCCATCTTCGCCAATTGGGCCACATCGGCGGCCGAGAGCAGTGGAGCGGTGTGTTTGCCGTGGATGATCGGCCCGCTGCCACCAGCAGCGGAGGTTGAGAAAAACACCGGCTCGATGTGGGCGAAGTCGCCCTCAGCCTGCATGCGCTGCATCAAAACCGAGCCAACCATGCCGCGCCAGCCGACGAAACCCACTCGGGCATTTACTTTCAACATTTTTTCAACCTCACGGTGGACCGGGAACGCCTTGGGGATCGAAGCCAAGGCCCCGATCCAGCGTCCTTGTTCCCGATCTTCAGGTTTTGGTGGTTTTAGTTGTACGGGTGAGCGCGGCAAGCACAGCGTCACCCATTTGTTTGGTGCCCACCTTGGTGGTGCCGGCTTCGTAAATGTCAGCGGTGCGCAAACCTTGGGCGAGCACCGATTTGACAGCAGCTTCGATGCGCAGGGCTTCAGCCTCGCGGTCAAAAGAGTAGCGCAGCATCATCGCGGCCGACAAAATCGTTGCCAGCGGATTCGCCAAATCTTTGCCCGCAATATCAGGTGCGGAACCGTGAATCGGCTCGTACAAGCCCTGCTTGGTGCTGTTGAGCGAGGCAGACGGCTGCATGCCGATTGAGCCCGTCAGCATCGACGCTTCGTCCGACAAAATGTCACCGAACATATTGCCGGTGACCATCACGTCGAATTGTTTGGGATTGCGTATCAGTTGCATCGCAGCATTGTCCACATACATGCTTGAAAAAGCAACCTCCGGGTACTCCTTGGCAACTTCGGCGGCCACTTCTTTCCACAACTGCATCGTTTCAAGCACATTGGCCTTGTCCACCGAGCAAAGCTTCTTGCCGCGTTTCATTGCTGCCACGAAACCGACGTGCATGATGCGGCGGATTTCCGGCTCGGCGTAGCGCATCGTATCGAAGCCCTCGCGCGCGCCCTTGAACGGGCCGTCGGGTGCTAAGCGAATGCCACGCGGCGTGCCGAAATAAATATCGCCAGTCAGTTCGCGCAAAATCAGGATGTCCAGCCCACTGACCACCTCGGGCTTGAGCGTTGAGGCATTAACCAGCTCGGGATACACAATCGACGGGCGCAGATTGGCAAACAGCCCCAGCTCGCGGCGCAAACCCAGCACCGCCTGCTCCGGTCGCTTAGGCCGAGGCAGCGTGTCGTACTGCCAACCACCCACCGCGCCAAACAAAATGGCATCGGCTGCTTTGGCCAACTTGAGCGTGCCCGCAGGCAGCGGGTCGCCTTCGTTATCGTAGGCCACGCCGCCAACATTGGCATGCTCGGTTTCGAGCTGCAAGCCGTCCGCCTTGAGAACTTCCAAGACCCGGACCGCTTGCGCAACAATTTCAGAGCCAATCCCGTCGCCGGGGAGAACAGCAATTTTCATCGGATCGTAATGCTCGCAGGGAGCGTGGCAAAGTAATAAGGATGTTCGGCTTGGCGCTTGGCCTCAAAGGCGCGGATTTTGTCGGCCTGTCGCAGGGTCAGCCCAATATCGTCGAACCCATTGAGCAAGCAGTAGCGCCGGTGGGCACCTACTTCAAACGGGTAAACGGCGTCGTTATTGGCGGTGGCGACAATCTGTTTTTCCAGATCAATCGTCAGTTTGAAACCAGGAAACGCCGCTGTCTCGTGAAACAAATGGTCGAGCTGCGCCTCGCTCAAAACCACCGGCAGAAAGCCGTTCTTGAAGCAATTGTTGTAGAAAATATCGGCAAAAGAAGGCGCGATCACCGCACGAAAGCCGTACTGCTGCAACGCCCATGGCGCATGCTCACGCGAAGAGCCGCAGCCAAAATTTTTGCGCGCCAGCAAGACAGAAGCCCCCTGGTAGCGCGCTTGATTGAGCACAAAATTGGGGTTTTTCGGCCGCTGCGCCGTGACTTCAGGCGGTGTGTCGGGTTGCCCCAAATCGAGGTAGCGCAGCTCGTCAAACAGATTTTGACCAAAGCCGGAGCGCCGAATCGACTTCAAAAACTGTTTGGGGATAATCGCGTCGGTGTCGACATTGGCGCGATCCAGCGGGGCTACCAAGCCGGTGTGTTGGGTAAAAGGTTCCATGGCGTTCTTAAGGGTCAAGCGCACGAGGCCAACGTCGGCGGCAGCGCGCTGCGGGGGACGCGAAAAATCAGGCGATTTGCAAAGAGCCGAATCGTAGCGTAAATCACCTCTTGCCGGACGCATTGGCAAAACCGCGCAGCGCGATGATTCGCGCTGATTCGCGCTGATTCGCGCCAATTTTCCGTGATCGCCGGCCTTTTCTACCGGAGGTTTCGGCTTTTGAAAACCGGCTTTGGGCAATAGAATCAAGTGATGGGCAATCGACTCTCACAAATCGCCACGCGCACTGGCGACGCTGGCACCACCGGCTTGGGCGACGGCACGCGCGTCGCCAAAGACACTCTGCGAATTCAAGCGCTGGGGGATGTGGACGAACTCAATTCGACCCTGGGCCTGCTGCTCACTGAGGACCTGCCACCGGACTTAATCGACGAACTTGTCGCGATTCAGCACGACCTCTTCGACTTAGGTGGCGAGCTGTGCATCCCTGGCTTCGACAACCTCAACGCCGAGCAGGTCGCTCGGCTAGACGAGTTGCTCGCCAAATACAACGCGACGCTGCCCCGACTTGCCGAATTCATCCTGCCCGGCGGCTCGCGTGCCTCAGCGCTGGCGCACGTCGCGCGCACGGTGTGCCGCCGTGCTGAGCGCAGTGTCGTCGGCTTGGGGCATACTGAGGCGGTACGCGACTTGGTGCGCCAATATTTGAACCGTTTGTCAGATTTGTTGTTTGTTTTGGGCCGTGTGCTCAATCGCCATGCCGGGCGCGGCGATGTGCTTTGGCAGCAAGGCAAAAACAAGTCGCGCGAAGTCGAATAACTCCGAATTATCATTATGAAATCAACTACTTAGCGATGGCGACCGAAGAGCAAATCGAAGCCAGGAACGACCAACTGCGCAGCCTCTTGGCGGCCGCCGCCAAGCGTGATGCGGCGGCGCAGGCCGCTTTCGCTCAGCTCTACTCAAAAACCTCGTCGAAACTGTTTGGCGTGGCGCTGCGTATAGTCCGAAGAGAAGATTGGGCAGAAGAGGTAGTGCAGGAGTGCTACGTCAATATCTGGAATCACGCGGCCGATTACAACTTGGCATTGTCCGCGCCGATGACCTGGATGACCAGCATTGTGCGCAACCGCTCGCTCGATTGGCTGCGCCGTCCTAACAAAGAAGACGCAACCGACAACGACGACGTTTTCAACGCAGTGCCGTCTGAAGAACTTGGGCCACTGGCGCTCTTGGAGCAATCGAAAGACGCGAGCGCGATTCACAAGTGCATGAGTTCATTGGACGAAAAGCAGAAAAATGCGGTGGCGTTGGCATTTTTTGAAGGCATGTCGCATACAGAGTTGGCCGACGCATTGGGCGAGCCACTGGGAACAGTGAAAACCTGGGTGCGGCGTGGATTGTTGAAACTGAAGGATTGTTTAGGGTCAGATTATGCGTTTTCGAGATAAACCAGCACTGACGGAGCGGTTAGCGGCCGAGTACGTCCTGGGGACGCTCGGCGGCGGCGCACGGCGCCGCTTCGCTACGTGGATGCGGCAAGACGCGGCCTTGCGCCTTACGGTCGCGCAATGGGAAGCACGGCTCTCACCGATGGCAGCGGTGGTGCGTGAAGTTGCGCCACCAGCGCGGGTCTGGAGCAAGATCACGGCGGCCATTCAACCGCGCATCAAGGTGCAGCACAAGCCTACGCTGTGGGAGAGTTTGGCGTTTTGGCGCGGGCTGGGCTTGACCGCCTCGGGTTGCGCGGCCGCGCTGCTCGCGTTTGTCGCGATTCGCCCGCCGCAGGTAGTCGAAGTGCCGAAGATCCAGATTGTCGAGCGGCAGGTTGAAAAAGTGGTGGAGCGCATCGTCGAAAAAGAGATGCCGATCCGCGTTTCTGACGGCAAAAACCCTTGGCAGCCCTCCTACGTGGCCACGCTCAACGATGCCAAGGGCAAGACGATGCTGATGATCTACGTCGGCCGAAATTCTGATGAGTTGTGGATGAAGTACGAGGGCGACTCCATGCCCAAAGATGCGAGCCTGGAGCTGTGGGGCATCGATGCACAAGGCAAGCCCAAATCGCTCGGTGTCATCAAAACCATGGGCAAAAGCACTATGAAGCTGCCCACTATTGCCGATAAGGAAATCGCACGCTACAAGACGCTGGCGGTCAGCATGGAGCCAATGGGTGGCTCGCCAATGGACAAACCTACCGGGCCGGTGATGTACAAAGGGCCGTGTCATACGCTCTGGTAGGTGGACCGCCTGAAGAACCGCCTGCAATGCGGCTCTTCATGATGACTGCTCCAAAAGGCTTGCTGAGTAAGCTTCTTGGGGAACGCTATATCTCTACTTTCGAGCCCATCTCAACGACCCGATTGGTCGGCAAGCCAAGATAGTCGGCTGCGGACCCAGCATTCAGATGAAGGGTGGCGAACAGTTTTTCGCGCCATTCGGCCATAGCACCGCCCAGAGTCGGGACCACAATGTCGCGGGAGAGAAAATAGGATGTCCCCATGTCGTCTAGCACATCGGCGGCAAGCCCCTGTGTTTTGAGCAGGGCAAGTGCCTCGGGCACATTCGGTTCGTTTTTGAAGCCAAAGTTGACCATCACCTCCCAACAATTGTGGCCCAGTGATTTTGCCTCGATGCGCTTGTTGAAACCGATCCAAGGCACTTCGTGGTTGCGCACTGTCACAAACAGGTTGTGGGCATGTAGCACCTTGTTGTGCTTCAGGTTGTGCAGCAGGGCCGAGGGTACGCTGCCGCGCTCGGCAGAGAGAAAGATCGCCGTCCCATCGACCCGCTGTGGCGGGTTGGCAAAGATGCTGCCCAAGAACAGTTCAAGTGGCAGCGAATCGGCGCGCACCTTGGCTGAGAGCAGGTTGCGGCCCTGCTTCCAGGTCATCATCAGGGTGAAGATAAGCCCGCCCAAAGCGAGCGGAAACCAGCCACCCTCGAAGAGCTTGAGCAGATTGGAGGCGAAGAAGAATGCGTCCACCACCAGAAAGAAGCCGGTTGCCGCAAAACACAGGGCCCAAGGGTAGCGCCAGCCGTAGCGGATCACGAAAAAAGTCATGATGGTGGTAATCAGCATGTCGGTGCATACGGCGATGCCATAGGCTGCCGCCAGCTTGGACGACGAGCCGAAAATGATGATCGCAAACACGATTGCCACGTACAGCGCCCAATTGACAAACGGCACATAGATTTGGCCCGTATGCGCCACGCTGGTGTGGCGTATCACCATGCGCGGCAGGTAGCCCATCTGAATGGCCTGCTTGGTCACTGAAAAGGCCCCCGAAATCAGGGCTTGCGAGGCAATCACAGTGGCGGCTGTCGCGAGTAGCACCAGGGGTATCAGCGCCCAGTCAGGGGCCATGAGGTAGAACGGATTTTTGACCGCCGCAGGGTTCGCCAAAATCAGCGCGCCCTGGCCAAAATAATTGAGCACCAGCGCAGGCATTACTAAGCCGAACCAAGCCACGCGGATCGGCCGTTTGCCAAAATGGCCCATGTCGGCATAGAGCGCCTCCGCTCCGGTGACACACAACACCAATGCACCCAGGATGATGAAGGCCATGCCCGGCTGGGCGCGAACGAAGGCCCAGCCATGCGCCGGATTCACTGCCGCCAGCACCGCCGGGTTGCTGCTGATGTGAACGATTCCCAAGACCGCCAGCACAGCAAACCACAGTGCCGTGACTGGCCCAAAATATCTGCCGATCCCGGTGGTGCCATTGCGCTGAATCGCAAATAGCACGGTCAGGATGACCAGCGTTACGGGAATCACGTAGGGCTTGAGCGCTGGCGTGATCACTTCGAGCCCCTCGACCGCAGAGAGCACCGAAATCGCCGGGGTAATCACGCCATCGCCATAGAAGAGCGCGGTACCAAAAATACCGACAATCAACAGCACGCGGCGCAGCGCCGGGCGCTCGGTGGTGGCATTCGATGCCAATGCCAGCATGGCGATCAGGCCGCCTTCGCCATGATTGTCGGCGCGCAAGATCAGCGTTACATACTTGAGCGAGACGATCACGGTGATCGTCCAGAACATCAGAGACAGGACACCCAACACATTTGCCGGCGTGAGCGGCACGTGACCGCCGCCAAAGACTTCTTTGAGTGCATAGAGCGGCGAGGTGCCAATGTCGCCATACACAATCCCCAAGGCACCCACCGTGAGGGCGGCGAGGCCCGAAGATTTACCAGCGGCTGAATGGGAATCAGAAGCCAAGATTGGTGCGCCGCAATATCGAAGAGCCGCAGTCTACGCTTGACCGAGGCATCTTGGCCAAAATGCGAGTTGCTGACCAGCCAAGTGCGCCAATTTTTTCGTAGGCATCCCTTGAAGAGGCTTATCTATCAAGCGTCTTCAAGGTAATCGGTAAAAAATTTACTGAGGCAGAAAATCGATCCCGGAATAGACCAGCTTGCCGTCTGCACCCTTCTTCAGCGTGACTTTGACTGCGGCATCTTTGGAGTTCGCGTTTTCCGAATCAAACGTGCGCTTGTTGAAGGTCCAGATCACCTCTCCGGATTTCAGATTGTCGACCGCGTCGGGCTTGCCCGCATACGATTCGATTTCGGCAGCTGATTTGTCGACCACTTTCAACTGAAAACTGCTGCGAGTGTAGCCGTGCTCGCCCGAGCAGGCGACCAGCACCAACCCGAGAGATAGTGCGACGGCAGTACGGAAAATTAGTTTGAGCATCATGGGGAACTTTACCAAATAGGGAAAACAGGTGATTGGCGAAGCTTGCAGCCGGCGGATGCCAACAGCAAGTTCGAAAAGGCGATACGCCAGCGCCAGATAGTTAACCAGAAGCGACTTACCTACCGCTGACGACGCGTGAACCAGTCACAAAAAAGAGAACCCCGCAAAGTCGTGTGACCAAGTGCGGGGTTCGGTAGAGTCGGCGTCCTACCCGATTACCACCGGGCGGTACGCCAATTCAGGGGTGCATCAAGCCATCAATGCCCCATGCCGTGCGCTGCTTCCGACGAGCGATAGGTGTCGCCCTTCAGACTCGGGTAACGCACATGCTCAATCAGCTCTTGGATCTTGCCGTCCGGAGCCGGGGTCAGGTACGAAACCACGACGATGACAATGAAACCGACCGGTACGCCGAAGATGCCAGCGGAGATCGGGTTAATGTCCCACCACATATTCTCTGCAATCGTTCCCTTGGTACCGAAAATGGTGCGCAGCCACGGTTGAGTCAGTACCATGTAGTAGAACGTGGTGAAGAGGCCTGCCGCCATACCGAGGGTTGCACCCCATTTGTTGGCACGCTTCCAGAACACGCCCAGTACCAGCGCCGGGAAGAAGCCTGCCGCCGCCAGCGAGAATGCTGCCGATACGAGGAACAGGATGTCCGCCGGTTTTTGTGCCGCTACCGCTGCCGCCGCAATCGCCACCACCAGCAGGAGAATCTTCGAGATCGTTACACGACGGGTAGTCGTGGCGTTCGGGTCGATCATCTTGTAGTAGAGGTCATGTGAGAGCGCGTTGGCAATCGTGAGCAACAAGCCGTCAGCAGTTGACAGTGCCGCCGCCAAGCCGCCTGCCGCCACCAAGCCAGAGATCACGTAAGGCAGGCCACCAATTTCAGGGGTTGCCAGCACGATGATGTCGCCGCCGATTGCGATTTCAGCCAGTTGCACGATGCCGTCTTTGTTGAAGTCGATCACCGAGAGCAGACTTGCGTCCACCCGACTCCAGTCCGCGACCCACTGCGGCAGCTTGGCATAACTCGATCCCACCAGAGTTGAATAGACGTCGAACTTGGCCAACACTGCCAAAGCCGGTGCGGTGAAGTAGAGCAAGAAGATGAAGAACAGCGACCAGAACACGGATTCGCGGGCTTCCTTCACCGAGGGTGTGGTGTAGTAGCGCATCAGAATGTGCGGCAGGGCAGCGGTACCCACCATCAAGCAAAACACCAGCGCCAGGAAATTCTTGCGATTGATGTCTGATGCTTTTTGGTCTTTGCCCGGGAACACTTCAGCATGCTTGATCGGCGGACCGGAGCGAGCCTTGACGGCAGCATCCTTGTTCCAGGCGGCACGCGCGGCAGCTTCAGTCTTGGGGAAGGTATCGACCGCTTTTTGCGCAGCGTTGACCTCGGCTACCGGTGCATTGGCGGCCTTGAGATCGTCGAGCTTCTTCTGCACGACAGCCTTCTCAGATTCAAGCGAGCCTGGCAGTGCCTTGATTTTCGCTTCCGCCGCAGCGGCGCGGTCAGCGAATATCTTGCGCACTTCCAACTCTTTCGGATCAACCGTCAGCTTTTTTTCCAGCGCCGTCACTTTTTCAAGGGTGGAACCGTAGACCAACTGCGGGATTGGCACGCCGGTGTGTTTCACCGAGAGCCAAACCACCGGGATCATGTAGGCCACGATCAAGATGATGTACTGCGCCACTTGCGTCCAGGTAACCGCCTTCATGCCGCCCAGGAAGGAGCAGACCAGAATGCCGCCTAAGCCTAAGAAAATGCCGACTTCAAACGACACACCGGGGATCAGGCGGGTCGTAATCAAGCCCACGCCGTAAATCTGTGCCACCACGTAGGTGAACGAGCACAGTACTGCAGCGATGATGCCGATAAAGCGCGGAATATTGCCGCCGTAGCGTGCGCCCAAAAAGTCGGGAATCGTGAATTCGCCGAACTTGCGCAGATACGGTGCCAGGAACAGCGCCACCAGGCAGTAGCCGCCGGTCCAGCCCAGAATGAAGGCGAGACCACCGAAGCCGGTCAGGTAGAGCGTACCGGCCATGCCGATGAAGGAAGCGGCTGACATCCAGTCCGCGCCCGTTGCCATGCCGTTGAAAATAGCCGGAACCTTGCGGCCCGCGACATAGTATTCATCCGCATCGGACGTGCGCGACATGATGCCGATACCGGCGTAAAGGCCGATGGTGGCGAACAGGAAGATGTAGCCAATCCAGACGCGCGGCATACCCATCTTCTCGGCAATCGCCAAGAAGACCACGAAGGCGAGAAAACCGCCCGTGTACCACGTATAAGCTTTTTTCAGCTTGTTAAAAAATGCTTGCTTTTCGGTAGCCATGATATCTCCTTAATCTTCCGACTCAGCCACACCGTACTCTTCATCCAATTTGCCCATCGCCCTGGCGTAATACCAGATGATGACCACGTAAATGATGAGCGAACCCTGTGCTGCCATGTAAAACGACAATGGCCAACCGAAGAAGTTGATGGTGGCCAACTCTTTGGCGTAATAGCCCATGACGAAGGTGGCCACGAACCAGATAAAGAGCAAGATGCTCGTTAGCCGCATGTTCTTGGACCAGTACTCCTTGTGTTTTGCGGTAATGTGTTCCACAGATCCTCCTATTATTAAAAACGAAAACGTCCAACCACAACTTCAACGACAACTACGACTGCAAAACAGGCACTGACGCGCCGCTGATCGCCTTGACTTCGGCTTCTTCAGCCAGCTGCTTTTTGAGTTTTTTGGTGTCTTCTTCAAGCTGCTTGGCGATTTTTGGATCGAAGGCGCAGGTGTGGCGAATCAGGCCTTCCATCTCGCGGGTTTCACCCAGGGCGTAATGCACCATGCCAAGTTGATACCAGCCATAGCGGTTCATCGGGTCGATTTCGACCACTTTCTGGAAGGCGGTTTTGGCTTCCGGCTCACGGTGCAACTTGACCAGCACGATCCCCAAGCCATACCAGGCGCGGTCGATCTTCGGGTTTAACTCGACCGACTTCTCAAAGTGGCGCGCGGCTTCGGGCAAATCGTTTTGCTGCTCACAGATGAAGCCCAGATTGAAGTGCGCGACCGCTTCGTTCGGGTCGATCTCCAGGGCTTTGTGAAACGCCGCGCGAGCGCGATGCTTGTTGCCTTGCAAGCCTTCGATATGTCCAATCGAGGTGTGTGCCGCCGCATCTTGCGGAAACTGCGTGGCGATGTCAGCAAACATCTCTTTCGCGCGGCCCAGGAATTTCAAGCGCATCGCCAGGCGTGCAGAGAGGGTCAGGTAGGCGTGCCACAAGCCGAACGACTTCTTGGTCACTGTCGTACTCTTTTCGCGGTAGGCACTCATTTGCCAGCCTCTTGAGTGGCTTGCGCCTTGCGTTGCAGGTCAACACACGAAGGATTGCTCATATCGATAAAACAGGCTTGCGCCTTGGCCATCACCATCGCAATCCAGATGATGACGACCAAGAAAAATGCGCCCCATACCAAGTGCCGGTCGAGCACGAATTTCGGTGTGATCACGCGTAGCGCCTTAACGAAGGGTTGAGTGGCTTTGTAGAACAATTGGTAGATAAAGTTCTGTTGCAAACGACCCTGCGCGCCGACAAAAAAGACCACCAGCATCCCGCGACCCAAAAAAAACATGAGCGCAATTTCACTCATGCCTTTGAGGATTTTGATGAAGAGGAACGAGTCCATTTTGGGGGATCGGGGATCGGGGATCGGGGATCGGGGATCGGGGGACGGGGGACGGGGATCGGCGTGGATTCTTAAACTGTTTGCTTCAGTTGTTCGAGAATCGCCGGGTTTTCGAGCGTCGAAATATCTTGCGTAATCTCATCGCCCTTGGCCAGCGTGCGCAGCAGGCGGCGCATGATCTTGCCAGAGCGCGTTTTGGGCAGGTTGTCGCCAAAGCGAATTTCTTTCGGTTTGGCAATCGGGCCGATTTCTTTGGCGACCCAGTTGCGCAACTCGATAGCGAGCTTTTTAGCATCCTCACCAGTCGGGCGCGCGCCTTTGAGCACGACAAACGCGACGATTGCCTCGCCGGTCAAATCGTCCGGCCGACCCACCACGGCGGCTTCCGCCACTAATGCGGTGTTTGAGACCAGCGCCGACTCAATTTCCATCGTGCCCAGGCGATGCCCGGAGACATTCAGCACGTCGTCAATCCGGCCCATGATGGTGAAGTAGCTGGTGTCTTTGTGGCGCACCGCGCCATCACCTGCCAAATACAGCTTGCCGCCCAATTCGTCCGGAAAATAGGTTTTCTTGAAGCGCTCCGGGTCACCCCAAATCGTGCGCAGCATGGAAGGCCAAGGGCGCTTGACCACCAGAATCCCACCTTGGCCGTTGGGCACATCGTGCCCGGCTTCATCGACAATCGCCGCCTGAATCCCCGGCAGCGGCAAAGTGCAAGAACCTGGCACCAGCGGCGTGGCACCCGGCAGCGGCGTAATCATGTGGCCGCCGGTTTCAGTTTGCCAGAAGGTATCGACAATCGGGCAATTGCCGCCGCCCACATTGGTGTGATACCACATCCAGGCTTCCGGGTTGATCGGCTCGCCCACCGAACCCAACAGGCGCAAGCTTTTCAGATTGTAATTTTTCGGGTGGGTTGCAGCAGTGGTTTCAGAAGCTTTGATGAGCGAGCGGATTGCCGTGGGCGCGGTGTAGAAAATCGAACACTGGTGTTTTTCGATCATCTTCCAAAAACGCCCGGCATCCGGGTACACCGGCACGCCTTCGAACACAATTTCCGTCGCACCCACTGCCAGCGGGCCGTAGGCCACATAGCTGTGCCCGGTCACCCAGCCGATGTCGGCGGTACACCAAAAAATATCTGAAGGCTTCAGGTCGAAAGTCCACTTCATCGTCAACGCGGCCCACAGCAAATAGCCGCCGGTTGAATGCTGAATGCCCTTGGGCTTGCCGGTGGAGCCGGAGGTGTAGAGGATGAAGAGCGGATGCTCGGCGTTGACCCAGGTGGGCGCACACACCTCGCTGCCCGCCGCTTCCGCCTCATGCATCCAGACATCGCGCCCAGCCTGCATGGTGACCTTGCCGCCGGTGCGCTGATAAACGAACACGCTGTGCACGGCATCGCAGCCGCCCAAGGCAAACGCCTCATCGACAATCGCTTTAATCGGCAAGGCCTTGCCGCCGCGCAATTGCTCGTCGGAGGTGATGATCGCCACCGCACCTGCATCGATCACTCGCTCTTGCAGGCTCTTGGCAGAAAAACCGCCAAACACCACCGAATGGGTAGCACCAATACGCGCGCAGGCCTGCATCGCAATCACGCCTTCAATCGTCATCGGGATGTAGATGATGACGCGGTCGCCTTTGCCCACACCGCTGTGCTTGAGCGCATTGGCGAATTTGCAAACGCGCTGATGCAACTCGCGGTAGGTGATGGTTTTATTGCTGCCGTCGTCCGCTTCAAAAATGATCGCGACTTTTTCAGCGTTGCCGTTGGTCAGATTGACATCGAGACAGTTGTATGAAGCGTTCAACTCACCGTCGTAAAACCACCGCGTGTTCGGATGTGCCGATTCGTCGAGCGTTTTGGTAAAAGGCTTGTGCCAAACGAGAGTTTCGCGCGCCAAACGTGCCCAAAAACCTTCGTAGTCGCGCGCGGCTTCGTCGCACAGCGCGTTGTAGGCGGCCATGCTGGGAATCGCAGCATTGGCTGAAAATGCGGCAGGCGGATTGAAAATCCGGTTTTCAGTCAGAACTGATTCGATACCTGCGGACATGCTGCTCGTCTCCTGGAACGTTTTTAAAACAAAGGCCAAGGTTTTTTCACCCTTTTACAAGTGGCAAGGTATTGCCCGGCGCTTACACAACTCTTACTTCTGTGACAAATATCACGTAGACTTTCTGCTGCGTTGCAACATAAATGGCTTGGAAAATCCCCATGGCAATCCCCTTCCTGCGCGAATTTTCTCCCGACTACGGCTCACTGGTGGCGGCCCACCCGGCGATTGCGCTGGTGCGCCGCGTGGTCGCCCGCAACCCTTCGCCCTTCACCGCATGGGGCACCGGCACTTATGTAATTGGCCATGGCGAAGTAGCCGTGGTAGACCCTGGCCCGGCGGACGAGGCGCATGTTGCCGCGCTGGTGGCGGGCCTGAAGGGGGAAACCGTCACCCATATTTTGGTCACGCACACCCACATCGACCATTCGCCTGGCGTGCCGATTTTGCTGCGCAGTTTTCCGCACGCCAAAACTTATGGCTTTGGCCGCGCGACTGAAGAAATCGACGCTGATGTTGCGGATGCCGTCAAAATCGAAGAAGGTGGCGACACCGACTTTGTGCCCGATATTCGCCTCAAGGACGGCGACCGAATCGTCACGCCGCAGTGGGAAGTCGAAGCCCTGCACACGCCGGGCCACATGTCGAATCACATGTGTTATGCGTTGAAGACAGCCAACGCCCTGTTTTCCGGCGACCACGTGATGGGCTGGTCCACCACCGTGGTTTCACCGCCCGACGGTAACATGGCGCACTATATGCAATCCTTGGAGAAGCTTATCCAGCGCGCTTCTTCAGGCATCGATGCAAGCTATTTCCCGACCCACGGCGCGCCGATTACCGAGGTGCCGCCCTTTTTGGCGGCTTACAAAGCCCACCGATTAGAGCGCGAAACGATGATCGTGACCAGGCTCGCAGCGGGTGACACCAAGATCGCCGAGATGGTGCGCGTGATCTACAAAGATGTGGATGCCCGCCTACACCCGGCCGCCGCGCGCTCGGTACTGGCGCACTTGCAGTGGCTGGTGGAAAAAGGCCGCGTGCAGATCGACGGCGCGCTCTCGGTGCACGCCAGCTTCGCGCTGGTGTAGAGCTAATTTAGAGCTGGTTTAGATCTGCCCACGATGCCGATTGACGCGCTTGCCCTGGTGCTCGGCGGCGCGCTGATCCACGCTGTTTGGAACCTGTTTGCCAAGCGCGCGGGGGGCGGCGCGGCCTTCATCTTTTTGGTCTGCGTGGTCAGCAGCATCGCCTGCGCGCCCTTCGCCGTCGCAGCTTGGATCTGGCAACCAGCGCGCCTGTCCACGGGCTTGACCGGTGCGATGTGGCTGGCGATGCTGGTGAGCGCGGCGCTGCATGTGGGCTACTTTTACGCCCTGCAACGCGGCTATCGCGAAGCTGATTATTCGGTGGTTTACCCGGTGGCGCGCGGCACTGGGCCACTCTTCTCGGTGCTGGGCGCGGTGCTGCTGCTGGGCGAAACGCCGGGTGGGCGCGGCATGGTCGGCATCGCGCTATTGATTCTGGGTATTTTTGTGATGGCGGGCGCTGCCAGCTTGCTTGGCAAAGCGGATGCCAAAACCCTGCGCGGCGTGCTGTGGGGCGGCGCGACCGGTGGCTTTATCGCGATCTACACGCTGGTAGATGGTTGGGCGATCAAGGTGCTGGGCATGCTGCCCATCGTTTTCTACCCGATCAGCGTGGCCTTACGCGCACTGCTGCAAGCGCCGTTGATTTGGCCAAAGCGCCACGGCCTGGCTGCGGAGTGGCAACAGAACCGGCGCAATATCCTGATCGTCGGGCTGCTCTCGCCTTTGGCCTACGTGCTGGCTCTGCATGCAATGCAACGCGCACCGCTTTCGTTCGTGGCCCCCTTACGCGAAATGTCGATGCTGATTGCAGCCTTTTTGGGTGCGTGGCTGCTCAAAGAAAAGCTCACGCCGGCGCGCATTGCGGGTACGCTACTGATGTTGCTTGGGGTATGGCTGCTGGTGGGCGCGTAGCGCCTAAAATACTTGCAGCAGCTCAGGCCACCACCTGAAAACCCGCGCCAGTATTGGCTCTACAAGACATTAACCCAAAGACCAGCCATGAGTGCGGTTCTTCAGCCCCCCCTTCAGACTACCCCCCCTGTACAACTTGCCGCAGCACTGCGCGCCGAGCTGACAACCGCGCGCCAGGCGCTCTTCTCCAAATTCGATGTTGATGGCCGCACTGCCAGCCTGCTCACGCAGCATCGCCGCGTGGTCGACAAAGCACTGGTGGCGCTCTGGCACGGCATGGGTTTGAAGAATGAGGCGGCGCTGATCGCCACCGGCGGCTACGGGCGCGGTGAGCTGTACCCACATTCCGATGTGGACGCGCTGCTGCTGGTGCCAGACAATTTGAGCGCTGCGGCCCGCCACAAGCTGGAAGCGCTGGTCGCATTGTTTTGGGACATTGGCCTTGAAGTCGGGCACAGCCTGCGCACGATTGACGAGTGCATGACCGAGAGCGCAAAAGACATCACGGTTGAAACCACGCTCTCGGAGGCGCGCTATGTGGTAGGCAGCCGTGCGCTATGCCGCAAACTGCTGCTCAAGACCCGCGAAGCCTTAATGCCGGGTGACTTTTACACCGCCAAAAAGCTGGAGCTCGAGCAGCGCCATGCCAAGTACCACGACACACCCTACTCGCTCGAACCCAATTGCAAAGAAGCGCCCGGCGGCCTGCGTGATTTGCAGGTGATTCTCTGGATCGGCGCTGCAGCGGGTTTGGGTTCTACGTGGAAGGAACTGGCCAAACGGCGCATTTTGACCGCGAAGGAAGCGGCAGAGCTGAACCGCCGCGAGTCCTTCCTGCGCACCGTGCGCACGCGCCTGCACCGCATCGCCGGGCGGCGCGAAGACCGCTTGCTGTTTGACTATCAAGACCAGCTCGCGCAAACTTTTGGCTACGCCGCCCGCGAAGGCAAACGGGCTTCCGAGCAATTGATGCAGCGCTACTACATCAATTGCCGCTGGATCGTGCAGCTAAACACCATTATGCTGCAAAACATCGCCACCCAGGTCTTCCCGGGGGCGGCGCTTGAATCCAAGCCTGTCAACGAGCGCTTTCACGCTGAGCGTGATTTGCTGGCGGCAAGCGATGTAGAGATTTTTGCGCAAGAGCCAAGCGCACTGCTCGAATGCTTTCGTCTGCTGCAAAAACACCCCGAGTTAACCGGCATGACCGCGCCCACGCTGCGCGCCCTGTGGCGCGAACGCGACCGGATCGACGCCAACTTCCGACGCGACCCGGCAAACCGTGCCACCTTCCTCAAAATTCTGCAAGCGCCGCGTGGGCTGGTACACGAGCTGCGCCGCATGAACCAGTGGGGCATTCTGGGCCGCGTGATTCCGGCGTTTAAACGCATCATTGGGCAAATGCAGCACGACCTGTTTCACGTCTACACGGTCGATCAGCACATTCTCGCGGTGGTGCGCAATATGCGGCGTTTCACCATGCTCGAATTCGCCCACGAATACCCGCTGTGCTCGCGCCTTATCACCAATTTTGAGCGGCCTTGGCTGCTCTATATCGCGGCACTATTCCACGATATCGCCAAAGGGCGCGGCGGCGACCACTCGGTGCTGGGCAAGAGTGATGCACGGCGTTTTTGCCTTGACCATGGCTTAGCGCGCGAAGACACCCAATTGGTCGTGTTTCTGGTCGAGCATCATCTCACCATGTCGTCCGTGGCACAAAAGCAGGATTTGAGTGACCCGGATACGATCGCCGCATTTGCTGCCAAAGTGAAGACCGAGCGCCGCCTGATCGCGCTCTACCTGCTGACCGTGGCCGACATTCGCGGTACCAGCCCAAAAGTGTGGAATGCGTGGAAGGGCAAGCTGCTCGAAGACCTGTTTCGCGCCACTCGCCACCTGCTGCGCGGCGGCAAAGTCGATGTCGATGCCGACATGCAGGTGCGCCAAGCGCAAGCGCTCGAAAACTTGCAGCTCTATGGCCTTTCGGCTGACGCGCACCAGGCGCTCTGGCGGCAACTCGACATGGCCTATTTCATGCGCCATGAAGCCAAAGAAATCGCCTGGCAAACCCGCACCCTGCACTACCGCGTAGACGCGCCCGGTGCGGTAGTGCGCGCGCGCCACGCACCGATTGGCGAGGGTTTGCAAGTGATGGTGTATGTGAAAGACCAGCCCGATCTATTCGCCCGCATTTGCGGCTTTTTCGAGCGACGTGGCCTCTCGGTGGTGGAGGCGAAAATTCACACCACCCGCCACGGCTACGCGCTCGACACCTTCGTCGTCATGCCGCAAGAAACGACGCGCCAAGAGCATGGCCTGCCCGAAGGCGTGGAGCATGATTTGGCAGAAGTGCTGCACACCGCTGGGCCATTGCCAGCGCCCGTGACCGGCCGCATTTCACGCCAGGCGCGCTATTTCACCTTCGCACCGCAAGTCCACATTCGCCCGGACGAAAAGATGCAGCGCTACATTCTTTCGGTAACCTCAGGCGACCGGCCCGGCCTGTTGTTTCGCATCGCCAGAGTGCTAGGCGAACATGGCGTAAACCTGCACACGGCCAAAGTCACAACATTAGGCGAGCGAGCCGAGGACGTATTTTTGATCGACGGGCCGGGTTTAAGTCAGGCGGCTAAGGTGGTCGAGATTGAGACCGATTTGCTGGCGGCGCTGGCGGCGTAGGGGCTGTGGTCGCCACGGCGCGAGCGCTAGGCTATGCCACACCCTCCAGAGTGCGCTATTCGCATTTCACGCTTAACGACACTGCGCTGCGCGCGCTTTGTGCGACACTTCACCATGACGGCCTCTCGCATTGATTTGGAAGCGCGGGCGCTCGACACCCGCAGGCCGCATTAACTGCTAACGTCACAGTGCTCGCTCAACAGATTTCAGGACATCGCCTTAGAAATGCCCTACTCGTTTGCCGCAAGTTCCCACGCCATCGCTCACACGCAGTCCGGACGCGAGCGCAACATGTACCCACATCTGCGCGACATCCTGATTCACACGCTCGGCCACAAACCGGACACGATTTTGGTCGATACCCAGTCGGCAGACGGTATTGGCATGCCCGATTTATGTGTGCGCGTACCAATTGGCTTGGGCTCCAAGGAAATGGCCAAGTCGGCCAAAGCGGGGCTGAGCGGCTGGGCAGATTGGGCAGTGTTCGAGGTCAAAGACGAAACCGGTGCGTTTCGTGACCCGGCGACTCGCGAAGCTATTTTTGCGGAAAAGTCAAAATACATCGGCGTACTCACGGCGTGGTTTGTCATGGTTGACCCGGAGGTGTTTGTAGCCCGCCCAGTGACCATGCGCTCACAATTGGTCTTCGACCCCGATGCCGACATTGTGCTGCGCTGGGCCGATGTCAACGAAGCCGAATTCAAACGCCTGCTTACCTTGCTTTTGGCGGCCAATGCCGGGGTAAATGCCGCGTTGCAAGCATTTCGTGAGGGTGATATCAGCAAAATCGCTGTGGTCAAACTACGCATGAATGGTGGTGTCGCGATCAGTCGTGCCCAGCAGCGCCGCGTGCAGCAAGCACATAGCGATTTTTTCGACTCCGTCACCAAGTCAACCGCACTGCTTCAGCACGCCTGCATGGTGGCGCTCGAAGCGCAGCGCCCGACGATTGAGAAGATCGAGCAGCAAGCGCAGGACTTTGCCAGCCGCTGGCATGGCTACACCATCAGCTTCGCCCCGTTCAGGCTCCTTGGGCAGCACATCAACGGGCCGGAAGCCGCGCGCCAACACGATACCGAAGTGACCCTGCTGCGCGGCACATGGCTCAAAAATCCTGCTTTGACCAAGCTGGCTTTGCAGTGGCTGCCCGCTTTTCATGCACGCATGGGTAGCAAGAAAAAAGACCATCATTTCGCCATTGAAACCGCTAACCTGATCTTGGCGCGTGTCTTGCTGATTCGCTTTTTTGAGGACCACGGGTTTTTTGGCGAAAAGCGCTATGTATGCAATGGCGGTGTCAGGGCCTTGCAGGAGTACATGCGCTACTACGAAAAAGGCTATGAGCAAGTGCTCAAACTGGCCTATGAAAAATCGCACGCGGTGTACGCGGCGGTGTTCGATGAAATGGATCTGGACTGGGTGCTCGGGGTAGAAAACGAGCAATTGTCGCGCAGCCTTGAAATTTCAATGATGCTGCTCTCGCGCTTTGACTTCACCACCGTCAAGGGCGACATTCTTACCGGTATCTATGATCGTTTTCTGGACCCTAAGAAGCGCAAAGAAATGGGCGAGTTTTACACCCCGCCTAGCGTGGCGCGTTACCTGATTCGCCGTCTGGGGTTGGCCCCAGGCGATTCGGTAATCGACCCGGCCTGCGGCTCAGGCACTTTTCTGCTCGAAGCCTACGCACACATGGTGGGCGACGCGGTTGAAAGTGGCTTGGCAACTCAGGAAGACGTGCAAACCACGCTGAACCAGCTTTACGGCTGCGATTTGAACCCTTTTTCAGCCACGATTGCGCAAGTACAAATGTTGTGGCATTTGTTGCCGCACCGCCATAGCTTTTTTAAGACCCACTTCCCACAAATTCAGATTGCGGATCGGAACAACTCCCTCAAAGTCAACGGGCTAAGCGATCAATACACCTTGTTCGCCGAAATGAATCGGCCGATTCATGCGGCAGTGATTGGTAACCCACCCTACGTGCGCCCAGAGCGCAATACACAAACCTTGAGTGCTGCTGACAACGCGTTCTACAGTGACTTGGGGACAACGGACAAAAATCTCTTTGGGCTTTTTATCTATAAGGCCCTTCGTGGTTTGTGCCGGCCCGCGCTTGATGCCTCAGCCCAGCCACAAGAGGCGGGTAAAGTTGCGTTTGTGGTGCCGCTCTCTTTTTGTGACAACGATGACAATGCGGCGTTGCGCGCGCAGTTTCAATTGGGTGGCAGTTTCACTTTGATCGAGATAATCGACCTGGAAGTGATCGCGCCCTACGTGTTCGATGCCGCCGTGAACCCAATTGTGCTAATCGCACAAAATCGCCCGGCGCGGGCAAGTGACAAAGTGACCTTGCGGCAGGCTGGCCCTGACTGCGTCTCTACTGGGCTCAAACGTAGTTTTGATCTGGATCGCGCGACCCGCCATGAGTTTTCCTACGAAGACGTGTGGGACAACATTTCTGGTCTCGGCGGGCGCATCCTGACGCGCATTACGCCTGCACACTTGCCCATCTTGAAGCAATTGCGCGGGCTGCCTCAGTTGGAAACGGCGGCACAAAAATTCTGGGTAAAAAAATCAGGCGCGCGCATTGTGGCCTGGCAGGTTTCCGCGCCCGCGGCGCGACAAGGCGAGGATCGTGACGACGGCGACGATGGCGAGGATCGTCCCGGCAAATTCCGCTGGGAACAGCAAACCATGATCCGCCGCGGTGCCGTGTTTCGCAACCAACGCCCGTGCAGCGATAACCCTAGCCTCGCCTTCGACTTTTTCAAAGGGGAAAACATCAGCGCGGGGCTGATCGAGGGCAAACCGGCGGCCAAGGACATCAATATTGATGCGGTCAGTGACAATTCCCTGTGGCGTTTTCGCGATATTTTGCCCAAGCGAGGTTATGCATTTCTGCAAATTACGCTCGGCCTCAGCGGCGCGCCTTTCGATCCGAGCAAGATTGCGTTCCTCGATACGGCGACCTTGTTTTTCCCAAGGGATGACTTGAGCGAATTCCCGTTTGATCTGGCGATGCTGTCACGGGTTTACCAATATTATTTTGGCCTGGCGCTAAGGCAGGGCGCGGTCTCAGAATTGTGGAGCCACCTTTACCCACGCAATCTGCGCAAACTTCCCTGGAGCGAGCAACTGGCTGTCCACGGTGGCGCGCTCGAAGCGCTGCGTCCGCGCTACCTCGAACTGTGTCGCGCGGTACACAATCGACGCGCTACGCTATTGACGGCACTGCAACAGCTGGGGTGCGTGACCTGGCAAGCTGCCTTGCGTACGGCACAGGCCTCGGTGGTTTGGCCCGAATCGGTCGATCAAGGTGAACTACTCGTCATCGCCCCAGCCAGTCGGCATGCGCCCAGCCAAGCCGCTGCGGGTAGCCGGGGAACAGCAAACGAATCGACCCCGCTGCAACTGCTACAACTGGGCCCGTCGCTGCACGACTTTATAGAAGTTAGCGACCCGACAGCCGCTCTGCAATTGGCGGCCGTACTGAGCCTGTGGGAGGGCGAATCTCTATCGCGTTCACAGATTCTCAGACTTGATGTGCCACGGGTGGAGCAGCTCGGTGCTTGGCGAGAGCGCACCGCGCGCTACGACGCAGGCGGCAGCCAAGCAGATTTGGATTCATTGTTTGATCAGATTGATTCGCTCGTCGGCCCCGCGTTGGGCCTATCTGTTGACGACATCGCGGCAATTCAACATGCCATGCGCGACGATCCATTTCTCAAACATATTCGTCCGAATCTGCCGTACTCCGGGCGTGCGCAACGCGGGCTTTCTGACAGCCTAGCCTCAGCCGATCGGTATGTCGGCGAAACTTCGTAACGCTAACTACCGCCAGCGCAACGCGAGTGGGCTCACCGACTTGCGACGGTGTGAGTAACGAGGCAAGGCGGAGCAACGACCGTTTCTCGACGAGGAGACGCATCACTCCCTACCAGTTTCGCCATGTTCTAGCGCCACCTTTTCGCAAGCTCTACAGCCCGCGCGACGCACCCTGCTGATCGCGTACCATTGCGCCCCGCGCACTCCATGCCTCCCACCACTCCGTCGCCTCCATGCCTGTCTTCAAATTCTTCGAGTCGCGCATCCGCGACATCGACGTGCCTCCCGGCACAGGCGAAGCCGCACCACCCGCCGGTCTGCTCGCTTTTTACTGGCACTTCGTGCGCCAGACCAAATGGCTCTTCGGCGCGATGCTGGTCACGGGCTTGGGCGTGGCGCTGGTCGATACGCTGATTCCAATTTTCATCGGCAAGATGGTGGGCTTGATGACCGCCGCTGATCGGGCCGCGGCACTGCGTGAGAACTCGGCCTGGCTCATCTCGATGATGCTGGTACTGCTGATCGGCCGCCCGCTGATGATCGCGCTCGACACCATGGTGCGCGGCAATGCGGTGATTCCCGGCGTGACGGCGCTGATTCGCTGGCAAAGCCACTGGCATGTGCTGCGCCAGAGTTGGTCATTTTTTCAAGACGACTTTGCCGGACGCATCGCCAATCGCGTGATGAATACCGCCAACGCGGTACGCGAAACGTTGGTGGCCTCGATCCGCGCGGTTTGGTACATCGTGGTCTATGGCGCAAGCGCGCTGGTGCTGATGCTCTTCACCAATGTGTGGCTGGCGGTGCCCACCTTGCTGTGGATGGTGGGCTACCTGCTGTTTTTGCGCTACTTTGTGCCGCGCATGCGCGACGCCTCCAAAACCTTGAGCGAGGCGCGCTCGGTCATCATGGGGCGGGTGGTCGATAGCTACACCAATGTGCTCACCGTCAAACTCTTCGCCCGCGCCCGCGACGAAGATGCTTACGTCAAAGAGGCGATCAACCTGCATCGCGATGAACATGCGCTCTTCTTTCGGCTCGTCACCCAATTTCAAATTACGCTTACCGTGCTCAATGCCAGCTTGCTGGTGGCCACGGCCTTGGTCGGCACAGCTTTGTGGGTGGAGGGCCAGGTTTCCGCGCCAGTGATTGCCACCGCCCTGCCCCTGGTTTGGCAAATCGCCAATATGGCCGGTTGGGTCGGCTGGGAGATCATCGGCATTTTCGAGAATGTCGGCATCGTGCAAGAGGGTATGCAAACGATTGCCGTGCCGCGCAAGCTGGTAGACCAAAACGCCGCACGCGAGCTGATCGTATCCAACGCACAGATCGAGTTCGACCAGGTGCGTTTTTCCTACGGGCAGGCAGCCCACGGCAAGGCGCAGGTGCTTGATGGCTTGAGTTTGCGGATTGTGCCGGGCGAGCGCGTCGGCATCGTCGGCAAGAGTGGCGCTGGCAAGTCAACCCTGGTCAATCTGCTGCTGCGCTTTTACGATCTCGAAGGCGGCAGTATTTCGATTGACGGGCAAAACGTGGCCCATGTCACCCAAGAAAGCCTGCGCCGCGCGATCGGCATGGTCACGCAAGACACCTCGCTATTGCATCGCTCGATTGCCGCCAATATCGGCTATGGGCAGCCCGATGCCACGCCAGACGAGATTGCGCGCGCAGCGGGTCAGGCGCAAGCCGATGAATTCATCCAAGGCCTGCGCGACTGGCAGGGCCGCGAGGGCTACGAGGCGCGCGCCGGTGAGCGCGGAGTCAAGCTCTCGGGCGGACAACGCCAGCGGGTGGCGCTGGCGCGCGTGCTGCTCAAGAACGCGCCGATTTTGGTGCTGGACGAAGCGACTTCGGCGCTCGACAGTGAAGTGGAGGCCGTAATTCAGGAGCAGCTGGAATCACTGATGCAAGGCAAAACGGTGATTGCGATTGCGCACCGCTTGAGCACGATCGCCAAGATGGATCGGCTGGTGGTGATGGATCAGGGCCGCATCATTGAAGAAGGCACGCACGCCCAGCTATTGGTGCTAGGCGGCGTGTACGCGGGCTTGTGGAAGCGCCAGTCGGGCGGGTTTCTTGATGCGCATTGACTCTACGTGTTGACCCCGGCCCACTGCCCATACCACGTCTTGAAGAGCCGCAATTGCTCGGTGGCATAGTGTTTCTGGCTGGCCGATAACACGTCGGTGGCGTTGAAATGGCGCTCGTACTCCAGGCTGCCTTCCAGCACCATCAAATACTTGTAGTAGAGCACTAAGTCAACGCCTTCGTCGAATGAGGAGAGCACGCCCAGCGCCGCTTCGAGCTCGAGTGCGTGCGTGCGCGCCACCGCATCGCCCAGCGCTGCGCGCTCGCAAAGGCGCACGAAATGCAGCACTTCACGCGGCAGCACATTGCCGATGCCGGTAATCGCGCCCACCGCGCCGCAGTGTACGTAGCCGTGTACGACTTGGGTATCGACCCCCACCAAGAGCGATACCGCTGGGTCTTGGCCGACGATATGCTCGGCCGCGTAGCGCAACGAGGCAGCCCCGCCAAATTCTTTGAAACCGATCAAATGCGGATAGCGCGCGCGCAGTGCAAAAAACAACTCCGCCTTGGTTTCAAAGCCGTAGTAGGGGCTGTTGTAGATCACCGACGGAAGGTCTACCGCGGCTTCGAGTACGCCTTCAAAATGCGCGCGCTGGGCCGCCACCGAGGTGCCGCGCGAGAGAACCCGCGGAATCACCATCAAGCCTTTCGCGCCGACCTTTTTGGCATGCGCCGCCAGCGCCGCTGCGCGCCTGGGGTTTTGCGCACCAGTGCCCACAATCACCGGCACGCCACCCGCTACCAAACGCTCCACGCCCTGCATGCGCTCTTCGTCGGTGAGTAGTGGCCAATCACCCATCGAGCCGCAGTACACCACGGCAGCCATGCCAAGTCCAACCAACTCCTGACCCTTTTTGAGCAGTGCGGCAAAGTCGGGTTTGCCATCGCGGCCGCAAGGGGTCATCAGGGCCGGGATCACGCCGGTAAAGATGGTGCTGGATGCCATCAAAAGTACCTTTTTTTAAGTGTCGAAGAGAAGATTTAGAGTGACTTGCCGGCCTTGCGCAACTCCGCCAAAATCGGCGCTTTCGGCAGCCAAATTTTGTCGTACTCGGCGACCACCGCTTCAGCGTCTGCCGAGTTCGCAGTGCGCATCGGAATTTTGGTGGCTTTGAATTGCTCGATCAGCTTCGGTTCGTTCTCGGCCAACTCGTCGATCTGTGTGTTGAGCGCCGCTTTGACCGCGCGCGTGATCAGATCGCGGTCTGCTGGTGGCAAAGTTTGCCAGACGCGCCCCGATACCAAGGCGATCACCGGCATGAAGATCGCGTTCATTTGCAGGATGGATTTTGAGACCTTGTCGAAGCGCTGGTTCCATGAGAACTCCAAGTCTGCTTCGAGACCATCGACCTGCCCGTTCGCCATCGCGTCAAACACTTGGGGGGTGGGAATCGGGGTCGGCGCGGCCCCCAGCAGTTGATAGAAATCGCGGTAAGCCGGGGTCGGGTTGATGCGCAACTTCATGCCTTTAATGTCAGCAATTTTGGAGATGTCTTTGGCCGAGAAAATCGCGCGCATGCCGGTAATGCCCCAAGCCAGGCCGATCGTGCCGGTTTCAGCTGGCAGCACATCAAACAACTTCATCGCCACCGGGTGGCGCACCAGCTTGGCGATTTTGGCAGTCGAATCGACCACATAAGGGGCGGTGATCGCAGCGATCGCAGGCACGCGCGAACCCAGCTCTGCCGCCATGATCCAACCCATGTCGAGCGCGCCGGATTGCATTTGTTGCAGCATCGCCGCTTCGTTGCCCAACTGGCCGGAATGGAATACAGTCAAGGAAAGCCTGCCGTTCGATTCGGCCTTGAGAGTGTCCGCTACCTTGAGCGCCGCACGGTTCCACGGATGTCCATTCGGCGTGAGTATGCCTAAGCGGAATTCGCGCGCTTGACCGAGCACCAAGGCGGGCGCGCTTAAGGGCAATACGGCGGCGGCGGTAACGAGTTGACGGCGAGTGAACTGCATGGCGACACTCCTTAAACGAAAATAGGTGGGCTTACTTCAGCAGGCCAAGCGACAGGGACGGATAGATCGACAGCAAAACCAGCAACACGCACGATACAAAAAAGAACGGCAAGGTGACCAAAAACATCTTGCCAGGCTTGGCCCCGGTGACGGCGGCGGCCACAAAGAAGCACAGCCCCACCGGCGGTGTCAGCAAGCCCAGCACCAGGTTGACTACGACCACCACACCAAAATGGCGCGGGTCAATACCGTAGACGCTGGTGGCAATTGGCAACAATATGGGCACAGTCATAATCAAGCCGGGAACGCCGTCGATCACCGTGCCAATCAGCAGCAGCACCAAACTGACCAGCAGCAAAAACGTGACCGGGTCTTTGGCAATGGTTTGCACCATACCGGCTACCGCCTGCGGGATTTTTCCGTACACCAGCACCCACGAAAACACGGCGGCGGCAGCGACCAAAAAAAGCACGATGGCCGAGTAAATGCCCGCGCGCAGCATCATTTCAGGCAGCTTCTGAAAACGGAATTGCTTGGTCCAAAAGCGCCCGATCAGTGCCGCCGCCACCGAGCCGACCGCCGCAGCTTCAGTCGCGTTCGCAAGGCCGGTAAGAATCGAACCGACAATGATGATCGGAATCAGCAAAGTGGGCGCAGCATCGAGCACCGTGGCGAAGCGCTCGCGAAGCGTTTGCTGGTCGCCGCGCGGGTAGTTGTAAACCAGGCCCATGAGCGCAATCACCACAAAGAACAGCCCGGTCAAAATCAGCCCGGGCACAATCCCGGCAATCAGCATGTCGCCAACCGACACCTGCGCCAGCGTGCTGTACACCACAAACATCACCGAAGGCGGAATGATCGGCCCCAACATGCCGCCGTAAGCGGTAAGGCCGGCGGCAAAGGTTTTGTCGTAGCCCTTTTTTTCCATCGCGGGCACCATGATTTGCGACATGATCGCAACCTGCGCCGTGGCGGAGCCCAGAATCGAAGCCACCATCATGTTGGCCAGAATGTTCACGTAGGCCAAGCCGCCTTTGACTGAACCAATAAACGCCATTGCGAGGTTGACGATGCGCTGCGTGATGCCGCCGCCATTCATAATTTCACCGATCAGGATGAAGAGCGGAATCGCGATCAGGCCATAGCTGTCAACCCCGCCGAAGAGTTGCAGCGGATAGTTTTGAAACAGCAGCGGATTACCGGAGGCCGCGATATAAAAAACCGCGCTGGTACACAAGCACAGCGCAATCGGCATGCCAACCAACATCATCAACATAAAGGCGGATAGCGTCATCATCCTGGAGTTTCCGCTCAGTTGATTCCGTCGGTCTGGCCGAACGTGAAACCGGGCAGCACGGCGCGCGGCACCAGCCCCAAATCTTCCAGCACATTGGCGACACCATGCACGATCATCGTGATCGAAAACAGCGGCACGATCAGGTACAGCACCCAAGTGGGCCAATTGAGCGTTTGGGTGCGCTCGGTGTAGATAAAGTTAAAGGATTTGCCCGCGTAGGCCTTGGCATCAAAACCCGCAGCGGCAATGCCGACCGGGTCCAGCCAGAGCCAGCACATCCAAGCCAGTAGCAGGGCGAACACCACCACGCCGATGCTGGCCAGTACTTTGGCGATCGCCTTTGGACGCTCCGCGAGCTGGTCTGTCAGCAAGCTCACGGCGAAGTCGAGGCGCAGGCGCGTCATCGCAGAAGCGCCGATAAAGGTGAGCCACACCACCGAGTAAACCGCCGATTCGTCTACCCAATAGATCGATGCGCCGGCATAGCGGGTAACCACGTTGAGCAGAATTAAAAACGCCAGCAAAAACATGAAGCCCATGATCGCTACCCGTTCCACCCGCAACACGGCAGCTGACAAGCCCAGCACCACGCGAAACGGCAGCGCGGCCGGGGGCGGCGTGGATTCAACTGCTACGTTGGGCGGCAACATGAAAGGAATGGCAGGAATGGACGATGCAGGGGAAGTCGGGGCGATACCTGAAACCGGAAACTGGAAAAAGAACACTGGAAACCGGTGCGGCAATGTGCTGACGAATAGCAAGAACAAGCAAATTGTATAATGTATAAAATATTTATGTCAACGCCTATTATGCGAAAATTCAGGCGAACTTCAAGCCCTCTATGACCAACGAAATTAAACATCGAACCTTAGCTTCAGCCATCGTCGAACGCTTGCGCCAGGAAATTCTCAATGGTGTGCAGCCGTCCGGCACGCAATTGCGCCAGGATGCCCTGGCTACGACCTATGGCGTGAGCCGCATCCCGGTGCGCGAGGCCTTGTTTCAGCTCGAAGCGGAGGGCCTGCTGCAAATCGTGCCGCACAAAGGCGCGATTGTGACCACGCTCTCGGAGGAAGAAGTCAACGATGTGTTCGACCTGCGCGCGGTGCTCGAACCACGCTTGTTTCGCCGCTCGATCCCGGCGCTCACCGCAGAGGATTTCACGCAACTCGACCAGCTTCAGCAGCAGTTCGCCGAAGCGATTCGCGCGAAAGACCTGCCGCGCTGGGGCACGCTCAATGCGCAGCTGCATACCGCGCTCTACGCCCGCGCCCGCCTGCCGCAAACCGCCACCATCGTTGCAGGCTTGCTGCAAAAAAGTGACCGCTACACCCGCGTGCAGCTCTCCACACCGGCCGCGATGAAGCGCGCCGAACGCGAACACGCGCTTCTGATCGATCTGTGCAAAAAAGGCGATAGCGAAGCTGCCTGCACACTACTCGCAGCGCACATCGAAACCGTGCGCGGCGATTTGCTCAAGCTGCTCAACCAGCCACCCCACGCCACTGCCTAAAGAGCCTTATCTGCTGCGGCTCTTCAGGCATACCTCATGAAGAGTAACGCTGCGCGCAGGTCTTCAAGGCCACTCTGGCACCCAGATAACGCGCGGTCGCGAGATCCGCCTCAGGCACGGTATTCGCCGTCGATTGGCAGATCAAGCCTAACTGCGCGCCCAAGCGATTGCGCCCTGCGGGGTCGGTACCGCCGGGCATGTCCAGCCCGCACCACAGCATGCCATGCTGCGCGGCAAGAATCGCAAAATACTGCATGGTTGCCAGCTGGTCACCGTTCAGGTTGCTGCCAACCGTAAACCCGGCTGCGAGCTTGCCTTCCCAGCGCTGCGCTTGCCAGCGGTCGCTCGAGGCATCGGCGAACGCCTTGAATTGCGCGGACGGGCCGCCCATGAAGGTGGGCGCGCCAAACACCACTGCATCGCATGCCTCAATGGTGTCGAGCACCCGGTCGTTCTTGAAACGCCCCTCGACAATCTCACGCCCTTCGATGTGCAGCAGCGTGGCATCGCATCCGCTCACGCTGCGAATGCCCTCCATGATCGCGTTGGCAACCTGTTCGGTCGTGCCGGTGATCGAGTGGTAGATGACGCAAATCGATGGCATGGTGGCACTGCTCAAAGCGACTCAATCGGCCGTAAACCCCGATGCCTTGACCGGCTTTTCCCAGCGCGCTAGGTCGGCCTTTTGCGCGGCGGCCAATGCCGTCGGCGTGGAACCGACTGCTTCGTAGCCCAGTTGGAGCAATTGCTCTTGGGTGGCCTTGTCCTTCATCGCGGTGGCCACTACTGCAGAAATTTTGGCAACCACATCAGCGGGCAGCTTGGCAGCCCCGTAGATGCCGAACCATCCGGTCGCTTCGATATTCGCGCCGCTTTCACGCAGTGTGGGAACAGCGGGCAACTGCGGCGCCCGGGTGGGCCCGCTCACCGCGAGCACGCGCGCTTTGCCTGCTTTGTGCAAGGCGAGCGACTCTGTAATCGTATCGATCACATAGGGCACGTGACCACCGGCTAAGGCGTGCATCGCTGGTGCTGCCCCTTGAAACGGCACGTGGGTGAGCGGCGCGCCGACCGCGTCGCCCAACAGCACACCCAAAAAATGCGGCACAGCGCCCGTACCTCCCGTGCCGTAGTTGGCATTTTTCGGGTCTGCCTTGGCCAACGCTACCATCTCGGCAATCGTCGTCGCCGTGGTGCTTGGCCCGGCGGTGATGGCAAATTGAAAGTTGGCCACTTGCGAAATCGGCGTGAAGTCGGTCACAGCGTCGTAGTTGAGCTTTTTGAAGGTGTGCGGAAAAAGGACAAAGGGCCCCATCGGTGCCAGCAGCACCGTATTGCCGTCAGGCGGCGCAGTGCGCACCGCATCGAGCGCAATCCGCCCCGCCGCGCCTGGCTTGTTTTCGACAATCACGGTGCGCTCGAGCGCCCCCTTGATCTTCTCGGCAACCAGCCTTGCCAGAATGTCCGCTGAGCCACCCGGCGGAAAGCCGACGATGATTTTGAGCGGCGGTTTCTCCTGTGCGTGGAGCGCCGGGCTTAAACCGAGCGCGGCGAGTGATAAAGCGGCAACGAGGGATAAGCGGCGAGGTGAAGAGATGGAGGATGCCATGGCGGTGGGCTTTCTCTTATCGAACAGATTGATCGTTGTGATGGTTGCGAAGCACTTTTGATTGTAGCGGCGGCGGGCGACAACCGTAAGATGGATTGCCGCTCCACTCATTTTCCGCCCAGCCGCCATCATGCCCATCCCGACCGCTTTCACCACCGCCTCACAATGGGCGCGCCTGCTGCGCACTCGCAAAGTGGGCGCACTCGAATTGCTCAAGCTCTACGAAAAGCGCCTGGCCGCCCACAACCCGGCGCTCAACGCCGTGATCGCCACGCGCTGGGATGAAGCGCGCCGTGAAGCGCGTGCGGTAGACCGGGCGCTGACGCTTGGCAAAAAGCTCGGGCCCCTAGCCGGTGTACCGATGACCGTCAAAGAGTCATTCGATCTGGCAGGCTTGCCCACTACCTGGGGCTTCACGGAATACGCGGGCAAACCGGTTGCGACAGACGCTCTGGCGGTGCGCCGTTTCAAGGCAGCCGGCGCGATCATTTTCGGCAAGACCAACGTTCCGGTCGCATTGGCGGACTGGCAAAGTTTTAACCCGGTCTATGGCACCACCAACAACCCGTGGGACGTAACGCGCGGGCCAGGCGGCTCTTCCGGCGGCTCGGCAGCAGCGCTCGCGGCCGGGCTGACTGCGCTGGAAATCGGCTCTGATATCGGCGCTTCCATTCGCGACCCGGCGCACTACTGCGGCGTGTTTGGACACAAGCCCACCTACGGCGTATGTGGAATGCAGGGCCATGCCTTGGGGGGCGCGTTAGGCTACGCCGACATCAGCGTAATCGGCCCGCTGGCGCGCAGTGCGTCTGATTTGAAGCTGGCCTTAAGCGTGATGGCTGGGCCGAACGATGCGCAGAGCAGCGCCTGGCAACTCAAGCTGCCACCAGCGCGCCCCAAGCAATTGCGTGAGCTGCGCGTAGCGGTGATGCTGTCCGACAAAACCGCCGAAGTCGACCAATCGGTGCAGCGCGCCCTGCAAGGCTTAGGCGATTGGCTCAGGCGCGAAAAGGTCAGGCTCTCGTTTACCGCACGGCCCGCGTTTGACACTGGCGAAGCGCATCGCACCTTCATCGGCCTGCTGCGCGCGGCTACCTCAGGCCGTTTATCGGCCCCCCAAGCAACACAGTGGGAGAAGCTCGCCCGACACCGCCGTGCCGATGATTTCAGCTATGAAGCCCAAGCCGCGCGCGGCAGCACGATGCGCCACGCCGACTGGCTCAAACTGAATGAAACACGTCTGCAGTATGGTCAAGCGTGGGCCAAATTTTTTGACGACTGGGACGTGTTGATCTGTCCCGCTGGTGCCACCAGCGCCTTCCCACATATGCAAACCGGTGAGCGTTGGGAGCGCATGCTCAGCGTGAACGGCAAGCCCCAACCTACCACCACGCAAATGTTCTGGGCGGGCTATTCGGGCATGTGCTTTCTGCCTTCTACGGTGGCACCGGTGGGCTTTTGCGAGCGCGGTCTGCCGATTGGCGCGCAGATCATCGGGCCGCAGTTTGGCGACTTCAGCACCATCGCAGTGGCCGACTGGATTGAACGCGGCTACCATCGCTTTGTCGCCCCACCGGGCTTCTGAAGAAGCGCTTCAGACAACGCTCTTCAGGCATTGCCACGGAAGAGCCGCTCCCATCAACGTGCTTCAGCAACGACTACGGAAAACACATGATCCACACGCTGTTTGAAGGAATTCGGATTCTCGATCTCTCGCAAGGCATCGCCGGACCGATGGCGGCAGGCATCCTCGCGCGCCAGGGTGCTACGGTCATCAAGGTCGAGCCGTTGCACGGCGACTGGGTGCGGCCCACCGGGGCCTCGCGCGACGGTATGTCGGCGATTGCCACCACCTGCAATTTCAACAAGCGCTCGCTCGCCATCGACGCGCTGCACCCTGCCGGGCGGGCAACGCTGCGCACGCTGGCCCTGCGCGCCGACGTGGTGCTCGATAACTTTCGCAGCGGCGTGACCAGAAAGCTGGGCCTGGACCGAGCCGCCCTGAGCGATGAAAATCCGCGCCTCATCACCTGCTCGATCACCGGCTTCGGCGATGTTGGCCCGTGGGCAAAAAAAGCGGCGACAGATTCGGTGGTGCAGGCCTTTTCCGGCATGGCGGTGGCCAATGGCGGCAGTGCTGCCACACCGCGCCGCATCGGCCTCTATGTGCCGGACAACATCAGTGCGATCTACGCCGCGCAGGCGATCAGCGGTGCGCTCTTCGCGCGTGAACGCAGCGGCGAGGGGCGACATCTGGCGCTTTCGCTGGCAGAGTGCTGCGCCGCATTTCAGTCCGCACCGATTGCCGATCAAGCGCTCTTCCCCGACCCTGCCACCAAGGTAGCGGTGTTCGCCCCCGCAGGCGAATTTCAAACCAGCGATGGCTGGATGGTGGTGGCTGTGATGAGCGGCGACATGTTCGCGCGTTTGGCCCGCGCGGTGGGCCGCGAACAGTGGTTATCCGACCCGCGCTACGCCGACAGCGAGGTGCGCAAGAAATACCTCAAAGAGATCAACGCCGAGCTAAACGCCGCACTGCGTGATCGCACGAGCGCCGAATGGACCGCGATTTTCGATGCCGCCGAGGTAGACGTGCTCGCCAGCCCAATTCACGATTACAACCAAATGCGCAACCACCCACAAACTGCGGCGATGGAAATGTTCAGCCGCTTGCAACAGCCGCCCTACGGCGATTTGGCGGTACCGCATTTGCCCGTCTCAACTCGGGAAATCACGCCCGCGCCGCGGGTGGGTGAGCATTCGCGGGTGGTGCTGGCAGAAGCGGGGTTGGCGACCGACGAAATTGACCGACTGATGGCCACTGGGGTGGTGCGACAATTTGACTCGATCAACTGAACCCGCAGCGCGGCCACTGGCATGGCAATGGAGCGCTGAAATACTGCGGTGCTCGCCGATCCAGCCGACCCTCCTAGGGAAGCGCTGAATAAGTCTCAAAAGCAAGCCGATGCCAAAACCGCTTCATTCGAGAGTTGGGGAATTATTAAGGGGGCTTGTCCCCTTAATCAGTATGTCCCTAGGAATCAAACCAGCGGTTCTTGCTGCGTTGTGCAGTGAATACCGCCACCACCCGCCGCAATCGCGTCGATATTGAGCTGCACGATCTCGCGCTCCGGGAATAGCTGCTGGAGTGCTTGCCGGGCCGCTGCATCGGCTGCTTGATCGCCAAATTCGGGGACGATCAGGCCGCGATTGCAAACGTAGTAGTTGACATACCCCGCAGCAAATTCGTCATTGGCGGCTTTTTCCCTTAGCTTTGTGGGTGCCGCGAGCACGACCACGCGCAGCGTTCGCCCTTGCGCATCGGTTGCCGCTCGCAAAATCTCCAGATGCCGTTTGGTCACAGCGTGATCAAACGATTTCGGGTCGGGATCGTAGGCGGCAACAACAACGCCCGGCTTGGCGAATCTGGCATAAAAATCGGTATGCCCGTCGGTAATGTCTTTGCCTTTGATGCCCGGCAGCCAGAGCACTTTTTGCAGGCCAAGCAAGCGCTTCAATTCGGCCTCGCAAGCCAGCTTGCTCACACCCGGATTGCGGTTGGCGTTCAGCACACAACTTTCGGTAACCAGTGCCGTCCCCTGCCCATCTACCTCGATTCCGCCGCCTTCCAGAATCAGTGCCGATTGGGTGCGCCGTACTTGCGCCAGCTTGGCAACCACGCCCGCCACCTGCACGTCACGGGCGTGGCCTTGTTTGCCGCCCCAGCCGTTGAAATTGAAATCGACTCCTGCCTTGCCGCCATCACCGCTTACGACAAACACGGCACCGGTATCACGCATCCAAAGGTCGTCGAGCGGACAGGCGATCAAATCGATCTTGGGGCCGACCAGTGATCGCGCCAACGCGAATTCGCTTTCCCGAACCAGCATCGACACCGGTTCGAACTTGACAATCGCGCGGGCGATCAGTGCAAGGTTTCGCTGCACTTCAGGCAGCAACTTTGTCCCCCACACATCTTTGTGCGCGCCAAAGGCCATCCAGGTGCGTTGGTGCGGCGCGCCCTCGTCCGGCATGAACCAGCGATGCTTGCGGCCGACCGACCCGGCATGATCGGAGCGACCCAGCACAACACCGCTGCCAAGCAGCCCGGTGGAGCGAATGAATTTTCGTCGAGTGTGCATTTCAAGCGACTTTGCTGGGCCAAACGCGCGAACCTGAAGTCAGAAGTATAAAAAAATATTAGGGCCTGACCCTAATATTTTTCCTAATATTTTTTCGCGAAGCTCCCGCCCAAACCTTGAGTGCACAATGTTTCGCTGCGTGCGTGAAAACCTGATCGGCTGTCAGAAGGGTCAGTCCATGACGGATGCACAGCTGTGCAATCAGGGCATCGACCGTACCCATCTGCACACCCGCCCGCCGACCTTGATTGCGCAGCACGGCTGCAGCAATGTGGTCATCGCGATCCGGCTGCACTAGCGCTAGGGCACTGAAGTGTTCGACGATAGACGCTGCCGCCTTAGAGCCGTTAAACCCTTGCAACAGCTCTTGGAGTACCAAGCCGGTAGTGACGACCACGGCAGAGCCCGCGAGGGCTTCGGACAGCGTCTGCACTTCTGGCACATCGGCCGGCGCATCGCGGCGCAGCGCCAGCGACCACACGCTCGTATCGACAAACAGGCTCAAGGCCGAGACCGTTCAGCTTTGTAGTTGAAGGAGGTGTCCCAATCCAGCTTACCCATCAACTCCAGTACGCCGCGCTGCCGCCGACGCGCGATGAACTCCTCAAGCGCCTTGGTGACCGCAGCCTTTTTGGTGCGCTCGCCGCTCACTTCAAGGGCGCGGTCAAGCAAATCTGGATCGATAGCGAGATTGGTGGCCATGTGTAACTCCTTGTGCGAAATGATACACAGACCACCACACATCCGCGGACTTCAGGGTAATCTTCCAAGCCACGTGCGCCCGCCTACCTCGGCGCCCAGCCTCCACAAACCGGAAAAATCTGCCCGACAAAACAATTCGCGGCATCGCCACAAAGGTAGGCCACAAATTCCGCGTCCTCCCGCGCCGAGACGAGCCGGCCGAGCGGTACTTCGCGCTTGAGGCGTTCCTGAAAACGCGGATTGCTTTGCACTTCAGGCGAGAAATAGGTGGGGTTGTCGACAAAGTTTTGCGCGATTGCGTTGACGCGAATGTTTTGCGATGCCAGCTCCACGCCGACTGCCTGCACATAGGCCAATTGCGCGCCGCGCGCCGCGCTGTAGGTCGAAGCGCGGCGCATGCCACGCAAGGCTGAAGCGCTGCCGATCACCAAGATCTTGCCGTGGCCTTGTGCCGCAAAGCCGGGCGTGACGGCGCGCACCAGCCTGGGTAGCGGGTCCGCCAAGGTGGCGAAGGTATGCCGCCATTCATCGTCGGTCACCTCAGCGGCAAGAGTGGTCGGCGCAGGCAGGGCCAGATTGGCCACCAGAATATCCAAGCGACCCGCTTCGGCAACCACGCGGGCAGCGGCGGCAGGCTCGGTGAGCGCCTCAGTGCTTGCGACGACATCAGCGCCGTGTTCGGCCAACACCGCGCAGAGGGTTGGCCCCATGAATTCGGTGGCTTGGGTGACGAGTATGCGTTTTCCTTGCAAGGTTTTCATCAGGCTTGATTTAAGGTTAGGTTGGGGTTGCTTTAGGGGTGCTTTAGGGGTGCTTGCGAGTCGGTTCACAAGAGCGGTTGCACAAGGCGAGACGGTGACTCCAGAAGCCTAACGCGCCTTGCGTTCTTGCTTACGCGAGTACTGGAATGGCTCCTCGTGGATCTCGATATCGATCTCGCCGATGCGCATTTGCAGGCGTTCTTGAACGTCAGCGACAGCCTTGTTGTAGATGCTGGGGCCAATCTCTTCCAGGAAAAAATTCAGCAAACCGCCGGCGGCGATGTTGCCGATGGGCTCGTCCATGTTGTCGCGAAAGTAGCGCTCGATGGCAGTGAGGGCTTCTTTGTGGACATCTTTGGGTAAAGCAATTGCCATATGACCTCGTCAATCTATGGTTGCGCGTTGGCGAGCGACCTAGGAGCCTATTTGGGCCGATTCGCTTAAGTCCGACAAGCTCCTAGCTAAATCTGCGTGACCAACAAATTGCCCAGCCCATCCACCCGCGCGTGCCAACCTGGCTCGATCACAGTGGTGCAATCGAGTTGTTCGATGATCGCGGGGCCTGCGATTTCGGCGCTGTCGGGCAGCCATTCGCGGCGGTACACCGGCGTTGCGACGACCCCCAAGCCTGCAAACCACACCGCACGACTGCCCTGCCCCGCCTCGCCCAGGGCAGCGCGCGGTTCACGTGCGGCAATCGCTTTTAAATCAACCGCTCGGCGCTTGCCAATTACCGCCGTGTGCAGGTTCACCAACACCGCGCGAATCTCGGGCAGTTCCACTCCAAAGCGCTGCCAATATGCGGCTTCAAACAAGGCTTGCAGCTCGGGCAATTTCACCTCGGCGCGGGCCAGCGGCACGGTCAGAATATGGCTCTGCCCTTGAAACTGCATGTCGGCGCGGTGGAGCGTGACGACTTGCTCCACCGCCACGCCTTCGCGAGCCAAGGTGGATGCGCCTTTCGCGGCATGTGCCTTGAAAACCCGCTCCAGATGGCCTTCTTCGAGCATGGCCACGGGCTGGTTGATGGTTGAAACGTAGTCGTGGCGCACATCGGCAACCGTGCAGCCCAGCGCGTTGGTGAGGCCCGGCCGCGCGGGGATCAACACTTGCGGAATGCCCAGCTCACGCGCCAAAGCGCAGGCGTGCAGCGGGCCTGCACCACCGAACGCGAACAGCGCGAAATCGCGCGGATCATGCCCGCGTGCCAAGCTCACCATGCGGATCGCCCCGGCCATTTTGTCGTTGGCAATACGCAAAATCGCAGCGGCCGCTGCTTCGGCCGCCTGCTTACCCTTGAGCCCAAGCGGCTGACCAACTTCGGCCATGATGCGCTCACGCACATACTCTACCGATACCGGATTGACCACGCTCAACAACTTGGCCGGGTTCAGGCGGCCCAACACCAAATTGGCATCGGTGATGGTGGGGCGCGTGCCGCCGCGTGCGTAGCAGATCGGCCCCGGCGTTGCGCCTGCACTCTGCGGGCCAACGCGCAGCATGCCGGAGGCATCCACGTAGGCTAGCGAGCCGCCTCCTGCGCCGATGGTATGCACGTCGACCATCGGCACATGAATCGGCATGGCGTATTCCAGCTCCAGTTCGCTGGACACCTGCGGCTCGCCGTCTTTGATCAGCGCCACGTCGGTCGAGGTGCCGCCCATGTCGTAAGTCACCAGATTGAGCAAGCCACTCTGGCGGCCCGTGTAGGCGGCAGCAATCACGCCGGAGGCCGGGCCTGACATCACTGTATTGACTGCGCTCTCGGCCACAATCGATGCGGCGACCGAACCGCCATTGCCTTGCATGACGAGCAGCTCTTTGGTGAATCCGCCATTAGCCAATTCGTCGGTCAGGCGCGAAATGTAGCGCGCCAGGATCGGTTGAATCGCCGCGTTGACCGCAGCGGTGACACCACGCTCGTACTCGCGATACTCGGCAACGATGGTATGCCCGGCGGTGACAAAGCGGTTGGGCCAGAGCGCGCGCACAATCTCAGCGGCGCGTTTTTCGTGCGTAGCGTTGATGTAGCTATGCAAAAAATGGATGACCACCGCCTCGCAACCGGCTTGCACCAAGGCTCTTGCGGCATCGGCCACCTGCGCTTCGTTGAGCGGGGTGAGCACGGAGCCTTCGCTGTCGAGGCGTTCGTCCACCTCCAGCCGCACTTCGCGGCTGATGAGTGGCGTGAACGAGCCGGTCAAGCCGTAAGCCTTGGGGCGGGTGCGCCGCCCTAGTTCAAGCACATCACGAAAGCCCCGGGTTGTAATCAGCCCCACCTTGGCTATTTTGCGTTCGAGCATCGCGTTGGTGGTGGTGGTGGTGCCGTGAATGATGGCGCTCACATCGGCCAGGCTGACATTGGCGGCTTGCAGCGCGGTGTGCAGGGCCGCCATCACGCCGTGGGCTTGGTTTTCGACCGTGGTAGGAACCTTAGCCAAGTGGGTTGCACCACTGACTTCGTCCACCAAAATCAAGTCGGTGAAGGTGCCGCCAACGTCGATACCTGCGATGTGCGCCATAGTCGATTCTTCAAGTCCGGTTGCGGTAACGTGCGCCTGATATTACTGGACAACCCGCCACGCCAATCCACACCAACCCACGCCAATCCACCATGAACCACGCCCGCCTGCGCCAATTTGTGACATCCATGACGCGCCTGATTGACAGCGATGGTGATCAGGAAGCACGCGTCTTCGAGCGGGGTCAGCCACTGTTGGCCGACCTCATCAACCACGACGATTGGTTGCCCGATGAATTCGCCAAACCGCACCCGGACCGCTATCAGCAATATCTGCTGTACTGCGACCCGTTTGAGCGCTTTTCACTCGCAAGCTTTATCTGGGGGCCGGGGCACACCACACCGATTCACGACCACACGGTGTGGGGCATGGTGGGCGTGATGCGCGGGGCCGAGCGGTGCGAAGAATTCACGCTGGGCGAAAATGGGCGGCCCGTGAAACAAGGCGAGCACCATGTCGCGCCGGGCGGTATCGATTTGGTGTCGCCAACCGTGGGCGACATCCATACGGTGTCGAACGGCTATGCCGATCGGGTGTCGGTGAGCATTCACTGCTACGGTGCCAACATTGGTGCCGTGCAGCGCCATATTTACCTTCCGCAAACCGGCGAAGTCAAGAATTTCGTCTCGGGCTACGTGGGTTCAAGCATGCCCAATATTTGGGATCGCTCGAAAGAAGTTTGATGCCTCGCAGGCATAAAAAAACCGGGCAATGCCCGGGGTTTTTATTCGCTTGTCTTTACAAATTAGCGCTTGATGCCCAGAGAACCCTTCATCGAGCCGAAGAATTCGGCGAGATCCTGAATTTGCTGCGCACTCAGCTTTTCCGCGGACGAAGCCATAATCACATTCTTGCGCCCCATGATCGATCTGTCTCCTTGTTTGTACGCCAAAAGAGCTTGCACTAGATAGTCTTTGTGCTGCCCGCCTAGTTTTGGATTCTCAGGAGCAGATGGTTTCTCCCAGTCGAGATTCTTCTTCTGGGTGTCTTTTTCCTTGGGAGTGAGATCCGTTGCATGGCAACTGAAACACTCCTTTTCGCGAGCCAAACGTTCCCCGGCAACACGGTCACCCGCCGACACGATGGGAGTGGCACATAAAAGAATTAGGCCGAACACCGCGTGCTTCATTTCGCACCCCCGGCGTAGTAAGTCGCCAATTCAGCCATGTCTTTGTCCGACAAAGAAGAGGCGATTGCGACCATGGTCGGATGCTTGCGCTCGCCTTTTTTGTAGGCCTGCAAAGCATTTTCCAAGTACTTGGCTTGCTGTCCAGCGATCAAGGGCACGGAGTAGGTAGTCGGGTAGGCCATTTTGTAGCCCGGAATGCTGTGGCAGCCAATGCACAACGCAGCTTTGCCGCCGGATTTGGTGTCGCCCATGGTTTGCGCCGCAACGGGCAGCGCAAGCAGCGCACCGGTCACAACGCCTAAGGCCAAAAGTAGTTTCATGCGGTTCTTGGGAAGAGAAAACATTTGAGAAAAAGCACAACGCAACAAAGCATTTTAACCGCAAAAATTCTGCCGAATCTGCGCGCAGGACTCGATGCGGTGCAAGCTTTCAGCGCATGCACCCGCTGGCTATAATGCCCGCTCAACTCCTCACGAATTTCACCATGACCGAACAGAACAAACGCTTTTCCGGTTCCGACAACTACGTCGCTACCGATGACCTTCGCTTGGCTGTCAACGCTGCGATCACCCTACAGCGGCCGCTCCTTATCAAAGGCGAGCCGGGCACCGGCAAAACCATGCTGGCTGAAGAAGTTGCCAAGGCTTTGAACATGCCGCTGATGCAATGGCACATCAAGTCAACCACCAAGGCGCAGCAAGGCTTGTATGAATACGATGCGGTCTCGCGCCTGCGTGACTCGCAATTGGGCGACGGGCGCGTCAAAGACATTTCCAACTACATCATTCGCGGCGTGCTTTGGCAGGCCTTTGAGGCGGAAGAGCCCACCGTGCTCTTGATCGATGAAATCGACAAGGCCGACATCGAGTTCCCTAACGACCTCTTGCGCGAACTGGACCGCATGGAGTTCTACGTGTACGAGACGCGTCAGACGATCAAGGCGAAGCGCCGCCCGATTGTGATGATTACCTCGAACAACGAGAAAGAATTGCCGGATGCCTTTCTGCGCCGCTGCTTTTTTCATTACATCAAGTTTCCCGACAAAGACACGATGCAAAAGATCGTCGATGTCCACTTTCCGGGCATCAAGCAGGCGCTGCTCAAGGAAGCCTTGACGGTGTTTTTTGAAATGCGTGAAGTGCAAGGCATCAAGAAAAAGCCCTCGACTTCTGAATTGCTCGATTGGCTGAAGCTGCTCTTGGCCGAAGACATTCCGGCTGATGCCTTGATTTCGAAAGACCAGAAAAAATTCGTGCCGCCGCTGCACGGTGCGCTGCTCAAAAACGAACAAGACGTGAACCTGTTTGAGCGGCTCGTGTTCATGTCGCGCCAAGGGCGCTAGAGTCTCATGGCCTGGCTTGCGCGTGTCACCCTGAAAGGCCAGCACGCCACCTTGCTGCCGCTTGACCCCGCTCAGAATGCGGAGCTGGCAATCGCGGTGCGCGATGGGGAATTGTGGAACCTCTGGTACACCGCCATTCCCAAACCGGAGGCAATGCAAGCCGAGATCGCGCGCCGCTTGAAACTACAAGAGGCGGGCTCGATGTTGGCCTTTGCAGTGCAGAGTGCGGCGAGTGGCAAGATCGTCGGCATGACGACTTACATGAACATCGACGCTGCCGTCAAGCGCGTGGAAATCGGCGCTACCTGGTACGCGCAATCCGCGCAAAAAAGCCCGATTAACACTGAGTGCAAACTGATGCTGTTGCGCCATGCGTTTGAGGTGCTCGACTGCCCGGTGGTCGAGTTTCGCACTAGCTATTTCAACCACGCCAGCCGTAACGCGATTTTGCGTTTGGGGGCCAAGCAAGACGGCATTTTGCGCAACCACTCGCGCCACGCTGATGGCAGCCTGCGCGACACGGTGGTATTCAGCATCGTCGCCGCTGAATGGCCTGCGGTGAAAACGCATTTGAGCCACCAACTGAGCAAACCGCGGAACTGACCATGCTGATCGACTTCTTCCTCAAATGTAAATCCGCCGGGCTGCCGGTATCGACCAAGGAGTTTTTGATGCTCCTGGAGGCGATGCAGGCAGACGTGATTTCGCCTTCGATCGACGAGTTTTATTACCTCTCGCGCGCTTCGCTCATCAAAGACGAAACCAAGTACGACAAGTACGACCGGGTATTTGGCGAGTACTTCAAGGGCATCGAGTCGCTGCACGAATTGGCGAAAGACATTCCGCTCGAATGGCTCATCAAAAAGAATGAACTCCAGCTCACGCCGGAAGAAAAGGCCTTGGTCGAAAAGCTGGGCGGCTGGGACAAGCTGATGGAGACGCTCAAAAAGCGCCTCGAAGAGCAAAAAGAGCGCCACGAAGGCGGCAACAAGTGGATCGGCACCGCGGGACGCTCACCTTTTGGTGCGAACGGATTTAACCCCGAGGGCATTCGCATCGGCCAAGAAAAAAGCCGCAACCGCAGCGCTGTCAAAGTGTGGGATCAGCGTTCGTACAAAGACTACGACGATTCGGTGGAGTTGGGCATTCGCAATATCAAAATGGCCCTGCGTCGCCTGCGCAAATTTGCGCGTGAAGGCGCGGAAGACGAGCTCGATTTGGACGGCACCATTGAGTCGACGGCGCGCAACGCGGGCTATCTCGACATCAAAATGCAGCCCGAGCGCCACAACACGGTCAAAGTACTCATGTTGATGGACGTGGGTGGCACGATGGACGACCACATCCGCCAAGCGGAGGAGCTGTTTTCCGCCTCAAAAACCGAGTTCAAGCACCTGGAGTACTACTACTTCCACAATTGTGTGTACGACTATTTGTGGAAGAACAACCGTCGCCGTCATTCCGAACGCTTCCCGACCTGGGACATCATTCGCAAATACAACAAGGATTACAAGCTGGTGTTTGTGGGCGACGCGACCATGAGCCCGTATGAAATTTTGCAACCGGGCGGCAGTGTGGAATACAACAATGAAGAGGCAGGCGCGGTGTGGATGAACCGCTTTCTCGACCACTTCAAAAGCGCCATCTGGTTAAACCCCGAACCGGAAGGCCTTTGGGAGTATCGCCAGTCCATTTCAGTGATCCGCCAGATCATGGGCACGCGCATGTTCCCGCTCACGGTGAATGGTTTGGAGCGCGGAATTCGCCAATTGTCAAAGAAAGCAAGTTGACATCGGATTGATAGCGGATTGACACTGAGTTGACATGGACGACCAGCATTTCCGTGGTGTAATGTTCTCTCGCAGATAAATTTTTGCGCATCTGATTAATCACTTCAAGGGGAATAGACATGGGTATGATGGATTTTTTTAAGAAGGCTGGTGAGAAGCTGTTCGGCCACAAAGAAGAAGAGGCAGTCGCCGTTGCTGAGCAAGTAGCAGCAGCGCCGGACGACGGTGCCGCCAAAGCCAAGCTCGACGCGCTCAACCGCGCCGCAGCAGAAGGTATCGAGGCTTACGTCAAGACACAAAACTTGGAGGCCACGGCGCTCACCATCACCTTTGATGCCGCCTCCAGCACGGTCAACGTGTTCGGTGTCGCAGCGGATCAAGCGACAAAGGAAAAAATCGCGCTGTGCTGCGGCAATGTGAGTGGCGTTGCGAAGGTGAACGACAACATGACCGTTGACCAGTCCACGCCGGCCGACGAATCGGAGTGGCACGAAGTCGTGGCGGGTGACAACCTGTCGAAAATTGCCAAGGAATACTACGACGACGCCAATAAGTACCCGGTGATTTTTGAAGCCAACAAGCCGATGCTCAAGCACCCGGACAAGATTTATCCAGGCCAACTGCTACGGATTCCACCGTTGGAATAGATTGCGTCACTGTCAGGAAAAAAAGCGGACTAGATGTCCGCTTTTTTTTGCCACACCGCTATCCGAGCGCAGGGAAATGCCCGAAGAAGCGCTCTGGTATTGGCTCTTCAGACATCCTTAATCCGCATCGGCAGGCGGTGCGACCCGCAACACCTCTTCTAGCGTGGTTAAGCCCTGGGCAGCCTTGAGCGCGCCTGAAACCCGCAGTGGCTTCATGCCTTCCTTGTAGGCCTGCTCGCGCACTTGGGCGATGTCGGTTTGCGCGGTGATCAGCTTCTTCAGCTCGGGCGACATCAGCATGATTTCGTAAATACCCATGCGGCCCATGAAGCCCGTATTGCGGCATTCCAGACAACCAACCGTGCGATACAGCTTGCCGGGCGATTTGGACTTAAACGGCGTAACCAAATCATTCCAGATGCGCTCGTCCGTCAAAGTTTCGGATGCCTTGCAATGCGGGCACAGCGTGCGCAACAGCCGCTGCGCCATCACGCCCAGAATGGTGGAATTGAGCAGGTAGGGTGCCACGCCCAGGTCGAGCAAGCGCGTAATCGCGGCGGGGGCGTCATTGGTGTGCAGGGTGGATAAGACCAAATGCCCGGTGAGCGCAGCCTGAATCGCCATTTCCGCCGTTTCGAGATCGCGGATTTCACCCACCATGATGATGTCCGGGTCTTGGCGCATCAGCGCGCGCAGCCCTTCTGCAAAACTCAGGTCAATCGCGTTTTGCACCTGCATCTGATTGAAGGTGGGTTCCACCATTTCAATCGGGTCTTCAATCGTGCAGACATTGACTTCGGAGGTGGCAAGCGATTTGAGCGTGGAGTACAGCGTGACAGTTTTGCCAGAGCCAGTCGGGCCAGTTACCAGAATAATGCCGTGTGGCCGCTTGACCATCGCGCCCCAGCGAGTTTTATCGTCTTCCGAAAAACCGAGCTCAGTGAAGTCGCGCACCAGCACTTCAGGGTCAAAAATACGCATCACCACTTTTTCGCCGAAGGCTGTGGGCAAAGTGGACAAGCGCAACTCCACCTCTTGGCCCTCGGCCGTGCGGGTTTTGATGCGACCATCTTGCGGGCGGCGCTTCTCGGCCACGTCCATCCGCGAGAGAATTTTGATGCGCGACACCACCGCACCATGCCTACGACGCGCTCGGCACGACGTACTACTCGTTCTTCAATTATCCGAAGGCGGCGGAGACCTACGAGAAGGTCGCCGCGACGGACCGCTTCGACGAACCGAAGCGCCGCGACGCCGCGCGCAACGCGATGATCCTCTACGCCAACATCGGTCAGCGTGACCGCATGATGGCGGAGTATCAGACGATGCTGAAGCTCCACCCGCCCGCCGAGGACAAGGCGAACGCCGACTACCTCGTCGCTTCGTTCGACTACAAGCAGTGGGACGCGAAGGGCGTCGACACCGGGACGAACCGCGGCTCGCGGCAGTCCGGCGAGGCGGCGCTCATCCAGTACGTCCAGGCGAACCGCGGCAACGCGGGCGCGGGACGCTTCGTCGTCGAGGCGGCCTACGAGGTCGCCAAGATGAAGAAGGTCGGCAACGAGGGCGACTACAAGACCTGGCTCCAGCAGACGATCAGCGCCTGGGAGAGCTACAAGTCGAAGACCGGCGCGGACGCGCAGAAGCCGCCGTACGTCGACTACGCCGCCGAGGCCGCGTTCACGCTCCTCGACGAGGAGATCACGCAGAAGTTCGACGTCCCGTCGAAGCACATCTACGGCGGCTCCGTCGCCGACGTCCTCGGCGACGGCAAGGGCAAGAAGGGCAAGTACCAGGCGAACGCCGCCGAGGCGAGCACCTGGGATCTCAAGCTCGAGACGGAGGTCATCAAGAAGTACGAGTCGCTCGACTGGGTCCCCGCCGCGTTCGCGCGTCA